>NZ_BAAJLV010000004.1:0-499625 GCF_057548755.1 Colwellia aquaemaris | reverse complement strand
CTTTTTGCTATCAAAAAGAATAAACTTATGTCTAATGAAATAGCGCTGTCGGGCCACCTAAATCCTCGACAATTGCTCTTGCATTGCTCAGCCGGCCAACACACATGTTGGTCATGCGTTCGTTGTCACAGCAGTATTTAGATGTGACAACTTAAACGCATCGAACTTCGCTTAATTACTGCATCCTTGCACGTCAAAAGCTTGTGCCAGGTTATCTATGCTCCACTACATTATTTTTTATTAAAAAATGGCTCTTTACCTTACTCTTTTCTTGCTAATTCAGATCTATAAATTAATAAATCGGCTCTTTGTTTCATTAGTAAATCGTTAAAACTTCGGGTAATTTGGCAGCTTTTCATTTTTATCAGTGGTAAGATCTCTTTTATTTATCGAAAGAAATGTTATGGCGATTAATTGGTTTCCAGGGCACATGCATAAGGCCCAAAAAGAGATTAAAGAAATATTACCGCAAATTGATGTGGTGATTGAAGTTTGTGATGCTCGCTTGCCTTTTAGTAGCGAAAACCCAATGATCACGGAAATTCGTGGTGATAAGCCTTTAATAAAAATTTTAAACAAATCAGATTTAGCTGACCCTAAAATAACTGAGTTATGGCTGAGCTATTTAGAGTCACAACACAATGTAAAAGCGATTGCCCTGACCACTGAGTCGCCGTCGGTTGCCAAAACCATTCCTAATTTAATTCGAAAGTTGGCACCATCGAAAGATGAAGCAGGCAAACAAATAAATGCCGTTATTGTGGGTATTCCTAATGTAGGTAAATCAACCTTATTAAATACGCTTGTAGGTAAAGCTAAAGCAAAAGTTGGTAATGAACCAGCGGTTACCAAAGGCCAACAAAGAATACGCTTAGAAGATGGTTTGTATTTGTACGATACTCCGGGCATGTTGTGGCCTAAAATTGTCAATCAAAATAGTGGTTATCGATTAGCTGTTACTAGCGCGGTTAAAGATACGGCTTTTGATCATGAAGAAATTGCCTGCTTTGCTGCTGAATATTTGCTAGAGGCTTACCCTGAGCGTTTACAAGAGCGTTATAAGATTGATGAGTTGCCAGAACAAGAAGTTGAATTAATTGAAGCGCTTGGTAAACGCAGAGGCTGTGTAAAGAGTGGCGGTCGAATAGATTTTCATAAAGCCTCTGAAATTTTAATTAATGAGATTAGAGATAAGACACTTGGTGGCATAACGTTTGAAACACCAGAAATGATCATTAAGGAAACGGCTTATTTTGAAAAAGTTGAAGCTGATAAAGTCGCCGCTAGAGAAGCTAAAAAACTAGCTCGTGGCAGAGGACGTCGTAATAAGCGTTAATAGGAAAACTATAATTAAGGTATGAGTATGAATAAAGAATTTGTCTTACATCCACAATTAGTCAATGATTGCTTTGTTATTACTGACTTTCCGTTATCACGTTTACTATTGTGTAATGATAGTGCGTACCCTTGGTTTATATTAGTGCCTAAAGTTGACAATGTTCAAGATATTTATCAATTAGACTGGCAGGACCAACAACAATTATTAAATGAGTCTAGTATGTTGAGTGAAGTACTAATGCAAGAGTTTAATGGTGATAAAATGAATGTTGCTGCGTTGGGGAATGTTGTACCGCAACTGCACTTGCATCATATTGTTCGCTATAAAACCGATCCTTGTTGGCCAAAACCTATTTGGGGGCAACAAGCATTAACGCCTTATACTGATGAAGAGTTTAGCAATTTAAAGGCGCGTGTACTACCTAAGTTGGATACGATTTTAAAGAATAAAATTTAGTGGTGTATTTATTATTAAAAAGCCCATTACGATAAAGTAATGGGCTTTTGCTTAATTTAAATTCACATCAACTAAGCAACATTTTTATTGAAGTTCGCAGTTTTAATTAATAATAGTGACTGTTCTAAGTCAGCTATTAGGTCGTCAACATTCTCAAGACCAACAGATATCCTAATTAAGCTGTCGCTAATGCCAGCTGCTAATCGCTCTTCTTGTGTATACGGTGAATGTGTCATTGAAGCAGGGTGTTGAATCAGCGATTCTGCATCACCTAAACTAACAGCAATAGAGAATAGCTTCATTCTGTTTATGAAGTCACTACCACCAGCGAGATCACTTGCAATTTCAAAGGCAATAACCCCCCCAGCAGCCTTCATTTGCTCACCAATAAACCTGTTACCTGAGTGGCTTTTTAAACCTGGGTAGTAAACTTGAGAAACTTTCTCATGATTTTCTAAAAACTCGGCAAGTTTTTGTGCATTGCTGCAATGGCGTTCCATACGAATTGGTAAGGTTTTAAGGCCGCGCATAATAAGCCATGCGTCATGTGGACTAATGGTCGCACCTATATCTTTAAGCACTGTCATTTTAATATTCATGATCATTTCATTACTACCACATATAATGCCGGCAACAACATCACCGTGGCCGTTAAGGTATTTAGTTGCACTATGTACAACAATATCGATACCGTATTTTTTCGGCTGTTGTAAAACTGGTGTTAGGAAGGTGTTATCAACAATTGAAATGATATTGTGCTGTTGAGCAATTTTGCCTATTGCCGCTAGATCGTAAACTTCCAAATTTGGATTTACTGGGGTTTCTAAAAATATCACTTTAGTATTTGGTTTTATTGCTGCAGCAACTTCTTGCGGATTTGCCATATCAACAAAGCTAACTTCAATTCCCCAACGAGTCAGTTGATGATTCATTAAAGCAAATGAACACCCGTAAACTGCTTTAGAAGAAATTAAGTGATCACCACAAGATAAGTTTGCTAATAATGCCCCTGAAACAGCGCCCATTCCCGTTGCCGTTGCCGCAGCATCTTCCATGCCTTCCATCGCTGCAACACGCATTTCTAACTGACGTGTTGTAGGATTTCCTAAGCGGCTATAGATGTAACCATCTGCTTCGCCTGCAAACCTATCTGCACCTTGCTGTGCATCATCAAAAATAAACGTTGATGTTTGATATAGCGGTGTCGCCAATGAACCAAATTGTTCATCATTAATACGACCAGAATGAATTGCTTGCGTTTCGATATGCTTGCTGTCAGACATAATTTTCCTTCTTTTTTGACATTATTCTTATTGTTAGCCAAAACAAAATGTAGTGGGTTAGCTTAGTAGATAACTTCTACAAGCAATAATTTTGCCAAACCGTAAAGTCTATATTAAACAGTTGCTTATATTTGATTTTGTAATATTAAGGAATTTAACCGTAATAAAAATATTACAGTTGCGATTGAAATATCGTTATTTAACGGTATTTCTTGAATTCACTAACGCAAATCAAGGTTTATTGCAGCAAAAGTTATTGCAATCATGCTTGTAATAATTTTAATACATTGTAATATTATTGTTACATATCTTGATGTGGAATTTAAAAATGCGTATTGAAGTTATCTCTGAGGACAGGCTGGGTATTAGTCAAGAAATACTTACAGCACTAGCGGCACTTAAGGTCGATATCAAAGCGATGGAAGTGACATCCCAACGTATTTTTGCGCACTTGGATGATAAAAAAATTGCTTTTTCGCTGATTGAGCAAGC
The DNA here is from genome assembly GCF_057548755.1 of Colwellia aquaemaris. NCBI lineage: Bacteria > Pseudomonadati > Pseudomonadota > Gammaproteobacteria > Alteromonadales > Colwelliaceae > Colwellia > Colwellia aquaemaris. The sequence goes on along the minus strand of NZ_BAAJLV010000004.1, from coordinate 496,055 downwards.
ATTGATGACTATTGCTGGGGTTAATAGCTGTAAATTAATAGATTTATTGCCGGCAGAAAGTCGTGAACGTCACTTAAAAGCGTTATTAAATCGTTTGCCAGATGCAATCATTGATATTGACGATGAATCGAGTGTAATAGCGATGAATAAGTCTGGAGAAAGCCTACTAAGACAACAACATAAATTAAATAGAGCAACAAGATTAGAAGGTCGTAAAATAACCGAATTATTAGAGTTTGAAATTGATCTTCCTTTGTTTGATCGTGTTAGCTCTCAAACAATCGAAATTGCAGGGCAAAGTTATATTGCAGAAATCGCACCTATCACTGAGCAAGGCAATAGTTCTGGTGCTGTGATTTCGATAAAATCTATAAGTCAGCTTGGTCGGCAAATTGCAATTTTACAAACTCGCGAAGAGCATGGCATAGATCATATTATTGGTAGCTCAGCTGGAATTCAGCTACTTAAAGAGCAAACAAGCCGATTTGCAGAGTTAGATTTACCGGTGTTAATTAATGGTGAAACTGGCACAGGTAAAGAGCTTGTTGCACGCGCATTACACAACGCCAGCCATCGGAAGAAAGCACCATTTCTTGCTGTAAATTGTGCAGCATTGCCTGAGCATTTATTAGAGAGTGAATTATTTGGCTATGCAACAGGGGCTTTTACTGGAGCTCAAAAAGGAGGTAAACCAGGTTTATTTGAGCTAGCAGAAGGAGGCACTGTGTTCTTAGATGAAATTGCGGAAATGTCTTCCTATTTACAGGCTAAGTTACTAAGGTTTTTGCAAGACTTTACCTATCGTCGGCTAGGCGGCACAAAAGAGTTGCATTCCAATGTTAGAATTGTCAGCGCTACTCATCAAAATTTGCTTAACATGATTGCTAAACAACAGTTTCGAGAAGATTTATTTTATCGTCTGAATGTACTTAATTTAACTTCACCACCATTACGAGATAGAGCTGAAGATATCAACTTATTGGTTAATCACTTCATTGTTATGGCTGCTGACCAAATGAATCTGAGCAAGCCCATTATAGAGACAGGGGCGATGCAATTGCTGACCTCTTATACTTGGCCTGGTAATATTCGAGAGTTGCAAAATGTTCTGTTTCGAGCCGTTGCGCTTAATGAAAGCGGCGACATAACATCTCAAAATATGGCGGTTGCACTTGCACAAGTAAAACAGACTGAAGATGTTAGAGATGTTCTCAATGATAATGACATTGAAAGTTGGGCAAGTGCGCAAGCTCAGTTTGAAAAAAAGTTAATTTCCGACTTGTACCCTTATTACCCAACCACTAGAAAACTTGCTGAACGACTTAAAGTATCTCATAACAAAATAGCCATGAAATTACGACAGTTTAACCTTAAGTTATAAGTGTATTAAATCAAACTGCCTTCGCTTTAATCTTCTAAGATTTTATAAAGGATCTTTTTGACATTTTGAGGTTCAAATGGCTTATCGCACATCGCAGTAACACCTTCGGTTAGAATGTTAGCCAAATGTGTGTCATTACTTTCGCTAGTTACCATTAATATAGGCAAATGTGATTGTTCACTCTCGTTGCGAATATAACGAGTAAGCTCTCTGCCATCAACTTCAGGCATGTTGTAGTCAGTTACAACAAGGTCGAACATATTGCTTTTTAATAACGCGATTGCTTCATTGCCGTCAGCGGCCTCTGAAACTTTTGACAAACCTAAGTTGTTTAATACACGCTTGATATGGTTACGCGCGAGTTTACTATCGTCAACTAAAAGTACTCTTACTTCATGGACATCAAAATACTCTAGCTCTAGCTCATCAGTTGAAAGTAAATCAATAGTGGTGTTTATCGCTGTCGCAAGATGGTCAGGGGTAAATGGCTTAGGCAATAGTGCGATAACCCCAGATTGTTTAAATTCTTCAAGTGTTTCACGGCGATGTTCACTGGTCACCAACATAAAGGGAGTGTCAGCAATATCAGGGTTTTGTCTAACTTTATGCAGTAACTCTAAAGCTGTACCATCTTTATAATACATTGCACTGGTAATTAAATCACGATGATGCTTTTCAACACTGGTATAGGCTTCATTAACGCTTTTAGCTTCCGATACTTGCGTTACACCTTGTTGCTTTAATTCTTTGATAATAATTTTTCGTTGTAGATCTGAAGGCTCAGCAACTAGTAGGGACAATTCACTTGGATTCATGATAATTCTCAATACATTAATGAAAAGGAAATTTGGCTTTAACCGCCAATAAACTTAACTTTAAAGCCGCTTTTTTCGAGAACGGCTTTAATTTCATCTCGCTTATCGCCTTGGATTTCGATAGTTTCTCCAACGACACTACCACCACTGCCACAGGTTTTCTTTAATTTTTTAGCTAGATCTTTTAGCGCTTTTTCATCAAGCCCTAGACCCGCAATAGTAACAACACCTTTACCTTTCCTTCCTTTAGTTTCACGGCGTACTTTCGCGAAACCGTCTGAGGGCGTTACTGTTTTTTGTGTTGATTGTTTAATTCTCCCTTGCGAGGTTGAATAAACTAATGAGTCGTCATTTGGTGTCTGGCTTTCGTCAGCTGCAACTGTTTTACCAAAAGCACCTGCTAAGTCACTCAGGCTCGAAAATGTTTTTGTCATATATATTTAAAATTTAGATAAAATAAAACCACTACAAGAGTGGCTTTATTATACATGATTTTTGCGTAGAGAATATTAGCTTATAGCTTACTTTCTAGCTCAGGTAGTGCGTCAAATAAATCAGCAACTAAACCGTAATCAGCCACTTGGAAAATAGGCGCTTCAGCATCTTTGTTAATTGCTACAATGATTTTTGAATCTTTCATACCGGCTAAATGTTGAATAGCACCTGAAATACCGACAGCTATGTATAAGTCAGGGGCAACAATTTTACCTGTTTGGCCAACTTGCATATCGTTTGGAACGAAGCCCGCATCAACCGCAGCACGTGATGCACCAATAGCAGCGCCTAATTTGTCTGCAATACCTTCAAGGAGTTTGAAGTTATCACCGTTTTGCATACCACGACCACCAGAAATAACTACGCCAGCTGCGCCAAGATCTGGTCTTTCAGACTCAGATAGTTCATCGCTAACATGGCTAGAAGTACCGGCATCAGTTGCTTTATCTAGTGCTACAACTTCAGCACTACCATCAGTTGCTACTGCATCAAAACCGGTAGGGCGCACAGTGATTACTTTTTTGCTATCTAAACTTTGAACGGTAGCAATGGCGTTACCTGCGTAAATAGGACGAACGAAAGTATCGCTGCTTTCTACGGCAATAATGTCTGAAATTTGTGCAACATCTAATAAGGCAGCAACACGTGGCATAAAGTTCTTACCCGTTGTTAATGCTGTGGCAACTATGTGGTCATAGTCAGCGGCTAACTCAGTTACTAACAATGACACGTTTTCAGCTAGTTGGTGCTCATATGCGGCGTTATCAGCAACTAATACTTTTGCTACGCCGTTAACTTTGCTTGCTGCATCGGCAACTGCTTGACAGTTATGGCCAGCAACCAATAGATGAATTTCGCCACCCATAGCTTGTGCAGCCGCAACTGTTTTTAAGGTATCAGCTTTTAATTGGCTATTATCGTGTTCGGCAAATACTAATACGCTCATGAGATCACCTTCGCTTCATTTTTTAATTTTTCTACTAATTCATCAATGCTTTCAACAATAATACCTGCTTGACGCTCTGCTGGTGGTGTTACTTTAATGACATTTGTACGTGCGGTTAAATCAATACCAAAGTCAGCGGCTGCTTTAACATCAAGTGGTTTACGTTTTGCTTTCATAATATTTGGTAATGAAGCATAACGTGGCTCATTCAAACGTAAGTCAGTCGTTACGATTGCAGGCAAGTTTAAGGCTACGGTTTGTAAGCCGCCGTCAACTTCACGTGTAACGTTAACTTTATCGCCATCAACATTAACTGCTGAAGCGAATGTACCTTGTGCCATACCCGTTAATGCAGCAAGCATTTGGCCTGTTTGGTTGTTGTCACTATCAATTGACTGCTTACCAAGGATTATTAATTGTGGTTGCTCTTCTTCAACGACTTTTTGTAGTAATTTCGCTACATGTAATGAATCTAAATTTTGATCGGTATCGATTTGAATTGCGCGATCAGCACCTAGGGCTAATGCTGTACGTAACTGCTCTTGGCATGACTTATCGCCAATAGATACAGCGATAACTTCTGTCGCTGTTCCTGCTTCTTTTAAACGAACCGCTTCTTCAACTGCGATTTCACAAAATGGGTTAATTGCCATTTTTACATTAGCAAGATCGACATTGGAGTTGTCTGCTTTAACACGTACTTTTACGTTATAGTCAATAACGCGTTTGATGGGTACTAATACTTTCATCGTTGCCTCTGAGTGTGCTTGTTGTTGGTAATATTGGCTAAACTAAATAAACTTCAGCTTAACGCTATAATTATGGTTTGAAAGACTACTTGTAGATTACGTTTACGTCAACGTCTTCTTCTTATATCGTCAATCAAATTGCGCTTAAACAAATATTATCGGTAAATAATGCAATACAGGATAGTATTTACTTCGAAAATATCTATAATGTTGGATGTTATCAAACAGGTGTTTGAAAATCAAACGAGTGTTTGAATTTTTCGTAAAGAAATAAATGATGGGAGATGTTATGGAACGCGAATCAATGGAGTTTGACGTTGTAATTGTTGGAGCTGGTCCTGCAGGCCTATCAACTGCTTGTCAATTAATGAAACTTGCACAAGAAAAAGAACAAGAACTAATGGTATGTGTGGTTGAAAAAGGCTCGGAAGTAGGGGCTCACATATTATCTGGTGCTGTTTTTGAACCACGAGCATTAGCTGAGTTATTTCCAGATTGGAAAGAAAAAGGCGCACCTTTAAATACCGCCGTAACTGGCGATGATATTTATTTATTTAATGGCGAAGATAGCGCGGTTAAATTACCAAGCTTTAGCGTGCCTAAAACTATGCATAACGAAGGTAATTACATTGTCAGTATGGGCAATGTTTGTCGCTGGTTAGCAGAGCAAGCAGAACAACTTGGCGTAGAAATCTTCCCAGGTTTCCCTGCACAAGACGTTATTTACAATGAAGACGGCAGTGTTGGCGGTGTTATCACTGGCGATATGGGTTTAGATGCTGAAGGTAATCAAAAAGACTCATTTATGCCGGGTATGGAATTAAAAGCGAAATACACGGTTTTCGCTGAAGGTTGTCGTGGTCATTTAGGCAAAGAGCTTATTGCTAAGTATGCTTTAGATGCTGATAAATCGCCGCAGCATTATGGGTTAGGCTTTAAAGAAATTTGGGATATTGACCCTGCTAAGCATCAAGAAGGTTTAGTGGTGCATTCCGCTGGCTGGCCGTTAGAAAAAGATACCACAGGTGGTGGTTATTTATATCATGCAGAAAACAACCAAGTATTTGTTGGGCTAATTGTTGATTTAAATTACAGCAACCCGCATTTAAGTCCATTTGATGAATTCCAACGTTATAAACATCACCCGAAAATTGCTCAATACCTTGAGGGCGGTAAGCGCGTATCATACGGTGCTAGAGCTATGGCAAAAGGCGGCTTTAATTCATTACCTAAAATGACCATGCCTGGTGCGGTATTAGTTGGTTGTGATGCTGGTACCATTAATTTTGCCAAAATTAAAGGTAATCACACGGCGATGAAATCAGGCATGCTAGCGGCTGAGTCGATATTTGAAGCATTAGCATCCGGTGATGAAGGCGGTAAAGAGTTAACAAGTTATACTGAAAAATACCAAAATTCTTGGCTATATGACGAGCTATATAACACGCGTAATTTTGGTCCGGCGATGCATAAGTTTGGTACCTTTTTAGGTGGCGCTTACAATACTATTGATCAAAATTTCTTTGGCGGTAAGTTACCGTTCAATTTTAAAGATGAACGTTTAGATCATGAGCAACTTAAATTAGCTAAAGATGCACCGGTGATTAATTATCCAAAACCTGATAATAAATTAAGTTTTGATAAACTGTCATCAGTATTTTTATCCAACACTAACCATGAAGAAGAGCAGCCATGCCACTTAAAGCTGGCTGATAGCAGTATTCCAATTAGTGTTAACTTAGCTAAATATGCTGAGCCTGCACAACGATATTGCCCAGCTGGTGTTTATGAAGTTGAAAGTACAGAGGAAGGCGATAAGTTTGTCATTAATTCGCAAAACTGTGTGCACTGTAAAACCTGTGATATTAAAGACCCTAGTCAGAATATTACTTGGGTAACACCTGAGGGTACCGGTGGACCAAATTATCCAAATATGTAATTGGCTAGTTAGTTAACTGTCTACAGTACGTCATCACTCTTTCGCATCCATGCGATCGTGATATACCGTTCATCCTGAACATAAAAAGCCTGCATTTGCAGGCTTTTTTTATCGCATTTAACTTCTATGCTGGTTTTTACATAACCATAACGGGATTAATTAGTTTCAATTAAGTTAAATTCTGACAATGCTGGAATTTCGAGTTGCAATTTATTCTCTATTTCATCAAGTTTAATTAATCGAGCACAAATTTTTTCAGCTTTGCTCTCAAGGGCATTTGCTTGATTACTAATACCGAGTTTAATATTGTTTGCCATAGTTTCAATTCGCTGATCGAAAGTTTCCACACGCTGTTCACTACTTTGCTCCTCACGGTGTGTCATGGCTTCACCAACGGCAATTAAAATAGTCCCTACAGAGTCTGACACAATAGCCTCAATTTCTTTTTCAAATTCGCCCGCAAATACTTCATCAAAATCATCGAAATCTTGTGGTGCGATATAGTAACTGTCGTCACTATGATTGAATCGAGTACGCAAACGCCATTTCATTTCATCAAATTTTTCTTGAAATTGTTGATGAGATGCACTGTTTTCACCCGTTAAACTACTTATCACTTTGTTGACGGCTTTAAGGCCCAGTTCAACGCCTTCTATTGCAATTGAGACTATTTCAGGCACTTCATCTCTGATCCCCGAACTATATTGGCTTAATTGTTGCTGTTGCTCTTTATTCAGTTCGACTTCACGGCCATTAACAAATAGCTGGTGTTGACCGTTAATTTGAATATAGGTTTGACCATGATTCACAATGCGAATATGAGCTGGGTCGATAATGACACCGTGAGTGAAATTAATATCGCATTGTTGCGCCTGAACACTAGCTGTTAAAAGGCTAGCGACAAAAAGGCCGCGGGCAATAAATGCCATCGTAAGCTCCAGATTGGAAATAGTTTATCGCCAATATTATAACAATTTAGGTATTCACAATAGGATCTACGTGAATTTTTCTTTCTTTATAAATTAATCTACTTGGCCCGTATTCGCGACGAGTTTTGTCGTGAAATTCGCCGACGTAAAGCTGCACGCCATGGTAGACTTTTTCAGTTGCTTCAACGTAAACACTGGTCATGTATTCTTGCAAAGTTTCTTCCGTAGCTTCCTTGTTCGATAAATGCTTGCCCATCTCCTTTGCGTGATGTTGATACGTTGATAAAACCTTGGCTAGCATTTCTGGCTTGGCTTTATCTTTAGGCAGTTTCTTGAGCTTATTAACCGCAGATTTAAGCTCGGCGGTTTTTTCTGACTCACTAGTGACTAATTCATCAATTTCAGCTATTTGTTCATGGTAATGATTTACTTTTTCTTGGAAGGCAATAATGGTGGTACTTCCAGCTGTTGCACCAACTGTGCCCGCACGTACTGATTCACCTGCTCGAATATATCCTGCAATAAGTTTACCGTTAGGCTTGTCTTCTGTACCAACCCAAAGTGTTGATTTAACTTTGACAATATTGTGCATCATTTGATTTTCAATACGAAGTGAATCGCAAGAAATTTCGGCATATTGGCTGTACTTTGCAAAAACTTTACCGCCAGCTTTAATATTGACACTCATGTGGATTTGGTCGACTTCGCGGTCATCAACTTCTTGTTTTTTACCAATAATACCGGTACCAATTGTGATGTCGCCGCCAGCATCTAAGGTTGCCGATTCAACAAAACCACCGATTGAAATGTCGCCAGTTGCTTGCACCGTCATTCCTTCACAGACGTCGCCATCAATAATGACACTACCTTGGAACTTTACATGACCTGTGCTGATATCGACATTCTTAATTTGATAAACGTTGTCAACTTCCATGCCATTTTCAATTATTCGCGGTAAGCCAACTAAGGTAGAGACTAAAATACTACTATTTTTAGGGCTAAGTGCTGTGCCGTCGCCCACATGCATTTCCAAGTCGGCACCTGGTGTTGGTTCTAAAACATCACCAATAACGGTGAAACCTTTAATACCATCGGTAAGAGGGATTTTTTTGGCTAAAGGCTCTCCAACTTTCACGCAAATAATATCGCCAAGGTCACGCATATCAACGCTACCATCTTCGCGCTTTTTCGGCTTTAAAATTCGATCTTGTGCACTTTCCACTAATAGCTTTACGCGGGAGTCTTTACCATCTATTGGTAATTTTCCTGTCGCGATTTCGCCTTTTACTAATGATCCTGCGGGTTCTTTAGCTGCTTGTTTTGCAAGTTTTATTAATTGCTCTTTACTAAATCCTTTACAAACCCCCGCCTCTTGAGCAGCATTTAAGATGGCTTTTGCACTCATATGCTTACCACCTAACGCGGTCGATATTTCGGCCGATGCTGACATATTGTCGCTTTCTATGCTAATAGTTATGGTGGCGTCACGACGTTCAAGAATTTGATACTTGACTTCACGTCCGGTTTGGTTTGCTTGTAGCGGCTTTAATACACTATTTAATTCAGCAATGGCATTTTTAATATTGCCGTTGTCAACATATAAATTACTAAACTCTGAGTTTTCAATTAACTCATGAATGTTTACTTCAGTTAATGGTGTAGTTGTTTTAACTGGAGATAGCACTAGGTCTATATTATTTTTATTATTCGATACTAAAGTTGCCTTGCTCACACTCGTATAACTCCATGATTTATAAAACTTGTGCGTTCCTTAGATATAGTTTTCTTGATGAACCTTAATAAAGTTAGCTGTACCGACTTTAGAATAATCAAGTTTGTATTCTTTATTATCTAATGCTTGTATAAAAATTAATGTTTTTTCTTCACCAAACACTTCAGCAACGCTAACATCAACAACTTCTTGATATGCTTTTTTGGCCTCAGAACGCTTTTTGGGAATTGGACCTTTATATAATCCCATACCAACATGGCTTACTATAACAACAGGGTTATTACCATTAACCACGAGTAGATCAAATTTTTTGTTTTTATGGATAATAGTATTTCGACCACTTGTTATATAATTTTTCTCTACCAAAACTCTCTCCTTTAATATATTTATGATTATCGTACTTTCTTTATTATAACTGCTATAGGCGCATTTGCCTGTTTGTTAGGCGGCAATATGGTTCGATAAAAAATAGTAAGTTGTTTATACAATCACATTTAATTACACCGAATATATAAATATTTTAATGACTAAGCAATATAAAAGCCGTTCACTGAGGCAATATATAGGATGAAAAGTGGGTTATTTGTTATAATATGGCTGCTCGTTACTTTGTATTAACATTCGTCTAATTAAGTCCAAGCTTCTTGCCGCTACAATTTGTTGAAAATGCTTTCTAGCAACAGGAATACAATAATATTTTGTTCTAATATTGTTTTTACTACCCCACGCAATCCATACGGAGCCAACAGGTTTATTTTCACTACCGCCATTAGGTCCTGCTATGCCAGAGACTGCAATGGCAAAATCGGCGGCAGAATTTTCAAGTGCACCGTTTGCCATAGCAATTACCGTAGCTTCACTTACGGCTCCGTGCTCTATTAATACTGTTTCAGACACATTCAACATTTTACTTTTCATTTTGTTAGAATATGTTACAAAACCAGCTTCAAATATTGCTGAAGCGCCTGAAACAGCTGTTATTTGGCTAGCAATTAGGCCGCCGGTGCAAGACTCCGCAAGGGTGATTTTTTGTTTTTTCTGTATGAGTTGTGGCACAAGATAGTCAGCAAGTGTAGAGTGTTCTGTCGAGCCTTGTGACAGTATATGCTCACCTAGTAATGTTTTTAACTTTGCTGTCCATAGTGGCAACAATGCTTGTCCTTGTTGGCAATTTATCGCTAGTTTAATTTCTAATATTGGCATCGCTGCACGAAAGCCGATAACTATTTCATTTGGCCAATCGGGAAAATGACTATTAATTAATGCTTGCATACTAGACTCACCAATACCGAAAGTTTGCATGCGGTGCATATGTTGATATGCAGGGGCAATAACACGAGTTTGTAACATGGGTGTGATCTCGTCTTTCAGCATATCTTCTAGTTCACTTGGCACACCTGGCGTGCAAATAATTAAACATTGATTAAATTCAATGCTAAAACCTACGGCACTACCTGTTTTATTTGCAATGACATTAGAATTACTCGGTAAATACGCTTGTTTTAAGTTAGGTTCATTTAAGTTTGTGTTTCGTTTTTTTGCCCATGATTGCAAATGCTGATGGGCTTGTTCGTTGAGTGTTAAAGCTACGCCGCAGGTGGACGATAATACTTGTGCAGTCAGATCGTCTGAAGTTGGACCTAAACCACCATTTATCAATAATATATCTGATGTCTGGCTCAAGTGTTGAATTTCTGTAGCAAGCTGCAATTGTTCATCGCCAATGGTTACTTTTTTTCCAATCTCTAGGCCGATATTGTTTAAATGTTGGGCAAACATTACCGAATTGGTATCAACAACATCACCATTCATTAACTCACTGCCAGTTAAAAGTAGGCTTACTTTGGTTTTCATGCACAATTAACCTCTTGCAATATATGACATTATGTTAACTAAAATTAACGGCGATAGCTCGGAAAAATAATTTAACTTTTTGAAAATTTGCTTTAAACCTTTTTGATTAAACAAGTTACTAATAGGTTAAATAACAATGATACTGATATTAGGAAATACTATGCCATCATCTTTTTTTAAATTTATTTCAACTACTAGCGTAATCACCCTGTTAAGTTTTTCTGCTCAGGCGGAGATAACAGAAGAAATCGAGCAAACGTTTGCGGTTAGCGAACAGGCGTCTTTTAAACTTGATAATGTTAACGGCTCGGTAAAAATATCGACATGGGATAAGGCTGAAATTCATGTATTAGCGACGATTACGGCTGATGATCAAGACGATAGAGAAAATATTGTTGTTGATATGCAGCAAACATCGGTAGGTGTGAGCGTTGAAACACGCTATAAAGAAAAACAAAGTTGGGGCCGAAACAGTAACTCTGGCAAAGTTGAGTATGTCGTTACTGTGCCAACTAATACAACATTAGCAGATATTGATTTAGTCAACGGCTCATTGAGTATTAATGACGTAAAAGGCGAAATAAATGCTGAGTTGGTTAATGGTTCTATCAAAGCGAATGGTTTAGCCAATAATAGTGAATTTAGTTCGGTTAATGGCAGTATTAAAATTAGCTATGATGAATTTGCTAATGAATTAGATAATATTGACGTAGAAACTGTTAATGGCAGCATTAAGGTGTCTGTACCTAAATCGCTTAGCGCCGTTGTTGCAGCAGAAACTATGCACGGCAGTATTAAAACGGATTTTGGTTTAGTTGCAGAAAAGAACTTATTTACGGGTCGTCATTTAAACGGAGAGGTGGGTAATGGTGATATTAGAATTACCATGGAAAGTGTCAATGGCAGTGTTAAATTATTGAGCCATTAAATAATAGTTGCTCTCACATTATAATGGGCGTTTGGATACCTGATTAAGTTTGGTGTAGAAAATGCCCTTAGTTTCTTGTTTAAATGCTGAATGAATAAGTGGTTACAGTATTTAGTGAGCTGCAATTTATAAAACCTACCACATATAAAGCTGAGCACCTTTATTTCTTTAGATATAATAATATGGTATTTTTTAATCCTACTTATACATATAGGTAATAATAATGCAGTGGGATGGTATCAGCGAATTTGTCTTTGTCGCTGAAAACGAAAGTTTTACTAAAGCGTCAAAAAAAATGGCCATTTCTACGGCCCATGTTAGCCGCCAAATTAGTGCCTTAGAAAAAAGGCTTAGCATAAAATTATTTTATCGTACTACGCGTAAAGTTTCGTTAACTGAAGAAGGTCGAGTTTTTTATCAGCATTGTCGTAGTGTGCTTGATGGACTTGACGCAGCTGAACGTGCGGTTACGAACCTCCAATCTAAACCTCAAGGGAAAATTAAACTTACCGCGTCTGTTACCTACGGTGAACAGCAGATCTTGCCTTTGGTAAATAACTTTATGCAGCAATACAGTGATATTGAAGTTTCAGCTTATTTAAGTAATCGGAAAATTGATTTAGTTGAAGAAGGTTATGACTTAGCTATTCGTCTTGGTAAGTTAAGTGACTCGTCGATGATGGCAAAAAAATTAGGCAAGCGAACAAATTATGTTTGTGCATCAACGGCGTACCTTGATAAATATGGCACTCCACATACCTTGCCCGAACTGAGTAAGCACAACTGTTTATTGGGCACTCTTGATTATTGGCACTTTCGAGAATCTGGCAAAGAAAAGAATATTCGAGTTACTGGTAAATTGCGTTACAACAGTGGTTTTGGTCTTGTTGATGCCGCTTTAAAAGGATTAGGCATAGTACAATTACCCGATTATTATATTCAGCATTATATAGAAAGTGGTGAGTTGATCACATTACTCGATAATTATCGTGAGCCTGATGAAGGGATATGGGCGGTATACCCGCAAAATCGTCATTTATCTCCGAAGATAAGATTACTGGTTGATTATTTAACTGAGCAACTAATTTAATTTTCTATAACTTGTCTGAATTTTTGCACTAGTATGAGTATAATAATGACATAGAACATTAGTTAGGTTATCAATTGAAGCACTCTGTTAACACTGGATTGTTTGTTGCTTTGGTACAAAGTGCCATTTTGGTCTTTTTTGTTTCAGCAAGCACATCTCACAGTAAAGAATATAGTATCGGCGTTGAAGATGTTAGTTACTTTCCGCTATATGACTTTTCTCCACAATACCCTAATCGCGCAAGCTTTACTAAAGAATTACTGAGTAGTTTTTTTAATAGCAAAGGTTATCAGTATAAGTTTGTCCCGTTGCCAATAAAGCGATTCGATAAGTGGTATGTTGAAGAGGCAATTGATTTTAAGTTTCCAGACAATGTGCGCTGGCGTATGGGTGAATCAAAAAAATTGAGTATTACATATAGTACGCCGGTATTAACTTTGACCGCTGGCACATATGTGATCAAAGAAAAAGCAGAGCAGCCTCGCGACAATGTTAAACGGCTTGGTACTATATTGGGTTTTTTTCCTACATTGTGGTACGACAAAATACAAGACAATTCGACAGCACTAGTGGAGTTGTCATCTCCTTACAGCATTATTAAACACATGTTGCATGGTAATGTTGATGCAACCAATATTGATAAGAATGTTATTAACTATAACTTGCAACTACTTGGTCAAAGTAGGGAGAGAATAGTATTGAATAAGCAAATTAAAAATGAACAATATGCGTACCATTTCTCATCAATTAGTTACCCAAGAATAATTGAAGAATTTAATCACTTCTTAGTAGAAAACCAACAACTTATTGCTCGTATAAAACTTAAATATGGCATAATAGAAGCCAACAAAAAAAACAGCCATACAAAGTAATTTACCCGGAACTTTCCCTATGACAGAGCATATTGAACAATTTCATCGTTCATTTTTATTTGGCAAGTGGTATCGAAGCGAACATGATGAAAGTGGTCAAGTGTTTACTGAATATGCCCAGCTGACAGAAGATGGGCATTATGAATTCACCTTTATTCAACATGACGATGCTGGCAATATTAGTGAGCAGAGTGTCGAGTCAGGTGATTGGGGATTGGTTGGTGATATTCATTTTACTATAAGTAAAAGCGAATTCATTGATGGTGAGCATTATGCTGCTGACTTAAGTCATGAAGATAATTACCACGCATATAAGGTGCTTACCTTAAATAGCCAAATATTTGAATATCAGCATATCTTAACCAATGAAGTGTTTATACTAAGGCGAGTTATTGATAATATCGCACTCAGTTGATATGCGTACTGTTTTACGTCTAAAAATTTTCCTTTTAAATTAATTATTATCTTGTTGAGAATACCAATGAAGCAAATTAAAGCTGCCAGTTTAATTACCGCGATTAAAACCCCGTTTGATGCCAAAGGTGACATAGACTTTGCAACCTTTGATCAGCTTGTTGCTCAACAAGTTAAAGCTGGTGTTGATGGTATTGTTGTTGGTGGTACTACAGGAGAAGGGCACTTACTCACGTGGGAAGAACATTTAATTCTTATTGCTCATAGTGTTCACAAACACGGTAAAGACTTACTTATTATAGGCAATACGGGCAGTAATAATACTCGTGAAGCAATAAAAGCGACGCAACACGGTTTTGCAACTGGAATGGATGCTGCGCTGCAAATTAACCCTTATTATGGTCGCAGTTCCTTTGCGGGCGTTAGCGCACACTTTAAAAAAGTTCTCGATATTGGCCCAGCCTTTATTTACAACGTACCAGGTCGTACTGGGCAAGATTTAACGCCGGATTTAATCGAGCCACTTTCTACACATGAAAACTTTATCGGTGTTAAAGAGTGTGCCGGTAATGAGCGTATTGCTTATTACGAAGAGCGCGGAATTGCTTGTTGGTCAGGTAACGATGATCAATGTGCTGTGGGGCGTCATCAACATGGCTCTCATGGCGTTATTTCGGTAACCTCAAATATTGTCCCAGGGTTAATGCGGCAATTAATGGATGCGCCCAATGAAGCTTTAGATCAAAGCTTACAGCCATTAATGAATTGGTTGTTTTGTGAGCCAAATCCCATTGCTATTAACACGACGTTGATGATGACAGGTGCAGTAGCACCCATTTTTAGAATGCCTTATAAAGCATTAACCACAGCACAACGTCAGCAAGGTTTAGCGTTGTTATCCAAATTGTCGCCAGATGAACGTGTTGGTGAGCAGTTGAATTTAATGGCAGATGATGACTTTCAATATAGTTATTAGCGCGATAGGAAAGATATGTTTTATAAACGGTGAGCTTAGGCTCACCGTTTTAGTTTAAAGTGAAAGCTGCTTTTAATATGCGCTAATTTAAATCTTTTAGTTGAGGGCGTAAATTCTCTGGCAGAGTAAAGCTCTGTTCAATATGATGGATTGGACAAGTAAATTTAAGCTGTACCGCGCAAAGTTGTAAATCTACATGCTTAATATCAGCGGAAACTGTTGTATTCATTTTTTGTTGACCATGTAATCTATCGCCAACAACTGCAAAACCAATACTTGCAGCATGAATGCGTATTTGATGCTTACGCCCAGACTCTATATTAACTTTCACTAATGATAGATCTTGTTGTGGATCATATGCCAAAGTAGCAAAATGGCTACAAGCCGGCTTACCGTCAATCTCATATGTTACTGTTTCTGGTTGTGGGCGTTGCTGGTGGTCGCCATGAACAATAATATTATAAACTTTCTCAAATTGGTGCTGTTCAAACATTTTACTTAATGCTCGCGCGGCTTTTTTACTATGTGCCACTAAAATTAAGCCTGTTGCTGCACGGTCAAGTCGATGCACTGGGAAAACGGCTCGCTCTGGAGATAAATGCTTTTGTGCCCAGCGTGTTATTGTGCAGTGATCACTCCACTTTGAGCCTTGAGATAATATGCCATAAGGTTTATACCAAACACTGTAATCCGTTAAATCTGCAATTAATTTTGCTGCTGTTGGAACTTGTGATAACACTGAGCAATCATAGTAAAAGTGTAACTCATCACCAATATGTAATGGCTTTTTAATACGCCGACAACGCTGCATTGTTTTACCACGATGATGCCAAAGTGCGCCTTTATCAATCGCTTTTTTGATGTCAGCTATACTTAATTCACATTGCTGCTGTATCGCCTCAATAATGCTGATGGGCTGGTCAATATTGATATGGCATTCAAATTTATTCAAAACAATTCAACTTCACTAAAAACACTGTGTAAGTTTAACAAACTTATGGCCGCAATTGCTGCTCCTAATGTTAAGTTTGAGAGATTAATATCAGGAAAGAACTATTTAACCTGAGTTCGGGATAAGCGAAAAGCTACAACAGCACTATTAAAACGCATTTTGGTGTTGTTCAAGTCGCTAATGACTCATTATCGGGCACACTTAAATGCCCTGAACTAGACATAAATACCACTACTGAAGATTGAATAATGACAATACTTTGAATTAGTTGTGTTTTTTATTCTTATTCTGCCAAGTTCTGGTTATTTAAATGAAATGTTCATGGTTTTTAATGAAATAGAGCGATAAAATAACGCTAGTTGAACAACTTTGAACGAGAAATAGAATGCAGCGTGATGAAGAGTTATTTCCTTTAGATAATGTCGGTAATGCTTTATGGGGAATGTTAGAAGGTGGTGATGACTTAACGATTGAAAGAGAGTTTGAGTTCTCAGTGATTTTTGCCAGCCAAGAACAAGCACTTAAGTTTGGCCAGTTATTATTAGAAAATAACCAAAAATTATCATTTTGTCCGTACCAAGGGGATGATGAGTTTCCTTGGGAAATAACCGCATACCCGTTTATGGCTGCAAGCTATGAAAATATTGCCGCATATCAAGAATTGCTCACGACGAGTGCTACGCCATTTTCTGGAAAGTATGATGGTTGGTATTGTGTTGATACCAGCAAGTAAATTGCCCTATATAAGTGGGAAGATTATATGGATGAACAACAATTTAGTCGTTTAAAAAAAGCCAGTGCTAAGTCATTTAACGATCAAAAAGCGTTAATTAAAAAAGTATTGGCGGGGCGAGAAATTGCGTGTCAGAAATGCGGTACTTTAATTCAGGTTGTACTGCCTGAAGATAAATCTGCAACAGGGTTATATTGCGGTAAAGGTTGCACAAATATCGCTTTGGATTTTTCCTAATAGCAAGCCAGTTAAACTAGCTTGCTAATTTCAAAACAGCTATAAAAATGTCGCAATATCAGTCAGTGATTTTTTTATGCTGGCATGATGTGGCACAGTCGCGTCTTCACTTGGGTAACCGGCAATTAGTAGCATATAAGGTCGGCTGTTATCGTCGCGACCACACACCTTACTTAAAAATGACATAGGTTTTGGCGTATGGGTTAAGGTTACTAAACCACTTGAATGTAAGGCATTAATTAAAAAGCCAGTGGCAATTCCAACCGATTCATGGACATAATAATTAGTGTTTTTTTCTTCAATGGTTATCCCGCCTTTTTTCTCACTAAAAATAGCGATTAACCAAGGAGCATGCTCTAAGTAGGGCTTTTGCGCATCAGTGCCTAAGGGTTTTAAAGCATCAAGCCATTCTTCACCCGCGCGCCCTTGATAAAAATTATTTTCATGAATTTCTGCTTGTTCTCTTATCTGCTTTTTTACCGCAATATCATTAATTGCAACAAAGTGCCAAGGCTGATGATTCGCACCGCTGGGAGCCGTTCCGGCAGCTTTTATACAATTTTCAATGATTTCTTTGGCAACTGGACGGTTACTAAAGCTTCGAATACTGTGGCGACGCTTAATGTCTTGATAAAACGTTGCAGAGCGTTCGAGCATTTCTTCACTCGAATATTCAATGTAATCGCTTAATGGTGAGGCATTATGTGCTTGCATATAACTTCCTATTTTTTTCGTTTAGCTTAGCGAAAAAGGAAATTATAAAGCAAGCCAAATTCGGTGAATAATTAACGAATGTTCAGTGCTAAAGTGGAATGAAATAGTGCCAATTAAAGAAAGGTTGAAAATTACAGCTTAAAAATCATGATGTTTATGTTGAACTAGTTTATCAAAATAATCATTGAGTCCAGTATGACGGCGAATAACCTCTGCTTTGTAGGCACCTATCGCAACAAATGTCGCCATAATTAAGGTAATAGGAATGAGTTGAACTTCTTGAGTATACGCCGACACTAAGGTGGTTATTATTGCGCCAATGACACAATAACTTAACGCGATTCGCAGCCAAATATAGACTGCACGCAAAGATTCACGCGTTAATAATGATTGTGTTTGTTGGCTAGTTCTCACTGTTTGTATTCTTTCTGACGCTATTTGACCATTGAATAAAACAGTATAAATAAGCATAGAGGAATATATAAGTTAATATCTATTCAAATATGATATATGAAAGAGGATAAGTTTCTAGCAAATTGCCCGAACAGATTCTTAAAGTGTTCAGTTGAGCTGTGATAGTTTTAACCTAAACTTGAGTAATAGGTGAAGTGATAAAGTTAACTGGCAAAGGATAAAAAAAGCGCCAGATGGCGCTTTTTCAATTTACACGATAGTATCTATTAACCGATAAATTTACGTGCGTTACGGAACATGCGTACCCAAGGTGAATCTTCTTGCCATTCATCTGGATGCCATGAGTTTGCAACTGTGCGGAATACTCGCTCTGGGTGAGGCATCATAATGGTAACGCGGCCATCGGTCGTGGTAAGCGCTGTGATACCGTCAGGTGAACCATTCGGGTTAGCAGGGTAAGTTTCAGTGACTTGACCATAGTTATCAACATAACGCATTGCCACTGTGCCTGATTCATTAGCAGCGTCAACAGCATCATCAGAACTAAACTCAGTACGACCTTCACCATGTGAAACAGCAATTGGCATACGAGAGCCCGCCATACCTTCAAAGAAGATAGATGGATTTTCTTGAATTTCAACTAAGCTAAAACGAGCTTCAAAACGCTCTGATTTGTTTTGTACAAAACGAGGCCAAGCTTCTGAGCCAGGAATAATTTCTTTTAGGTTAGACAGCATTTGACAACCGTTACAAACACCTAAAGAGAAAGTGTCTTCGCGTTCAAAGAAAGCTTTAAACATGGCTTTAGCATCTTTGTTGAACAAGATTGATTTTGCCCAACCTTCACCAGCACCTAATACATCGCCGTACGAGAAGCCGCCACAAGCAACTAAACCATTGAAGTCAGCTAAATCAGTACGTCCTGATAAAATATCAGACATATGCACGTCAATTGCCATAAAGCCAGCGCGGTCAAACGCCGCCGCCATTTCTACGTGCGAGTTAACACCTTGCTCGCGTAAAATAGCGATGCGTGGGTTCGTGCCATTTTGAGCATCTTTGGCGATTAATTCGGCAACAATGTCTTCATTAATATCAAAGCTTAATTCAGTATTTAACCCAGGATCTTCCGTATCAAATTTAACATCGTGTTCTTGCTGCGCACACTCTGGGTTATCACGCAATGACTGCATTTTAAACGTGGTTTGTGCCCACGTTGTGCGGTAGTATGTGCGCGAATTTTCTAATACAACTTCGCCGTCGCGACTAAAGCGAATAGTATCTTCATTGTTAATGCGGCCGATATCAGTACAGCAATCAAGAATACCGTGCTCGGCCAGTACCGCGTGAATGGCATCAACATCGCTTTCACGAATTTGAATAACCGCGCCTAATTCTTCATTAAATAATACATCAACGTCATTGCCTGAAGCTGATGTTAATGCACTTAAATCAATATCAACACCGGTATGGCCAGCAAATGCCATTTCAACAACTGAGGTGAATAAACCGCCGTCTGATCTATCGTGGTAAGCAACTAACTTTTCATCACGAACAAGTGTTTGCATGGCATTAAAGAAGCCTTTTAATGTTTCAGGGCTATCAACATCTGGGGTTTCGTTGCCCAATTGCTTATAAACTTGCGCTAAACAAGAGCCACCTAAGCGATTCTTGCCTTTTGATAAGTCGATAGCAACGATACGTGTTTCGCCTATATCAGTACGTAATTGTGGTGTTACAGTTTTGCGAATATCTTCAACAACACCAAACGCTGTGATGATAAGTGACATTGGCGAGGTTACTGATTTTTCTTCACCGTTCTCTTCCCACTGGGTACGCATTGACATTGAGTCTTTACCTACCGGAATAGTTAAGCCGAGTGCCGGACAAAGTTCTTCACCAATGGCTTTAACCGCTTCGTATAAACCAGCATCTTCACCAGGATGACCAGCAGGAGACATCCAGTTTGCAGAAAGCTTAATGCGGTTTAAGTCGCCAATATCAGTACCTGCAATATTGGTTAATGACTCAGCGACAGCTAAACGAGCTGAAGCGCCGAAGTTTAATAAGGCAACTGGCGTACGCTCTCCGAGTGACATAGCTTCACCGTGATATGAGTCAAGTGCAGAAGCGGTAACGCCACAGTCTGCAACAGGTACCTGCCAAGGACCGACCATTTGGTCACGATTAACCATACCAGTAACTGAGCGGTCACCAATGGTAATTAAGAAAGTTTTTTCAGCAACGGTTGGTAAAGATAAAATTCTGTCGGCGGCATCGCTTAGTTCAATATCAGACAATGGCAGTTCATCACCTGCAGCCGTTTTACTTTCAACATCTTTGAAAATTTTGGGTGTTTTACCAAGTAAGACATCAAGCGGTAAATCAATTGGCGTTGCTAATTTATCATTGCCAGCAAAATGCTCGTCAGTAACGGTTAAATGCTCTTCTTCTGTTGCACGTCCAACGACAGCAAATGGGGCACGCTCTCGAGCACAAATTTCAGTGAACTGTGCTAGCTGCTCATCAGAAACTGCTAATACATAACGCTCTTGCGATTCATTACACCAAATTTCGTGTGGTGCCATGCTGCGTTCGTCATTTGGAACATTGCGTAATTCAAAAACACCACCACGGCCGCCGTCAGATACTAATTCTGGGAAGGCATTAGATAAACCACCTGCACCTACATCATGAATAAAGAGAATTGGATTGGCATCGCCTAACTGCCAACATTTATCGATAACTTCCTGACAACGGCGTTCCATTTCAGGATTTTCACGTTGTACGGAGGCAAAGTCTAAGTTTTCAGCTGATTGACCCGATGCCATTGAAGATGCCGCGCCGCCACCTAAACCTATGTTCATGGCTGGGCCACCTAAAGCGATTAAGTTAGCACCAACAACAATATCGCCTTTTTGTACGTGTTCATCACGAATATTACCTAAACCACCGGCCAGCATAATAGGTTTATGGTAACCACGAACTTCGCTGCCATTGAAAGAATTTACCTGTTCTTCATAAGTACGGAAATAGCCCAAAATCGCTGGACGACCAAATTCGTTGTTAAATGCCGCGCCACCTAATGGACCTTCCATCATAATGTCAAACGCTGATACTATGCGGCTTGGTTTGCCAAAGTCTGACTCCCACGGTTGTTCAAAATTTGGAATACGTAAATTAGAGACAGAAAACCCGACTAATCCAGCCTTTGGTTTAGAACCCACACCTGTTGCACCTTCATCACGAATTTCACCACCTGAGCCAGTTGCAGCACCAGGATATGGAGAAATGGCCGTAGGATGGTTATGGGTTTCAACCTTCATTAGCACTTGAATATCTTCATGGTTGTAACCGTAAACATTGGTTTCAGGATTTGGGAAGAAACGACCGCCTTTGTTACCTACCATCACCGCTGCATTGTCTTTATAAGCACTTAAAACAAAATCAGGATTTACTTCATGGGTATTGCGGATCATTTTAAATAATGATTTTGGTTGTTTTACGCCATCGATGGTCCAGTCAGCATTAAAAATTTTATGTCGACAATGTTCAGAGTTTGCTTGGGCGAACATGTAAAGTTCAATATCATGAGGGTTACGGCCAAGTTTGCTGAAGTTTTCAAATAAATAATTAACTTCGTCATCTGCTAAGGCTAAACCTAAATCGATATTGGCTTGTACGAGGGCATTTTTTCCGCCATGTTCAATATCAATAGCGGTTAATTCACCTGGCTCTGCAGTGGCAAAAAGGCTAGTTGCTTGAGCCATTTCCGTGAATACTGCTTCCATCATGCGATCAGAAATTAAATTATTAAGTTGGCTTTGTTGCTCTGCAGATAATTTATCGGCAACAATATAGTAAGCAATACCACGCTCTAAACGGGTAATTTTTGCTAAGCCACAATTGTGAGCTATGTCGGTTGACTTTGAAGACCAAGGTGAAATAGTACCTGGGCGAGGGGTAACTAATAAAAATTGTCCAACAGGTTCATGTTCTTCTATTGTTGGTCCATACTTAAGAAGTTGCTGTAAAACTTGAGTTTCTTCAGCATTTAATTCTTCTGAAATATGTGCGAAGTGGGTAAATTCAGCATAGATATCCGTGACGGGCAGTTGCAGCTCAGAACACTGATTTAGTAGCTTGTTTACTCTAAAATCAGATAGTGCTGGCGCACCGCGAAGGGTTTTCATCAACATCGACATAGTCTATTTCACCGGTTTAGATTAATTAAGGATAAAAAACGCGCGTATTATAGATGAAGCAAGAAGATTAGAGAAATGATTTGTCCTATTTGAGGGCAATTATTTAGGGCTAATTTTATAAATTTGTAAAAAGAACTGTTTTAAAAATTAAATTCACGTGACAATAGGGCACTATGATAAAAAAACAAATAAAATCATTTGCTAACAATGTCCTTCTTGGTAAGGCTTTAACGCTTGTTTTGCTGTTTAATTTGTTGTTGCTCACAGGATGTAAATCAGAACGAACAACAGCAAATTTGCAGCGCATAATTGATCGTGGTTATATAACTGTCGGTACGCTGTATGGCAATACCAGTTATTACCTTGATGCACAAGGCGCTGCTGGTTTTGAATATGAGCTGGCAAAAAAATATGCTGACACTCTCGGTGTCGACTTAAAAATGAAGCCAAGCTACAACCTTGATGAGCTATTTAGTCAACTCAATAACGGCGAAGTTGATGTGCTTGCCGCAGGCTTGTCTGTTACCGACGAGCGTTTGCAGCAGTATAGATTTGCTCCGAGCTACGACAATATTAGTCAAAAATTGGTTTTTAAGCAGGGAAATACCCGCCCACGTAAGCTAGCGGATTTAACAGGAAAATTAGAAGTTGTTGCACAATCAAGTCATGTTGAAAACTTGCAATATCTTAAGCAATCTAATCCAGAATTAACGTGGTCGGAAACAAGCGATTTAGACAGTGAAGAATTACTGCTAAGGGTACTCAATGACGAAATTGATTATACCGTAGTTGATAGTAATACGTTAGCGATTAATCGCCGTTATTATCCGGAAATTAGCATAGGTTTTACCATACGAAAGGCCGAGCCGTTGGCATGGGTTGTTAGTAAAGATAGCGATGACAGCATATTAGCCAGTTTAATTGAGTTTTTTGGACAAGTTCATCACAACGGTGTGTTATTAGCATTAGATGACAAATATTATGGCCATATTGAAGAGTTTAATTATGTTGATACTCGGATGTTTATCAAAGCTATTGACAATAAATTGCCAAAATATCGTCCTTTATTTGAAAAGTATGGCCAAGAAATAGACTGGCGCCTATTGGCAGCAATTAGTTATCAAGAATCACACTGGAATCCACATGCTCGTTCTTATACTGGGGTTCGAGGCATGATGATGTTAACCCTACCAACGGCCAAACAAATGGGTATAAAAAGCCGTTTAGATGCCGAGCAGAGTATTCGAGGTGGTGCCAAGTATTTTAAACAACTTATTGAGCGTATGCCCGCTAGGGTACCGAGCCCTGATAGACTATGGTTTGCTTTAGCGTCATATAATATCGGTTTAGGGCATTTAAATGATGCTCGAGAAATTACTAAGCAACAAGGCGGTGACCCTGATCGTTGGGTGGAAGTTAAAGAGCGTTTGCCATTGTTGAAGCAAAAAAAATACTATAAGAAAACACGCTATGGCTATGCTCGTGGCGATGAACCTGTAAATTATGTTGAGAATATTCGCCGATATTACGATACCTTAACTTGGGTTGATAACCAGCAAAAAAGCTTAACGCCAAAAACGAAATTAGAAAATAATACAGATGAAATTATTAGTGACTGAATTTAATAAAAATAAGCAATGTCATAAAAGTGTCATAGAGACTAAGGATAATAGTAAACAATGAAATTTAGCTATGTAGGCAATGTACGTGATTAGGCGTGCTAAAGAGGTAAAATGAGAATTAAAAAATGTACAACTCATAATCAAAGAAAAAGAACATTACATCGCAATAAAGTAAGACTAGCGAATCGACGTCATATGCAATTTACGTTAGAGCAATACAGTAATGAGGAATCATCTGTGCAAGCAAATATTGAGCTAGATAATAGCTAGCTCATTATCTTTTGACTTTATGGTGAACTAATTACGGTTAAACATGTTTGCTTTGGCTCCAATTACTCTTTTGTAATAGTCGCTCCCCGGCATCAACAGCGCCACTTTCCATAGGTGTTGCCATTGAATCGTTCCAGCGGTTTAAGTAGCCAAATAGAGAAATCACTCCTAATATTTCAATAATTTCACCATCATCCCAAAATTTATGGAGTTCATTTGATATTTCGGTATCAACGGCATTTGGCACGCTTGAAGCAGCTAAAGCAAACTCAAATGCTGCTTTCTCTGCAGCGGTAAACAGTGTACTTTCGCGAAAATTCCAAATATTGGCTAAACGTTCATCACTACCACCGTACCTTTCTGCCGCTAAAATTGTATGTGCTTCACAATATCGACAGCCAGTATTTGCACTTGTAATGTAACCAATTAAGCGCTTTTGCTCGGCAGTTACTCGTCCGTCATTGGCCATAACTGCCATATTAAGGTTAATAAAGGCTTTGGCTATGGCGGGTCTACGCTGCATGGTTAAAACACTATTCGGGCAAAAACCCAAAGTTTCATTAAAAAATCGTGCAAGTTCAGCAACTTCTTCGTTTTCATCTGGCGCTAATGGTGTAACTAATGGCATAGATAACTTCCTTGGTAGATAGATATTTGATAATTACCTTAGCATTTAAGATGTTGCAAATGCAATATCTAAATTCATTGAAAGGTACTAAATAGCACGACCTGTGAGTTTAAATTTTGAAACATTTAAACTTTTCAATATTAATTGTGTCAAATGGCCTGACAAGGTAAAGTGACTTTGCCAATTTGAGTCTTTAAGGAAGGTATGACTATTTCATTATCAACTAGAGAGCAGGCATTTGAGCTGTCCGTATTAAATGATGAACCACTGGATTTGTCTAATCACTTACCATTTCGCGTGGCGGTTGTTAGTAATCTTTTAGCGTTGAACCGCGACCTGAGCATTCGCTCATTATCTGAATTAGAGCCTAGAGAGTTACGCGTACTATTAAATATTGGCTCATATATGCCAATAAAAGCAGCTGATATTGCTTATCAATCTCGAATTGATTCATCTAATGTGAGCCGTGCCGTAAAAGTGTTATTGAGTAAAGGCTTAGTAAATGCTGAGCCTGATGCCAAAAGTAAAAATATTAAACATTTAACTTTAAGTGCAGCAGGAATAGAACTTTATCAGCAACTTACTCATGCTTTAGAGCCTAGGGCTCAAGCACTGGAAAGCGTTTTATCTGAAGAAGAAAGAGCCTGTTTTTATCGCTGTTTAACAAAAATAGAAGCTAAAGCAGAGCAATTACTGGCCCATCAAGCATTGTCTTTTGTTAACCAAGGATTAGAAATACCGGCCGATCAAAAAGAGCTATTAAGATGGTATAAAAAAAGCCAAAAATAATTATTTGAATGCACGTATGGAGATTGCCTTATGGAAGAGCATGGCGACTACTCAATTACACTTTCCGGCAACCAGTTAAGTATTCGTTTATCTGGAATGTTTAATGAGCTTGCTACACAAGTTGTTTGCGAAAATATTCAAAGTAGTATTAACCAGTTAAATGGCGAAAGTTTTTGCATGCTAATTGATTGCACCTTTTATGAAGGCAGCACACCAGAAGCCCACAAAATATCTAATAATTTTTTACACTGGCTAAATGCTCAAGCTTGTCGTGCTAGAGCCATTGTTTACAGTAAAAAGCTTTATTTTGATATTGTAAAAAACGAACAGCCAGCGTTATTTGAGCTACAAAATCGTCGAGAGTTTTATCATCTATCGGAAGCTAACGATTGGTTACGCTCGCAAGTTTAGCCGTTATTTAATGGTATTATTCGTTTGGGTATTTTCAAGTAACACAGCGCCAGAACGACTCTTTCCTAATTTGTCTTCAGCATTGTAAATTGGGCAATTGTTCATTGATAAACAACCACAGCCAATACAGCCATCAAGTGAGTCTCGCAATTTTTCTAAATAAGCAATTCTTTGGTTCAGGCCTTGCTGCCAATGGCGAGACAACCGCTGCCAATCGTCCTGAGTCGGTGTTCTATTGTCAGGTAAATTCGCAAAAGCACTTTTAATTTCTTCTAAGCTTACGCCCATTTTTTGCGCGGCTTTAATTACTGAAACTCGCCTGATTACTTCCCGTTTATATCGTCGTTGATTGCCATTATTTCTCAGGCTTTTGATCAAGCCTAAGCTTTCGTAATAGTGCAAGCTAGACACTTTTATACCGCAGCGTTTAGCGACTTTTCCGACACTTAAATTTGCTTCTTCTAACATAAATTCTCCTTTTTTTAACTTTATTAAAAAAAACACTTTACCTCAAGTCTACTTTAGGTTTTATGCTTTACCTCATCAATAACTTTAAGGAAGAGAAAAATGAAAAATATTAAGAAAAGTAACGGCAGCAAAGTACAGGCACAGCTAATGACACCTACACTCCAACGGGCATTAAAACTTTATTGCGCAACCCTAGCTAATAAGTAAAACCATGAATAAATAGTTAATTTAAAAGTAAGAATAGAGGGATATAATTATGTTGTATTTAGAGCACTTAAATTTAGTTGTTAAAGACATTCCTAAGGCGTTAGCGTTTTACCAGGCGGCATTTCCCCATTGGAGAATCCGTGGCGAAGGGCGTTCAACTTGGTATGGTAAAGACAGACGTTGGCTGCATTTTGGTGATGACTATTTGTATTTGGCACTGAGCGATCACGGTGAAAGCGACATTCGTGATAACAGCGGTTACCAAGTAGGACTAAGCCATATTGCCTTTGTTACAGATGAATTAGCACAAGTAACCCAACGATTAGAAGCTGCAGGGTTTACCGCTGAAAAAGGGGAAGGGTCACCTGGAATTCGCAATAATACCTACTTTACAGATGCTGATGGTTATGAAATTGAATTTGTAGAATATTTAACAGAAGTAGTTAAGGAGAGGAATGACTACAAATAATTGCTACCTGCAACAAAGTTGATTTTAATGCATTAAATCATCTTTGTTGCAGACTTGTTTGCTTTCTTTTCTGCCTTTTTCTCTGCTCGCCTACGTTTAAAGAAAGCGGAGAGCATAGTACTACACTCATCAGCGAGTAACCCCGACTTAACTTCAAGTTGGTGATTGTGCTTTTGGTGATTGACTAAATTAAAGGCGCTGCCGGCAGCACCCGTTTTTAAATCATTACTGGCAAATATTAATTGCTTTATTCGACTGTGAACAAGGAGTCCTGCGCACATAGGGCAGGGCTCAAGGGTTACATACAAGGTGCAGTCTAGTAGCCGATAATTTTCTATATTTTTACCGGCATCACGAATTGCCATCATTTCAGCGTGAGCTGAAGGG
Source organism: Colwellia aquaemaris (assembly GCF_057548755.1). Lineage (NCBI taxonomy): Bacteria > Pseudomonadati > Pseudomonadota > Gammaproteobacteria > Alteromonadales > Colwelliaceae > Colwellia > Colwellia aquaemaris. The sequence continues at coordinate 468,429 of NZ_BAAJLV010000004.1, read as the reverse complement.
TCGCTATTCATAATGGATTGATTAAAGCCTTCACCAATAATTTTGCCATTGAAAACGACTACTGCGCCAACGGGAATTTCATTGTGGCTTTGTGCAATTTCAGCCAAAGCCATAGCGCGGCGCATAAACTGTTCATCTTCGCTAGAAAATTCAGTTGGTTTAATAGTGTTTGCTATCTCTGGATTGTTATTGGTCATAAGTTATAAAAACATTTCCAGTAAATCATTTAGGTATCGGTGGCCTAGTTTACTCACTGACCAAAGTTTTCCATCAAATTCCATTAACTGTTTCGCTTGTGCTTGTTGCAATGTCGGTAAAATGGCTTGTTCGTTTAAACCGGTACGTGACTGAAATTCAGTTAAAGAAAATCCTGAATGTAATCTTAGCCGATTCATCATATATTCAAATGGCAACTCTTCATCAGTCACCGTATGTAGTTTATCAAGGGCGACTCTGCTTTTATCTAAATAGCCTTTCGGGTGTTTTACTTTTACGGTGCGATATATTTTTTGTTTTTCGATGTCGGTTATTTTGCCATGGGCGCCACAGCCAATGCCTAAGTAGTCACCAAATTGCCAATAATTAAGGTTATGCTGGCATTGATATTGAGGTTTACTGTATGCCGATATTTCATATTGCTGATATCCTGCTTGTTCAAGCAATGCTATCCCTTGGTCTTGAATACTCCATAGGGTTTCATCTTGTGGCAATTTTGGTGGTCGAGAATGAAACGCAGTATTAGGCTCAATGGTAAGCTGATACCATGAAATATGAGTTGGCTTTAATGCTATGGCGGTTTTTAAATCATCAAGCGCATGGGCAACCGTTTGCTCAGGTAAACCGTGCATTAAATCTAAATTAAAGCTTTTTACGCCGCATTCGCTGGCAAGGTTAGCGGCTGTTTTTGCTTGCTGGCTATCGTGAATACGACCTAGTTTGATCAGTTTATCTGACTCAAAACTCTGTACACCAACCGATAAACGCGAAACACCGCCGTTAAAAAAGCCAATAAATTTTTCTGCCTCAATCGTTCCTGGGTTAGCCTCAAGTGTAATTTCTATATCTGCTTTATGTTCAAAACGTTTAAGTACTTGTGTTAGTAATTGCTCAATAGCTGGCGCAGAAAACAAGCTTGGTGTGCCACCGCCAATAAAGATTGTATGTAATGGCCGATTTTGTAAATTAAACTTTGCTATATCTGTGTCTAAGTCCAGTAACAATTGTGAAATATATGCTTGTTCTGGAATCTGGTGTTTTAGCGCATGAGAATTAAAGTCGCAATAAGGACACTTTTCCACACACCAAGGTATGTGGATATACAGTGATAATGGCGGCGCAACTAACATCTTAAGCTATTTCTTCTTTAAGTTGCTTTGTAAGTAATGGCACTAACTGTTGTAACGCTTGGCCACGATGGCTTAGTTTATTTTTTAAATCTCTCGGTAATTGTGCTGAGGTCATTTGATGTGCTTCTTGCCAAAAAACAGGATCGTAGCCAAAGCCTTGTTCGCCATGTTTTTCTCGGCAAATGTTACCTTGCCAAACACCGTGGCAAACTATTGGTGTTGGGTCATGTTCATGGCTCATATAAACTAAAACGCAATGAAAGCGTGCGCTACGTTTATCATCAGCAATATTTTCTAAGGCGTTTAAAAGTTTATTAGTATTGTCGTCATCTGTAGCATTTTCACCGGCGTATCGGGCAGAGTATACGCCGGGGGCACCATTAAGAGCATCTACTTCTAAACCTGAGTCATCGGCAATAGCGGGTAAGCCAGTTATTTTGGCAGCATGGCGAGCTTTGATAATGGCGTTTTCAATAAAGGTGGTGCCTGTTTCAGCAACATCAGGGACATTAAATTCACTTTGTGGCTTTATGTCTATATTTTGATTTGCTAGCAGGCGTGCCAATTCTTTCACTTTGCCTTGATTACCTGTTGCTAATACGATGGTCGCCATCTTTAATACCTTAGATTAAATTATTCATAACATTGGCGCGCATAATACCTTAATCTTATGAAAAGAGGGAGCAGCTTGTTGGCTCTTATTAACTCAGTTGGGGTTGTATGTCGTTAAAAGATACATTTATTGCATTGCTGATCATATTTATATGGGGCTTTAACTTTATAATCATTGCCTGGGGTGTTGAAACAATACCGCCGCTATTGATGGGTGGACTACGTTTTTTACTTGTTGCTTTATTGGGCAGCTGCTTGGTAAGTAAACCTGATATTCCATGGCGATGGATGGCATTGTACGCCTTTACTTTATGTTTTGGTCAATTTTCATTGCTATTTTCAGCATTAGCCTTTGGTATGCCGGCAGGGTTGGCCTCTTTAGTTTTACAATCGCAAGCGCTATTTACGCTGATATTCTCTGTCATACTGTTAAAAGAACAAATAAAGCTTAACCAAATTCTAGCCATGATAATAGCAGCGATAGGGCTAGTTATTATTGGCTATTCTGGCCAATCAGCTAACATGACTTTATTAGGTTTTGCTTTCACTGTTGCCGCAGCAATTGCTTGGGGGTTAGGTAACGTGGTGAATCGTATGATAAATCAACGGGGGTACCGAGCGAATATAGGGCTGGTAGTATGGTCTTCTTGGCTTGCTATGTTGCCATTTTTCTTAACGAGTTATTTGGTTGAGGGGGAAGAAGCAATAAAGCAAAGTTTAGTCAATTTGAATTGGCTAAGTGTTGTGGTGCTGTTTTATTTGGCAATTGCCGCGTCAATTATTGGCTACAGCCTCTGGAGCTATTTATTGACTCACTACCCTGCGGGGCAGGTAGCACCGTTAACATTAGCCGTTCCGATTGTTGGTATGGTATCAGCAGCGTTATTGCTCGGTGAAAGCATGTCTAACCAGCAAATTTGGGGGATATCGATTGTTATGGCAGGTTTATTGGTAAATACTTTTGGTGGAAAGCTTTTTCGCGGCAAGTCGGTAAAATCTATATAACAGTATTTAGCGGTAATTTAAAAATAAAAAACGGTAACTCAGTTACCGTTTTTTTGCTTTTAATTAAACCTTATATTACTAAACATCAGTCGACATAAAATTTTTGAGAAAACTTTAAGTTATGTTGTTTACCTTTATCACTGATATTAATATCAAAATAGATAGTTTCTTCGTTGGCATAACTAACTTGAGCAAGGTAATAAACGGCATTACCTTCTTTTACTTCGGTAAATTCTAAAGATTTTATTTGGCCGACATCATTTCGTGCTTTGCCCGTCATGATCACGGTTTTTGCCGGATTACCTTTTTGACTATTGTCTAATACTGAAATGTTGACAAGACCTTTAAAACGGCTGCGCTCCAAACCATAAGCTTTGGCTATTTCTGGAGTTAAAAAGGTCGAGTTAATTGCCATGTAATGAACGTTAATATCGTCCATTTTTTTCATGTTTTCCGCATTAGTATAGCTGGCACATGAAAAAGCTAACAGCGCGGTTAATATGAGTTTGTTAATAATGTTTTTCATGATAGTGACCTTAAAAATTAAGTCCTTTAAGTTAAGTATATACGATCAAAAGGCAAGTGTTATATCATCGCCCAATAAGGTACCCAGCCACGCAACAAAATATTAATAACATTTAATAATAAGAAGGCGATGAGTACCGATAGATCTAGACCGCCAATACTTGGAATAACTTTTCGAATCGGGCTTAAAACAGGTGCCGTTAGTTGATGAAATATCATTTGGGTTGGATTATAGCCTTGCACAACCCAGCTCATTAACGCCATCACAAGCATAATAATAAATAACAGCATACCTGTTTGTTTGAACAGGTAGATCAGGCCTAGATAGAATGCCATAGCAAAATCAATTGGCCCGCCATTAATTAATGGAATAATCACAAAGGTTAACGTTGCCACAAGATAAGCCAAAATAATGGTTGGTAAATCAACGCCACCTAAGCCAGGAATTAAACGGCGCAGCGGAATAACAAGTGGGTTACTGACTTTGACAATAAATTGGCTTAACGGATTATAAAAATCGGCTCTGACCAATTGTAACCACACCCGTAACACTAAAATCATTAATAATGCGTCAAAGGCAAACTTAAGCAAATAATTAATTGCTTCCATTTAAAACTCCAAAATTATGAGAAAAAACTTCACCATTTATCCCTTTAAATATTAGGGCATAACGAAGAGATATCAATGGCTTAAACTATTCAACATTTATTGATTTTTAAACCATGAAAAGCCACTGTAGAGCGATAGTAATACGATTAGCTATTCTGTGCCATTTCTTTAGCGCGATTCAAGGCACAATTCATTGCTTTTGTTACTAATTGTTCCAAGCCACCTTCACTAAAGGCACTGATGGCTGCCTGTGTGGTACCACCTTTAGAAGTTACATTTTCACGTAACTTACTAATTGAAAGTTGATTCTCCACCACCATTTTTGCTGCACCTACTGCCGTTTGTTGAACTAACTCTCTGCTGTCTTGTTCGTTAAAACCATAGGCACGTGCTTGCTTCTCCATTGCTTCCATAAACAAGAAAAAATAAGCCGGAGCAGAACCTGAAACCGCGATAATGTGATCAATCTGCTCTTCGGTTTCAAGCCATTTAACGATACCAACCGATGCCATTAAGGTTTCAGCAAATGTTTTTTCATCGTCGGTTGCTTTACTATTGGCAAAAATACCGGTTACGCCATAACCAATTTGCGCAGGTGTGTTGGGCATAGTTCTAAAAATTGAACATGGTTGACCCAGAGCCAGCTCAATTTGGGCAAGCGTGGTACCGGCGGCAACGGAAATGAATGATTTACCCGCAAGGTCGATATTTTCACTTAATTGCTGGCAAACTTCGCTAATAATGTACGGTTTGACGCCAAGCACAATAACATCAGCAAACTGTACAGCTTCAATATTACTTGCGGTCTGTTGAATGCCAAATTGCTTAGCCAGTGCGGTTCTTTTTTCTGGAGTAGGGTTTGAAACGATAATATGTTCAGCTTGGTAGCCGTTTTTAACTAGGCCAGAAATAATTGCGCTATTCATATTACCAGCGCCAATAAATGCTACGTTTTTCATGTTTTTCCTAAGTGTCTTTTTAGCCTGTGGGGATTAAACCATCAGCATAAAGGTAGAGTTTTTTTTAAGTTTATCTAACTCATTGCTTAACGAGTAGACGACTTTTGTATAATTATTATTTTTGCGCTCGGGCACCAAAAATAGCTGAGCCAATGCGCACTATGGTTGAGCCAGCATTGATAGCGAGCTGCATGTCCGCAGACATCCCCATAGAAAGAGTGTCCATACTCGGGTATTGCTTTTGTAATGATTTAAATAAATTTTGCATATCATTAAAGCTTGCTTGTGTGGCATTTTTTTCAGGGATCGCCATTAAACCGCGAATACACAGGTTTTGATACTGGCTAATTTCAGCCAGTAAGTTTGGTAGCTCAGCCACTAAAACACCCGATTTACTTTCTTCGCCGCTAATATTCACTTGTAAACAAATGTTTAGCGGGGTATCTTGACCAGACCTATGGTCATTGAGGCGCTTTGCGACTTTAGCTCTGTCTATGCTGTGTACCCAAGAAAAATGGTTGGCAATTAATTTGGTTTTATTACTTTGAATTGGCCCAATAAAATGCCAGCAAATGTCCGTTTTCGATTGCAAGGCGGTAATTTTTTCAACCGCTTCTTGTACATAGCTTTCGCCAAAAGCACGTTGGCCGGCATTATAAGCTTGTTTAATCATATCAATGGGTTTTGTTTTGCTTACTGCCAGCAAAGTGACATCACTCATATTGCGATGAGCTTGTTGGCAAGCAGAAGAAATTTGCAGTTCAACTTCAGCAATATTATCTTTAATAGCAATCATATGGTTTATTTCAGTTCTCGATGACTTATATAGTTATTTATTCAATTTTTAATTCGACTTAGAGGTTTGTATGGATATTACCGAATTACTTGCATTTAGCGTGGAAAATAACGCTTCCGATTTACATTTGTCAACGGGAACTCCCCCGTCTATTCGTGTTGATGGTGATGTACGTAAATTAAATATACCAGCATTTGACGAAAAAGATGTTAACGCTTTGGTCTATGATATTATGAATGACCGCCAGCGCAAAGAGTACGAAGAAAATTTAGAAGTCGATTTTTCTTTTGAAGTACCTAATTTAGCGCGCTTTAGGGTTAATGCTTTTAACCAAAACCGTGGCCCAGCGGCGGTATTTCGTACTATACCCAGTAAAATATTATCACTTGATGATTTAGGTTGCCCTGATATTTTCCGCGATATCTCTGAATTTCCTCGTGGGTTAGTTTTAGTTACTGGCCCTACAGGCTCAGGTAAGTCAACGACCTTAGCAGCTATGGTTGATTATATTAACAAGCACAAACATGATCATATTCTTACCATAGAAGATCCGATTGAATTTGTTCACGAGAACCATTCATGTTTAATTAACCAACGTGAAGTGCATCGCGATACGTTAAGCTTTAACGCTGCGCTACGTTCAGCATTGCGTGAAGATCCTGATGTGATATTGGTTGGTGAAATGCGTGACTTAGAAACCATACGTTTAGCAATGACTGCGGCGGAAACGGGTCATTTAGTTTTTGGTACCTTGCATACCACGTCAGCACCAAAGACTATTGACCGTATTATTGATGTTTTCCCTGGTGAAGAAAAAGCTATGGTACGTTCAATGTTATCAGAGTCGTTACGTGCTGTTATTTCACAAACCTTAGTGAAAAAAGTGGGTGGTGGCCGAGTGGCAGCACATGAAATTATGATGGGTGTACCAGCCATTCGAAACTTGATCCGTGAAGATAAAATTGCGCAAATGTATTCAGCCATTCAAACCGGTATGTCGAGTGGCATGCAAACTATGGATCAATGTCTACAAAACTTAGTTAACCGCGGCATGATCACCAAGCAAGATGCCATGGAAAAAGCGCAAGATAAAAACCAGTTTATGGGTTATTAAGCACTGAGTTAATAGCGAATAGAAAAGGCTAATTTAATGAACTTTAACGACTTACTACAAAAAATGGTGCAGCAAGAAGCATCAGATATGTTTGTTACCGCTAAACTTGCCGTTAGTGCGAAAATAAATGGTGAATTAACGGCGATTGATGAGCGTATTTTAACGCCAGATGAAGCATTGGGTTTAGTACATGATGCTATGTCCGAAAAGCAAAAAGCGGAGTTTGAGCAAGACAAAGAATGTAACTTTGCGATTTCAATTGACGGCATTGGTCGTTTTCGTGTTTCAGCATTTTGGCAACGAGACATGGCCGGTATGGTTATTCGCCGTATTGTTACCGAAATTCCGGAAGCAGATGATCTTGGCTTACCAACCGTATTAAAAGACGTAGTCATGTCAAAGCGTGGCTTAGTGTTGTTTGTTGGTGGTACAGGTACAGGTAAGTCAACCTCGATGGCGGCACTTATTGGTTACCGCAATAAGAATTCTCGTGGGCATATCCTAACCATTGAAGATCCGGTGGAATTTGTTCATGAACATGGCAAGTGTATGGTTACCCAGCGTGAAGTTGGTTTAGACACTGAAAGCTTTGATGCGGCATTAAAAAGCTCGTTACGCCAAGCACCAGACGTAATCTTAATTGGTGAAATCCGTAATCAAGAAACCATGGAGCATGCCTTAAGCTTTGCTGAAACTGGGCATTTATGTATTGCGACCTTGCATGCCAACAATGCCAACCAAGCCATTGATCGTATTATGCATTTAGTACCCGCAGAGCAACACGGTAAATTACTTTTTGACTTGGCGCTTAATTTGCGCGGTATTGTTGCACAGCAATTAATACCGACACGTGATGGTAATGGCCGTGTTGCTGCCATTGAGATACTACTTAACTCTCCTTATGTTGCTGAATTAATTAAAAAAGGCGAAGTGGGTAGCATCAAAGAAGTCATGGAAAAATCAACTGACCAAGGTATGCAAACCTTTGATAAAGCTTTGTTTAATTTATACCAACAAGGTTTAATAAATTACGCTGACGCCCTACATCACGCTGATTCACCAAATGATTTACGCTTAATGATTAAGTTACGCAGTAACGATCAGGGGGGGACTGGCTCATTAGCAGGTGTCACTATTGATGGGCTAGAGCCTACCGACTATTAATTACAGTTACTAGCTATAGAAGACTAATAAAAACATGCTGATTTTGGCATGTTTTTTTATTTATATTACGTGACACATTATGAGCAAATTAAATTAAAGAGGGAATGCAATGTTAATGCATATACGTTTTATTATTATCGTAATCAGCTTAATTGTTAGTCAGTTTGCTATTGCAGGTGCCGATAGTTTTGCAGCGGGGCCAGTGATTAAAAATTTCGGTAAACATGCTCAAGTTCAACAGGATTTAGATTTAAACGATACCGATGTTTTAAAAGTAGTATTTGATATTAGCGAACAGGGAAAAATTGGTGCAATTAATCGAAAAATAGATACCTTGGCACGCTTTATTAATATGCATGCAGCAAACGGTATTGCCCCGAAAAATATTCATCTCGCGTTAGTGGTTCATGGTAAAGCGGGGTTTGATTTAATTAAAGATACGCTTTACCAAGAAAAATTTCAGCAAAGTAATGCTAATGAAAAATTATTAGCGCAACTTATGAAAAACCAAGTTGAAGTTTATCTATGTGGTCAATCTGCGGCTTACTATGATATTAAAAATGACATGTTACAACCTGGCATTAAAATGGCACTTTCGGCAATGACGGCCCATGCTACGTTACAAAACCAAGGCTATCACCTAAACCCGTTTTAAGTTTTATAAATATTCACGTGCTAAAGCATAAGCCAAATGTATAAGACAAACCCATAAAGCAATGCAAAGAGGGTGTATAAAAAACTATCTTAAGTAATAGCTAAGCGCCCAAAGCCAAATTGGTAAAGTGCCTATAGATAATAAGGTAGTTACCACAACAACACCGGCTGTTGTTTCTTGATGCTTTTGCTGTTGTTTGGCAATAAGGTAAGCATTAACACCCGTTGGGCTAGCACTTAAAATAACTAAGGTTGTGGTTATCACTGCAGAAAACTCGAATATAACCTGACAACTTAATAATACCAGTACCGGCAGCAGCACAAGCTTTAATAAACTTGCAGATATAATAAAGCGAATTTCGCTGTGAATATGATAATAAGCGAGTGAAGCCCCTAAGAGAAATAGTGCAAGCGTGATTGCTGGGCGCCCTAATAATAACAAACTGTCGTTAACTACTGCAGGTAATGTTACTCCTAATAGGTTAACAATAAAGCCACTGGTAATGGCAATTAACAATGGATTGAAAAAGGTTTGTTTTAAAAATAATCGCCAATTAAATTGACTAATGCTGGCAGCTAATATGCTAGTTAGGCCAAATAATAGTGCGCTATGCAAGCTGACAACCAGGAAAATGGTTGGCAGTACTTGTTCACCCAGTAACATTAAAGCGACGGGCATGCCAACAATAACATTGTTGGAGTAACTTGTTGCGAGTGCATAAACCGCTGATGCCGATGTATTTGTTTTTAGCTTTTGATGAAAGTAAAAGTTACCGAGCCAGCCCAGTGCATAAACTATGAGTACAGGTAAATAAAAAGCGCCATATACTGATAAATCAACAGCACTTAAATCTGCACCTGCGAGCTGTTGAAATAAAAATGCCGGTATTGCTAAATTAAAGGTAAATTTACTTAACGTATCGACTTGGCCTTTATTAAAAAGGCCTCTTTTAGCACAAAAGAAACCGGTTATGCCTACTAAAATTAATGGGCTGATAATGGCAATAATATTCATAGGACGTTAGGTTTTAGGCTTAAGTTATTTAACTCGTTATAAGTGAGTTATTACGGTAGTTAGTTGCTTATTTGAATTTACTCATGCATTTCTGAACGTTGAATTTACCACCATTTGCATAAGTATAAATGGTGGCTGTATGCTGTTTTACATTAGTTTTGAATACTGCGCTTCAAAATAGCTTTCGATAATGAGTTTAGCTGATTCAGCATCAATATTATCTTTTTTAAGATTACGGTAACCGCCTTGAGAAAATAATGCTTCTTTAGCCGTTGCAGTGGTGAGCCTTTCATCTTGAAATTTAACATTAATTCCAAAACGACCTGAAACTCGATTACCAAATTTTTTGGCGTCTAATGTTAACTGCTGCTCGCTGCCATCCATATTTAAGGGTAAGCCAACAACAATAAAGTCTGGCTGCCACTCATTAATAAATTTGGCCATGTTATCCCAGTGTGGAATACCATTATTAGCTTTTACTGACCCCAAAGGGGAGGCTGAGCCGGTAAGTTCTTGGCCAACAGCTACGCCAATATATTTTTTGCCAAAGTCAAAGCCGAGCACAGTGCGTTCGCCAACCGGGGTTTTACTTGCCATTATGCATGTCCAACATCTTGAGATAAGTGAGCTAAATCTATGCCTAGCATATCCGTTGCTTTCTTCCAGCGTTGCTCAATTGGCGTGTTAAATAATATTTCTTCATCAGCTGGGGTGATTAACCAAGAGTTTTCTTTGATTTCTTCTTCTAATTGCCCGGGTCCCCAGCCAGCATAGCCGAGTGTTACCATATATTTTTCAGGCGCTTCGTCTGTGCCTAAAGCTAGTAAGATATCTTTTGAGGTAGTGATCATAACCTCTTCACTTAACGCAAGTGAACTTTTCCAACCTGATTGCGTGCTATGTAGTACAAAACCTCGGTCTTGAGAGACTGGGCCACCGGTTAACACTTGTTGATCTAATTCAGGTATATCAACTTTTTCTTCGTCTATTTGTGTTAAAAGCTCATTCAAGGACACATTAATAGGTAAGTTAATAATTAAGCCCATGGCACCTTCAGCATTATGCTCACAGATGTAAGTTACTGTTTTATTGAAATAAGAGTCTTCTAAACTGGGCATAGCGATTAATAATTGATTCTCTAAACTATCCATAAAATTCCCCTGTCACTAATAAAATAAGGATGATAAGCGCACCATTTAGTGCGCTGACGCATAATCAAATTAATTTTTTTGGGTAATATTTTGTTCAATGGCATCCATCAATTTACCACTAATATTGATTGGGTATGCCGCTTCAATTTCGCGAATACATGTTGGGCTAGTAACGTTAATTTCAGTAACTTTATCGCCAATAACATCTAAGCCAACAAAATATAAGCCACGTTTCTTCAGCTCTGGAGCAATAGTTTCAGCAATAAGTTTATCGCTAGCACTCAGAGGACGAGCTTCGCCACGTCCACCTGCAGCTAAGTTGCCGCGTGTTTCACCTTGTGCCGGTATACGCGCTAAACAATATGGCATAGGTTCGCCGTTAACGATTAAGATGCGTTTATCGCCATCAACAATTTCAGGCATGTACTCTTGAACCATAGCATATTGTGTGGAATGTGCTGTTAGGGTTTCAAGAATAACCCCGACATTGGGGTCGTTTTCGCCAATACGAAATATTGATGAACCGCCCATACCGTCAAGCGGTTTAATAATGATATCTTTATTTTCCTGATGAAATTCGCGTATTTTTTTATTGTTACGTGTCACTAATGTTTTTGGTGTTAATTCAGGAAACCAAGCCGTAAACAGTTTTTCGTTACAATCGCGTAGACTTTGTGGCTTATTAACAATTAATGTACCTGCCACTTCTGCGCGCTCTAGCATGTAAGTTGCGTAAATAAACTCAGTATCAAATGGCGGATCTTTGCGCATTAACACCGCATCTAATTCAGCGACATTAATATCTTGTTGTTCACCTAGTTCATACCAATGCTCAGGGTCGTTAAACACTTTTACTTTTGCGGTCGTGGCGCGGCAGTCGCCCTGTTCTAAATAAAGGTCTTGCATTTCCATGTAGTAAATTTCATAACCACGTGCTTGCGCTTCAAGCATCATTGCCATTGAAGAATCTTTTTTTACATTGACCTGAGAAATAGGGTCCATAACAACGCCAATTTTTATGCTCATGTTTTTTCCTATTGTTAATTTTTGATATGCCTAGGCATGTTAGCGCTTGCCAACAACTTAAAATTTACGATTTAGCCAGTTAGGTTAATCGCTTGTTATGTTAAATCACCATATCGACACTGTAATGCCGTAATTGCTGTTAATGCTGCGGTTTCTGTTCTTAACACGCGTGGCCCAAGTAATACGTCGTGAAAGTCTGCATTGTTAGCACGTGCTATCTCATCATCGCTTAAACCACCTTCAGGGCCAATAAGCAAACGTACTCGCTGGTTTTCAATTGGTAAGCTCATAATTGAATGTTGAGCTTTCGGGTGTAAATTTAGTTTAAGGGCACTGGTGTTTTGTGCTAGCCAATCGTCTAAATAAATTGCTTGCTCAACCATTGGGACCGCGCATCGGCCACTTTGTTCACAGGCACTAATAACAATTTTTTGCCATTGCTCTCTTTTTTTCTCTAGTCGCTCTCCAGAAAGTTTAACACCGCAGCGTTCAGTAAAAATTGGCGTAATAGTATTTACCCCGAGTTCTACCGACTTTTGCAAAGTAAAATCCATACGCTCACCACGAGAAATACCTTGCCCTAAATGTATATTTAACGGCGATTCATTAGTAACTAAACTTTTGCTTATGACTTCAATATCAGCGCGTTTTTTCGCAACATTGCATAACTTCACTTGGTATTCATAATAACCTTGTTTGCCATTGTCTGTTTCAAGGAAGCCATTAAATAAAGTAATGCAATCTTCTTCCTTTAATCGTAAAACTCTGACAACGTGCGAAAAAGCATCGTCACTCAAGGCTTGTACTTGACCAATATGAAACGCTTGTGCTTGGTAAATTCTTGGATTACGCATGAAAAATTTCCGTAGTTTGCCAGCTAGTTTTATTAAGTATTTTAAAATCTACTTGATTACCTTAATAATTATTAGGTGAATCATTTCGTTTATATAGCCTGTAAATAAGGGCAACTTATCTAACTTTCAATTGTCTACAAAAAAATAGTTGCATATCAAAACAATTCAGCGTCAAGCATTTGTGCTGAATTGTTTTAATGTTTCACTAAAGTACAGATAATTTGCATAAATTGTTGCTTAAGTTACAAATGTTTACGATATTTAATATCAGCTGATGTACTATATTTTTAATTATAAAAATAAAATCATATTCTGGTTTATCTTACTATGAGTTTAAAGGAGTTAGTTGATGTTCATTCAACTGAATAATATGTCAAAGCTTTCATCGCCTAGGTTTATAAGAAATACTGCAATAGTTGCTACTTTGCTGATTATAACGGCCTGTGGCCAAAAAGAACAAACCGTGCAAAAAGCACCACCACCGGCGGTTTCAACTTATGTTGTGTCGATGGATAAAATTGGTGATTACCGTGAATTCGTTGCTCGTACAGTGGCGTCTAAAGAAGTGGAATTAACGGCACGTGTTGAAGGCGAACTTGTTGAACGTTTATTTAAAGAAGGCGCTATTGTTGAAAGAGGCCAGGTGCTATTAAAAATTGACCCAACAACTTATATTACCGCATTGGAGTCAGCCAAAGCTGACTTAACCAGTAAAGTTGCTGGTGCACAAGGCGCCGCACGAGATTTAAAACGTGGTAAAGAGGTTGCTGGACAAGGTTATATTTCTCAATCTGATTTAGACAAATTAATCACTAATGATTCACAGGCAAAAGCAGCGGTAAATGTTGCAAAGGCCGCACTTGAGCAGGCTGAGCTAAATTTAAGTTACACCACGATTAGTGCACCATTTGCAGGGCATATTGGCAAAGTTAACTTCAACATTGGCAATATTGTTAGCCCGTCAAAGGGAGCAATTGCAACCTTGACCGCAACTAATCCTATGTATGTTAGTTTTGGGGTTGAAGAAAGTGAGTTTATTTCATATTTACAAGATAAAAAAACTAGTGCAGATGATGTAAAAGATGAGCTTGATCTTAGTTTACGCTTACCTAATAACACCACTTACGCTGAAAAAGGCGAAATTATTTTTGCCGATACTAAAATAGAACAAGGCATGGGCACCGTAGAATTGCGTGCTATTTTTCAAAACCCTGACGATATTATTTTACCTGGCTTGTTTGTAACTTTAGTTGCTGAAAGTAAAGACAAAAAAAATATGGCTTTAATTCCACAAGCATCGGTGCAAGAAAATCAACAAGGTAAATTTGTGCTTGTAGTTGATCAAGAAAACAAGGTTGCACAGCGTATTGTTAAACTTGGTCGTCGCATTAATGCTATGTGGCTGGTTGAGTCTGGTTTGAAAGAAAATGAGCGTGTGATTATTGAAGGTTTACAAAAAGTGCGAAATGGTATTGAAGTAGGGCCAGTTGACAAGCGTGTTGACCCTATAACGGGTGTTATTTCTGATTATTTGACACAGTAAGGGGCAAATAATGATAAGTAAAACCTTTATCAATCGGCCTAAGTTTGCCTTTGTTATTTCGATATTGATTACACTGGCTGGCTTTATTGCAATGTTGTTATTGCCGGTTAATATGTACCCACAAATTACTCCGCCACAAATAGAAATTACGGCCGTGTATCCTGGTGCTAGCGCACAAGTTGTTGAAGAGTCTGTTATTCGGCCCATTGAGGAGCAAGTCAATGGTGTAGAAGACATGCTGTATATCGAATCTACAGCTTCTAATAATGGCACTGCGACCATTACCGTGTTCTTCAAAGTCGGTATTGATGGTGATATTGCACAAGTTAATGTGCAGAATCGAGTCGCACTTGCACAAAGTTCATTACCAAGTGAGGTAACTAAACAAGGTGTTAGTGTAAAAACCAAATCTAGTGCTATGCTAATGGCGATTACGCTGTTTTCTGAACAAGAAAATATCGATCAATTATTTTTAAGTAACTATGCAACAAATTACTTAACTGAACCATTGGGGCGGATCCCTGGTGTTGCTGCAGCAAGTGTAATGGGAGAAATGAGTTATAGCATGCGTGCGTGGTTAAATCCTGACCGTATGACATCTTTAGGCATCACTGTCGCTGAAGTACAACAAGCACTGCAAGAGCAAAACTTAATTGTCGCTGCTGGTAAACTAGGTGCTAGCCCAGCATTACCAAATCAACAATTTGAATATTCAATTCAAGCTAAGGGGCGTTTGAAAACTCCAGAAGAGTTTGGGCAAACTATTATTCGCTCTAATTCAGATAGCAAATTTATTCGTTTAGCAGATATTGCTCGCCTTGAACTAGGTTCTGAAAATTACGGTGTCCAAGCACGATTAAATGGCGCTGAAACCGCTTTCTTAGTTATTTACCAGTTACCTGATGCCAATGCGACTGAAGTTGCTGCACAAGTTAAAATGGCAATGGAAGAGTTATCACAACGTTTTCCTGATGGTTTAGAGTATGCGATTCCGTATGACACTACTGAGTTTATTGTTCGCTCGATTGAAGAAGTACAAGTAACCCTATATCAAGCTGTTGGTTTAGTTATTTTAGTCGTATTTTTATTCCTGCAAAATTGGCGGGCAACGATAATTCCTTCTATTGCTATTCCGGTATCCTTAATTGGTACTTTTGCTTTTATGCAATTAATGGGATATTCAATTAATACCATTACATTATTTGGTTTAGTATTAGCCATTGGTATTGTCGTGGATGATGCCATTATCGTTATTGAAAATGTTGAACGTATTTTGAAAGAAGAAGGCCTGCCAATTAAAGAGGCCGTGTCAAAAGCAATGGAGCAAGTATCAGGCCCTATTATTGCTACAACATTAGTT
Source organism: Colwellia aquaemaris (assembly GCF_057548755.1). NCBI lineage: Bacteria > Pseudomonadati > Pseudomonadota > Gammaproteobacteria > Alteromonadales > Colwelliaceae > Colwellia > Colwellia aquaemaris. Next base: position 452,696 of record NZ_BAAJLV010000004.1, on the reverse strand, counting down.
TTGCTGGCCGTATTTGTGCCGGTCGCATTTATGCCAGGTATAACAGGCGAACTTTACAAACAATTCTCGGTTACGATTTCTTTTGCGGTACTAATATCTTCTATCAACGCTCTAACCTTGAGTCCTGCATTATGTACGGTATTATTAAGTGCTGAAAAAATGAAACCGATAGGGTGGTTACTGCCATTTGAACGTTTAATTGGACGAGGAACGGTTGCATACACTAGTGGTGTAAATTTCTTATTAAGGAGAGCTGCACGTGTTGGTGTTCTTGTGCTAATTATGTTTGGTGCCACTGCGTGGTTAACGAGTGAAGTGCCAACAGCATTTGTGCCAGGCGAAGATCAAGGCTATGTTTTTGTTGATGTTCAGTTACCTGATGCCGCATCAAGCAATAGAACAGAAGCCTTATTAGCTAAAATCACCCCTATTATTAAGCAAGACCCAGCGGTAACTGATGTTATTATGGTTTCGGGTACGTCACTGTTAGGTGGTGCCGGTTCAAATAATGCTCTTGGTATTATTATGTTAAAAGACTGGGAAGAGCGCACAACGCCTGAGTTAAAGTTGCGTGCCATTATTGGTCGTTTAATGGGGCAGCTATGGGCAATGCCTGATGCACAAATTATGATCTTTAACCCACCGCCAATTCCTGGTTTAGGTAATAGTTCTGGTTTTGAGTTTAAATTACAAGATAGTGAAGGTCGTAGTCCGGCAGACCTTGCACAGGTAATGAATGGCTTAATCTATGAGGCCAATCATCGTCCAGAGTTAAGTCGTGTATTTAGTACTTATCGCGCTAATGTACCGCAATACTTCTTAGAAGTTGACCGTAACAAAGCCAAAGCACAAGGGGTAGCGTTATCAGATATTTTTGTTACTCTGCAAGCTCAACTTGGCTCTATGTATGTTAATGACTTTAGTCAATTTGGTCGTACCTATAAAGTCACACTACAGGCTGAGTCTGAATTTCGTAAAGACCCATCTGATTTACGCCATTACTACGTGAAAAATAATGCTGGAGAAATGGTGGCGTTAACCACGTTAGCTAAACTTGAGCCGATTCTTGGGCCAACAAGTATTACTCATTTTAACCTTTATCGTAGTGCGGCTATTAGTGGCCAAGCTGCACCAGGCTATTCTTCTGGTCAAGCTATTGCTGCGATGGAAGAGTTAGCGGCTAAATTACCACAAGGTTATGTTTTTGAATGGTCTGGTCAGTCTAAACAAGAAATTGAAGCGGGCAATTTAGCACCAATATTATTTGGCCTAGCGATAATTTTCGTTTACCTATTTTTAGTTGCACAATATGAGAGTTGGACCATACCATTCTCGGTTATTGCCGCAGTGCCATTAGCTATTTTTGGTGCTATGTTAACTTTATATACCGTTGGCATGGCTAACAATATTTATGCGCAAGTCGGCTTAATATTATTGATAGGTTTGTCGACGAAAACGGCAATATTAATTGTTGAGTTTGCTATGGAACAAAGGGCTGCAGGGCATAGCATATTTGATGCTGCTTTAAATGCTGCACGCTTACGTTTTCGTGCCGTATTGATGACGGCCTTGTCGTTCGTACTTGGTGTTTTACCGTTAGTGTTTGCATCAGGTGCTGGCGCTGGTAGCCGAGTTTCACTCGGTTTAACCGTATTAGCTGGTATGGTGGCAGCAACTATATTTGGTACCTTGCTAGTGCCTTATTTTTATATGATTATTCAACGTATGCGTGAGTACATTAAAGGTGAGCCGGTTATTGAAGCTAAAGAAGGTTAACCTTAATCTTTGAACATTAAAAAAGCCGCTCATCGAGCGGCTTTTTTAATGGCAATTTACATCTATAAATCGCCATTGGTTGGCAGTTATTGTCGTACTTTAGCCACGTAACTTAGCCACGATAGTAGCGTTGTGAAACAAATGGCATTCTTTGAATCAGCATAGGTAATTTCTTACCTCGAACGTCAGCATAAATTTCAGTGTCTAAAACAGCATACTTGGTTTCTACATAGCCCTTAGCAATAGGAGCACCTTTACTAGGGCCGGCTGTACCACTGGTAACAATGCCAATTTTTTTCTTTACCGTTTCTAAAAGAAAAATGCAAAAAGGTCTACAAGTTGTAGACCTTTTTTACCGGTTATATTTGATATGTTAAGCTTCTTCTTTTTCAAATAACTCCATTAATCCAACCAGGGCAGCAAAAAGCACAGCCCCCACAGGCCAAATAATCCAAGTTACGCCCCAGTTCATCGTCCATAAGCTCCAGCCAAGGAATATTGCAACTAATAATGGCCAATAAAAGGCGGCAAGTTTTTCTGCTCGTTTGCTACGTTTGCTTTTCTCTTTGCCTGAAAAGCTGTCTTTTAAGAGGTTATTGTAGGCATCGTATTTTGCCGAAACAGGGGCAACGATATAAATACCAACAGCAATAAACAGTATCAAAACAATAAGCATCATTAAGACTAAGTCTGAGCCACCAGAAAACATACTGACCATCATAAGCGGTACAAAACTGATGATAAACATGAATATAGCGATGGATAACTTAAGATTATAACTCGCTCGAAACTTTTCTAGTTTTTCTTTAAAAACACCATGTACACCATAGGCTAACTCAAAAGGCTCGTTGTCTATTCCTACAACCTCACTGTCATATTGATTAGTTTTGATAAAGAAACTGACTCCAATAGACACCATGACCAATATGCAAACAACACCTATTGCCGTGGCAATATCGTCCGTTAGGTTTAAACGGCCAGTTTCAGCCATTGCTAAAAAGAAAAGTAATGGGATTACCGAGCATAGACATAGTATGACTCCTTTGGTGACCAAGGTGGATATTTCTATTTTGTTTTCAATGTAATTAGCTACTTGCTCTATGCTAAGTTGAAGTGTACTTGGCTCTTTACTTTCATTAATCGTGTCAAATGTTTCAAGTTCGTCTTTTAATAAAAAATCAGTGGAAACGTTAAAAATCTCCGCGAGCATAATTACCTTATTTAAATCAGGAATGCTATTTGCGCTTTCCCATTTTGAAACTGACTGTCTCGAAATGTTCATTTTCTCGGCCAATTCTTCCTGTGACCAGCTCAACTGTTTTCTTAATTTGATAATCTTATCTGCTAATATCATCTTGTTCACTTCTTCGTCTAATGTTGAGCACTAAGCTTAGAAATTTAGCTAGTTGCAAACTAGCAAGTCTGCTTGTTATTTTGTCAACCTGTGGTTGCAATTTCTTTATATAGCTGAATTTAATGCTTTTATACTTAATTTTATTCTGCTTTGTAAGATAAATAGTTGCAACGACGACAACATAAGGCTGCTGACATTGCCGGTTATTGCCAAAGTTATTTGGTCAAAATATAATACTTAATTAACACGTTTTAGTGCTTTACTAAGTCAGCTTTACTTACTATCGATTAAAAAATTAGCCGAATATTGGTGCCTTCGTTAACTGTACTTTCAAGCGTAACATGGCCGCCATGCGCAAGCATTATTTGCCTAGTAAGCGCTAAACCAACGCCAGAGCCATCTCTTTTTGTAGTGTAAAAAGGCACAAATGCGTTGTCGGCTACGTCTTTACTCATGCCACAACCAGTATCGTTGACTTCAATAACAGGGTGGCCACGTTTATTAATAAAGGCATTTAATTGCACCTTTCTAATTTCACAACCTATTGTTGCTTGTTCAGCGTTTTTTAGTAGGTTAATTAATACTTGTGACAACATATTTTGATCAACGTTAATATCCAAACTTTCTGGGCTAATGTGGCTATTTATAGCAATGTTATGCTCAGGCCAATGTTGGCAGGAAATATCAATTACTTGTTGAATCAAAGAGCTGACTGAGCTGTTGTTTTTATTTGGAGTCGGCAGCCGGGTTAAACGCCGATAACTATCGACAAATGTCATTAGCCCTTTACTGCGCCTTGCTACGGTTGTTACTGCGTCAGTTACGTCACGGAGATCCGCGCTGATATCTTGGCTACTAATATCTTTTTTATCCGCGGGGTGTTGTGCAATATTTTCAACAATATCATCAACTAAATCTGCGGCAGTACTGGCCAAAGAGGCAACAGGTGTGATGCTGTTCATTATTTCATGGGTTAATACACTGACCAGATCTTGCCAAGCTTGTAGTTGTGCAGATACCAGCTCATTTTGAATATCCTGTAAACTAAATAACAGCTCCTGTTGTTGAGCGAGCCTTATCTCAGTTGCGGCAACCGTTAATTGGTGTTCAATGCCATCAATGTTTAGCTTTATGAGTTGGCGATCTCCTGCCTGCATTGACTTTATTTGCTGTGGAAAATGCTGAGAAAATTGTTTTAAGTCACTAAGCTTTATTACCGGTGTTGTACCAAATAGCCGTCTGGCACTATTGTTCCATAAGGTGATTTGACTATCTTGATTGAGGCTCATAAGAGGTACAGGTACATGCTCAACGACCGCTTTTAAATGCTTTAATTCTGTCACTTGCGCCGTTCTTGCTTTTTGTAGTCGAGTTAAAATATCAGTAAAAGCTTGGCCTAGTTCTTCAAAGCCAGCGCCAACATTAGATAAGTCAAAGCGCTGTGAAAAGTCAGCATAGCGAGCAGCATCAAAAAAACGAGCTAACTCGTTATTGGTTTTAGAAACAAAGTTAACCAGCTCGATAAATTGGCTAACGAGTAACACTATTAGCAAAATTGTTGCTGCATGATAACCTGAAGTTGTTAATGTTATTGTTAGTAACACTAAGCCAACCATTGCCGCGACTGTGCGAATGATGATCCGTAAGGAAAATTGTTTAAAGCCCATACTTTTCCATCCTTCTGTAGAGCGCTGCTCGTGTTAAACCCAGCGCTTTAGCACAATGGCTGATATTGTAGCGATGTTTTTTAAGTGCCGCAGTTATCGCTTGTTTTTCCATTTCTTCTAGAGTTAACTCTTTAGCTGTTTCGTTAGTAATTGTACGGTGTACAGGAGATGATGTGCCTATATTGTGCTCGGTTTGCTGATTTAAGCCTGGCGCTGATTTATACTCTAATTGAAAATCACTGACTTGTAAGTCACTGTGTTCAGTTAGAATAACGGCACGCTCAATAGCATGGCGTAAGGCTCTAATATTTCCTTGCCAAGGCTGTTGAAGTAAAACTTGTTTGCTGTCGCTTGTTAAACTGTTAACCGACTTGTTATATTTCTTACGGTATAAAGCAATAAAATGCTCCGCAATTGGCACTATGTCTTCTTGACGCTCCCGAAGTGGTGGTAAATTTATCGTGACAGTATTTAATCTAAATAATAAATCTTGCCTAAACTTCTCCTCATTATTTAACACCTGTTGAGGAATATTAGTAGCTGCAATCACTCTAACATTAAAAGGCTGTGCTTGATTGCTGCCCAATGGCGTTACTTGGCGTTGTTCAAGTACCGTTAATAATTTTGCCTGCAAATAAAGTGGTAGGTTGCCTATTTCATCTAGAAATAAAGTGCCGCCATCTGCGGCTTTTAATTTACCGATACGGTCTTGCTGAGCACCGGTAAATGCGCCTTTTTTATGGCCAAATAATTCACTTTCAAATAAGCTTTCTGAAATCGCGCCTAAGTCGATTGACATAAAAATGTTACCAGCACGTTGGCTTTGATTATGAATGTCGCGTGCTATAAGTTCTTTGCCGGTACCGTTTTCACCTAAAATAAGAACATTAGCATCGGTTGGCGCCGCTTTATTGATCAGTGCATGAATATTTTGCATTGCCTGAGATTGGCCGACAATCATTTGTTGAGTATATTGATTATTAGCCTGCCCAGATGTTTCCGCTAAGGTTTGCACTAAAGCTTGGTTTGTTACCTTTAATTGCGCCGCTTCAAAACGTGACTTTCCAAGTTGTACCGCAGTTGATAGTGTCGCGATAACTTTTTCGTTTTGCCAAGGCTTGGCAATAAAATCAGTGGCACCTTGTTTCATGGCATCGACAGCAATATCGACACCGCCATGTGCCGTAATCATCACAACAATGCTGTCAGGCTTAATATGTAAGATCTCTTTTAGCCAATAAAAACCTTGTTCACCCGAGCTCTCGCCTGGGCCAAAATTCATATCCAGTAAAATTGCATCAAAGTTATTTTCTTTAATGAGTTTAGGTATTTGCTCGGGGCGGTTACATATGCTGACCTCCGAGAATTTACGATTGAGTAATAATTTTCCAGCTACCAATATGTCTTGATCGTCATCGACGATAAGTATTTTTCCGTCTATCTTCATGTTTATTTTGAGGCTGTAACAGCGAGTTAAGGAAACAAACTGTTCAATAACGTACACCTAGTGTCCGAAAACGTACAGTCTTTTGTTGGTATTTATTTAAATTTGTTGCGGTTGAATATTGAAAAATTTAATTTAAACAATTGGTTATGTGCTTTTCTGGTAATTGGAACGAATATTGTAATGTGTCAGTAACGAATATTTTTATACAGCGAAAGTAGGGTAATGACACATTCATTAAAATCCGTCAGTGTTGATAATGCAAATACCACAATCAATAAAACCAATACAGCAGTGTCGGGTGCGGGTATGGACCGTAAGGTGGTTCGTAAAAAGTCGAAAGCAAAACAAGCTTTATTGACAGTCGCTATTACTGCTGTTGTTGGTTTAGTAGCTTGGCAGTTTAGCAATAAGCTAAGTGGTAAATCGCTCAGTGTTGATAGTAATCGCATTGTAATTTCAACTGTTGTATCGGGCACATTTGAAGATTTTATTCCGGTACGTGGCCGTGTAGCACCAGCAAAAACAGTGTTTCTTGATGCGGTTGAGGGTGGTCGAGTTGAGCGTATTCTAGTTGAAGACGGTGCGCAATTAACTGCTGGTAACTTAATTGTTGAGTTGTCAAACGCCAGTTTACAATTAAATGTTTTGGGTAACGAAGCACGTGTTGCTGAACAACTGAATAATATGCGCTCGATAGAGCTTAGCCTAGAGCAAAATCGCTTACGTCATAAAAGCAATATTATTGATATTGAATATCAAATTAAATTATTGACTCGCCAATTGGCGCGTGAGCAAGAATTAGTAGCGAGTGGCGCGGTAAGTCAATCGGCATTTGATGACACAAAAGATACGCTTAATTGGTACCAGCAGCGACTTCTAGTTACCCAAGAAAGCCAAGCTTCAGATACCCGAATGCAAGAAGAGCAACTCAAGTTTTTAAAAGCAACTAGCCAACGTTTGGAAAGTAACTTAGAAATATCACGACAAAATCTAGACAACATGAATGTTAAAGCCCCAGTAAATGGCAAGTTATCGGGCTTTAATATTGAAATAGGCCAGAGTATTGGCCGTGGTGAACGCTTAGGGCAAATTGATACTCCCAATGATTATAAAGTAACTGCTTATATCGATGAATTCTATTTAGGTCGTGTGGATATTGGTCAGCGAGCAGTATTTAAAGATTATCAATTAATTATTAAGAAAATTTATCCGCAAGTACAAAATGGCCAGTTTGAGGTAGATTTTACTTTTGCAGGTGCACAACCTAGCGGTATTCGTCGCGGACAAACAATTCAAACCAAACTAACACTTGGCGATGCCAGTAAAGCGGTGCTTATTCCTAATGGGGCTTTTTATCAAGACACAGGCGGCAACTGGATTTTTGTTGTTACCGAAAATGGTGATGAAGCGGTGCGTCGACCAGTGCGTTTAGGGCGTCGTAATAACCAATTTATTGAGGTATTGGACGGTTTAGAAGTTGGTGAGCAAGTTGTTACTAGCCCATACAGTAGTTATCAAGACATGCAGCATTTGAAGCTCAATACCAGTACCAATTAACCAGAGCAAGTTTAGCAGTAGAGCAAAGCCAGCTCTTTATCAAATTTATAACAATAGGACTTTATTATGTTGAAACTTCACAATTTATCACGCGTTTATCAAACAGACGATGTTGAAACAATGGCATTAAATAATGTGAATATCGAAATAGCACAAGGAGAGTTTGTTGCCATTATGGGGCCTTCTGGTTGTGGTAAGTCAACCTTACTAAATACCATTGGCATGTTAGACACACCAAGTAGTGGCGAATATTACTTTAATGGAGAAGACGTGTCTGGCTATTCTGAGGCGCAACTAGCTGTGATCAGAAAACAAAATATTGGTTTTATTTTTCAAAATTTTAACTTAATTGATGAGTTAACTGTTGCTGAGAATATTGAGCTAGCCTTGCTTTATCATGATATTCCTGCCAGCGAACGCAAACATCGTGTTTCAACGGTTATGGATAAGGTAGGAATTGCGCATCGTGCTAAACATTTACCAAGTCAACTATCTGGCGGTCAACAGCAAAGGGTAGCTGTCGCGCGCGCTGTAGTCGGGGATCAGAAAATGATTCTTGCCGATGAGCCGACTGGTAACTTAGACAGTGCGCATGGCCAAGAAGTGATGGAAATGCTGCAAACCTTAAATGATGAAGGCACAACAATTGTAATGGTAACGCACAGCCCAGCCCATGCAGATTATGCCAAACGAACAATTAACTTGTTTGATGGCCATGTGGTTACCGAAAGTGTTAAGGCTGCATAGGAGGCACTATGTTTAAAAATTACCTAATTACCGCATGGCGAAATATCATCAAAAATGGTGTTTTTTCAGCAATTAATATTTTTGGATTAGCCATAGCTTTGATGAGTTGTATTTTGATCATGTTGTTTGTTAAAGAAGAAACAGGCTTTGATAAATGGTTAAAAGACAGTGACAGATTAGTACGTATGCATACTGCCTACACTATGCCAGACAGAGCACCATTTCTAACGGTGCGTTCGGCCGGACGAATGATGGAAGCCATTCGAGACTACGCAAAAAATGAAATAGAAACCGGTGTACGTTTAATACAATGGTCATTAACCGTTCGTAAAGACGATAATGCTTTTGACGAAGCAATTACCTTAGCAGATGGCAGCTTTTTCGATGTTTTTGATCTGCCATTTGTACATGGTTCGAGAGCCACGTCGTTTAATCAACCAATGAACTTGCTAGTTACAGAAGAATTTGCGCAAAAGTATTTTGGTCGCAGCGACGTGATCGGCGAAACCTTAACGGTTTGTTGTGTTGGTCGTAACCCTCCTAGCGACGTGAGAATTACTGGCGTACTAAAAGATTTACCCGATGAAACACATTTGAATATTAATATGCTGTTTTATTTACAGCCAGCACTATTTCCGCCAAATAACAATATATTAGATACATGGACTAGTGTGAATGTTTACACCTACTTCAAACTGAATGCAGGTATAACACCTATGCAGTTGCAAGAACGTATTGATTACTGGATGAATAATGAAAGTCCATTAGTTGAAATGTCTAAAGAACTATTAGGGGAGCAAAGTAACGGTATGCAAGTTACTGACTTTGCGAAACAACCAGTCATGAAAGTTACAGACTTACACCTCAATGCCAAAAAGCACGCTGGTAATATCGGAGATATTACGCCAATGGGCGATCAGGAAATGATTAATACCTTTACCGTTGTTGCGTTACTTGTTCTGCTGATTGCCTGTATAAATTTTATGAATTTATCAACCGCTAAAGCGAGCAAGCGCGCCAAAGAAGTAGCAATGCGTAAAGTACTGGGTGCGAGCCGTTTGCAAGTGGCGATACAGTTTTTAAGTGAAGCAATAGTGATTGTTTTTGTTGCGCTACTGTTTGCTATTGCGGCGTCAGAGTTAGTTTTGCCTATATACAATGATATTTTAGGTAAACAATTGGCACTAAGACTGTTCAATGAACCTGATTTGTTATTGTCGCTTATTGTTGTTGCAACCGTTGTTGGTATTGGTGCTGGAATCTATCCGGCCATGTATCTTTCACGGTTTTTACCAGGGCATATTTTAAAGTCGAGTAAAAGTGGCGAATCTGGAAATTCAGCTAAATTACGCAGTGTCTTAGTGATATTTCAGTTTACTACTTCAATTGTTTTAGTTATTGCTACCTTAGTTGTTTTTGGACAAACACTGTATTCAAACTCTGTCGATGTTGGTTACCAAAGTGACAATAAACTTGTGTTAAATGTTCGTCCGGCTCGCGGTAATTTACCGAGCTTAAAGCAAGAATTGTTAAATATTCCAGAAATAACTTCTGTAACATTTTCATCAGAAGCACCTACACAAGATAATGAAAACAATAATTACTTTACCTTGCTAGGGACTGATGAAGGTGGAAAAAAGGTTGAACCGACGTTACTCAATTATCACAATATGGACTATGGTTTTTTTGAAGCTTACAAAGTTAAACCTATTGCTGGGCGTTTATTTGATGAGAATTTTGGTAATGACCAAATAACGCCAGTTGCAGAAAATGCAACAGAGCGCGGCCAGGCTAGTGTTATTTTAAATGAAAGTGCCTTGGTCAAATTTGGTTTTAGTACTCCAGAGGGGATTATCGGAAAAACACTAACCTTAGGTAAACAAGATTTAACTGTGATTGGTGTAATACCAGATATTCATTTTAGATCGATCAAATTTGGTATTCGCGCCACAGCATTTATGCTGAACTCTAACCGTTTTAATGTTGCGAATATCACTGTTGATTCGGCGGTACTTAATTCTGAACGCTTACCGCAATTAATAGAGAAAATTGAGCAAGTATGGAAAACTAATGTGCCACTGCAACCGATTAATTTGCAGTTTTTGTCAGAGATGATGCAAGCGCAATATCAAGACGAACTAACAATGGCGCAATTGTTTTTAGCATTCTCTGTATTAGCTATAATTATTGCATGTTTAGGTTTATATGGCTTGTCTGCCTTTACCGTTGAGCGTCGCACCAAAGAAATTGGCATTCGCAAGGTGATGGGGGCGAGTGTTAAAGATATCGTTAAGTTGTTAATTTGGCAGTTCTCGAAACCAGTCGTATTGGCTAATATTATTGCCTGGCCTATTGCCGCATACGCTATGTTAACTTGGCTGGAGTCGTTTCCTTATCGAATTGAGCAAATTTGGTTATTGCCTATTTGTTTATTCGTCGGCGCATTATCATTATTTATTGCTTGGTTTACCGTTGGCACCAATGCCGCAAAAGTCGCTCGTAAGAATCCAATAAGTGCGTTGCGTTATGAGTAACCTAATTACAAGGGGAGCTAGATTTAGTTAACTAACCCTAGTAAGCATAAAAAAACGCAGTCTAATTAGACTGCGTTTTTTAACATCTGAAAGAAAGCGTTAATTTATCGCTAACCCAAATATTAATGTTTACTTAAATATTTGCTGCTTGACGTAAAGCTTCAGCTTTATCGGTTTTTTCCCAACTAAAGGCCGTAAAGGTATCATCACCTACTGTCATTTCAAATGGTTCACGACCAAAATGTCCGTATGCTGCAGTTTGCTGATACATAGGATGTAGAAGATCTAACATTTTAGTAATGCCGTATGGGCGTAAGTCAAAATGTTCACGTACTAGTTCAACCAAGCGCTGTTCAGAGACTTTACCTGTGCCAAAGGTATCAACAGAAATTGAAGTAGGCTCGGCAACACCAATAGCATAAGACACTTGAATTTCACAACGATCTGCTAAACCAGCAGCTACAATGTTTTTAGCAACGTAACGGCCAGCATACGCAGCACTGCGGTCAACCTTTGATGGATCTTTACCTGAGAATGCACCACCACCATGACGCGCCATGCCGCCATAAGTATCAACAATAATCTTACGACCTGTTAAACCACAGTCACCTACTGGACCACCGATAACGAAACGACCGGTAGGGTTAATGTGATATTTAGTGTCGGCAGTTAATAGCTCTTCAGGTAACACATGCTTAATAATGTTTTCCATTACCGCATTCACTAAATCTTCTTGTTTAATGTCAGGGTTGTGCTGAGTAGAAAGTACCACAGTATCAATAGCAACAGGTTTATTGTCTTCATAAATAAACGTTACTTGTGATTTTGCATCTGGGCGTAACCAAGGTAAAACACCTGATTTACGCGCCTCGGCTTGGCGTTCCACTAAACGATGTGAATAGTATAACGGTGCAGGCATTAAGGTTGGTGTTTCGTTAGTTGCATAGCCAAACATTAAGCCTTGATCACCTGCGCCTTGTTCTTCAGGGCTAGAGCGGTCAACACCTTGAGCGATTTCTGGTGATTGTTGACCAATTAAGTTCATAATGCCACAGGTTTCACCATCAAAACCAACGTCTGATGAGGTATAGCCAATTTCGCTAATAACCTTACGGGTTAGTTTTTCCAAATCAACCCAAGCATTAGTTGATACTTCGCCTGAAATAATGGCAACGCCGGTTTTTACCATAGTTTCACAAGCAACGCGTGCGTTCTTGTCTTTTGCGATAATTGCATCTAATACCGCATCAGAAATTTGATCGGCAATTTTATCCGGGTGACCTTCTGACACTGACTCAGAAGTAAAAAGGTGTGTAGACATAAAACCTCTGTATAAATAAGCTGAAAAACAATATCCGTTTTAATAGCGACATTCTAACCGTTTAGTTAACTATTTCCTAGAGTTTTTTACGCCTAGATGGCTAAACGTCTTTGTGCTAAGTCAAATTAAGACAAAATAACGCCATATTTCGACGTTTTAAGTCAGGAAAAATGCTTTTAAAATTTATTGACGATAAGAGGGCGTTGCCAAAGATGAGAAAAAAGTTGCTGTTGTGCCGCGCAATTTTTCGAGCTAAAGAAATGTGTGCTGCCTATTTGACTATTGTTATTAAGTAATTGTTTTGAGTTAAGTCGCCTTTGTAATTGTTCCGTCACAGGCAACGCAGTTTCCATTATCATGATATTTTTACCACAAATGTCGCTGATCAAAGATTTTACTAATGGGTAATGCGTACACCCTAATACTATAGTATCTACACCTTTTTCGAGTAGGGGGCGTAAATAGCTTGAAAGTAAGTCTTTACAGCTTGCTGAATTTTTTTGATCTTGCTCGATTAGTTCAACTAAGCCTGGGCAAGGTTGAATGTACACATCACTATTATTTCGGTACTGATTTACTAAGGATAAAAAACGCTGATTTTCTGCCGTTGCCTTGGTTACTAAAATAGCCACTTTTTTATTTTTGCTTAAACTAGCTGCGGGTTTAATTGCTGGCTCAACACCTATTACTGGAATATTAATATTCTCACGAAGCTTATCAATGGCACTAACGGTAGCGGTATTGCATGCAACAACTATTGCTTTGGTGTTTTTTTCGATAAACCATTTAGCAATTTCATGTACGCGCTGTTGAATGAATTGCGTGGATTTTTCACCATATGGGGCATGTAATGTATCTGCAACATAAATAAGGTTTTCACTGGGAAGTTGCTTAGCAATGCACTGCATAATAGATAAACCACCAATACCAGAATCAAAAATTCCAATGGGTCGATTGTCACTAATGTGCTCGCTCTCTAATTGACTCATTGCAGGTGTTTGAATATTTAGTTTACAGTTTGTGGGCATTAGGTTTAGTGCAGTTTTACAAAGGGAACAATTATCTTGCACTAAGTATATTATCAACAGGCAAAGTAGGTCTATTAATTAATAGTAAAGTTGCACAGAGAATTTGTTTCAGCTTGATAAAAATATTGTAAAGTTTTTTGTTTATATATATGCTTGAATATTGAAATATAAGGTAAAAAGATAACCATGAAAAGCCATGTATCACTAGCACGAATTAAACAATTTCCATTGTTAATGTGGATTTTATTATTTGGTTCGTTCATTACACGCGGAAGTTATTACATGGTATGGCCATTCTTGGCCGTGATTCTCTATGAAAATTTTGCTTTGTCAGCCACCAATGTCGGGCTTATATTGTCAAGCGCTGCCATTATTTCTGTGTTAGTGAGCTTTGTTGGTAGTGCGCTATCTGATCGAATTGGTCGCAGGCCACTAATGTACCTTAGTGGTATGTTATATATCATCTCTTTTTCTTTGTTAGCACAAGTGAATTCTATTGCTGGCTATACCATCGTCATAACTTTATGCTCGGTCGCAACTGCGTTGTGGCGACCGTTAACCTCGGCGTTAATTGGCGATATTATCAAAGATAACAGTACCCGCGAACTTGCGATGCAATCATTGTATTTTGTTATTAATGTTGGCTGTGCCGTCGGGCCAATGTTGGGATTGTGGCTCGGCTTAACAGGAGAGCAGTCAAGTTTTTACATCACTGCTGGCGCATTTGCATTCTTATTAGTTATTTTATGGTGGGGGTTTGAGCAACATAACAAACAACATGTTGAAACCACTAGCAAAGTTAGAGCATCAACAATAGCGCAAGAAAGAACAAAAACAAGCGCTAAAGATAATAAAATTCTTAATGTACTAATTACTGATAAGTTACTGCAATGCTTAATTTTTGCCAATATTTTGTGCATGTTTATATATGCGCAAATGGATAGTTCGTTAATACAATACTTAACAAGGGCAAAAGTACCTGATTTACTTGAGCTTATCTCAGCAATGATCTTTACCAATGCCATTGTTATTATTTCAACGCAATTCTTATTATTAAAACTCATGGCGAGTTTAGCTTTGGTTAACCGAATACAAGTAGGTTTAGTGTTGCTGATGTGTTCGCAAGTATGGCTGGCAGTTAATCCATTAACACTCTTTTGGGGGTGGATTGGCGCTATTGTGGTTATGAGTTTAGCGGAAACTATTCTATTTCCTACCATGAATGTGCATATTGACCGCTTAGCTCCAGAGCATTTACGTGGTGCATATTTTGGCGCTGCTTCGTTTTACGAGTTTGGCTTTGCAATTGCACCGTTAGGTGGTGGGATTATTCTTGACCATTTTGGTGGCTCTTGGTTGTTTTTTATTACTGCAGTCTTAACACTGTTTGTTATTTATCTTTACAGTATATTAGACAAGCTACCAAGGCCGGACTTCACTCAAGGCAAGCAACACTCTCGTATTAGCTAAAGTTATTAATATGTTTAATCGCATAGAAGAATTAGAAGCAAATAATTTTAGCTGACAATAGCCTTGAATAGCGGGTGTTTTTCTAGAGAGTGTGCGGAAATATCGTTGATATTGTTATGAATACAGGAAAGGTGACTTCCAGAATGCCGCAGTTCCCATTAGCCTTTAATAGTGGGTGCTTTTTTAGAGAGTGTGCGGAAATATCGTTGATATTGTTATGAATACAGGAAAGGTGACTTCCAGAATGCCGCAGTTCCCATTAGCCTTTAATAGTGGGTGCTTTTTTAGAGAGTGCGCGGATATATCGTTGATATTGTCATGAATAAAAGGAAAGGTGACTTCCAGAATGCCGCAGTTCCCATTAGCCTTTAATAGCGGGTGCTTTTCTAGAGAGTGCGCGGAAATATCGTTGATATTGTTATGAATACAGGAAAGGTGACTTCCAGAATGCCGCAGCTCACATTAGTCCTGAACACCGGGTGTTCAGGGCGGAAATATCATGCTAACCGTAGGCTTCCCGATACGAGCCGGGCTTGCACAATAGTTAATAGTCAACATCCTTAGGTAAAACTTATCGGCTCAGGGACGTAGTTCGCAAACGAACACTCCAGAAGACAAATTCATTATAGCTAATAATGCTAGTGGTATTAAGTATTTTATTACTTGTAAGACCTGAATGCTTATTGCTTGAACAAATTGAAGTTTCTTTAGACAACAACAAAAACAGTAGTTTGAATTTTGTACAATTAAAGGCTGGTTTATGCCGTTTTAGTAGGATTTACTGCTTGCTCAATGGTCGCTTGTAGGAGTTCTATTTTACTTTGCATTTCTTCACGCTCTTGAGCGAGTTCATTGCGTGCTTGAATGAGGTCGTTGGCAAGATTGAGTGACATCATCACTAATGCCTGTTCTGGTGTTTTAGCGGAGTGGCTTTTTTTTGCGTCGTGCTCTAAGCGCTTATTAATTTCATCGGCGGCTTGCAATAACGCCGATTCATGACCAGCAGGACAAGCGATTTTTAATCGTTTGTTGGCAACATTTATTGTTACAGTGTGTTGGCTCATTCTCTAGTTTTTCTCAACGCTGGCGGTTAGTTCACTGAGCAAATAACTCAGTATATTTTACGCTAATGGAAAGTCGTTAATATGAATTAACTCTAAGAAAAGTAAATAATTACTAAAACTTAGCCTCCATAAAGAGGAACTATAACGGTGAGTGTTGCACTATGCAAGTGATCTCTATGGTTTTTTCTGGAATCAAAGTAAGGCCAGTGTTACGATAGCCGCTAATATCCCCTCGATTGAATTTATATTTTTATGACTGACAACTCCTCATTAGATTTTTCCTCTGCACAAGCTATTTTAACCAGCGAAAGTGTTGAAGCGCATGCAGCAGAAATTCACGGTGTTCTTACAGGTTTGATTTCTGCTGGCTTTGAGTTTGAAAGTAGTGATTATATTGCTATGGTCAACGACATGTTAAATAACGCAGAAGGTTTACCTGTTGCAGTTAAAGGTTTAGTTAAAGATATTTACAGTGATATTTGGCAACAAATATTAGATGAGTCATACAGTTTTCAATTGATGCTGCCAGATGATGATGACTCAATTGTTGAACGTGGTCATGCACTTGGTAAATGGGTGCAGGGTTTCAATTTAGGCTTTGGATTACAGCAAAGTAAAAATTCTTCTTTCTCTGACGACGTAAAAGAAGTGCTAGCTGATTTTGGCGAAATTGCTAATTTGTCTGATGACATGGAAGAAGACGAAGATACCGAACAAGCTTATTTTGAAATTGCTGAATACGTTAGAATATCTGCCCTGTTGTGTTTTACCGAATTAGGCACACCACCTAAGTCGAAAGATAAAGAAGCAACCTTGCACTAATTTTTAAGTTGAATAAAGTAATTATGTTATTCATCAATTATCTAACCTGAAATTGACATCAATGATCAAAAACACCTTATTACCTGCTGCTGAGTTTTGCCAGCGTCGAAGCGACTTTATCGGGCAAATGCCCGCTAACAGCATTGCCCTTATTTCAGCTGCGAAGGAAGTGACTCGCAGTAATGACACTGAATATCCATTTTGCCAAAACAAAAACTTTTACTTTTTAACAGGTTTTAATGAGCCCGATGCTATTTTAGCGTTAGTAAAAGATGCCAATGGGCAAGCACAAAGTATTTTGTTTTCACGTGAAAAAGATGCTTTGCAAGAGGTGTGGCATGGTCGGCGTGTTGGCCAAGTTGCCGCGGTAAAAGACTATCAACTTGACTTATGTTTTAGTTTTTTAGAAATAGACGAACAACTTTTACCATTAATTGAAGGTAAAGAAGCGGTTTTGATATGTCAGCAAACAGAGCAAACGTTCGAGCAGCAAGTTATGGCTTGGTTGGCTGATATTAGAAAGGCTGTGCGCACAGGCGCTAAAGCGCCTAAATCTTTACTAGATTGCAGTGATATAATTCACGAAATGCGCTTACATAAATCGACTGCTGAACTTGATATTATGCGACAAGTGAATGTTATTAGTGGTGCTGCCCATCAACGCGCTATGCAAAAAACAAGGGCTGGTAAATATGAGTACCAAATAGAAGCTGAGCTACTGCATGAGTTTGCACGTAATGGTGCTCGTCAACCTGCCTATAGTTCTATTGTTGCTGGTGGTGATAACGCTAATATTCTTCATTACACTGACAACGACGAAATACTCAATGACGGCGACTTGTTATTGATTGATGCTGGCGGTGAGCTGGCGGGTTATGCAGCGGATATTACTCGCACATTTCCCGTTAATGGTAAATTTAATGAACAACAAGCAGCAATTTATCAACTGGTTCTTGATAGCCAAAGCCTCGCTATAGAAGCGATTAAACCTGGGCAAACTTTTGCTGAATTGAATCGTCTTGTTTGTAATTTCCTAACGCAAGGATTATACGACTTAGGCATATTAAAAGGTGATTTAAACGTATTATTGGCGCAGCGTGCTTGTAAAAAATACTTTATTCATGGTTTAGGTCATTGGCTAGGACTAGATGTGCACGATGTTGGTGATTATCATGCCAATCAGCAGCGAGAACAACTGCGTCCTTTTGCGGCCAATATGGTGATGACCATAGAGCCAGGGATTTATATTCCACTAAATGATGAAAGTGTCGATAAAAAATGGCGTGGCATAGGTATTCGTATTGAAGATAATATTGCCGTTACTGAAACTGGCTTTGAAAACCTAACAATTAATGCCGCAAAAACTATCGCAGATATTGAGCACTTGATGGCTAATCGCAAATGAAACCGGTAAAGCATTGATTAAACACAAAGTGATAACCTATATAACAGGTTAAACTTTCTGTTATTAATATAACAAGTAAAATAATAGGTTAACGATGAATAACAGTGAGCATGGCTCGAAAAGCGACCAGGCTAATAAAGCAGAGAATGAACATTTTGACGTGGTTATTTCTGGTGGTGGCTTGTCAGGTGCTTTAATGGCGTTAAGTCTTTCTAGTCTTGTTAATCATCAGCAATCTCCTTTGCGTATTGCAATTGTTGAAGCTAACCCCGTTTTAACCGATCCTTCAAAAAGCTTTGACGATCGTGTTTTAGCGTTATCGCATGGCAGTGCTGAATATTTAAAAAATGTTGGCGCGTGGCAATATTTGCAAGCACATGCAGAGCCAATCAGTAATATTCATATTTCAGATCGCGGCCACTACGGAAAAGCTCGACTTTATGCAGAGCATCACCAAGTTGATGCCTTAGGCTATGTTGCCGAAATGTCTTTTATTGGCAGTGCGCTGTTAAAAGCTTTGGCTCTTAAGCAGAATATTACTTGGTTTGCCCCTGACAGTATTAGTGATATTCACTGGCAAAGTGAGCAAGTTAATATTGCATTAAATTCAGGAATACAGCTTAAGTGCGCATTACTGTTAGCTTGTGATGGTGCTCATTCTACATGTCGAGCGTTTGCCAAGATAGCCTCAACCAGTGTTGATTATCAGCAATCCGCACTAATTGCTAATGTTGGTACCGCGAAACATCATCAAAACATTGCTTATGAGCGTTTTACCGAAACGGGTCCGATTGCTATGTTGCCGCTGTCAGCTTTGCCAAGTAATAATGGGCGATGTTCTTTAGTGTGGACGTTGCCCCCAGAATTAGCTGAACAAATGTTGAATTTGCCTGAAGATGAATTTGCCAAGCAATTAGAAAACTCTTTTGGCCTTTGGTTAGGTAACATCACACAAGTGGGTAAGCGCGTGGTTTACCCGTTAAAGCTATTGCAAGCTAAAGACCAGGTTTATCATCGAATGGCATTAATTGGTAATGCCTCACACACCATTCACCCTATTGCCGGCCAAGGTTTTAATTTAGGCTTACGAGATGTTAGTGATATGACCGATGTAATTCGCCATGCTTTGGCACAGCAACAAGATATTGGTGATTTTCAACATTTAATGGCTTATGCACACGCACGTAAGCAAGATCAAAAACAAGTGATCACCTTAACCGACTCTTTAGTGACCTTGTTTTCAAATGAATTACCGCCTTTAGTCGCAGGGCGAAACATTGGCTTGAAAGTATTAAATTATTTACCTAGTTTGAAAAACGCTTTGGTTAAGAAAACCATGGGATATTAAGTAAAAACATTAACGATTCAATAATAGTGATAGCGCTATTAGTTATTTAAATAAATGTGAAAAATAATGCAAAAATTTGATTTATTAATTGTTGGTGGTGGCATGGTGGGCTTAACACTGGCACTTGCTATTCGTCAGCAGACTCAGCTAACCATCGCCATTGTTGACAATACGCCTGTCGATGCATTGGGCGATGAGCCAGAATTAAGAGTTAGTGCCATTAATGCCGCAAGCCAACAAATGTTCACTAACCTCGATGTTTGGCACGATATAATTGCTCAACGTGCTCAGCCATATTTTGACATGCATATCTGGGATAAAGCGGGTTATGGGCAATTAGATTTTTCACTATCAGATGTTAGCCACTCGGTAATTGCGCCAGAACAACTAGGCTATATCATCGAGAATAAAGTCATTCGCAATGCTTTATGGCATAAGGCTCAACAAGACAGCGGTATTAACTTCTTTACCGATAATAAATTACAGCAGTTAAGTTTTAGTGATAACGAAGTGTTTGCCACTTTTGAAGCCAACAATGTAACAGGCAATACACAAATGCCAATAATGGCTAAATTGGTGGTGGGTGCCGATGGCGCCAACTCGTGGGTACGTCAGCAAATGCAAGTACCGTTAACGTTTCGTGATTACGACCATCACGCCATCGTTGCTACGGTTAAATGCATGCAAGGTCATCACAATACAGCATGGCAAGTGTTTTTAGAGTCTGGTCCGTTAGCGTTATTACCCTTATTTCAAGATGACTTATGTTCAATTGTTTGGTCAACAAGCCCAGAAGAGGCTGAGCGACTTACAGCCTTATCAGCAGAAAAATTTGCTAAAGAAATCACTGCCGCAAGTGATGGCAAGTTAGGACAAGTATCACTGGAAAGTGAACGTTTTACCCATCCATTAACCATGCGCTTCGCGCAAGAATTTGTTAAAGACCGCGTTGTTTTGGTGGGCGATGCTGCCCATACTATTCACCCGTTAGCGGGGCAGGGCGTTAATTTAGGCTTGCTCGATGCGGCTGCACTGGCACAAACCATTGCCCAGCAGTTGATAAAAGCACAAGCAAATGGCGATATTGACAGCAACGCTTGGTATAGCAATAAATCACTGCAACAATTTGCTCGTTGGCGTAAAAGTGAAGCGGCGGAAATGATTGCGGCTATGGAAGCGATAAAACAAGCATTTTCACCACAACAAGGCGCTGTAAAGTTAATTCGTGGCTTAGGTATGTCACTGCTTAATACAATTAAACCGGCAAAAACACTGATGGTAAACCAAGCCTTAGGTTTTAAAGGCCAATTGCCCGAACTCGCCAAACCAACATATCAGCACGCTAAGTAGTACGACAACGTTATTTTTGTTGACCACCAAGTCAAGAAAGTGCCATTTTCATCAACCAGTTAATGCAAAGTTAACTGGTTAAACACAGCATTTTTTTAATTCTTTTTTTCCAGATAAAATTTTAATTTGCTGCTGAGGATATTTACAACCTCGCTGTGGAATTTAATTTTTTAAAGGTGTACTTTTGAAAATTAAATTTGGAAAATTTTTATTTGTCCATTTTAAATTTTTTAAAAGCCGTTTTATCTGTTGAATCAACAGCGTCGCGCAGTTATAATCTTGCTCACTTTTTGTAAATCTTCCGTCTTTATCCTAGTTTTACTTGATAAGTAATACATAGTACTTAGCAATAGCACATGAAAACTAAGATGAAACAACTAACGTAAGTGGAACGTACGATGACAAATAAAACAGTATTACATGCTAAGCATATTGAAGCTGGCGCCAAAATGGTTGATTTCTACGGTTGGGATATGCCAATCAACTATGGTTCTCAAATTGAAGAGCATCATGCAGTACGCACCGATGCCGGTATGTTTGACGTTTCACACATGACTATTGTTGACGTTAAAGGTGCAGACGCAGAAGCCTTCTTACGTAAACTCGTGATCAACGATGTTGCTAAATTAGATGTTGCTGGTAAAGCACTTTACACGGGTATGTGTAACCACGAAGGCGGCGTAATTGATGATTTAATCGTTTACTTCTTTACAAAAACTGACTACCGCTTAGTGGTTAACTCAGCCACACGTGAAAAAGACTTAGCGTGGATTGCAGAACAATCAGCTGATTTTGACGTTACCGTAACTGAACGTCCAGAATTTGCCATGATCGCCGTACAAGGCCCACAAGCAAAAGCGAAAGTAGCAACATTATTAAATGCAGAACAAACTGCCGCTGTTGATGGCATGAAGCCATTCTTTTCTGCACAAGCAGGCGACTTATTCATTGCCACTACCGGTTACACTGGTGAAAACGGTTATGAAATCGCTTTACCTGCTGAACAAGCCGCTGACCTTTGGCAGCAACTTCTAGACGCTGGTGTTAAACCATGTGGTTTAGGTGCTCGTGATACTTTACGTTTAGAAGCCGGTATGAACTTATACGGCTTAGACATGGACGAAAGCGTATCACCACTGGCAGCTAACATGGCATGGACCATTAGCTGGGAGCCTGAAGATCGTAACTTTAATGGCCGTGAAGTATTAGCAGCGCAACGTGCTGCTGGCGACCAACCTAAACTTGTTGGTTTAGTACTTGAAGAAAAAGGCGTATTACGCTCTGGCCTTAAAGTGGTTACAACTGACGGTGAAGGGGTTATTACTTCTGGTACTTTCTCACCAACATTAGGTCACAGTATTGCGATGGCTCGTGTACCGCGTAGTGTTAAAGTAGGTGACACAGTTGAAGTTGAAATGCGTAAAAAGCTAGTTAAAGTTCAAGTAATTAAGCCAAGCTTCGTGCGTAACGGTAAGAAAGTTTTTTAAAAACTTTGATCTAGCTTTAATGTTATTAATCTAGGTTAATAATGCACAATATTTAGGCTATAGTATGATTGACTGGCAAAGGCCGAGCTTCAAACTATAGAACGTAAAGTTAAAACAAATTTAAAAATAAAGATTAGGAACAAAACAATGAGCAACATTCCTTCAGAATTAAAATATGCAACATCACACGAGTGGGTTCGTAACGAAGGTGACGGTACTGTTACTGTTGGTATTACTGAACACGCACAAGATCTTTTAGGTGACATGGTATTTGTTGAATTACCAGATGTTGGTGACACAGTAAGCACTGGCGACGACGTTGCTGTTGCAGAGTCTGTAAAAGCGGCTTCTGACATTTACGCTCCAGTTACTGGTGAAGTTGTCGAAGTGAATGAAGACCTTGAAGACTCTCCAGAGTTAGTAAACTCTGACGCTTTTGGTGACGGTTGGTTATTCAAGTTGAAAATTGAAGACGAAGGTGAGTTAGAGAACTTACTTGATGCCGAAGGCTACGCAAACTCAATCGACGAAGATTAATTTAGCGTCGCTAATCGATTTTATGCTGCATTGTCTGCGCAGTAAATTGCAATCACTTAGCTTACTAAGCTCATGCAATTTCCGTTTTGACGGCTTTGCCTAAATATCGATTATCTTAGCTACAGAATTATTTGAGCCTCGAAGATTCATCTGAATACCGGGGCTTTCTTTTATTTAAATATTTTAATTACGATTAACTCAAGTTAATCAGTAAGCTATTTTATAGAGAAGCTGTTTTATGACTACTCAATCATTAAAAGACTTAGAGCAAACTCAAGACTTTATTCGTCGCCACATTGGCCCGAATGCAGAACAAACTCAAGCTATGTTAAACGACATTGGCGCCGAGTCTGTTGACGCACTTATCGACGAAATCGTACCTTCAGACATTCGCTTAGCAAACTTACCAGCGATTGAAGAAAGTAAAACAGAAGTTCAAGCTCTAGCTGACTTAAAAGCAGTGGCAAATCTAAATAAAGTTAACGATACCCATATCGGTTTAGGTTACTACGGCACACTAACACCAAACGTTATTTTACGTAATGTGTTAGAAAACCCAGGCTGGTACACGGCATACACGCCTTACCAACCAGAAATTGCCCAAGGTCGTTTAGAGTCATTATTAAACTACCAGCAAATGTGTTTAGACCTAACAGGTTTAGACCTAGCGTCAGCGTCGTTATTAGATGAAGGCACTGCAGCAGCAGAAGCTATGGCCTTAGCTAAGCGTGTATCTAAAAATAAAAAATCAAACTTATTCTTTATTTCATCAGATGTTTACCCACAAACGATCGACGTTGTGAAACAACGCGCCGAAATGTTTGGTTTTGATCTTATCGTTGCGCCGGCTGATGAAGTAGTAGATCACGACGTATTTGGTGCCCTACTACAATACCCAAGTGCTAGCGGTGAAGTACGCGATATTTCAGCATTAATTGCAAAAGTACACGAGAAAAAAGGTATTGTAGCAGTAGCGGCAGACATTATGAGCTTAGTGCTATTAAAAGCACCGGGTGAATTAGGTGCCGATGCAGTTATTGGTTCAAGCCAACGTTTTGGTGTGCCTATGGGCTACGGCGGACCACACGCAGCCTTCTTTACAACATCTGACAAATACAAACGTTCATTACCTGGCCGTATTATTGGTGTTTCAAAAGATACTCGCGATAACCCAGCACTACGTATGGCAATGCAAACACGTGAGCAACATATTCGTCGCGAAAAAGCCAACTCAAACATTTGTACAGCACAAGTATTATTAGCGAACATGGCAGCGTTTTACGCGGTTTACCATGGTCCTAAAGGCTTAAAAGTTATTGCTGAACGTATTCACCGTTTTACTGACATTTTATGTTTAGGTACAGCAAGCAAAGGCTTAACGGCAATTCACCAGCATTACTTTGATACGTTAACATTTAATGTTGACAACAAAGAAGAAATTGTTGCTCGTGCATTAGCTAACAACGTTAACTTACGTACCGACGTTGAAGGCCAAGTAGGTGTTTCATTAGATGAAACCACCACTCGTGAAAGCATCGACCGTTTATTTAACATTTTATTAGGTGAAGGGCACGGTTTAGACGTTGCAGCGCTTGATCAGCAAATACTTGACTGTGGTCATTCGTCAATTCCGGCTGAGCTACAACGTGAGTCAGCAATTTTAACGCACCCAGTATTTAACTCGTATCACAGTGAAACTGAGATGCTACGTTACATCAAAAAGCTTGAAAACAAAGATTTAGCATTGAACCACTCAATGATCTCTTTGGGCTCTTGTACCATGAAGTTAAATGCAACAGCACAAATGATCCCAGTATCATGGCCTGAATTTGCTAACATGCATCCGTTTGCGCCTGTTGACCAAGCTCAAGGTTACAAGCAAATGATTGATGAGTTAGGTGACTGGTTAGTTGAATTAACGGGTTACGACAACATCTCAATGCAACCAAACTCAGGTGCGCAAGGAGAATACGCTGGCCTTATCGCTATTCACAAATACCACGAAAGCCGTGGCGATGCACACCGTAACATTTGTTTAATTCCAGCTTCTGCACACGGTACTAACCCTGCGTCAGCGCAAATGGTTGGCATGAAAGTGGTTGTGGTTGACTGTGATAAAGAAGGTAACGTTGACATGGACGACTTGCGTAACAAAGCAAGTGAGTTAGCCGACAACCTTTCTTGTATTATGATCACATACCCGTCAACACACGGTGTATACGAAACAACAATTGCAGAAATTTGTAATATCATTCATGAACATGGCGGCCAAGTTTACCTTGACGGTGCAAACATGAATGCCCAAGTGGGCGTAACATCACCAGGCTTTATTGGTGCTGATGTTTCTCACTTAAACTTACATAAAACATTCGCTATTCCACACGGCGGCGGCGGCCCAGGTATGGGACCTATCGGCGTTAAATCGCACTTAGCACCATTCTTACCTGATCATTCATTGATTAACATCACTGAAGACAACAAAGGCAATGGCGCAGTATCTGCAGCACCATACGGTAGTGCCGGTATTTTATGTATCTCTTACCTATACGTTGCCTTACTAGGTAAAAAAGGTGTAACAGATGCAACGAAATACGCGATTACTAATGCCAATTACTTAGCGACTAAGTTAAGTCAACATTACCCAATTTTATATGCAGGTAAAAATGGCCGTGTTGCTCACGAATGTATTATCGACTTACGCCCAATTAAAGCCGAGTCAGGTATTACTGAAGTGGATATGGCAAAACGTTTAATGGACTACGGTTTCCATGCGCCAACCATGTCGTTCCCAGTAGCGGGTACCTTCATGATTGAGCCAACGGAATCTGAATCAAAAGTTGAACTTGACCGTTTCATTGAAGCTATGGTTTGTATTCGTAACGAAGTGCGTAAAGTAGAATCTGGCGAGTGGTCAAGCGATGACAACCCATTACACAATGCACCGCATACTATGGCTGACATTACCAGCGAGTGGGATAGAGCGTATTCTATTAAAGAAGCGGTTTACCCAGTAGCAGCAGTGGCAGAAAATAAATTCTGGCCAACGGTTAACCGTATTGATGATGTATACGGGGACAGAAACCTGATTTGTTCTTGTCCGAGTGTGGATACTTATAAAGACTAGTAACTAGTTGTCAGTCGGGAATTAAGTTTGTGACTGTCGTAATTAAGTTTGTGACCGGAATTAAGTTTGTGACTGAGTAATTCATAGAGCAGTTAAAGGCGAATCAGAAATGATTCGCCTTTTTTGTGGTAAAAGAAGTCTATAACTAAATATAAACTCACGATGATTAGTTAGCTGCATAAACAGGGAAATAACTATTATTTAATTGATATTTTGCCTTGAAATTTCCTACAGTTATGTGAAAGTCACAGTAATAAAATTGCTTGAGTAAACTCTCATATTGGTTATTTGTTAATAAGATGAGCGACGACTTTTATATTGAACGAAGACTTGTTCGTGAAGACCATATTTTCACTGAGGTTCAGCTGTTAACTGAATCTAAATACATTATTATTCTTGCCGAGCCAGGCGCAGGAAAAACAGAGTTATTAAACAGTTTAGCTCGTAAGCTAAATACAAATACGATAACTGCAAGCGTATTTAATTATATCGATGTTGCAGTAAACGACGGTGCAATAGTATTAGATGCTTTTGATGAACTGGCTAAAATTGATGATGCTGGTATTCATAAGTTATTAGGCAAGGTTTCATCTGTACGTCCAAACTACGTCATAATTTCAAGTCGCTCGTCGGAGTGGGGCAATTCATCATCAAGCGTTTTTAAACAGTTTATTGGTCAAGAGCCTTTAATTGTTAAACTCTCTGAGTTTGATGAAGTAGAACAGAGAGCTATTTATTCTAATCATACCGGTAGAGATGATTTTGACGACTTCAATGCTGAAATCGGGAGGTTTGAGCTTAGCCCTATACTACCTAACCCTCAATTTTTGAAGTTGTTTGCTGATGCATACATAGAAAGCGACGGACACTTTTCAGATAAAAGCACAATATTCCAACAAGCCTTGTACCATTTAGCGCGTGAAGTAAATAATGCAGTTAAAGTTAACTCTACGCTAACCGTAGAGGATAAAGTTTCTTTAGCATCAGAAGTCTTTGCGAAACTACTTTTATCGGGCTCAGAGGGTATTAGTGTAAGCGAAACTAGCCAAGACAGGATCTACCCTTCGATATATTCATTGTTAAAGGTGGATAAAAATGATCAAAATGCACTATTAGCGACTAAGCTGTTCAAGCTAGGTGACAATTCCGACCAACACCGACCTATTCATAAAATAGTTGCGGAGTATGGCGCAGCTACTAACCTTGTTAAACGCATTTGTACTCCATCAGATTCGCTTACAGTTGAACAATGTTTTTCAGTAATTGCTCCTAATGGCGTAGTTCGAGATGAACTACGTGGCTTAGTTGCTTGGATGGCATCGTTAGGAAATCAAGACCTTGAAAGGGTAATTATTGAACTGGATCCTTACGCTGTTATTGCTAATGGAGATCCATCTCAGTTATCTCATTCATCCAAACGTTTTCTGTTGACTAGACTGGTTGAAGTTGAAGTAGCCGATCCATATTTTAGGCGTGGCGATTTTTGGCGTAGTTATAGTGTGGCAGGCTTCTTCACAGAGGAGGTTGTAGCCGAAATCAAAACGATTATTACGACAAATAATGATGGTGATTTACGTAAATTTATTTTGGAGTTACTAAAAGGTTCACCTGCCGTTTCGCAACTTTTAGTGGAGTTGCAGCAAATAGTTCACTGTTCAAGCGAAAGCTTTACTACTCGCTTGCAAGCTATCATTAGCCTTCTTGATTGCAATGAATATGATACTTACCCTGACGTGTTACAATTAATTGATGAGGCAAATAATGATTCACTAAGACTTGCAACTCATGTGATAACCAAAACCTCTATTGATAATTTTTCACTACAAGAGCTAGAACGTTATTTTAGAAACTGTGCTCAACTTTATTCTAATTGCTCAGAACGTTCTGAACGAACATTTGAAAGCCGATACTATATTAAATCATTGATTTCGAGTTTATCACTTAGCGTGGTTACTCCTTTATTAGATCGATTAAGTGAAGATTTAGCCTGTACTTGTGGCAAAAAAGCTTATGAATGTGATTGTCGTATTGGAATTAGCAAAATTATTGGGGCGCTATTAGATCGTTTCTTTGAATTAGCAAAACCACCATTACAGCCATTGCAAATATGGCAATGGGTAGAAAATCTAAACTTCTCGGGATACGGAAGAACAAACGATATAGCTTCTGTTAAAGCACTGCAAGAAAACCATGAACTACGGCAAGAAATTATTGCTCATGTATTTGGAAACCTAACCAATAGTGACGCTATTTTTCAAATGCGAATCGATAAGTTCAATGGGCATTATTCTCATGCAGGCTTGTGCTTGCGTCCAAATGATATTCAGTTTCTTGTAGATTTCGCATATGACAATAATAATGTTGAATTATGGGAACATTTCATCCCAGCTCACTATCACCAAGACAATAAAAAAGGCAATAAAAATCCTATTAAACAGCATATGCGTAGCCAAGCTAATAGTAAGCCAGCGTTTATGCGTAAGTGGGCATTAAAGGTAAGAAAAGCAAGGATGGCGAGAAAGGAAGAATATGTTAAATGGGAGCAGAGACATCGCCGTATTATGAGGCGTAGGCAAAATCAAGAGGATAAAACTCGTATAGAAAACATCGCTTACTTTAACAATAATCGAGAGATGATTGAAAAAGGAGAAGATTTTGGTGCTCTTCGTTTTTTTTCATACCTAGTACTTAACAAGCCAGCCGAAATTAACGAAAAAGTAGGGGATGAAAAGTTAGTAAGAATGGCGTTATGCAAATGCCTTGACTTTATTGAACCAGACGTCCCTAGTTTAGAAAAGCTCGCAGAATTGCAATGCGCTTCCCAATGTATGTACGTCGAAACTATATTATTAGCAGCGTGCATAGAAATTTTTAGGTTAAATGGCCACCTAGAGAACGTTAAGCCAGCAATGTTATTGGCTCTTCGAACCAACTTAAGCGTGAGCTATCAGGAATTTGAGCAGGCGGAACGAGACTCGCTAAAAGCTGAAGTAGATCGTCTAGTATTTCCCGATATCGAGTCGGCCAAAAAATTTCTCATTCTATATCTAGAACCACAGTTGGCTAATGGAAACTGTAAACATCCAGAGATAGGTTTACTAAAGTATGATGAAGTTTTCGCTTCGTTACGCGGAGAACTTGCGATTAACTGGTTATCTCATTTTGAAAAACTTGATATATATGCTTTAGATGAGTTATTTGATATTGCTGCTCAATACTCTGAGCGAAGTAAATTAGATAACGTTATACGTACCCGTTGTCATGCCTTACTTTCACAATTGCCAGAAATGAAAAGTGACGAAAAACATCTAAATCAGTGTAAGTTTTGGTTTATTAGGGCCTTTTATTTTTTAACCTTAGAAGAGGCTGAGCCTTATTGGGATTGGCTTAAGTCAGATAAGCAGTCTATTTTTTTACTTGAGAGCCGTTCGGGGTCATTTAACAGAGGAGAACATCCTTACTGGCCTAAACCTAATTCTCAAATGGTTGAGGCTATATTAATTGCTTTCTATGACAAGTGGCCAAAAGTCCATTTACCAAGCCATTGGGGAACAGGTAGCCCCAAAAATGAAGTAGCTTATCGATTTATAACAGATATTATTTGGTGTATGAACAGTGATGTACCCGAGGAAGCAATTACCGTCATTAATCGTCTACTTCATAATAAATGCTATGAAGACATTCATTTGCCATTAAAAGGTATTAAGGCGGAGCAGCAAAGAAAGTTGGCTTTAAGAGATTTTGAGCCACCATCAGCCCAGGATATTGTTGAGTTGTTAGATAATAATGAGGTGGTTACTGTCGAAGGACTACGTGCGTTAATTATTCATACGTTAGAACGCTATCAAAAAGAAATACAAGGTGGGGAGTTCAATGCAGCTAATCGTTTTTATAACAAAGATACCAATGGAAACTATGGTCGACTAGATGAAGTTAATTCAGTTGAAATTGTTGCCGAGCGCCTTCATGTTATGCTTCAGCCTTTGAATATAATTATTAGATCAGAACATCAAACTAAAAATCAAAATCGAATTGATATAACGGCAACAAAGGCATTTGGAGGGGAGCAAAAGCTTCTTGTTATCGAAGCAAAAGGGCAATGGCATTCAGAGTTGTATTCTGCAGCTACAACTCAACTTTACGAACGATACTCAATTCACCCTGATGCTGAGCAGCAGGGAATTTACCTCGTTATTTGGTTTGGCCCCAGTGAAAAAGTAGCTAATCGTAAATTACACGGAATAACTACGGCCAATGAGCTAAAAGTAGAGATAGAACAGCAATTACCACCAGAGCTAAAAAAACTTATTGATGTATTTGTTTTAGATGTATCTCGAAGCTAATGCAGGTTGAAAGGTATTGATTTAGGCTAGATAAATAGATGTCATCAACTCTGGCTGTTATTTTGTGCCAAAAACAGACATATGGTTAAGCTTCTATAGACTGCTTGAAATAGTTGCTGAAGAAACTAGCCATATGTGTGTCGTTTATTTTACAGGACGTATTAACAAACAAATGCAGTAGTACATGTTCTTGCGACAGTCCGTGGTTCACGGTTACTTCCAAGTCAGGCTGCATCGACTTACGACAACGAACAATACTACAGGTTTTGTATGAGGTGAGTGTGACATATCACATTGATCTTATTAGATAAATCGAGAATTGAATAATAGCGTAGCTCACTGTTTTTATGGTTAGCTTTCCCATTATAGCTGTGCAAGGAGAAGACCATTTCACACCCTTATTTCAACATACCCTTCGTAGGGAAAATAAGATCGTTTCCTTATATTGATCTAGTTGTTCGGTCACACTTGGCTTTGAAGAGTAATGTAGATGCCTACCTATACATATTGCGGCGCCAGGACAAGGTACACGAGGGAGAACCACTCCCTTTTTACGTTGGTATTGGTAAAGAACGACGTTTTGCATTCCATTATCTTGAAGCCGCAGGAACAGAGACATATATGGATGCAGTCAAGAACGTTCACAAATATAACGCAATACGTCATGTGGGCAGGGATAATGTGCTTATCCAGTTGATCAATATGGATACATATGAGCGAGCCAAAGAGCTTGAAATTCAACTCATTAAGCATTGGGGAAGACGGTGTGATAACAGTGGTATATTAACTAATCTGACTGAAGGGGGAGATGGTGTAAGAGGCTTGAAAATGCCAGAGCATGTAGCCAAAATGTTAAGAGAAAAGGCATTAACACCAGTCAAATTTAACAAGCAAAACTATGCTGGAATCAAGGATGCATTTGAGGCACACAGTGCCGAGGAAATTGCAGATATCCTCTCCAAGGTTTTGAATGTTTCAACTGAAGAAGCCCTTGAAAAACGTTATTGCCACAGTTACTCAAACTTTAAAGCTTTGTATTCAGGTTGGCTTTCTAGAAATTGTTTCCCAAGTGGGTTTAATTACCTATCAGATGATCAAATGCATGGAATTTATCCCGAAAATTCAGTCCAAGAAATTGCTGAAGTTAAAAAGCAAAATCAGCTTGATGGGAACAAGAAAGCCTGGGAATCTCGATATACTTATCCTAAGTACCGCGTACCTAAAGGAGACTTTAAAACTCTAACGGATGCAGCAGTTGCGATGGACGATAGCGCAGCCAATATTGTAAGGAAATTCAGGCTCATGACTGAGTTAGACCACTTTGAACAGGGATTTAATATCCTCGATGAGGAGGGGCTAACACTTTACACTGAGAGGCCCATTACACTCATTGAAAAAAGGCTTGCAAAATCAGCTATTCAAATGACAGAAATGAGCAGTCGCCCAATGATTGTCTATGGGGAGCCTGTTAAAAATATGAAAGCAGCGTACCAGGTGTATGAACATACCAGAGGCGGATACTTCAACTTTATGGCACAGGTAAAAAGGTGGAAGACTTTTGGTGCGTTCCCGATCGGGTTAAATTTACCGGAATCAGATGGCGGGCCATATCCAGAAATCGAGCCTGAGTTGCTCATGTCTAGTGGTCGCTTGAAATACTTCTATAAGCTTTGCGGCAATTTTTATACATCGCTTCAGCAAGCAAGTGAACAATTAAATCTTGCTCGTCCTAATTCAGCTGCAGGTATGTTTGATACCTTCAAAAATAGGTATCAGACAAAAAAAATACCTTTTCCCTTTGGTTTCAATGAGTATGATACTTTAACTGGCGAGCCTATTTATCCTGAGCATAGCAAGCCGTGTCGTTATACGCCATCTTCTGGTGTAATGTACAACTTTGGAGTATACAAAAGTTGTGCGGAAGCGGCCAGAGAGACCAATTCGTTAAAATCCACTGTTTCGGCCTATTTTCTGAAGCGCAGAGAAAAGTTTTTTGTAGAAGGAGTAGGTTTTGATGCAGGAATGAATGTGTATGGTTTGGATGGTCAACCTATATACCCCCTAATCACTGGTGCAAATCTTTCGTGTCAAATAACGTCGACTACAGGTCGACAGATCCGACACAATGCAGCAAAAACGATAGAAATATTCCATGATGACAAGTGGCATGCCTTTCGGCCAATGTCTGGAGCTTGGCAAGAGTTAAAGTGGCTGCAAGAGCTTTTTAATTCACCTGAACATTTCGTATCTTCAATTCGAAAATGGAAGAGGGGTAATCGCTTACCTGACTGGCTTCGTTTTCCTGACAATGACGCCTGTTCAATGTAATTTAAGGTGGCCATTTTAACTGAGCATTTTATGGTAGTAGCGGTAGCTGATATTGCAGATTTTGACTTTAAATTTATGGTGTTAGTTATATAGAAATCTGCATAATTATTTTGTGTAGCAAACTATTATATAACCTAGTTAACAACCTATTAATAGTATTGGTGGTTCGATTCAATTTGGAACTAAACACTATTAACTTTCATTTGTGCAAATAGTAATTTGCATTTTGTGGATGCCTATTGTTTGCTCTTAATAGCCCGTAACGTAAAAATTTTATTTACTGATTTAATCCGTTGGTGATAATTACGATCAATAAGTTGAAACCCAAGAGGAAGGTTTGTGATTCATTATCGCCGATTTAAGCCTGTCATCTGGCGAAATTGAGTCAAAATTACTTAGCCTAATTGAAGATTAAGATCTTTATTTTGTACACAAAATAACCAACCAGATAAAAAAATCTAATTTTTTTCACATTTTTTTTGGTAAATTTTTCTAATTTTTTACCCCTGAAAAGACCGATTCATCTGCAACAAAAAGCAAAATTTCTTCTCTCCTATCTTATTGAGATTTAATCGATCTTGAAAACAAAACTTGCGATTCGCAATGATAAAAACCACAAGGCTTAACACTTGCGAATCGCAAGTAAAACAAATGGTTATGTCTACGCTGTGTGATTTTTACTGTGTTTACATACAGCCTTTTGTGGTGTAAATATTATATAAGTATTTAGAAAAAAGATTAGTGATTATGCAGCAAAAATATTTACCTGAACTGGCACAAGTTAAAAAGCATAAGAAATGGAATCAGCAAAGTCGAACTGTTCACGTTTTGAGTGATGGTGAATGTCGACTTGTTAGAAAGCTTGTTGCTCTAACTAAATTGGCTAGTGCGTAATGACTAAAGAAATTTTACCAACACCAAAAACGGTTAAGAAGTTTAACCAGTGGAAAAAAGATATTGCTGATATAGAAAACTATCGCCCGTATCTAACGGTGCGGCAGGTAAATAAAGTTGGTCGTAGACATTGGCACTTCTGCAAAAAACAAAAGCGCGAAGTACATTTGCTTAGTGATGGCGAACTTCGTAAGTATCACAAATTACTTTGGAAGCCAGGGACGATAAGAGTGATGGAGCAATACGCTCTTGATCTCGATGAAACGCTAGATATTGCTGTTGCCGGAAATCTCATACATGCAAGAAATTGGGAAACGTCTGAAGCATTTGTTATGACAACTGACTTTGTTGCACAGCGATTGGACCCCAATAATGCAACTCAAGTCATCACAGAAGCATACAGTTTTAAATGCTTCGATCAAATATTTGAACTCGACTCTAGTGGTGAAGAGATCGCTAGTTGGCATCGAGGTGATGAATTAAAGGGAAAGAAAAAGCGTAAGAATATACGCACATGGGAAAAATTTGCGATTGAACGAGAGTACTGGCGACGTAGAAGCGTTAAATATCATGAGGTTACAGAAAAGGACGCCACTAAAGAGGAATACTGGAATATCAAGTTCTGCGAACCTGCGTGGGATCTTGACGTTGAAAAACCGTTACTTGTTGAGTATTTGACAGTATTTATTTCGGTATGGAACACCTATTTTCGCAAACCTTTGTCTTTTCTACTTTCAGAAGTTGCAAAGCTACTTAATTTAGGTGACAGCCTTTCGTTGAGTCTTTTTCAACATACTGTGCTGCATCAGATGCTCCCACTAAAGCACTCTTCGTGTCTTCAGCTAAACCGTCCTGTGGAGCTAGCCTCATGAGTATTTCAGTAGGATCTCGGTTAGTCAGCCAAAAGCATGAAATCGATTGGCTAATTTGCCACATTCGCTCGGACATGTCGTATTGCGCAATTTATGATTTAAATTTAAGGGCAGACGAAGATGCTGGGAATAAAAGCTATCGTAAGCCCACAGTTAAGGCTGTTGATCAATTAGAAGAGCAGATCCGAAAAAAGAAGCTAAAAACGGAACAGTATAACTATCCGACGATACTTACCCAAAGTGATCAATGGATCAATAATGAATTGAAGCGCTCGTCGTGGTTAGAAAAAAGAGATAAAAACTTTCGTGAGATTGAATCACTTTCGACGAGTGAAATGATTGACCAATACTTGTATGGCAGCGGCGTAGCTAATGAAATAAATGACCTGATTGAAACAAGTGAAGTAAAACACAAAGGCCTATTCTATCGCCACCTCAATCGCTTTGTTTTCTTCTTAAGCGTGAAGAATGCTTTGCTACCGTTCAAATTAAAAAACTGCGGTACTGGTTATAAAATGGGCGAGAATGAGGAAAATAATGCGACTAAACGTGGCCCAAACGGTAAGAAAAAGAAGAAAAAAATAAGATCTAAAGCACGCGCGGTTACCAAGCAAGATAAAAAGTGGATTAAAAGAGTTGCGGCTTTTATTAAGAAAAATCACCCAAACTTTACGTTTGCTTTTGCATATCGTTTGTTTGTTAAAAATTTTCTAAGTCATGAACTCATCCGAGGAAAAGGTATAAACAAACAAGTTATCCGTATTCCTTACGAAGAGGGGCGGCTTATTACATATGATCAGTTTCGATATCACTTTAAGAAGGTGATTGGACGAGCAGACTTGCTCAAACTTAAAGTTGGTGAGCTGGCATTTAAGAAAGATTGCGAGGATAAACAAGGAAGCTCCTTCGATGGAGTAATGTGTGCAAATCAACGCTATGAAGTTGACGCTACTGTTTTAGATATTTACGTAAAGTATCCGTTTGATAATTCGGGTCGATATAGCATGGGAAGACCCGTTCTATATCTCGTTGTTGATGTTTACTCAACGATGATTGTAGGCATGTATATCGGTTTTGATGGCCCAAATTGGCAAGGTGCAGCGATGGCGTTAGCAAATGCTTGCTTAGATAAGGTAGATTTTGCCGCTAGGTATGGTTTACGGCTAGACAAAAAGCAATGGCCAACCGGATACATCCCGCGTGAAATTACAATCGACAATGGTAATGAGTACCCTAATGACTTAATTCGTAGCGTTTTGAAGTCGGAAATTGGCGTAGAAACTTTTAACCTAACAGCCGTGTTTCGCGGCGATGCAAAAGGGGTTGTAGAGCGAAAATTTGGTGTGCTGAACGAGAAAATTCATTACCTACCTGGCGCAATGCCACAAGCACCAAGACGTGATGAACAACACCCTTCTAACCAAGCAGAGTTAGATTATGATGATTTAATGAAAGAAGTCATCGCAGAGATTATTCACCACGATCAATCAGCAGATAGAACTAAACGTCGTAACTTTTTTGCAATAACTAACAACGCAGGTATCACTCCGCAGGATATATACGAAAGCAGTATTAAGGAGTTTCCTTCGCGAATGCGCAAAACATTACAGGAAGATGAAGCTAAAGTGCGCTGGGCTTTCATGCCAGAGAAGCAAGCAACAGTACGAAAAGACTGCGTTTATTACGAAGGTGTTGAGTACCATCACCCGTATTTCAAAGAAAATAAGCTTTACGCTAAGGCGCGTCATCATAAGTCATTCAAAATTATGGTAAAACCAGTTAGGGACTGGATTGATAACATCTGGCACAAGACTGATGAGGGGCACTATATCAAGCTTGAAGCAAAGAATATTAATGGCGCCAATCCACTCATGAATCATCATTGGGAAAGTGTCTTACACCTATTCGACGGTGAGAAAGATCTAAAACATGCGAATCGTAATAATGCATTAATTTCAAAACTCTATTGGGACTCTGTTACCGAAGCTAGCCGAGAAGAAAAGCGCACGGAGCTAGAGCTTGCTCCACCAAATCGTAATAAATCAATACAAACAGGAATTAAGACTCGAAAACAAGTTCAAAAGGCGCTTCAGACAGCTGAGAACGTTATAGGCACAAACGAAGTACTGAGTATTGATGATTATGATGAACCGCAGACAGAATATCTGGCTGAATATGATGATGAGATGTATGGAAACTAAGGAAGGTAACTTATGAGAATTAAAGCAGAATACAACCAACACCAAGTTGAAGCACTAAACAAGAACCCATTAACAGCTGCTATACCTGTTTGTACTAGCAGAGAAAGTATCGTTTCATCGTTGACCGCTGTGCCGGTAATTGAAAATAACTACTGGGACTTGCCGGAGGTATATCAGCAGGTTGAGTTGCTGAAATTAGACCAGATACATATCCCGGTACCACAGCTGTATGCACTTTATAACAAGTTTATGAGCCTAGTCCTTCACGCTTACTCTTTATACTCCCCATTGGGACCAGAAACAAACAAGCTTCAGCTTGATGTCGCGCAGTCAGCTAGAGATGGTAAATTATTTAAAGATAAGTCGCTGAGAAGAACAACCGCTAATAGTGTGCTGGTCAGTGGCCATAGCGGCACAGGTAAAACGACAACCATAAGAGCCGCGCTTAGCCTTATTCCGCAGATTATTGATCATGAATCTTTCGCAGGAAAAGCATTCAAACAAAGCCAACTGGTATGGGTTTCGTTTGATTTACCCGCAACTTCTGCGCCCAAAGCTTTGGCGTTAAACTTTTTTGCCGCCGTGGATGAAGCGTTAGGTACTAACTATTACGATGAGTGGAAAGATAAAGGTGGTAGTAGAAGCGTCGAGCGACATTTAGGGCAAATGCAGCTTATCGCTGTAATCCATCACCTAGGTCTTGTACATGTGGATGAGCTGCAGTTCATGTTGAAGTATAGAAAAACAAAGGATTCCCCCGACCTAACTACGCTTGAAGCACTATTTAATAAACTCGGTATCCCTATTATTTTATCAACAACCAGCACAGGAAGAGATTCGCTACTTGTTGAAGATAACGGGGCAGACTTCACAATTGCTCGAAGAATGCTGACCAATAGAGAGTTTCGTTTCACAACCTACAGACTTTCAGATAGCTTTTTCAATAAAATGTTTGATGCGCTATTTATGCCTGAACTTTGCTCAAATAAAAAACTTCCTGGCGAAAAGTTTAGGGAAAGGTTTCATCACTTGAGTGCTGGCTTACCTGCCGTGATGACGAGATTAGCGTACTTACATCATGAGACATTGTGTCAACTTAGAGACAAGAATCCAGAGAAGGCAGCAGCTTATAAAACTGACGATGTAGCGCGTTTAGAGTCGGTGTATAAAAGTCAGTTCAGCCTTATATCAGTGGCGCTAAAAAACTTCGTACAGGCAATATTAAGGGGTTTGAAAAAGCAATCGAAAAAGATGAGCATGGAAATGTTTGTATTACTGACAAAGAAGTTAAAAGTAATCGAGAAAAACGTCGTGTAAAACAAGCAAAAGCAGTCCCTGTAAATAACTCAACACCTTTTGGTATGCCGGAGCCTCATAAACCAATAGATGCCAATGATATGAAGAACTATCTGCAAGATGGCGCTAATGAATAACGTTGTTTCATTTTTGCCACAACCGCTCGATGGTGAGCATATGCTAAGTGTTATTGCTAGATGGTATTTATTGTCCGGTAAGAATGATAAACGGGTTTTAAATATACTGTCTGAAAATGCCATGCGGTTGTCTACCAAGTATGTTCATCACCCAATGGTTGACGATGTCTTGCGCCACTATGGTGCGGGCTTAAATAGAATAGAGGCATTAGCTGAACACACGTTGTTACCTTATTATGCTCCGCTGGCGAAGTACGGCCAATTATTTTCTATTATCAAACAGACCAAGTATCAAGGATGTTTTAGCAAGACTCGTAAAAGAGTGAAGCAAACATCAACACCTACGACACGCTACAACTCGGTATTGAAGTACGCAGAAAAGTGGCGTTGGTGTGATCTATGTTTAGAAGAAGATACAGATAAATTTGGCACACCTTACTGGCATGTTGCACATCAATTGCCATCTGTAGTTCGCTGTTATAAACATTGCAAAAAAGCGCTGAGCTCAACATGCAAATGGTGTGGTTTTGAAGTTAAAGACTTGCGTGAAGCACCATTACCGCCTATCGATGGTGTTTGCTATGCATGTGGCGAAAAGGTTGAGCCAATAAAGTTCTTACCAAGCGATACATTAGATTGGGTAGAACATGCTAGTTTTGACTTATTAAATAGTCGAGAAAGCCTGCTTAGTCATCGTCACAATCATATTATGCAACGAGGCGTGCAGAACTTTCATTCAAAGGTTATCCGTAACAATACAGAACGCGCAATTTTTGCTATTGAAGAAATACAAAATGAATTCAAAAGTTGGGTAATATCCAATGGCTTTGATATCTTTTTCCGCCAGCCAGAGCGCGCACTGACGGGAAAAGTATTAAACATTGAAGTTGGAGCTTACCAAGCAAGAAACTGGCCTCCATTAAGCGTCTTGCTGTGGTTGGCGTTTATAGGTGAATCATGGCCGACGCTAGGTGCAGTAGCTTAGCTTCGCCATTCCCTAACGAAACACTATACAGTTGGCTCTGTAGGATCGGTTCGTTGAGTCATGCTGGCAGCGATAGTCAATTTCTTCAATCATTTATGCAATATAGCGGTGAGCAATTGACTAGCATATTTCCCGCGTATGTTAAGCCATTAGCAGATTATTCTGGCATCAGTACCGAGAAACTATTAACTCAACATACGATCCTCCCATACTTTCGCCCGTTTATTCGCGCGCATGTTTACGACGATGTTTTTGAAGTACTGGCCAAGTCTGATTGCTGTGATGGTTATAGTAAGTTTTCACTACTTGCCAATCGTATTCCAGAACAGCAAATGTTGTTTTACTGCCCGCATTGCGTTGAGAATGACTTAAAAAAGGTTGGTGTCGCATATTGGCATCGTGAACACCAACTACCTTGGGTTAATGTATGCTACTTGCACAAAGCTAAGTTGAAAGGCACAGGCAGAAAACGCAAAGTATTTGTACTGCCCCCGCAAAGTTTAACTGATGACGAGTTCAATGCAGTGGAAGGATCCCATATTTCTTCTTTACTAGCCGAGCAAAGTACACGTCTTTTGCAAGAAAATCATGAAGAGCTAGTGCCTGAAAGAATTACTTCTACGTATATTAACGCTCTTAAGCAAAACGGTTTAGCGACAGCCAGTGGCAATGTTAGACAAACTATATGGCTAGGCTCTCTTGAGGGCTTTTGGCAAGGTTTACTTGCTGATAGCGTTTATGAGGTATTGTTTAGACTTAAATCGATATGTACTTTTCCGGTAAATCTAATGTACCAGCCAGACGCTCAACATCACCCCCTTAAGCACCTAGCCGTAATAATTCCCCTTTTTGGTGGCATCGAAAGTTTTCTTGATGCTTATGAGAATCCTGAAGATGACAAGCAAGTTAGCTTGTCGCCTGAAAATAATGACCTTAGGGTAAGCGTATCCCAGATTGAGGTGTTGACTAAAAAGCTGAGAAATGGCGAAAGCCTTCGTCAATCAGCAAAAGCAGCAAAGGTGAGTATTGGTTTTGCCAAATCTACAGCAATCCAAAATGGGATTGAAATAGAAAGGCGTGCTCAGCACCTTTTTGCAGCAGAGCGCAAGCAAATTCTAGATATGCTAAAGGAAGGGCTCAAAACACAGCAAATAGCAAAGGCTATGGAGTGTTCAGTAGGTGCTGTAGAACAGTTACTAACGCAATTTCCATCGGTCAAAAAGCTACGTGAAAAGCTCCGTTTTTATCAAAAGCGATATCGTCATCGCCAATCAATTATTGTTCATTTACGCAAGCGACCTAGTGCAACTCGTGGCGAAATCCAAAAGCAAGTAAGAGCCTCTTACTACTGGTGCTATAAGCACGATAAAAAGTGGCTATATCAAAACTTACCTAGCGAAATACCTCGCAACGAACGTAATAACCGGAGAGAGCATGATTAGAGGAGATGTAGTTACTGGCATTATTCAAAGCATAAATGAAGGCCGAATTGACGATAAAACATATGATGTGGCAGTTAAAGTGTCCAAGCGAATTATGACGCTTTGGTTCATCGATGAAAGTGACCAGAATGAATTGCTTGGTATAAATAAAGCTAGTATCGATAAAGTTGTTACGGTTTTGTGCGCATCACGCATAATAAATATTTACCGCTCGCTCCAAACCGTTTTTAGTGATTCAAAGCAAGCTGATGCGTGGGTGCAGAAACCCAATGAAGTGTTCAATGGTCAGTCTGCTTTTGAGTATATGCGCAAAGGAGAAGCGCAGCTAGAGGAAGTTCAGGCCTATCTTTCTTCACAATCTGGCACAGACATTATTAGCGAGAAATACGAACGCCATATATTGAACCCTATAAAGGCTGTAACACCCACTTCCTGTAATGATGTGTTTAACACTGAGTTTGAAGAAAAACAATTTGAGCTTTGGCGTTCATTGGTAACATCAAATATTGATAATTACCCAGTTGTTAACGCAGCAGATTTTGCCAATCTGATTGGCTACAAAGGTAATAACGGCTTAGAGCATATCAACAAACTTATCTATTTAAACAAGCTCTTTGGCTTTGTTCATGAAGGCATTCTTGTTATCCCTCTTTTTCAAGTCAATCAGCATAGAAAGCAGATTTACCCAGTCTTACAAGATGTTTTGCACTTTTTAAACTGTATACCAGATGAAGCTAAGTATGCGTGGTTTTGTACTCAAAATTCATTGCTAGGTTTTAAACCTGCAGAAGCAATTAAAGATACAACTTTGCATGACGCTCTTGTCGGTGCTGCTGATAGTCGAAGAAGGGCTGAGCAGTGTTAAAAAATACCAGCCTATAACCAAATTAATTATTTATGAGTTGAATTATGATGCGATCTCTATTTGATACCAATAAGCCACGAATTTACGCACCAGATGGATGGAATATCATTAAAGTTAAGCACAATGGAAATACATTTTATAAAGTATTTGGCAGCTTTGGACCGGATAACTGGCGTCTATCCTCTGGTGCAGATGACACCTCGACACTTATTGAATCACATGGAGTAATTGAGTGGGAACAGTGCTCAGGTAGTACTTATCAAATGGTAAAACGCAATGAAGGTTTGCTCAGTGATTACGCTCGTAATGTCTTGTTTGAAATCATTGATAATCCACCAGTAGTAGGTGCGGAACTTGAGGTTATAAGCTACACAGAGCTGTTATCGTAAACCATGGTTGTAAACTCTAAAAACATCGTTTAAATTAAACCTACACTCATTTCACGGCCATCAGGTCTGAAAGTAGTATTAATGGCGAATACCGATAAAGGGATAACCAGGGCTGGCAGCTCGTTACTACTCGATATAAGCATTAGCTATATAGTGAGATTTAATTGGGGATTACGCATGCGCGGATCCGGTTCGTATTCAGAAGGCCATAATCTGACATACGGCATCAATTTTATCGGATATTGCTATGCCTATTAAAAACACTACACCTCAATCTAGCGCCATTAAACACTATAAAACTCTTTCATATGAAACCCTAGCGGCCAGTTGGTTGCTTAATGATGGCTGGGATGTTTTCATGCCAATGATAGATCATGGCCAGAAAACAGATGTTGTAATTTCAGACGGCTCAACTTTTTACCGGATTCAAGTCAAATCAATTGAAAGTAATGATGAAGCAACATTAGTTGAAAACAAGTGGAAAGGCGTAAACATCGATTATGTGGTTTACTTCTCTCGCACTGGTAACTGGGGTTACATCGCTAGGCAATTCACCCAACGCAAGAAGCGGTTAAATTCACCAGACCATGTCAGGTTTCACCAGCACCCGAAGAACTTTGTTAAGGCATTTCAGCAAATCTAACTTCTTAACTAAATAGTAATTGAGCCTGTTAGTTATTGTAAGTGATTAAAAGTTGAACTGTTTATGTTTGTATGGCATAAATGAAGTGCGCCATTTATGCGTAACTACAATTTGATGCTCAACTATAAGTTGAGCTTAACCTCGATAACCCGAAATGAATGAGGTAAGAAAATGAACACACCACAAATGCGTTCGTATAACGCTATTATTGAATATACAGTAGCTGCAGCAATTAAACTTGCAGTCCAGTCCCCAAAAAGCCGAAAGTATAACCGTCACGATATAGCAGGGTTCTGCACGATAGAAGGCCCTACTGGCGGCGGTAAAAGCAGCTCTTTGCACACCAAAGGGTTTGAAGATGGTGCTCTTGCTGCGCTTGAATCGATAAGAAACCTTAACTACCAGTCAATCTTTGTTACTCATCGTTGGAATATACTTCATGATGTATTTCATCAAGCATCAAAGCAGACCGACTCAAGCGGAGAGCCTTTGCAAGTCTCTGTTTTATATGCTCAGGATGACAACCTAATTGCTGCAGTTACGAAGTCACCATTGCCACATGAAGAACAAACAAGCGCTAAAGACTTTCCCTGCTGCTTTGAATCAATTGAAAACATGCAGAGTCGAGGATTGTTTGCTCAACATGATCTTAAAGGCGATCTGTTAAGTTTATGCAAAAAGTTGAAAAGCTTGGCTGTTCGAGTCCAGCGCATTAAAGCTGGTTCGAATTATGTTAGCGACTATGTTCAACAAGATGAAGAAAAAATAGGTCGTTTATGCTCCACTATTGAACGGCTATTACTTAAAAATATGGCGAAGCTTGAGCGTCAAGTAAAGCTACTCTCTCGTCGTGATAGCAAAGACAATCAAGAGCTTGAAATAGCCCATAAACGATTAAGAGAATATAGGGGAAACGATTGGATTAGACGCGTTTTCCCAGCAATTGCTTGGCATGATGAGCAGCAGCATTTATTGATCATGACTACTCAAAAAATGTTTTCTTCTTTTTATGATGGCAAGCGCAAAGTGCGTATGTCGAGTGGTGAACTTAATGGGCATGTTATTTTTATCGATGAGTTTGATTATCAAGCTGATGTTCTTCAACAGGCGCTATCTCAAGCACAATTGGTGCAAGAGCCACCGGAATGTTTAGGTCAATTACTTGAAGGCGGTAAACGTCTTTTGAAGCGAATGAAGTTGGTTGATAAAGAGCCCGCTCAAACGATCAGTAATAGTTTAGAAAAATTAATTAATGATCTCGAACAACAGCTTGAAGAAAAGTCGATTAACTTATCGGATGCTCGGGCTTTGTTAGTACCAATAGGACAAGAGGAAGAATTTAAAACGCAGTATTTGTTTCGCTCCGATCATTTAGTGACAAGTAATCGGCTTTCAATGACAAGAGGTGATTGTGGTTATGATGTTAAGGTAATGACCCCAAGTGAAACGGTATCGGAAAATGGGATCCATGTTGATGAATTTTTAAGGTTGATGGAACAATTTATCAGGCGTTTTAGCCTGATGTTATCTGATTTATCAGGAACACTAGAAGATGCACAAGATTATCTGTATAAGCTGAGCCACTTACTTTTTGATGCTGTTAATGATTATCGCCCTTCGTATTACGGTTCAGCTTTACCTAGCATTGCTATGTTTTCATTACCGCGCGCAGATTTAGCTGAACTCGAAGAGCTTAGTAAATCGAACTTATTGCCTAACTCACACGCTAATATTTATGGTTTAGCTAATTGGCAATTGAAACAAAATGCTAGTGACGCAGATATCGATCCTTATAGACTACAGATCCGCCGGGCGTTTTTACCTACTACACCAGAAGGTGTTCTGGTTTCATTATGTAGTAGAAACTTAGTCTTTGGTTT
Organism: Colwellia aquaemaris; assembly: GCF_057548755.1. NCBI lineage: Bacteria > Pseudomonadati > Pseudomonadota > Gammaproteobacteria > Alteromonadales > Colwelliaceae > Colwellia > Colwellia aquaemaris. Next base: position 408,383 of record NZ_BAAJLV010000004.1, on the reverse strand, counting down.
GTCAGCAACCTCATGTATAGAAAGAGCTGTAGGTTCTTTCGACATTAGGTGGGTAGAGTCTGCATTACAACATATTGCCGAAGCTAGAAACGAATCTATAACTAAGAGTACTATAGGTGAAGAGTTTATAGACCGCCCCAAGTCTTGGTTTAAAAAGCCTATTCCGTATATTCAAACTGAAGAAGACCGAATTTTGCAGCAACAAGTCATTGCTCAAATCATTAAAGCAAAAAAAGCCATCCGAAAATCAAAGCTAACACTAATTGTTGATGAAGAACGAGAGAGCGAAAAATATAGTGAGCTAGAGGCTAGTTTAGCCCCTTCATTTTTCCAAGATGGTGATCTACCTATACCTGAGACTACTTTCAAACACCGTTTGAGTATATTACTTGGCTTACTTGATGTTGTTGAAAAAGCGGGCAAGAGATCTGCGCATAAGGGACAATTAGCATTTGTCAACTCAACTCGTTTCTTTAAAAAGTGGTTGAATGGCATAGAAAACGAGTCCTATTTAACATGGTTTACTAAAGATAAGTCACTAGATATAGAGCAAAGCCAGTATGAAATACTAGCCTCTTTTAAGGATACATTTATTCCTGTAACGGTCCATGGGCAAAAGGTTATGCTTTGTTTGCTTGCAGCAGAATCTCAAAAACGCTCAGGATTTTATGAAGCGTATCAAGCTGCTTTTGATACCGGCAGAATAGTGTTGGTTTTAACGCAGGTTGCCTCAGCAACAAATGGGATAAATTTAGATTTTATCGATGCTACAAGCAATAAACAGATGGATTTAACCTGCCTCTATTTACTTGAATCGAAGCATTTTTACTTTTCGCAATCAGAGCATGATGATAGCGGGAGTCAACTGGCACATGCCGGTTATCAATTGCGTAATCTAGAAAAACTGATGAGGGCGGGTGATATCTCACGGCGACAACATCAGCAATTTATCTTACCTATCATGGAAAACCGTAAAGAAGGTCTATCTATTGTAAATGATGTTTACAAGCGAAGCTCTGACTGCATAAAAAATACAGCTGCAGATATACAACAACAGGTTGGCAGGATAGAAAGAGCTTGGGTAGAAGTTCCAGAAGTTGAAATTCATCTTTCACAAGACTTAGCGAGAGTATTAACGGATTTTGCGGCTTTACCTGAATATACAAATAACAAGCCGCAAATTTCAGATCTTAATAATCAGCTTATTGATATGCTTTTAACGCGTCAGGACAAGGCGGATATCGATTTAATATCGTTGTTCATGACACCGCAGCAAACCGGTGATGAGGCAGTAAAATTAATAGATACTATCCTAGTACCTGCTCTGAGAGAGGCACGTAGTAAAGGTATCGACATACAAAACATTGCTTCTATTTGGCGAAACTTAGGAAGAGCCGTTCTACAGCTAGATTATGCATGGAAGCCACTGAAAAACTCATTTCGCTTAAATACAGAGTTGCACAAATGGGCATGTATAGAAAAGCCAGAAGCCGGATTAACTGAAAATATTTGGTATGACCCAGACACGTGGCAATTTTTCTCAGATCCTGCACCAGGAAGGATCAAATATAACCCTAATCGATTATATGAACATATAAAGAAATCTTCAGCAGTACTCGATTGGTTCAATAAGCGAGGTTACAGAACTTCAATTAATCCACCTGGTAATGCGCTAGAAGAAATGTATATTTTCCACCCGAAAGTTACACAGCGATTGTTACAGGGACGCCTTGGGGAAGAAGCGGTGAGAGCTTGTTTAGCGCAAGAAGAAATTGAAACAGATGCAAACTTAGATGATATACGGGCGCTCGAATTAGTAGACTTTAAGGTGAAAAATGAGCCTTTTTATATTGATGCAAAATTCTGGGGTACAAATACGCTTGATGATGCAGATAAGCAATATCAAGATTGGTTAGCAGCAGGAGCCGTTGCTTCCGATGCGCCCTTGGGTTTAATCGATAAGTTAGCTAACCTGCGAACCGTATACGGCAAAAATGCAAAACTAGTCATTACCAATTTTATTGGACGAGATGCGAGACAACCTCTTCATTGTTTTGATGAAGCTTTGCGTCCTAGCACTAAAGAAAACGCATCAATATTTGTATTGGACGGTTGCCTCTCCTCGGCTGCTTATGAAGAACTTACACTAGGTTTTGAAGAGTTAGTACGCGTTATAAATAATCATGGAGTTGAATACGATGAGCAGTAAGAATAATAAAGATGTAGTGGTAAAGAAACTGCCTCTATCACACCTGATATACCGCGATGACTTAATTGATGCTGAAAAAGCACAAAAGTTAGTTGTGTACCACTATGAGTTGAAAAAGACATTCCGGTGGAAAGTCTGGGAGCAAGGGCTTGATGATCAACTCTCTGCACCAGAGAACCATACTCCTTATTTAATGAAAAGCTATCAGGGACAATTTGGCTTGTTTGTTGCCGTTGCCGATGAATCCGCTAAGCCGCCGATTATAATTAATGATGATGGAATTCAGGTACCACCCAAACGCGTTCGATACTCATCGGATCAAAATCCTGTTTGGGTTCGTCTAATAATGAGAAAAGCGAGAGCGTTCGACGCCCATTGCGCGGGAAGCCACACCATGGGGCGTCCTTTACTTCAAGTTGATAAGTGGTCTGGTAAAGGTGGTGCATCTGGCGGTATAAATGCCATTAGCTTGGATTGCAGAACTCAACTGCTGAAGTCAGGAGAGGCAACGGAGGTTGTGCTATTTCATGAGAATATTCCTCTACGAGAAGTGAAGCCAAGCGAAACGAAATCTGGTTGGCGAGGCTCATTATGGAAGTACAGTAAGAATAATGTCCTTTTTCGTTACCTTCCTAGCTCAAAGGAAAAGTTATCAGGTGCTACTTACCAAGAGATAAGGAAAAGTAAAAATAAGCGAACTCAACGAGCGTTCTTAGATGTCGGCTCTGCAAAGGCTTTAGAGAGAAGTTGGCCATATATTTTAAAACCTGTGCAAGATGCCTTTATTGCTGAAGCTGCTAATTATGGTTTTGAATTAATACCTAAAGAACTTAAATTAAGCCCTTTACCAATCAAAACAAAATATAAAACCAGCGCCAATCGTGGTTCATTCTCTAGTCTTCGTTTAGATAAGGTGATTGATGTTATTGATTTACGGGTGTCTGAAACCGTTACTACCGATGAAGTTGTTGGAAAGTTGCAAAAACTGCTTGATGCAAAAAACATCGGGGCAAAATTAAATGTACTTCCTTCTGTTAATCCAGATGAACTAGACGACATAAAGTTTCAGCCAGATCAGCGTGTATTGGTGCTATTAGATCAGACTCCAAATGTTGTAGATGATCGGTACCCTCTTACCTTGAAACTGAGGCATAAAGTTGCGTGCCAACATATTAATGTAAACCCAAACGACTTGGACTCAGATCCTGTAGAAAAAGGTTTACTAGTTGAACATGACGGCATATTAAGCCCAGAAGGAGATTCTGATTATTATCGCTACACAGTTGAACAGTTAGATATAAAGGGTAAAGATAAAGAGCTCCGTATGAAGCTAGAGGTCGTTATTAAAGAGCTCGAGCTAAAGCACGTACTACTAAATACTAAAATTAAGCTTGATGATACTTTTCCTGAGCAAGCTAATTTATTCAATGAAAATCATATTGTCATAACTGACGGTTATTTATTTACGACTAGGGTCGATCGTCCAGTACTTATTCCTTTTGACCCGCCAAACAAAGAAAGGACTACGTTGTGTGATGAACTTCTCAGTGAGTTTGGTTTGTCTGTAGCGATGCTACTTGGCTTGTTGCATAGTCAGTGGCCATATAACTATAGACCCGAAGTTGTAATGCAGGGGTTTGGTAGCCCTGATGAAAAGCTAACTAAGTTTGCCAGACGATTAACGTTTGTGATTGAAAAGGATGAAACTAACGTTAGCGTGATGTTTCAAGACCCTAAGTATGAAACACCTCACATGTTGCCCGATGGCCTTGTCGATACAAGGGACAAGTTACTCAAGCAAGAAAAAATGTACGAACTTAAGCATTGGCTATTGCCTGAAGAGCAAGAAGTGAGAGAGATTGTTGAGCAGTTAGTTGCAGAGAATATTATTAGAGAGACTGACGGTAAAAAGCTTGGTAATGAGCTGGGTTTGTTAATGGCTTTTTGGAGGGGCGCGCTGCAAGAGCTTGTTGCTGAGCGCACAAAAGAGTGTACCTATAGAAAAATAAAGTCACTAATGTTTGATAAGTGGAAGTTAAACAAGTATCCAGATTTGACTGACGAAGAAAGAAAACCTAAGAATGATACTAAGCTTATATCTGTGTGGGATGAAACACTGAGTTATGTGTTACAGCTACCCTTGCGAGATGCGAAGGGGTGGGTAAGAGATATCCCGGGTATATCTAAACTATGGTACGACAAAGAACAGCACTATTTTGTTGTCGGCGGTATTGCTTCACCTAAGAATAAAATTACTCGCCAGCCAAGTATTAGGCAATGGCATAGTTTGATGGGAGAGTTTAGTCCTGAGTTGATAGCAGCCTTAGTTGATGTTGACTGGGTAAGGATGAATCAACTTGCAGGAAACCCATGTGTCGCAACATTGATAAGGCGTTGGCGAGACTGCCAAAGTGAGCCAAATCAGTCACTGGGCGCAGACCTGCTTGAGAGGTAATAAATTCCGATGAATATAGAAAGGCCAGACATGATTTATCGTTATCGTGCGATTGACGAGTTTACTATTGACTCTTTATGTAATGATGAAATGTACTTTTCAGCACCTTCTGCTTTTAACGACCCTCTCGACTGCCAGCCTCGACTGGAAAGCGATTCGGCAAATCAAGAATTGCGACAGGTGCTTTCGTTGTTAATTAAAGAAAGAACAGAAGCTGAGACATTACATTCGTTAAAAAGTGTCAAAGTAAACAATGAGCAATCAGTGAATTATGCTCAAAACTTAGCGCAACAAACTGCTGAACAAATGTTAGGTGAACTGGCTTACCATGCGACAAATCCTGATTATGAGGTTGGCACTGATGAAGCTGAAAATTGGTTGTTAGTTTCAGAAATACAGCGTGAATTGATTCGCAAGAACGACAAAGGAATATGTTGTTTTTCCACTGAACCAGACAACCCGTTAATGTGGAGTCACTATGCCGACCAACATAAAGGCATCTTGATCGGCTATAACCTTGATAGAGAGCCTAAACCAAAGCTACACAGAGTTGTGTACGGTGGCGATCGCACACTCAAAACCAGTACTGTTGTAAAAGCTTTATTGGATGGTAATGCAGAGGCAAAAAGCAAACTCGAAACAAAAACATTGCTTCAAAAAGCAGAGCCCTGGAAATACGAAAGTGAATGGCGACTTTTCGGGTCACAAGGGCTCAATGCCTCACCATTAAAAATGACAGAAATAACTTTTGGTCTTCGCTGTAAAAGTAGCCTTATGTATACCGTCTTAAAGGCCTTAGAGGCGAGAAATGATATTGAGTTTTATCAAATGTATGAAGATAGAGGTAGCTTCCATCTTAAACGTAGACTATCGGATGCTGGGGAGTTGTGTTCTTACTACCCCAGAACAGCGAAGTCAGGGATAGAAATTTTTGGTCGAGTAGGTGGACGATGAGTGTTGAAAAGTTTGAGAGTGTAGATGCGCTGGTTGAGTACTTTGAAAAAGGTGGAAACCCTTGGTTTGACGCCGAGTTTTCCCCTTTGTCCAAAAGTATAATTGAGAACTTAGACGCCAAAGGTATTCATATGAACAAATGGTGGGTTAGGACTCCTATGGACTGGAAATGCCCAGCATGTGCAAGAAGTAAGTTTCAAATTGCTAAGCTGGATGGGCGAAGCTTTGCTTCGTGTCAGTTACATGAGCATCATGATCATATGAAAGATGTTGTACGTAGATTATTTGAAAAAATTTCTTCAGAAAAAGATCACGTTGTGGCTACAGAGCTTTCAGAGCGCTTTGCGATTCGAACTTCGTTTGCAATTTCAGCTTACGATAATACCGTGATCTGTTCTGATTGTAATAAGGCAGATGGTGTTGCGAAAAAGCTTGTCAAAACACACTGTGATTTTTCGTATTCCCCAAAGGAAATTGGGCTCTTTGTTAAACCTTCTGACAATCAGGGACATGAAATTGATGTGGAAATCGCCAGATCAATATGGAAAGAAAATGTCAGCGCCTTTGAAAAACGTATGAAATTGGCCGAGTATATTGCCGAATTAGCTGCAAGCGATTCGCACTGGTACCAACCATCAACATCCACAGCTAAGCAGATAGAGAAAATTGCAAGTTTTAGGTTTGAACAACGGGGGTTAAAAGCGATAGATTATGACCCTGAAAAGCTTCTTTATAATACAGTTCCCTTTAAAGGTAATCATTCTTCCTGGCGCTTAAATCCAAAGTCGGCAACAAATTCAAAACCTAGTGATGGTCAGGTTTCTCATTTATCAAACACACGTGGTCGTTATTGGAATCGGTATGCGAGTGACTGGCATTGCCCATGTTGCGAAAGATCTAAATTTGCATGTTTAAAACCGTCTAAGAATAACCCGTGGGTATTTGAAGTGAAAGGGATTCTTTCGTATGACCCTCAGGTTGAATCGTTAGCAACGGAAATAAAGGTTTGTAATGAGTGCTTTAATGCCGCTAACCATTTAGGGAGAGAGGCAATACAAGAGGTCAAAGAAGAAGACGATTCAATAGATGTTTATTTTCCACATAGTTTGATTTCGTTTAAAGAGTTGAAGTCAGTGATTTCGCCAAGAGAACACTCATCACATTTAATCGATAATCCCCAGGCTGATAAGGTTATTGGTAGTGCGATAAAGAGAATCGGTGATGAGGACTTTTATCAATCCCCTAAACAGCGCCTTACTTTACAATAATTAAACGAATAGTCGTACAATGTCGAAATAGTATTGGCAGTGTAGGCAAAGGTGGTCACAAACTTAATTACAATATCTGTGTGCCTTGAACTGTTCTATATAGGCATGAGTCACAAACTTAATTACAAAAATGACCTAGCTAAGTCTTTGGAATACAAAAAGTGCTAGTCACAAACTTAATTCCCGACTGACACTAGTTGTCGATGCTTAATTAAGTTTGTGAACGTTTTAATAGAGTTTGTGAATTGAATTAAGTTTGTGAATAAAGTGATCTGAAAAGGCGAGCCGAGTGCTCGCCTTTTTTTTGAAACAGCGTGATCGAGTATAGATTAAAATATTGACATTTTATTGATTCAATTTGTGTTTAGATAAACTAATTTGTTATATATTTTTCAATGTTTACCCATCGGTATTTTTACCAGCCCAACTTAGATTAATAAGGAAGTTAATAATGCGTTTGAAATCTGTAAAGCTTACTTATTTTAGAGGGTATCAAGAAACAGTGATAATCCCAATTGATGAGTCTATGACTGGTATTGTTGGAAGAAATGACTACGGTAAGTCGACAATTTTGGAAGCTTTGGCAATATTTTTTGAAAGTGATGGAGTTAAGGCAGACAAAAATGATATGAACTGTTTTCAGTTAGATGAAGGTAAAACTACCTTTGAAATTGCATGCTTATTTGACGATTTACCCAATAAAATAGTACTCGATGAGAATGTAGAAACATCATTATCTCAGGAATTATTGCTTAATACAGATGGATATCTTGAAATAGTAAAGGTATTTAAATCAACAATATCAGGAAAACCAGATAAAACTCTTATACGATGTTTGCATCCAATTGATGAAAAAATTCAAGGTCTTCTTAGCTTAAAAATATCAGAGTTAAAAAAACTTGGGGAAGAGCTTGGCGCTGATGAAGAAGTTGGTGACAAACGCGTGGCTTCATTGTGGCGAAATGCTATTAGAGAAAAATCAATGCCGCTAGAACTGAAAGAAGTTTTACTAAATGTCGAGAAAGAGCTTTCTACAGAAGGAAAGTCGATTTGGTCAAAAGTTCAAGATCAATTGCCTACATTTGCTTTGTTTAAAGCAGATAGAGAAAGCAGTGATAGTGATACCGAAGCGAAAAGTCCACTTCAACAAGCAGTAAAAGATGCGCAGGCGGCATTACAAGATAAAATTTCAGAAATTGAGGAGGATATTGAAAATAGTGTTCTTGATGTTGCCAATAGGACTCTTGATAAATTAAGAGAAATGGCTCCAGATTTAGCCAATGAGTTAAAACCTCGCTTCAAGGATAAGCCAAAGTGGACCTTTAATTTTTCTTTGGATGGTGAAAATGGGATTCCCATAAATAAGCGTGGTAGCGGTGTACGCCGTTTAATTCTACTAAATTTTTTCAGAGCTGAAGCTGAAAAAGCTGCTGTCGAAGGTAGGCGAAATGTTATTTATGCGATTGAAGAACCAGAGACTTCCCAGCACCCTAATTACCAAGTTTTGCTAATGAAAGCACTATTGGACTTGTCTGATCATGATAACAGGCAAATTTTGGTTACAACGCATGTACCAGCATTAGCAGGGTTAATTCCTCAAGGTGGCGTTCGTTATGTAACCAAAGGCGAAGATGGTAAGCCTATTGTGAGAATGCCTTGTGATGAAGTGTTAAGAGAAGCTGCTGAAAGTCTCGGTATATTGCCTGAAACAGGCATGGAAAGGGCTAAAGGAGTAGTACTTGTGGAGGGTAAATCAGATGTTATTTTCCTTCGCCATACGACAAGTGTTTTGAAAAACTCAGGACATCTAGCTAATAGCATCGAAGAGCTAGGGATCGTACCTATCCAAACTGGTGGTAGTGGAAACGTAAAACACTGGGTAACTCACAATTTAGCTGACGATCTTGGTTTGCCTTGGTGCGTTTTTCTAGACTCAGATGTAGGCGGAACCCCTGAGCAAGTAAAGTCAATTCTGAAGCGTAAGGCAGAAGTAGAGGCGCAAGGACGAAAATTTTATTCAACTCGAAAAAGAGAAATAGAAAACTATCTATGTACAGATCTAGTCAAACAAGAATCGGGCGTTTCAGTTGAATACACAGATACTTGTGATGCAAAAAAAATTATAGGAAACGCTGTAGGTATGAAACCTGATGACGTGATAGATAGGTTTTGGCCGAGTATGTGCGCTGAGAAAATTATAAAGTGCTCAACTTATGAAGAAGAAGGCGTAAAAAAATCTGAGTTGCTTGATTTATCGATTGAAATAGTAGCCTTGGTAGATTGATTATGGATTTTCTGGTTGTATTGTTTAGAAGTTGTTTTAAATAGTAATAAGAATGAACATTTAGGGAAGTTTTAAAGCGTATGTCTCAACTGGAAAATCTATCTCCTATTGATTTTGAAGATTTATGTCGTGATTTAGCACAAGAAGAAACTGGTAAACGTTTCTCCGCTTTTGGTCCGGGGCCAGATGGAGGCGTAGATGGACGTCACTCTGTGGGGGAAGAAACAGTTGTTTTGCAGTGTAAACACTATTTAGGCTCATCATTTTCGTCACTGAAAACAGCAGTTAAAAAAGAGATATTTAAGTTAAGTGCAATGCGCCCTGAGAGGTATCTATTGTTTACCTCTCATTCGTTGACACCAAGTAAGAGTGATGAACTTGCTAATTTACTTGGTGATTATTTGGCCCAACCAGACGATATATGGGGAAGAGAAGATATAGAGGCTGCACTAAAGCGAAATCCTGAGATTGAGAAGTCACATATAAAGCTCTGGCTTTCGAGTTCTGCTGTCTTAGAGAGAATTCTACAATCTGGTCTTGAGGCATACACCCATTCAACTAAGCTGGAGATCCTTGAAGAACTAAAAGTTTATGCACGAAATCCAAGCTTTGACGAAGCGATTCAAAAGCTTGAAGACGAGAGAATATTGATCGTATCTGGTCCACCGGGAGTCGGTAAAACTACTTTAGCTAAAATGGTAACCTACAAATATTTGAATGATGGATGGAGGTTTTATGCGATAAATTCGTTAGAAGAGGGCTTTGCCAGAATTGATGATGAAATTCCTACCATTTTCTTTTTTGATGACTTTTTAGGCCGAATAGAACTTGATCGTCAATCTCTTCTTAAGCATGACTCCGCTTTGTCTACTTTTGTTAAGCGGGTTAAAAGATCAAAAAATGCACGGTTCATTTTAACAACTAGAGCACACATCTTTGAAGAGGCCCGCCAGCTATCTGACCGAGTTGATGACAAGCGGATCCAACTAGCTAAATATTTACTAGATGTTGGTAGTTACACTAGAAAAATAAAATCAAACATATTTTTTAATCATTTATCAATATCGGATCTTTCGAGGTTACATATAGAGTCTGTAGTGGTCAACTAAGTGGCCTGTTAAAGGTTTACCAAGACAAATTATTGCGGACAAAGGTTCAGCTTTTAGAGGTGACTTTAAAAGCTTCGATGAAAAACAACTTGCAAGTATTAAGAATCACAAAATAGCAAATGAAACTTCGTATGACGGAGGTCATAAGCTTTAGTTTTAAACCTAATTTTTAGGACGTTATGTTGTCGCAATAATTGTAAATTGGATGAAATTGTAATCTGCGAGTGGTTATAATTTTGTAAGCAGTCGAAGAGTAACCTGTTAGAGGTTACTTTTCTGGCTTTTTTGTTTACGCCAATAGCTCGATATTGCAGTATTTTTCTAGGACCACAATACATCAACAAGCGTCATTTTTGTCCACGTAAGGTTTGCGTAATAGTCGCATAATATCATCAGTATCAACATTGGGGTCACTTAGCGCTTGCTGAAATAACACTTCAACTTCTGGAGAAAAAGAGAGCTTTTCTAATCTTGCGTTTGCTAAAGCTTGTTTGAGCGTTTCAGGGTTGTCGATTTTCATAATTAGTCGTTAACTTAATCTTTTCTTAATGATTTCTACATAACTGACTTCTCAAAGTTAATTTTTAGTTTTAGATCTTCCAATAGGTTATTAATTCGGGCAATCAAATAGAGCTTAACTACATGTGGCTTATTATGAATAATATTAAATTTAACGCTCTTAACCTTTAGTGAATCAATTGGTAGTCAAAATATTATAGGTTGCAAGGTGCTTTAGTTGAAAGCAAAAAATACGCTTGGTTTTCTCTCAAAAGTATATGAGCGCACAGAAACATGATTAGAATTGTAAGAATTCGGGATTTCATATCCCTTTGTTGACACGATCATTTAAATCTATATAGTTTAATTTTGTGTAGTGTGATTTTTGAACAATCTGCGCTAGTTGTCACGTGTCAATAAATAAAATATGGAGATTATAATGGCTGGTGATTTAATAAACACTATATCGGCTTATAAAGAGATTTTTGAAGAATTTTCAAAAAATCCATTGGAAGCAATTAAAGCTCTTGAGGCTAAAACGGGAGTATCATTTGGCAACGTAAATGTTGATGATATTGAGATACTAAGAACAATGAATTTTGATGAAATTCAGCTTCTGGCCGCAATTCAGCAAAAAGTTAGGAAAGGAGGTAAACCTTTCAAGCTTGGTTAGATTATTAGTTTGTTTCTCCTCATTTAATGGGGAGAAACTTTAACAGAGGACGTTATATGCTGATTTCTTTTATTGTAATAAATTACAACTACTCAGCTTTCATTTCTAGGGCAATTTACTCAATTTTTGCTCAAAGCAATCGAACCGAAGAGTTTGAATTAATTGTCGTCGATGATGGAAGTACTGATGACTCGGTTACTGAAATTATTTCAGCCTTTTCTAATTATAGGCACAGATTTCGAGATAGTTCTTTTCTTTTTCATTCAAAAAATAGGGGAAAACTTGCCTGTTTAAATGATGCTATGGCACAAGTAAAAGGTGAGTTTACCGTTATCCTTGATTCGGATGACTTTTTGATGACTCAATTTCTAGAAAGCCAATTGCATGTGTTTAAAAATGAGCAAAAAACTAACCATAAATTGGCATTTGTCTATTCGGACAACCTTCTTATTAACAAGTTAGAAGAATTAATTTGTGGTGGATTCTCTACAGCATTTGATTTAGATAAAGTCTTTGATTTGAGCTATATCCCTGAAACAGCACTTACTTTGTCTAAAGCTTTATTCAAGTGTCTACCTTTTGATACATCCATCAAGGTAGGCACTAAACATCACAAATGGAAGAAAATTTGTGAGATGGGATATGAGGGTAAGCATATCCCCGAGCCGCTTTTTTATTATCGTATGCACGAAAACAACCTATCTGGAATAGGGGATAAAATTATAAATGAAATACGTGAACAACATGGTTCTAATGAATCGTACAAAAATAGAATGTTATCGGGTTATTGGAATAATTAGACATGAGTATCGTTAATAAAAATACTAATCAAGGCAGAATCATAAGAGAAATAGTTCGACCTAAACAAGAGTCGATAGAACTTCTGAAAAAGTGTTACACAGCTTTGGTTGCTGATTTACTAGGAAAAAATATATGTGTGGACCATCGAATTAAGCCTTTGTCTGAAGGGATGACAGTGTGTGGACCCGCAATAACTGTGTTTGGAAAAGACTTAACGGTTCGAAGAGCTGCTATTAATCTTTCAAAACCCGGTGACATTTTACTGATATCTGCCGAAACCTACCAAGAGGTTTCTTGTTTTGGTGATGGAACTGCTTTAAAGATGAAGTTGAAAGGTCTAGATGGAATCGTCATCGATGGCTTTGTTAGGGATGCAGCAGGCATTAAGAAATTGAAGTTTAATACTTTCTGTATAGGTGTTACCCCAAGAAATTTCCACTACCCAATTGAACAGGAGTACTGTTCTGTAAATGAACCTATGACTTGTGGAGGTCAATATGTAACCCCCGGTGATGTTGTTATGGGAGATGATGACGGGGTAATTATTATTCCTTCTCATCGTGTCGAAGAAATATCTATACGTGCTGCTGAAATACTAGAAATTGAAAAGAGAGAGAGAAATATTAGCAGTTTTGAAAGGTTTGAAGGTGTCGAGGAGGAACTAACGGCCAGAGGGTTTGTTTTTGAGTAATATTTCATATGACTTTTCAGGTGAAGTAGCTTTTGTTACGGGCGCTGGTGGTGGCGGCACTGGAACCAATATTGTTAAGCAATTACTAAGTGCTGGTGCTACTGTCGGGATGACTGTAAAAAATATAGAATCAAGAGACTCCTTGCATAACGAGTTAAAGTTGTATTCAGAGAATTATGAAATATTTGTTTGTGATGCAGGCTCCGAAAAAGCGACTAAGAATGCAATAAGCTCCTTGGTTGAAAAATACGGTTCTATAGATCTATTGGTGAATAATGCTGCCGATGGAGTGCCTTTTAAATTCACGAATGAGGTATCTAAAGAAGACTGGGAAAAAGATATCTCAACGATTCTTTTAGGGTCTTTTTATACCTGTAAATATGCTATTTCGTATATGAAGAAAAAGAAATTCGGAAAAATAGTGTTTATTTCGTCTTCATCTGCTTTAAGAGGGAGCTGGGGGCGAGCAATTACTTATAGTGCAACTAAATCCGCTATGTTAGGCATGGTAAAGCAACTAGCACTCGAACTTTCTCAATATAGCATTAATATTAATTTGGTAACGCCTTCGCAGATAGATACTCCAAGAGTGAAAAAAGGAGGTAGGAGAACCGCTGATTCAATCGCGAAATATTGTCAAAAAAATGTTCCTCTAGGTAGGGCTGCTACGTCATCGGATGTTAGCTCAGTTGTACTTTTTCTTTTATCGACAGAATCATCATATATAACAGGGCAAAATTTAATAATTGATGGCGGTCAGTCACTATCCGGTCCAAATAAGTTGGTTTGAAATATGGATAAAATATTGATACCTAACGGGCAATTACCTCCTTCTTATGCATTAGCATGTCAACTTATCAAGGATAATTACAAAGTCTACTTTACTGTAGATGATCAGCACGTTGAATTTATTGATAGTGATAAAGTGCGTTCATTTAAAGGAGTAAAACAACCTAAACTTTCGTGGTTGCTTTCAGAAGAAACGGAAGAAAGTGAACAAGAAGATAACAACTATGTTCAAACGGTAATTCGAATTTGTAAAGATAACGATATTGCAATTATTTTCCCAACCAATGACATAGATATATATATATTATCTAAGTATAAGTCGAAGTTTATGGAATTCGGTTTATCACTTTGCTGTACAGAACATAAAACCCTTTTGAATTTTTTGGATAAATACGGCTCACCTAAGTTAGCAGAGAGATATCAGATTAAAACCCCAAAAACGATTCTATATCATGATGGCTTGTCGTGGGAAGAGGCTTGTAAAGAGCTTGGCGAGACCATTATTGTAAAAGCAAGGTACTCTCAATCATCTGCTTATGTTTGGAAAGTAAAAACTGAAAAAGAGTATTACTTATTCGTTAAGCGCTTGCGATGTTTGGATAGAGTAGTGGTGTTGCAAAGTTACATTAAAGGGAGTGAGGAGTACTCATACCATTATTTAATTGATAACAATAATGAAGTAGTTTTTGGGTTTAAAAATTATAAACCAAGACATTTAAAAGCCTCTTGGTCTACATCCTGTGAAATTCTAAAAAATGATGAATTCTATACATTAGGCAAAGAACTTTTAAAAAATACAGCAGGCCCCGGATTTTGGGTTATTCAAACTAAAAAGTGCAGTACTGACAATCATCATTATTTTATTGAGACTAATGCAAGGTTTGGAAACAATAGTAGAATTTTGCTCAACATGATAGAAGGCAATTTAGTTAGCTGTGCTCTAAACGTCTATTTAAATAATGGACTGCAAAAAAATATTTTAAGTGTTAGGAATTCGCGTGGCGGGGCTTTATTTGAAGAGCTGCTACAAATTTTCTTTTCTAAAAATACTAATGATTTGATTAAGCTTGAAACTAAAGGGCTTTTTAAGCAGCTTTTTGATTTGTTTTGCTTTTATGCCCACTTACCTGCGATAGATACTTATGTGCGTTCTCTAAATGACGATCGCCAATATGTATTTGATTACTATCGCAAGCTCATAAAGGTCATGAAATCATGATGTTAACTGAACTGGATGAATATCAAATAAGAAATGCTATTGATTTAAAAGAATTAGTTTCGATTTATAAGTCACTATTGTGTAAATATGATCATGTTGGAAAAAACTCTCCAGCAAGGATAAATTCAAAGACATGTAATAATCAGTTTTTTTTCACATCTGGTGAAATATCAAATGAGCTTTTTCATATATCAGGCTATAGGAGTTACCACGTAAAAAATAATGCCCAAAGAGTAGGACATGACATATTTTACCTTTGTGACCACAACCAAGATGATAAACAGATACTTATTTCCTCAAAATACATTAGGGAATGGAGAGTTGCAGCAATAGCCTTAACCGCTTGTCATTTGATCTTAGGGGAAAGTGTGAGAAATATCGCTTTAATCGGGCAAGGAAAGGTGGGTAAAACGTGTATTGAAGCTTTTTGTCGTTTTTTTGACATTGAAAGCGTTAATATTCTCGAATATAACAACAATGAAGCTTTTAAATTAGATTTTGATAAGAAAAATAAAATAACAATCAATCATTATCCGAATATTGTTGAAACAGTTTCAGGTGTAGATGTCATTATAACGGCAACTAATAGCGCAACCCCTATTATTTTTGAGGAGCAACTTGGTAAGAGTTACTTACTTGTTAATATTGGGCCTAAATATATAGGGAATAGTGAGTTGTCTTATGAAATATATCAGAAGTCAGATTTTATCGTTACTGATTCGATGGCACAAATTTTGGTTGATAGTACGGCTTTGATTTTTAAAGAACACTTGTCAAAAGTAGTAGATTTCACTCGAATGGCCAATATTGAAACTGTCAGAGAGAAGCGAATCGTATTCGCTTCTTTAGGGGCATCATGTACAGATATATTATTGGCTTATTTACTATTCAGGAAGGTTGAAAATGAGTAATTTGTATTTACAGGGGCTTGGACACTACTCATATTTAGTGGACTGCAAAAATGGACTCTATTTACTCTCTGGGATTAAAGCTTGGAGCTTATTAGAAAACAATAAAATAGAAGGTTGTATAGAGCAACAGACAAAGGATATTTGTAAAGGATTAGATGATATTTTACTTTCTGCTAATTTAACTAAGAAAAACATAGCTAGAGTACAGTGCTTTTTAACTGATTTAGAAGAATACGATTTATTTGATAGGGTTTATAGTCAATATATGGGAGTTTATTGCCCTGCGAGGGCGGTTATTGGTGCGGCACAGTTGAGATTTCAAGCTAAAGTAGAGTTGGTCATAGACTGTTATGAATAAAGTACAAGAAGGTTATGTGATAGATTTTAATCAAGAAGTAGATTTAGAAAAAGGTCTGCAATATTTTAATCAAAATGGCTTCTTATTATTAAGAGGGGTTATCTCCAATGAAAATGTATCGAAACTAAGAAAGGCGCTTGAAAGGGTCTTTTATGGCAGTTCGCTATTATCTGCATCCGTATTTGACTTTTTAGCCGAAGACGATTTTCTAGATCAAGTTGTAAATATAAGTATAAATTCTGTATTACAAAAATTACTTGGAAGAAGTTTAAGAGTGTACCCAAACTTGACGGCAAGAAAAGGTACATATAGTCCGTGGCACATAGATGAAGCTTTTTGTAGTGACGAGGTTGTTAAATGCGACTCTAAAACCGAGTTTATTCAAGTTTCTATGTTTCTGCAAGAAAACGACGTTATGTACGGCGGAGGAATAGAGGTTATACCAAGGTCTCATTCTGAAGAATTGTGGCAAAGTCGGAAATTTGATTTTTCAAAGAGTCTAGATATTTTTAAGCGAATAAAAGAACATTCAGTTCGTATTGAATCTATTGCGGGAGATGTAGTTATTTGGGATGGAAGGCTGTTACATCGGAGCACACCAAAGCAGTCTGATTGCGTTGTAGATAAATATTCATTGATGTGGACCGTCTCTTCAATGAACTCTAATCATAGTGAATTTCTGGCTCACCTTTTAAATCGCGGAAAACTTAAAAAATCAGTCGAAAATAAATTATATGATGCTCGTTATGGGGAGCTTTGTCGTATTAGGAAAAGTCATTTTTCAAGTTCATTTTTAGAAAAACTAGAAAGTTTAGGCATCAATTTAACTCTTACAGAACTCTAGCTAAATTAATTAGAATAGCTTCGAAAGTTCCTATTTCAGTATACTCTGTTTAATTATACTCTTGATGATGGTGCATGTGGCTCTCTTGCCCAGCTTTTAGATTTATTGGAACATATTAATTAATTTTATGTTTGGATAAATGCTAAACAAAAAAGCATAGAAGGATTTTAAATTATATTTTGATGATCAAATACATAGCTGTAGACATTAAACCATTAAAATAATATTGTATTGACTAAATAGTATTCAAATTTTATATGGAATGTAAATGCTTATTGATATACAACCTCAATGGTCCGGTGAAGATTATAGAAATTTACTTGTAGGTTGTTTGTCTACATATAATCAAAACATATCATTGAAGCAATATAGTAGATATGAAGAAGGGTTTTGGTTGAGGCATGATGTCGAGCTTGATATTGATGCAGCAATACTTAGTGCTGAAATTGAACATAAATTAGGAATTAAGGCTTCATATTTTATTTGCTTCGAATCCCCTTTTATTAATCTTGATGGATTAGCTGATAAACTGGATAAGATAAAGTCTTACGGGCACGATCTATACTGTCATTTATTGAATCTACCTTCAAAAAAGAACATTCTGAAATCATTAAAGAGTGAATATGAAATGATTTCAGAAGAATACGTTACCTACCACTCACCAACTACTCCAATTTCTCAATTGGTAAATTTGTATGGTGCCAAAGAAATATATCAAGGTTTGAATAACAAAGATGTCAGCTATTTTTCCGACTCCACAGGAAGTTGGAGGTGGGGCAACCCTCTTGTGGATCAAAAAGAATTTAAAACAGTTCAAATTTTGGTTCATCCTTTTTGGTGGAGTAAAGGAAGCGGTCGTGATTCGAAAGTATTTGATAGAAGAGAGTTATTAAATTTTTTACCTCAATTTGCTAAAACAACGTTTTTGAAATAACAGAATGAAGGAATTAATGAATGAATAAAATGACTGGATTGGGAACTTTTCCATTTACGAGTGCTTTTTCTCCTGTGGATTTTGATAAAGCGTCACAAATACTTGATGCATACTTTGAGGCTGGTGGTAAATACATAGATGTGGCACCAACATACGGATTTGGGGCTATAGAGAGCTTTTTAGGAGAGTACTTAAAGGGGAGACCTAGAGATTCTTATATAGTTTCAACAAGCTGCGGTTATGTTCGAGATGGTGATTCTTTTAAGATTTCAGGAAAGTATGATGATGTAATGAAAGATCTAGAGGAGAGTCTAGATAGGCTGGGCCTAGACTTTCTTGATATTTATATTTCTCACATTCCAGACTTAAATACTCCCTTCAAAGAAACTTCTCTTGCACTTCAAAAAATTGTGGAAAGTGGCACGGCCAAAAAAATTGGTGTGTCAAACGTTACTGATGACCAGTTGATAGAGTACGCCGAGCACGCTGATATTAGAATAGTCCAAAATAGACTTAGTTATATCAATAGATCCGTTTCAAAAAATATGCAGTCCATATTAGAAAGGATCGGAGCTGAGTTTGTTGCGTATCAAGTCATTGAGAGAGGGCTTTTAACCAATAGAGGACCTCGAATGAATACAGAGACTGATCTAAGACATAGAAAACCTGAGTTTGAAAGTTCAGCAATTCTTAAAATTCGCAGCTTCGTGTTGAATGAGTTACAAAACTTGGCTAATTCTTACCAAATGAGCACAGAAGAGATTGCTGTTCGTTGGGCTATTTCTCAGCCATTCGTCGGAGTTGCCCAGATGGGGGCTACTAAAGTTGAAGATGCAATAAAAATTGCTAGTTGGTCGAAACCATTGCCAGAGAACGTTCTTCATGATGTCAACGAGTTATATGAAGTTGCAAATAGCAACTTGCAACTTAAAGACAGAATTGGTTTTAGGCAAATAATGGGCCTAGATACCTATGATGTTAGAAGTGGAAGTGCTAGTGGAAAGTAGTTCGGAATCAACTATTAATGTTGATGACAATGCGGTGGTGGTTTTTGCGGGAATAAGGTCTCAATACATCAAATTGGCATCGTTGCAAAAAGCATATTATAGATCTCAAAATTTACCCCTAATATTTATAGATACGGGGCAGCACTATGATGATGTTTTAGCTAAACAGTATATAGATGAGTATCAGTTACATTTTGATTATTCGTTAAACTGTGGAAATAAAAGTATGAGTTCTGGTGAAGTATTTGCAAAGATGATAGTTGAATGCGAAAAGATCCTGAAACGAATACAACCTATGGCTGTTGTAGTTTTTGGGGATGCAAACTCGACTCTATCTGCTGCTTTAGCTACTAGGCGGCTAGCAATTCCACTAGTACACATTGAGGCAGGGTTGAGAACTGGCTCCAATACCACTGAAGAATTAAATAGAGTGATTGTTGATAGAATTAGCCAACTTCATATAGCATCGACAAGGAAAGATTTTGCTCAGCTAACTAAAGAAGGATTTGCAGCATCCTCTAATTATATTGGTGATTTAATAAAAGACTTAGCTTCAAGTTTTGCATTAAATTGCTGGGAAAAGAAAGAAAAAAAGGTTCTAGTGTCTATGCACCGGGACGAGAATATTCATGATTGTAATTTAATCTTCAATATTCTTAAAGATTTAATAGATTGTGATTTTTCGATTCATCTAATTACACATCCTAAATTACTGGAAGAGGAAGAGTTTAAAAATTCTAAATTATTAAAGCATGAAAAAGTGACCGTGACGGGGTCGCTGCCCCACTCAAAATTATTAAAATTAATGGGAAAGTGCAGATTTAGTGTAACAGATTCTGGTGCATTACAAAGAGAGGGGTTTTATGTTGGGACCCGAAGTATTGTTATTCAAGACTCGCCTTTTTGGCCCACGTTAACCGATGCAAATTTCAATATTAAAGTTATCCCCGGCGCAAGTATCAAATCAGCAATAGCTGAAGTTGACTGTCAATTTAGCGGAAAAATTGATGATTTTGGAAATGAATGTGTAGCTGAACAGATATTGAACCGTTTGAACAATTGGGTTAGGGAATATGTTTAAAATTGATGAATCATTGCAATCAGTCAATCTGGCAATATCAAACCTCTTATTAAATAAACTCGCACAGTCATTTTTTATTAAAGAGCTAGATGCTGGGAGATTAATGTTTCCTACATATCTAAGCATCGATTTAAAGACTCGAAATGATCAAATTAGTGCATGGAGGGTTGTTTTTGAACCAAAATCTGAAAGGATTAATTTGAGACAAAACAACCTATCGCCGATATCTATTGATATTGAAAAAATTGATCTCTTAACATCATCTGGAGCACTCAACCAGCTCATAGAAAGTTATGATCCTACGGCATTAAGAACCAATGGCAGGGAGCAACATACTTATATAGAGGTTATTGAAAAGCCTATAGAAGAGAGTGGTTGGAGGCAAAATGCTATCAATATTACAGCATTAGACCTTTTAAATTGCAAGTTATCTATATTAGTTGTTGCACCTGTGGGGAGTGGTAAAACTACTCTATTGCGCAGCTATGCACTTCAAAAAACAAAAATGTTTGATGAGAACTTTGTCAACTGCCCGCCGTTATATCTTGAACTGAGAGCTATTTCGCGAAAACTTTTTAAGTTTATTAAAGATGAAGGTAAGTTATCCTTAAACTATCTTTTTGAATGTGGAATAGAGCATTGCTTTGAGGGGGAGCACCAAGAAATATCGGAGCTTGTTATTAAGCGCTGGTTGGATAGCAAACCTGACATTGTGCTTGATGGATTTGATGAAGTTTTTATAGAGTTATGCGTTGCTGAAAGTAATATTTTGGTAGATGAGTTAAATCGATTAATGCTAAACCTTAAACAACTCGGTTGCAAAATAATAATATCTACTCGTCATGAATTAATGGAGAGGCTAGACATATTAGATCTATTGGAGGTCGAAATTGCTCCAATGTTGATTAACGAAGCTACTCAAGTATTAATGGATATGGGAGTTACAGGGGCTACAGATAGTTCGATTGTTCATTTTCTAAGCTCATTAGATACTGATTTACGAACAAGACCACTGTTTATTTCTTTAATTGCTCAATCGCTGAAAACTTGTGAAGGCATGAATGTTAAATCGCGAAATGAAATCATTCGATGCGGAATTAGAGGGTTAGTGGAATACTCCGTCAATAAAAATAATGAAGTCAGTGATATCAGAGAATTGTTAGGTGTTGGTTTCGAAGAGTTCTTATTTGTAATTCAGAAGCTCAGTTTTGATAGCCTATTTGGAGGGGGGGGAAGTGAAACTTCCGGAGAGGGGGGGTATACAATATCTATAGGAGATATTTTGTATGCATTTGATAATTTGGAAGTGGATGTAAACCCAAAAACCCTTAAAAAGTTTTTAATATCCAATTCTGGTTTGATGTATAGCGATGATCGCTTTGCTAATTTCTCCCATAGGATATTTCACGAGTTACTAGCTGCGGATTATTTAGTTCAAGGTTTTACTGCCAAAAATAATCATGACTTGATGCTTGATGGTTTTATGAAGCATCCAAATCGTTTTATACCTGTCGTGGAGCTTTATGCTGAAAGTATTCTGAGTCAGCAAGGTCATCATACTTTGATTGGCCTTGCTTGTTGCGCGTTAGAAAGGATAGAGAGTATAGAGAGAGATAGTTTGTCTTGCTACCTTTTGGTTTGGCTAGCTTCTATGGCTATTAAAACTGCTGTGCATTCAGGTTATTCCTTGTCAAAACGTGATCAGTGGTTAATAAGTGAATATCGAAGGCTAGCTAAAATTGTATTATCTGACGGTCAAAAATTAAGTTGTGCAAAACGACAATCTTTGGCAGAAGTATTGGGTGTTATTGGCGATGATAGAAGTGGCGTCGGGATTAATGAAAACGGCTTACCTGATATTAAATGGATCGATATCCCAAAAGGGAAATACAAAATAGGTTTGACCGAATATGAAGCTTTGGTGCTTGAGTCAACAGGCTCCGTGCAACTCCAAAGGGAATCCCCTTATATTGAATGTCAGTTGGAGAATTACGGTATATCGGTTTATCCAGTAACATGGGCACAATATATTACATTCGTAGAAGATGAGTCAGGTTATCGAAATAATGAAAACTGGGAGTATTTCTCATTATCCTCTTTGGAAAAACAGGAGAGAATCGAAAAATTACTAAATTCTCCTTCAATATCTAATGCTCCTGCAACTTCAATAAATTGGTACGAAGCTAAAGCATTTGCAAAATGGTTATCTAGAAAGCTTGGGCAAACCATTGACTTACCATCTGAATATGAATGGGAAGTTGCTGCAAGAGGCCCTAGTAATTGCATATATCCTTGGGGGAATGAGTTTGATAAACATAACTGCAACTGGAGTGGCTCGGGAATAGGAAGAGTTTTACCTGTTGGTTGTTATGCGTATGCTAAAACTCCATGGAATGGGGGGCCTCAAGACATGCTTGGCAATGTATGGGAGTGGACTAATAGTTGTGCTGGTGAACTAAATTCTACAGGGTTTTATAAATATGAAGCCTCAAACTTGAAACAAGAAATGGAACACCCATTAAGATTTGTTGTTAGAGGGTGTTGCTTTTTGAACGGTGAAACGATGTTGAGGAATACATATCGAGGAAATGATTCAAGTTTATCTAGATTTGATAGGCAAGGTTTCAGATTAGTGAAAAGGGAACAAATTTGAGTGACTACATTTGTGTTGTAAAAAAAGGAAACGGGGTAGAGACGAAAGATGGGGATACACTAAGTATTCATTATAGGTATGCAGATAGCACTGAAAATTTGTTATCTGATAATGAGGCTCTTTATTCTACTTACCTATCTGGTAAAGCCGTTACTGTGTCCTTGACTGAAGATTATCTAAGAAAATCTGTATATGAATCCTTGGTTAATCAGACCGTAGGGAGCACTGTTCAGGTAAGAAGACTTGAACAAGGCCATTTCTTGGAAATTTGGATAGAGGATATAGTAGACAAAAGCTCTGAAAGAAGAGTGATTTCCATGATAGAGCTTGAACCAAGCGAAAACACAATATGTGAACTAGAAGCTAAGATTAACCAGAGCATACAGAATGCACGACTTCAGAAAAATGGAATTATCATATCGTTCGAGAAAGGGTTTAGTAATCAGATAGGGGCATGGCTTGCAGATAAATGCATTTCTTTTAAAGATGTAACGTCCAGCGACTCATTCAATACTTCATTTTTTTTGGATCAAGATTCACACAATAGACTAAAAAGTTACACAGGCAATAGGTGGGATTGATATGGAGAGTTTAATTGAATTTTGTAAAACTGAAATGGAAGCCAGCATAGCTCTTTCTATTATTGGGTCATCATTGTCGGCAGGTAGTATCGTTATGGTATATATCATGTTTTCACTTCAGCGTTGGACTGAAAAGGTAAATACTTTGCTAGAGCAATCTGTGAATCTGTCTTCCAGTTCAGCACCAGATAGTGTTGATAGAAAACTAATGATTCAGCGAATCAATGAAATAAAAGGTCGTTATCCGATAGTGTCTGTTTTACTATTTGCCGCAATTATACTTACGCTTTTTGGAGTAGGTATCGTTGCAGCAATGAAAGCGCAATCTGAATTGAGCTTCTGGTTAACAGGTACTCCTCAAATCGTATTCTTATTAGCATATTTTGCGTCATGCATTTCAGCATGGACAAAAGGACAGTTAGATCTATCCGAGGCTAATCAATATTTAGGAGTTGAATGTGAGTAACCTTGCTTTAGTTGGCTGCGGGGGATGGGGGAGGAACATTGCTCGTGTGTTGAACTCTTTAGGTTCGCTATATTCCGTTACAGATACGAATTATTTGACTGCAACGGCAATTGCAAATGAATATGATGTTTGTGTTAGAGGCTTAGATGAAGTTTTATTAGATCCAATGGTTGATGGGGTTGTCATTGCAACTTCTGCAATTACGCATTTTGAAATAGCTATCAAAGCTCTTAATAGTTTCAAGGATGTTTTTATTGAAAAGCCTATGACTCTTAGTAAAGAAGAGGCTCATTTATTAACGGATCTGGCTAGTAACAATAACCAAATACTGATGGTCGGTCATTTGATGCATTACCACCCAGTCTTCCAAAAAGTAAAAGCTTTGATAAATGATGACTATTTAGGGCAGTTAAAATATATATATTCTAATCGATTATCTTTAGGTCGAATTAGAAATGAAGAAAACGTTATATGGTCGCTTGCTCCTCATGATGTTTCAATGATTTTAGGTTTAATTAAGGAGTTTCCTCGCAGAATTGATGCAACTGGCTCGGATTTTCTATCTGGAGATAAATTAGACAATGCAATTATTAATCTTGACTTTGGAGATAAATTGAGTGCCCATATCCACGTATCTTGGGCAAATCCATTTAAAGAACAGCGACTAGTCATTGTTGGTGCGAGGGGCATGTTAGTTTTTAATGATTGTGAGAGTGATTGGCGAAAAAAACTCGTTTTTTATGAACATGAATATCGGGTAGAAAACAATGGAGTCCCAGTCTTTAGAAAAGCGTTACCAGTTTTTATTGAAGTTGAATGCGATGAGCCACTTCAAATGGAATTTAAACACTTCATTGATTGTATAGATACTAGGAAGGAGCCTATTTCTAATGGTGTTGAAGCATTGAATGTAATAAAAGTTCTGTCGGCGGCGAATCGTTCAGTATCTAGAAGTAACACATATACATCTATTTCCAGCTAACAACATAAAGCCAATAAATTATGAAAATCGCATTAATTACTTATGACGCCCCACATCACAAAACAGAGAATGTAGCAAGAGAACTAGTTAAATCCAAAGGGGTGGAGCTTTCGTTTATTGCTTTACCTTTTGTTAATCGAGCTAGTAGAAAAGTATTGCTAAACCATAGACCAGATCAACATAGAGCAACCCATACTTTTGAACTAGCAAAAGAACTCGGGTGCGACTGGTTAAAATATGAAAAACTATCAGAATTTAAAAGTGAGCAATTTGATTATTTTTTAGTTTTAGGAGCTGGAATTTTACCTATTGAATTTATTAGAAACACTGGTTACAAAGTAATTAATTGTCACCCCGGCTTAATCCCTTTAGTCAGAGGATTAGATGCTTTTAAATGGGCTATTTATTCAATGCTACCTATGGGAAATACAATTCATTTTATTGGCGAAGAAGTTGATTATGGGGAAGTGATTTTTCAGGAAAAAACACCTGTATATAAAAGTGATACTTTAGAAAGCTTCGCCGCTAGGCACTATTCTAAAGAGTTAGATTTATTGTCACAAATTCAAAATTACTTGTTAGAAGGGAGCAGGCGACAATTTGTTAAAGAGAAGAGTGATGTTGTCACCAAACGAATGCCACTTCAACTAGAAAAACTCTTGGAGTGGAAGTTTCAAGAATACAAAGAAAAGTATTCTGAAAGTGAGTGAACTTAGAAAATTACAAGGAATTTAGGTGACAAATATGAATATTAGAGAAGTCGATTTTTCGTATGTAAACAAGCAACAAGTAGCCTTAGCCGATAGGATCAAAAGTAGAGTAGACAGAGTTTATGAACATTGCAAGTTCATTATGGGGCCGGAAGTTAAAGAATTGGAACATGAATTAAGTGAAGTGTCAGGTTCCAAATATGTCATATCTTGTGCTAATGGAACAGATGCGTTAACCATATCTCTAAAAGCTTTAGGCTGTAGTTCAGGTGATGCCGTATTTTGTCCTTCTTTTACTTTTTCAGCTTCAGCAGAGGCGATTGTTCAGTCAGGTGCTACTCCTATATTCGTCGATGTATGTAAAGATACTTTCAATATTTGCACAAATAGTTTAATTGATGCTTTTAGATTCTCTCAAAAGCAAAGTTTATCCCCTGTTGGAGTTCTTGTCGTAGACATGTTTGGACAGCCTGCTAACTACAGCAGAATATCTCAATTTGCTAATGAATCTAAGCTGTGGGTATTGGGTGATTCAGCACAAAGTTTTGGTTCACGATACTATGGTAAGAGTACTAATTGTTTTACTGACATCACTACAACTTCTTTTTTTCCGTCAAAACCTTTAGGGGCCTATGGAGATGGGGGGGCAATTTTTACTAATGACGAAAAACTGGCTGGTTTATGCCGTAGCTTGAGGGTACATGGCACTATAACTGACAAATATCATAGTGAAATCATAGGGTATAATTCTCGACTCGACACTATTCAGGCGGCTATTTTGCTAGAAAAGTTGAAAGAGTTTCCTGTTGAGAATGAAAAAAGGCAACAAATTTCCAAGTTTTATAATGAATCTCTATCAAATTATGTAGATGTTCCGCATATAGATGAAAACTGCAAGAGTAGTTGGGGGCAATATACGATCAAACTTGAGAACGGTTTGATTCGCAGTAGATTGCAAAAATATTTGGCTGAATCAGGAATTACTTCTATGGTTTATTACCCTAAGTGTGTGCACGAACAAAACGCTTTTAGTAATTTTCCTCAAGCACCTATGGGCCTAAATAACTCTACTCTGTTATCTCAAAGGCTAATAAGCTTGCCTTGTCACCCTTACCTATCAGACGATGAGACTATATATATTGTCAAAATGATTCGAAAATATTTTGAATCTGATAGCTAACGGTCGGCAGACTGAAAGTCACAAACTTAATTAAAATTTTTGCATCTAGATTTGTTCAAAATGGCTTACACTCACAAAATTAATTCGAAATTGTTGCCTTGAAATCGTTGAATATTATATTCATAGTCACAAACTTTATTCGCATGCGACACTAGTTGTTGTCGTACTCTAATAAAGTCTGTGACTTTATTTCGGTAGTTTGTGAGTCGAATATAGTTTGTGACTCATAAAGAATAAAAAAGGTGAGCTTAGTGCTCACCTTTTTTGTTTTAATGATGCAGTACTAAGTTATGACGTTAATAATTGAATTTTATGGAGGTATTTCCAAAAGCAATATGATTTTTTGTCTACAACTTGCTTATCAAAAGTGTTATGTTGTTGAAGTTTAATTGAAAATTAATATTGGTATATTTTTATCAGTAAAAAGCAATGCTGTATAAGTGACTCCGCACATATTGGTTGTACGACCTGAAATAACGAAGTAGTTACTTCGAAAAGGAATAATTTTTTAAGGATATTTTAATGATTCCAGAAGTAAAACATATATCACCTGATTTAGAACTATATGTTTATGACTTACCAACTTTGTGTCTAGATATGATTTGTAACGGTCAAATAAACTTGGAGACTTCTTTAGGCACTTTTTAATAATCTTATCTCGTACTCTGCTGGAGAGATATTTCCTAATTTATAGTGTCGTCGTTTTTGGTTATAAAACGGTTCGATGTATTCAATAATGTCAGCCATTGCTTCACGCCTTGTTTGATAGCGGCGGTAGTTAACTCGCTCTGATTTCAAACTACGGAAAAAACGTTCAGTAACAGCATTATCTAAGCAATTACCAGCACGACTCATACTAGAGATTAACCCATGCTCTTTCAAGGAACGTTGAAATGCATCACACATATATTGCACACCCTGATCTGAATGGAATAACACTCCATCAGTTGGTTGTCGCTTATTTACGGCTAGTCGTAAAGCCCTAGTTGTAAGTTCGCTATTCGGCTTATCAGAGAAAGCCCAGCTAATTACCTTGCGTGAACATAAATCCATAATGACTGCCAAATACAGCCAACCTTGTTGTGTGCGTATATACGTAATATCACCAGACCACAGCTTATTTAGTTGTTGTGGATTAAACTGGCGATTTAAATAGTTAGGCGCAATAACTGAAGGCTTACCATCCGCAGGATATTTATGCTGCTTAGGCCGCTTAGCCACTAACCCCAATCGTTTCATCGAAGTTCGAACACGATGAATACCAATATCAAAGCCTAATGCCTGTAATTCGCCATGCATACGCACCTTGCCGTAGGTGGCATCCATATCCGCATGAATTTGCTTCATGGCCGCATCAAGTTTTATCTTTTCTGGGCAAATAGGTTTAGGCTTTGCTCGATAATAAAATGAACTAGCAGCTATCGATAAACAACGACAGATTTGTTGAACATTGCTTCCTGCCTTTTTCAACTGAACAGCTACTTGCTGCCGTTGTTCATTTCCATAGCGAAAAAGGCCGAAGCTTTTTTTAATAGGGCATTGTCACTTTTTAGCTGTTTAACTTGCTTTTCAAGCTCTTGAATGCGTATTTGCTCTGGCGTTAACGCACTAGCTTTCGGTGTGACACCTGTTTGCTCTTTTCTATATTGGCTTACCCAGCGTTGAATTGATGATAATCCAACATTCATCGCTGCGGCTGCATCTTTATGTTTATAACCGTGAACAATAACTAGCTCTGCACACTCACGTTTAAATTCTGCTGATAGTGTTTTCTTTGGCATTTTTAACCTCATTCGTTAGTTGTATTTTACCTCTAACGAAGTCTCTAGTTAAATCATACCGTTACAGTCATTATAAAAATGAGATAAAAACTAAAGAATGGCAGCAAATATTTGAATCTAATCAAGCTTATCCTTACCCACAGCAACTTTTTTATAACTACAATAAATGTCATTTACATCCAGCGAAACACATCGCACTAATTGCTTTCTTGTTTAACTCACCAAGTGAGTTTTTAAGTGCTTATCACTGCTCAAAAGAAAATACAGCTCTTCACTTTCAAAGCCACCAAATACCTACAGAAGATAAGCGTGATTCAATTAAAAAAATAACAACTCAAATAATGACACTTTTTAAAAAAGGTTTAAGCCTCAGAAAAATTTCAAAACATGTTGGTTTAAGCGTTATTGCGGTTAAATCAAAAGTATTGGCTAATGGCGGTGTTATCAATAGGCGGGAGTCGAAGATTTTTGCTGATGAACGCAGATCTATCTTTAGAAAGCTTTTTATTGGCATGCCAACAAAGCAAATAGCCAAACAGTTTGGTATTAGCGTTGGTGCTGTTGAGCAGCTACTTACGCAATATCCTGCGATAGTTAAACAAAGGCAGCACTTCCGTTATAGAGCAAAACAACTCAAGCATCGTTCAATACTTTCTGATGCTATGGAAAAAAATTCAACTTATTCACGTAATAAGTTGAAGCTAATAGTCAGCGCAAGTTACTTATGGTTATTCAAAAATGACAAGCAATGGCTTTATCAAAACCTACCACCCAGCAAACTAAATAGAAAACCGGAGAAATAAAATGACTAATGAAAAACCTGAATTTGAAATCAAGGGCACTCCTAGAGAGTTAATTTTTGATAACGGTAAAAGTTATCAAGCGAAAGATGTATTTCGTGGAGATAGTAAAAACTTGGTTGAAAGGAATTTTAAAAAAACTATAGATGATAGTTATCAGGGGGATATTCCTGAAGGAAATAAACGTTAATATCATTATTTAAAGCAGCAAAGTTCGGCTTTGCTGCTTTTTCGGCATACTAATTATTACTTTTTAAAACTGCCATTTAAAAAACTTTCTACTCATAAATTAAATCATAAATATCGCAACTAAATTTGCTTTAAATAAAATTATGACCTATATGATTATTATTCACTGCTGTTGTTGATTAATTTTCAATGTGAAAGGAACTCATTTAAATAACAAAGGATAAGGGCAGTCGATGAATACAATTAACTGCATTCTGCTTTCTGAACTAAAGAATGAACATGTCATCTCAAGTATCCGAACTCAATTCTTCAGTTTTATATTTGAGATAAAAATTAAACTATTAACTTCTCTAAGGAGAAATTAATATGTCTCAAAGAATAAATAACGATTTCATCCTTAAATTTAATCAGAACTTTACACCTGAACTATCTAAGAAATATCAAGAAATTCATCAAGAAAATTGTCACCACTGGGATTTTACGTTTTTGCCTTGGCATAGAAAATTTGTAAATAAGTTTTGGGGTGAGATTGGACTTCCTAGAACATACGCAGTTTTGACGGAAGAAGATGATAGGAAGCTATATAGTTCATTAAAAAAATCTTTAATTATCAATAGTAGTGACCAAATTACATTCGTAGAAGATGATAATAAATTAAATTCATTTACAAATTCTGATTTAGAACAAATTAAATTAGATATCGCTGAAGCGATGATTTGTAAGCCGTTTGCAATTGATTTGGATTTTGTCGGTACGAATAGAGATTTCGGCTATAACTTATCATTCACCTCTCAGGTTGAACAATTTCACGACATGATTCATGGTGAAACGAGTAGAGGAATGAGAAATGTGATAACAGCAGGCGGTGATCAGTGCTTTTTTATTCACCATACTTTTGTGGATTTGATTTTCGAAACTTGGCTAAATGACAACCCTGAACTAGAACTTCCAATATTGGAAGAACATTTTGAGTCTAGCCCTGATTTACAAGAAGACTATGACTCGTATGATGAACTAGTGTCTTTATTTACAGCACGTTACTTTACTGAGGATGATTATAAATATGTCAGGCGTATTGCAGCGCCTCTTAGTAGGCAAATTGTTTTTTTTGAAGAGATCAAACATATAGAAAGTTATAGACGTGTGATCATGTTTCACAATAACGATGAAATCGGAAGGTTTGCTGTACTTACTGGTAGGATTGAAACTTGCCTTGCATGTGCTAGAAATAAAGCACATATAGGGCAGTTTCTCCTGAGAAAACTAGTTCCTGTAAGTGAAATAATATGGAATATAAATAATCAGTGGTATACCTGGGAAACAGCTAAGGATAAGTTCCTTCAGATTGGTATGTCTATTCCTAAAGTTGTTTCATTTTAAAATTGATAGCTTGATTATCGATCACATACTATCTTTTTATACATGTGTTCATATCAAGTATAAGAAACTGAAATTCTACTAAATGCTAAGGAAAGGAAAAATGGACATACAAACACAAAAATCGACTCATAGCGAATTAGGAAAGTTCTTCTCGTTGATCCCTTTAGTTGATGATCTTGATGACTTAAAAATGCCATCTTGTATTGTTGATGAACGCTGGCATGTATTACAAGAAGACTCGACTATCTATTCTACTTTTTGTCAAGAAAATGCTGGTAGATATGTGGAGCACAAACCTGGTGGAGGGCATGATGAAATGTCTTGGGTTCCATTATATGAAGAAAGTTTTGGTCCTCTACCTAAGGTTTGGTTCACTTCAATCGCTGGAGAGTTAAATCAAGAAGCTTATCAGGAGTACCTTGATTCAGGAAAGATGATTTGCTCTTGGGATTGTGGTCCTGTAATGCCGGAAATAACAAATAAAATTAACAAAGATATTGAAAAGTTGAAAAAAATAAGAGAAATAAATAAAAAGATTGATGAGCTTGGTAATCTAGGTCTGCCGGATTTAAGTGATTTACAAAATTTGGATGAAGATGAATTAATAGACTCGATAAAAGAAAAAGTAGATAAATTCAAAATAGACAAAATTAAAGAACGTAATAACATTGCTGATTCGTAGAGTTTAGCTTATTTACTATTTAACCTGAGGGACTTTAAATAGAATGTATCGTGAAACAGGATTAAACGATAGCAAATGGAGTGGCTACCTTGATCAGGTAGCTTTGTCTTTCTGCCCATACTTCAGAAAGTCAACAAGCATGGAGTTAACTAAATTTACTATTTACGATGTATCTAAAGTTTCTAATTGGGAAGAAACGGCATTCGCTCTAGCTGTAATTCATACTGAAATACTGCGAACTGAAAAAAAGTCTATTGGGGAAATAGAAAAGTCGCTTCTTTGCGAGAATATAATCTTTGAAACTAAGTTGCTCGATATTGTTAGGAGAGAAATGTTTTTTCAATGGATACATTGGGCACTGAAAGATCTTTACACAGAAAAGAGCTTACTATTTGGAAAGTTTTGGCCTGAAGAAAAAAAGCAATCTGTGTATGGAGAGATTATTCCTGATCCACCTACCATTTTTTTATCTATACGTTCCACCATTGGTGAAGTTGATGCAAAGTTTTTCAATATTGCTCCAAAATTAAAAGACAAACACTCCTCTTCATTTGATGATGGAAAATGTGTTTTTGATTCATTAATTCCATCGAATAAGGAATTGACGAAATTGATCCACGATATACCTATAAATGTTAATAATAAAAAATCAGCTATTTTGTTCTCAAAAAAATTGGCTGAATTGAAAATACTAAAATTAGTCATTTCAGAAATAGGTTTTAGAAATATTTGATAAATGGTTTTGTGAATTTACCGTTTTAAAATGGGGCACACCTCAGTCCTCTACTTATACATGTAGGGGACTGAAGTTGAATTTTTTTAACAAAAACAGTGCAGAAGGAATGTTGAGCGCTTTTGTCTCAATTAATAAAAATATATCAAGGAGGTGTTTCTTGAGTTTACTCAGAGACCAAATAGCTAAGAGGGTTATAGAAATATTAGCTGAAAAGTCAGGTAAAGGGAGCGAAATAGTTTCTTCAATAGATGAAGAGGGTAAATATTTCAAAAAACTAGAGAAAGATTTACGAATTTTAAAACCCAAGAGGTTAAAGTTGGCAGCAGACTACAATTTATTGATAAAAGAACATACTTCAACTCCTAAAGGTGGGTATATCACTAATAAAAAAGCAGGAAAACTCAAGTCTGTACAGACTGTTATTGATTTGGTTTATGAGAAAGTAAACGTATAGGTAGGAAAGCTTATGTTCAAGATATTGTCAGTTTTGGTGCTGGGGAGTTTATTTTACTCATCTTATGGTTCTGCTCAGGTAAGCAAACCTACGACAATTTGGGAAACCTTCACCATAGGACAATCTTTAAATAGTTTTGATTCAAAAGAAGGTGTAAAACCTGCTCAAATAGAACGAATAGAAAATAAAAGTGGTGATAAATCTGAAAATATTCAGTTAGGTATGAAATATGAAGGTTTTCTTTGTGGAAGTAATAGTTTTGATTGCGGATTAGGTAGTACTTATATAACCCAATTTGTTTTCGCGGTATCTGTAGAAAGAAACAAAAATGACCTCACAGACTCAGAAGAAGATCGTTGGGCGCTAGGGCCACAGATAGGCTATACAATTAATAAAGGTCTATTTGAAGGGCTTCATACGGTTGGTATTGAATATCAAGATAATGATATTAAAAAGTCAGAATCATTATCTTACCAATATTCATTTTCACCTACTGGGTTTAGTCGGGTTAATGCAGATTTAATTCCGAATTTATTTGGTGGTGTTTTAGAGTTTTATTTAAATATTAAATACGACTACATTGATGCATTTAAAACAGAGGATGACTTAAAGCAAAAAGGCGGTGCTTCTAGGCTTTATTTAGATTCTAGTTTTGTATATTTATTTGATAAAGATTGTTCTGGGGATGAGGATGAAACGAGGCATATTTGTAAATGGTCATTAGAGTATGAAAATCAGCTTGGATATGACTTCAACTCATCAGGAATATATGAATTCGATGATGATGATTGGACAGTCTCAGAGTTAAGTTTGAATTACAGTATTGCTAAAGCTAAAGGGTTTGAAGCTTTTCTAGCATATACACACACTTATGGTGATGATCGAATTAAATTTACAGAAAAAAATACAGAGTCGTTTGCATTAAAATTTAGATTTACACCGGAATAATACTCTAGAAAGTATATTGGGTTTTAACTATCGTAAAAATAAAACATTAATGGAACGATACTTTTTTCCACACTTATTATCACTTTAGCTTCTACATTTACTTTAGCACTGTAAGTGAATACAGCACTAGTATCAGCAAAGTTTTTTTAAATTTAGATATGCTTCTTATTAAGGTAAAAATTATTAACTAGAGGGTCGTATGGTTACTGAACAAGATAAAAAAAATAAAGGAATTGCAAAATCCGCTTTTGACCTTCTTTCCTCAGAAGATGGAGTTCTCAACGTTTTTAAATCAAGTTTAGCTTCAACGGGAATTGGTGGGCTTGGGTTGTTTGTATTGTGGCTACTAATTACAAAAGTTCTCGACTTGAACATTTTTACTGAAATGGGGGCAACATATACCTTCATCATAATTTTAGTGCTGTTACTATTATTAAGCACTATTTCTTACACCTCTATTCGTTATTGGCATTCAGTTAAACTCAAAGAGCTTGAATTGACGAAAACAAAATCTCCAAAACATAGTATATCCTTTAAATTGCCAGAGAAGAGAGCGACTTTCGGTGCAGTTGTTAGTGTATTGGCAGAAAAAGGAGGTGTAGTAGTCAATTATGAAAATTTTGATGAGGTTTATAAAAAGGTAAAACTTGTCGGTGGCCGCCAATTAAATGCACCAACAACTAAGCGAGCAATAGAGTTAATAGCAAATTTAGTTAAAGAAGGGGAACAATTGTTACCTTACGAAGTACTAGGTAATGACTCTTTGTTGATAATTAGAGGAAGGGATTAAATATGTCAAATTGTACATGTGATAATGCGCCCGGTGGTGGTAGTTGTGAAAAAGGTCAAATGGCAGTGTGTGTTTCTAGGTATGGGAATTGCGAAGTTAGTTGTGTAACGCTTACTGCATCTGTGGGAAACGCTATTCAATCACATGGAGATTATCCGAGATTAATAGGAGAGTTGTTGGATGAATATTTTGGGGTTCATCACACTTTAGATGATGTAGGTGAATTTCAGCATGAAATAAACCTGATTTATAAGCGAGGTGATGGTACAAATGTTTACGTAAATGTAGATAAAGATAGTAGTGCATCATCTAGTAGTGAAAGTGAAGCTATACAGCAACAAATCTATGCAAAAAGCCAGTACCTCACAGGTGAAGCTTAATATTTCACTGTTAATTTTCCGGAGAACAAACCTGAACTGATAATTAATTGAAATTAAGTTGTTTAACTCAAACAGTATATTTTCTAAATGCTCTTTTAGGCAGTTTTCATTGACTTGTCACAAACTTTATTAAGATTTTTGTGAGGGAATTTCTTGAGATTAGCCACGTAGTCACAAACTTTATTGAAGTGTTGTGTTGTACTAGCCTTTTATTTCTATAGGGGCGAGTCACAAACTTAATTAGAGTATGACACTAGTTGATATAAAATAATAAAAAGCGAGCTAAGGCTCGCTTTTTTGTTGTTAGTAGTATAGCTTAATTTGTACTAAGGCATCATTTCATATTTTGAGGAGTAGTAGTAATGTCGAAAAATACTTTTGAGTGGGAAAGCGAAATTGACTGCGTATTTACAAATGAAAAAATTCCAGCAGACTCTTTGGGGCGTACTACATTAGCAAACTTTTTAGATGCTCATCTTCAAAAGTATAAAAATACTTCGTATGTACTAAATTTAAACGGTGATTGGGGAGCAGGCAAAACTTATTTTATAAAACGTTGGGCGAATTCAATTCATTGCAAACAT
Organism: Colwellia aquaemaris; assembly: GCF_057548755.1. Taxonomy (NCBI): domain Bacteria; kingdom Pseudomonadati; phylum Pseudomonadota; class Gammaproteobacteria; order Alteromonadales; family Colwelliaceae; genus Colwellia; species Colwellia aquaemaris. The sequence goes on along the minus strand of NZ_BAAJLV010000004.1, from coordinate 373,002 downwards.
CCAACAGTATATTTTGATGCTTGGGCCAATGATTTTCATAATGATCCGTTAATACTAGTTGTAAGCCAAATTGTTGATCAGATAAGTAGTTTAATTGAAGGGAAAGGCCAGAAAGCTAAGAAAGAAAAGTTAGTAAAATCCACAACTGAATTATTCAAATCAGTTGCACCTGAGCTATCAAAATCATTAGTGAAATCTCTATTAAGAGTCGATATTGACGATATAAATGGAAGATTAGAATAAGCTCAAAGCTCTGATAAAGACCTTGCAAATATTGCGTCAGCAGCGACCAAAGGTTTATTAAAGCTTCATACCAAACAAGCTGACTCCATTAAAAATTTAAAACACTTAATTAAAGCAACGCTTGAAGATGTCATTACTAAAGACAATGAAGATAAAAATAAACGCTGGTCTCCAATGTACATTTTTATTGATGAGCTAGACCGATGTCGCCCTAATTTTGCAATTGAGGTATTGGAGGTTATCAAGCATGTTTTTGATATTGAGGGAGTTATTTTTGTTATCGCCACTAACACCAGTGAACTGCAACACTCGATTAAAGCTGTGTATGGAAATGGTTTTGATGCAAATAAATATCTTATGAGGTTTTTTAATAGAACCTATGAACTACCTGTTCCAGACCTTATTAGTTTTTTGGAGTATTTACCATCTTTTCAATACATAATGGCAAAAGTTTTGGAGACAAATAGTTTAAATATAATTCAATGGGAAGAGGAGCAAGTTCTTAATATCGTAAATAATTTATTTAATGCGCTAAGTGTTGATTTAAGATCTACGGCTCAAATATGTGACAGGGTATCTAGTGTTTTAATGATGAACCCAAATGAAAAAGGAATTATCTGGTTATTTGTACTCGAAGCTCTGAGAGTTTCTCTTCCTAGTGCTTATAAAATGATGATTAATGCACAGCTTACTGAAACTGGCCAGACAAATAGTCCTTACTCAGAGATATTTAAACCTCTAAAAGACAAAACAAAGTCTGAAGAATATATATTAAAAACTGAATCATTGAAGCAGCATGTCAACCTATATGACAATGACTTTTCCCATCACGAAAAGAACCGCTCAAGAGTTCGCAAAGACTTTAATAATGATACTAGTATTAAAGGAATAATTTCTATTATGCAAAAACTTATTAGAAGCTTACATATTAATTCTAGACACGATCAATCTGAGCCTTTATTCGAATGGTATATGCTTATGACATACAGTGATAATAAAACATTTGTGAATTATATTGAACTTGCTTCTCACTTGGATTGAATCAAATACTCAGTAGAAATAACCTGTTTGCTTTTGTCGCAGTGGCGACGGCTCGGCAACTGCTCCTGCGTTGCTCTATCTCCTGCATCCATGCAGTCGACCCAAAAAAGAAAGAGGGCTAAACGCACTATACCTAAGTTAAGCTCTTTGGAAGCTCCCGGCGCTGCTGAAAAATGTATTCTTCGTAAAATAATAATGTATCGAGCTAACGCTCAGAACGTACTGCGCTCCTTGCCATCCATGGCACCGCGCTTTACCGTTCATCCTGAACATAATCCATGCACTACATCGCTTTGTTCATCATCCCTGATGAACATACGTGAACACTTTCATTAATATCAGCGTTTGTTCAAGCAGACTAGGGTGATCGTGAATCTTCCGTGTTTCTCTGCTGGTATATTTTTGCACTCAAGAACAGCGAACTCTAACCCATCTCAGCGCTGACATATTAATTTTTACCGACTACAGTTAAACGCAAGGCATAATTTAAATTAGCTTTTTAATAAGCCTTAACTATAGTGATATATGTCACATTTATGCAGCTTGATTACAAGGAGAATGTAATCGTAATTTTGGCGCTAAAGGTTTAAAAACGTGAAGCTTGATATATGGATGTATCATTGAACCACATTGGTTGTTATTCCCTTGTCTTTCAAATTTCCCATTTAATGCTAACTGAATAGATTCTAACCATAAATTGAATGTATATCGTTCTTTGTGTTTTTACGATACTCGTCGCCTAGCTGTCAGCGTGAACAACCAGAAGATGAAACTTAGAAAACAAGATGGAGAATAAATATGGACGTTATAATTGACACCGATGTAGATTTTGATGACTACATGGCAATGATTTATTTGTTGCAGCATAAAGAAATCAATGTTCTTGGCATTACAGTTACCGGATGTGGAGCAGCTCACCTAAGCAAGGGCGTTGACAACGTACGTAATATGCTAACTTTGTTTGACGCAGAAACACAAAAAATTCCTGTATTTGCCGGCGCAACCTCACCGATGATTTACAGTAACGTTTTTCCGTATGATGTGAGAAGCGCAGCAAATGCGCACTATGGCGTAGCATTTCCGGCAGTTAATCCTAATCCTTATACTGAAAACGAAGCTTCCCAGTGGATGGCGGAAACGATAACTTCAGCAGTAAATCCAATCGCTTTTTTGTTGATAGGCGGCGGTACTAATTTTGCCAAAGCACTATCGCAATTAAACACTAACTCGTTAAGTAATATTGGGAAAGTCGTTATGATGGGGGGAAATCTATTGCCTGAATATATTAGCCCCGGTGCGCAGGGTAATATTCAAGACACATTAGGTAAAACACCGTATTACACTAATGCCGTTGCAGAGTGGAATATTTTTGTTGATGTACAAGCAGCACAACGCGTTTTAAGTAGTGGTTTAGATATAACGCTAGTGGCACTAAATGCTTGTAACGACGTACCAATTACTCAAACGTTTGTGAGTCAATTAAAAGAAATTGATACTTCAGCCGCGACATTTGTTACTCAAATACTTGATAGCCCCACTATTGTTGGTGGTATAGATGCCTATTTAGAATTTTGGGATCCGCTGGCGGCGTCAGTATTAGTTGATGAAACACTCGTTTCAACAGAAGTATTTAGTATATCCATAGTACAAACCCTCAATGAAGCAAATGATACTTCGGGGAAAATTGAGGTTGATGCAGTTAATGGCTCTCCTGTAAAAATTGCAATTGCCGCCAATCAGAGTGCGGTTTTTGCACAATATTTAGCAGCAATGGCTGAAGTTACCAGTAAAGAGGTGGCTTATGTCTAATTCAGAAAATGATGCAAAGTTTTGCTATAGCTATGACAGCAAGTATACCGATATGCTAGCGGTTGAAGTAGGTAGACCTTATCAAGGAGTGCCTGCGCCGATTAACATAGAAGATGCTGCAACTTATATCCAACCTTGGAATGGCTACGATCCTCAATGTACGTTAGACAACAAAGAACAATGCCAGTGTTTGCCAAGCCAAACATTTAATATCAAATTAAACAATGAGTATAACAATGTTGAAGTTGAATCTGATGAGTGGATGAGCTTAGCTTGTGAAGCTGCAAAAGAAGGATTAGCAGGTGGTGGCGGCCCATTTGGCGCTGTAATTTTGCAAATTGACGATGAAAGTAATGAAGTTATTCGGTATTGGAAAAACCACAACCATGTTACTAAATGGAATGACCCTACAGCGCATGCTGAAGTAACCACTATTCGTGCAGCATGCCAACAACTTGGGGTTTTCGACTTAAGTAAAATTAATAAAAAAGACAGTAAGTTGCCCCAGCCAGGGCAAACATCGCATTGTATTATCTATAGCAGCGCGGAACCTTGTCCTATGTGTTACGCCGCCATTTCTTGGGCTAGAATGCCACAATTGATTTTTGCTGCAACTCGCTACGACTCAGCTGTTCAAGGTGTCGCTTTTTCTGATGAAGAAATATATGAAGAAATGGCCAAGCCTTATTCACAAAGAGTGATGATGAAAGTATATCAATCGAGTACTGAAAACTCGTTAGATGCTTTTAATTTATGGAAACGTAGCCCTAAAACACCATATTAAGGTAAGACAATGAAATTTATTAACAAAGTTATACTAGTTATATTATTAATTTGTGCAAATATGGGGCATGCAAATGCACTGAGTGAGCCAGGTAAAGCAATTAACTCACCTGATGAATATGCTTGGATGCTTTTTACGCATTTAAACAAAGAGGCAAAGGGAAATGCTCGCGCAACGGTTTGGGAAACATGGATTGAACAAGAAGATATTTATGCCGACCCAACCAAAGCACCTAAATGGAATACTAAAAGGCAATTAAAGAAAAACTTTAATCAGCATATTCATAATATGCTTTTGCAAAATAATCGGCTACCCAATGATGTTTTTCATGGTAGTCCAGCACCATTTGTTGCTGATGCAATTCAGGAAGTTCGCGTTAACAAAGCCGCTTTTAACTATATTGTCGATAAAGAGCTTTGGTACCAAGAAGGGCTGTTAAAATCGGCAATGCTCAATCAGGTTAAATTTCCCATACAGTCGAAAATTATTAAAACAACTTGGGTTGCCATTGAGGAAAAAGATAAGCCCCGTTATTACTGGCAAATGAATGGTAAACAATTAGTAGGCATGGTCGCTTGGGGGGGTATGACCAAAGATCTTCCAATGTGGTATTGGGCAACGTTTGAACATGTTGACAATGCCGGGCGTAGTGACATAACTGGCTCATTTGATTCATTTGGAGCAACGCCTGCGTATCAAGCGCCCAATAAACTGCTTAACCAAGGTTACCCAAGCGGGGAACTAACACCTGAAGTTATAAAGCTTTTTCAACAACAAGGTTTAGCAAAGGTTTGGCAAAATTATCGATTAAAAGGAACGCAAACATCTTTCACTGACTCAACAGGAAGAGCCATTATTGTTGGTAACTCAGTGCAAGAAGCTGGTCAAATTAACACCTCCTCGTGCATGACATGTCATGCGCGCTCTTCTGTAGCTGAAGGAGTTAAGCTTGCCATTCCGCCTAAACCAGGCTTAGCGCCTAATCAATTTCCAAACCCGTTTAAAAGTGCTAAACCGGCACTAGGTTTTGTGGGAACCCCAGACCCTCAATGGTTTTATCAAGCGCATAGTCGAGGCCCAGAAGGGGCATATCAATTGTTGTACCCAGTTGATTTTTTATGGCAGTTGCCACTTTTGACTAAACAACGCACGGGTTTTAAAGCGTCAACTGAAGCTGGAGAATAAACAATGAAAAATGTAATTTTTAATCATGATGCGGCAATAGATGAATACATGGCGAGCGTGCTTATCAGCACAATGGCAGATGTTAATTTACTCGGAGTGATAATAACCAATGGTGATTGCGTATATGGTCCGGCCATGAACGCAGCCTACAAAATACAGCAATATATTGGGCAGCCTAATACTCCTTTGTTACTTAGTTCAGACCGTGGTTGGAATAGCTTTCCGTGGGCGTATAGAGAAGATTGTATTCGCCAAGGCGAAATTTCATGTTTGAAATTAATCCCAAACAACCCTAATTGGCCTTGGTATCCAAATAGCGTTGAAAAGCCGAAAGAGTTCAACCCTAACGCCAATAAATCTATTGAGGGAAGTGTTGCTGGATACCCAGATGGCAATGTTTTTCTAGCAAATGCGTTAGATAACGCACTGCTAAGTGGAGAAAAAATTACCCTTGTTATTTGTTGTCCTTTGACTATTTTGAAAAGTGTTTTAAGCGAAAGGCTAGAAAGAGAAAATGCAATTGACGAACTGGTTTGGATGGGGGGAGCGATAGCACCAGTAAAAGGTAATTTAGACCCAAGCACCATTTCGCCAGTAATTGCTAACCCATGGGCAGAGTGGAATGCTTTTTGGGACAGTAGTGCTGTTGATTGGGTGTTTAAAAATACCAATATTCCCATTTCGGTATTTCCACTAAATGTAACGAACCAAGCGAAAATTACCACTGAATTTAAAAATGCTTTAGCGGCACAAGCTAACGACTATCCATTATCAACTTTAGCGCACCAAAGCTATTCTTTAGTTGATGGACAGTCATTCTATGAAATGTGGGATGTATTAACGGTAAGTTATTTAGCTCGGCCGGATTTATTTTCCGCAGCTCAAAGCATGGAGTTAAGCATAATTACACAAGGATTCTATGAAGGAACACTATATCCATCTCAAGAGAAATCACGTACCGTTAATGTTATTTTAGATTTACTGCAGCCAGCAGCGTTTTATGATTATGTTTTAACAGCTTTTAGACGTTAGATGAAAGCTTAGTTTATGGCTAGTTGAATATGGATGTTTGTTAGGACTAGTTATGATTTGATATACAGTAATAAAAAGCGAGCTATGGCTCGCTTTTTTTTGAACATATTTTAAATATTTTGCTGGCAATGGCTGTACATTATTTTCTTAGATTATTTACTTAAAAACACCATTTTCGTAGGCGTTAGTCACTTTATTAATGAGCTCTTGGTCGCTTATGTTTAGCTTGTGACGTTTGCTAAAGCCGAAAAGTGTGACGTTAGCCCTGACTTCTTCAAGCTCGATAGGCGACACGTTCAATTTTGCTTTTTTAATTTCTACCGCATAGGTTTCTAGTATTTCAGGGCTTAGCATTATTATGTCAATTCGATTTTTAAGTAACATAGAAAAGCCAATACGATTATTTTGCACAGAAACTTTATTTAAGCTGTCGTCATCATCAAAACGGGGAAAATATAAAGACCCACGTGACACGCCAATAATTTTACCCTTGAAGTCATCATAGCTGTTAATAGTGATATCTTTTTTCGAAATAACTCTAAGTGCATCAGCAGATTTAAACGGCGCATAAAGAGCAAACTTAGCCCTTTGTTCGGTTTTATTAAGCCCTGCAATAACGTCAACATCGCCGTTTTTCAACATAGCAACACATCGAGCAAAGTTAGGAGATTGAATAAAGCTAAGCTCTTTTCCTAATATATCAGCAAGGGTTTCCAGAGCTCTAATATGAGTACCGTAAGGTTTAGCGCCTAAATATTGATAAGGTGGGTGGTCATCAATACAGGCAACTAATAGTTTACTTTGAGCATGTGTAAATGTAGCCCAGATCAGACCCAGCAAAAGCAAACTAATTTTTTTCATAACTTAGTACCCAAATCTTTGCCGTAAAATATTAAGTTTATATCACATTTTGGCTTTTCAATACATATACTGGCCTAGCGGCCTTGAAAATAAGGGACGTTTTTTGTGCTGATTATAATATTACGTGGTGTAATGGTTTAAGGTGATGGTAATAGTAATAGCTCAGCGAGGATATTACGCAGCGTGCTTTAAATAACAATAAAGCAGCAACTGCGTGATATGTTAGCGAGCTACAATATGTGTACAAATTAAAGGTTGGCGGGTAAATGCAAACAACAGCCTTTACCGGCGAAGGTTAGTTGATATCTAGGCTCACTATTGTCAGGTGCAGCGGAAACTTCTTCTAACATACCTTTGGCAATTAAAAAGTCCAACATGTTAGTTGATAGTTCGCCCAGTTTAGTTTTTGCCGTAATTTCCATTTTGGTGGCGACACCTTTAAATGAATACATTGCTTTAATTATTTTTGCCTCGGCTTCTGACAAGGTTGGCATACGCCCTGTATACGGTGGGAATTGATGCAGTGGATATTTACCTTGAATACTTTCATAAGAGGCTTGCATGGCTTTAATATCCTCCTCCTTATTACCGGTTAAAGTAAAGGTATGAAAAACACCTGATTCTTTACTGAAATAGTCTACTTTTGCTAAAAAAATAGGTAAGCCACAACCTTGAGCAACATGGTAAAAGCCAGTTTTCCATTTAGGTACTGCGCCACGAGTTCCTTCTGGTGTAAATAGGAAGAATACTCGTTGTAACTTCTGTTTGTTGATGAAATTTTTAATTTGTTGAACTTGCCCAACACCTTGCTCTGAACGGTCAATAGGGATTGCGCCTAAATACATTAACCAACGACCTAATAATGGTACTTGGCAAATACTGTCTTTAATAGAAAAGTATATTTTAACATCTTGCTGAATGGCCGCGCCAAGTGCGTAAAAGAAGTCCCAATTTGACGTGTGCGGCGCTGCAATAGTAACACCTGCACCTTCAGGTGTATTTTTACATAGCTTCCAGCCGGCAATTTTGAACCAAAGTGTAAAGAAGAATTTTAAAAAGTATTTAGTGAAAACACCGTCAAAAATGGTGGTTTCACGAATTGCGAGTGAACTTTTAGCCATAGCAAGGAGAAGTGATGTTATGAAATATATAAATAGTATTTTAGCAGTAAAGTGCTAGAAAACATTGATGTAGCGTAAAAATTTACTAACGCTAGGTATCGACTTGGTTTTGCTGATGACTGAATAGGGCAAATTATTTAGTAACTGCTTGGTAGGCGTCAATAATTTTCTGAATGTTATTAGCTTCATTTTCTTGATTATTATGCTGAAAGCCTTGTTGAATTCGGCGGTAGTGTTTTAATGTTTTTTGTCGATATTTATCTGCTATATCCGCATGCTTTATCGTGCTTGGCTGCCAAATTTTATCACCAATAGCGCTGATTTTGCTGTTTTTATTGTGCAAACTTGATACTAATATTAGCTCATAAAAACGTTGGTTTTCAGTAATTAACATTTCGTTTTGCAAGCTAAAATTGAGTGCAATTAATTTTTCTCGTAAGGAATATTGATGATGAACAGGACAAAGCAAAAAATCGATATCCATATTTTTACAATGCTGTTGATAAATTGCTTCAATAAACTTAATCATTAAATCACCGCCAACCCCTGCGATGATGATCAAATGCTTGCCTTGATATTGTGCTAGCGGCAGTTTGGCAACGTCGAGGCAATGAGTTTCCCAAAACAAGGTAGGGCAAAAACGCTTAAGTTTGCTTTCTACATTGGTAACAAGTTCAGGCACAATATCTACAAAATGAATATTGCTTTTCGGTTGGCTTGATAACAATGCAAAACCTAAAAAGCCATGGTCACAGCAGCAATCCCAAATGTGATCATATTGCTTTGTCACCATTTTTTCGATTTGTTGTAGACGTTTGCTGAGTTTAATCGTGTGTTTCACGTGTGATGCTTGTATTGAATTAAAAAGGCTAGCTATTCTTCATCAAGAATAACCATTCTGTAAATTGTGATCATTTTTTTCGGGACTGTGGTGTAGCCGAGTTCGTTGCTAAAGCCAACTTCAACCTGCGCCATTTTTTCGAGTACGTCGTAGCCCTCAACAATTTCACCAAATACTGCGTATCCCCACGAACTGCCGGGATCTAAATTTGTATTGTCATTTAGGTTAATAAAAAACTGGTTAGTGGCAGAGTGAGCATCGTTTAGCTGTTTCGCCATGGCGATGGTGCCTTCTTTATTTTTTAAGCCATTACCTGATTCGTTAAAAATAGGAGTGTCGGGTTCAACGTCAGTGTAGTTGGTCATAAAGCCACCGCCTTGAATAAGGTAGCCTTCTTCAACACGATGGATCAGCGTTTTATCATACTGTCCGCGAGTTACGTAGCCTAAAAAATTATCAACGGTAATTTTTGCCCTATGGCGGTTAAGCTCTACAATTACATTGCCCATAGAGGTTTCTATTCTCACTTTTGGTGAGTAGTTATTTGGTTGAATATACTGGCCTTTAGTATTTGCAGCGAATAGTTGAAATGACATTAAAACTGTCAGTATAAGGAGTAAAATTCTGCTCACATTGGTACCTATTGATTGTTTATTGATAATTCAAATTCGTCGGCATCTAAAAATGCCGGAAAGTCATTTTTAAACTTTTCAAGCTTAGTAAAGTCGAGCTGCGTTGTGATTATTTGTTGTTGGTTATCTTTAGCACAAGTGATGATTTCACCGCTATAGTCGATTATTGCTGTCCCACCTGAATGTGGAACATTATTACCATCGTTGCCGACGCGGTTTACGCCAATAACATAAGCTTGGTTTTCCATGGCTCGTGCCTTTAATAACGTATCCCAAATATTACGACGTGCTGCTGGCCAATTGGCAACATTAATCATGAGATCATAATCTTGGCGATTTCTAGACCAAACAGGAAAGCGTAAATCGTAACAAACAAGTGGCAATATCTTTATGCCTTTGATGGTGATGACTTTTCGCTCATAGCCTTGTTCAACATAATTTTGTTCGTTGCCTAAACGAAATAAATGGCGTTTGTCGTAGTGTTCAACACTGCCATCAGCAAACACCCAATAAAATCGGTTTACCTTTTTGTTGTTTTGGCTAACTAAAACACTGCCAGCGACAACACAATTAAATTGTTGCGCCAATTTTTTTAGCCAAGCTAACGCTTTTCCGCCGTTTTCAGGTTCTTGTACATTGTCATTATTGATACAAAAACCGGTTGAAAAGGTTTCAGGTAGTAATAATAAATCAACGCCAGCATTGTTATTAAAATAATCAGCAATAACTTGCTCTAAGTATTGAAAGTTGGCTTGTTGATCTAGCCAATGAATGTCGTATTGAACTGCTGCTACGGTTAAAGTTGACATAACAATGCTGCTGCCTCTAATAAAGTTTGTTCATTTTTTGCGAAACAAAGTCGAATAACTTTATTGTTTTGCTGATATGCTTCTCGTTCATTTGCCGGATAGAAAGGGCTAAGTGGAATGGCAGCAACGCCAAGCTGTGTGGTTAACCAATGACAAAACTCTCGGTCATTGAGTTCCGATATCGCAGAATAATCTAATAGTAAAAAGTAAGTGCCTTTAGACGGCAATAAGTTAAAGCGAGAAGCTTTTAATGCATTAACTAGTATGTCTCTTTTTTGTTGATAGAAACCTGCTAATTCAGTGATATGCTTAGGGTGTTGTTTCATCATTTCTGCGATGGCAATTTGTGCGGGTGTAAACGAACAAAAGGTAACGTATTGGTGAATTTTTCTAAACTCAGCCATTAGTTCATCAGGGGCGGCGCAATAACCCATTTTCCAACCAGTACAATGGAAGGTTTTTCCGAAACTTGAAACGACAAAAGCACGTTTAAACAACTCCGGATAACGTAATACACTTTCATGACGCAGACCGTCAAAGGTCATGTGCTCATAAACTTCATCGCTAATAACATACAGCTGATGTTTTTTAACTAAATCTTCTAAGGCTTTCAGATCGTCAGCGCTAACAATTGAGCCCGTTGGATTGTGAGGGCTGTTAACAATAATTGCGCGCGTATTTTCATTAATGCTGGCTTCAACCTCAGACCAATTAATAGCATAGTTGGGTGATTGCAAAGCAATATGGCGACAACTGCCGCCGGCAAGCTCTACTGCTGGTTCATAGGAGTCATAGGCGGGGTCAAAAATTATGACTTCATCATTTGGACGTACCAGCGTTTGTATTGCAACCCATAATGCCTCTGTAGCACCTGAGGTAATAGTAATATTATTTTGACCGTTCAGCTGTTGCTCGTTTGATAAGTTTGGCTGATATTGCCTGTGTATCATTTCAGCAATTTGCGTAAGAAGCTCAGGTAGGCCGTTAGATGGTGAGTATTGATTTTTGCCGTCACAAACAGCTTGGTTGATTTTATCTTTTAAAAAGTCAGGAGTGTCAAACTCCGGAAAACCTTGAGATAAGTTGATGGCTTGATGCTGATTTGCCAACATCGACATTTCAGTGAAAATACTGGTTTCTACGTTGGCTAATTTACTACTAAAAGATGAAGACACAAAAAACTCTCTTAATTTCTACTGTTGATGGTTAGCGAATAAGTAAGGTACTTGCTAATGGGTAACTGTTTGCTACATCAATTTAATGCATGGATGTTAACCCTAGCAACCATGCAGTTCAATTAATATTAATAGGCTCGATTTAAGTTAACTCTTTAGGCCATCATTTGGTAATTTTGCAGCTGTTTTACTCATTAGCGATTTCACGGTGGTAAAAACCTCCTTGTTAGGGTAACCATCGGCAACCAATTGATGTTGTAGTTGAAATAAACGAATAGCTTGTCGGCTCATTGGTCCCCAAATACCATCAGGTTTTCCTGTTTCAAAACCTAAAGCATTTAGCTGGCTTTGTAGGGCTTTCATTTGCTTAATACTGTAGGGCTGAACTGATTTGATTTTTGTAAAATCTACACCCTTGGCGCCCACTAGTTTATTTGCCAATATGCCTACCGATAACGCATAGCTCTTAGAAAGGTTCCAGGTCATGATGACATTGAAATTTGGATATAGTAAAAATGCTGGCCCGTTATGACCAGACGGAAGGTAAAGCTCAGCTTGAATATTGTAGGTAGACAACGAGTTGTTATTGGTTTGTTTAACGCCTAATTGTTGGTAGTGTGTTAGCGGGTAGTATTTATCGAATGCGACTTTTGCAAAATCGAAGCTCTCCGGTAACTTTACTTCTCTTCCCCAGCGTTCTTTACTTTGCCAACCTATTTGCTGTAAGTAATTGGCCGCGGTGGTTAAGGCGTCGACTTCGCTTTGCCAAATATCCACCTTGCCATCATTGTCACCATCAATGGCATATTTTAAAAACGCGGTAGGCATAAACTGCATATGGCCCATGGCGCCAGCCCAAGAGCCTTTTAGCTGTTCTACGCTAACTTGTTTGGATTCAATTAAAGTAAATAAATTGAGTAGCTCTAATGTGAAAAATTCGCTACGACGTTGATCACAGGCTAAGGTTGCTAACGCATTGAGTACCGACATTTTACCTTTGTGTTTACCAAATACGGTTTCTAAGCCCCAAAAAGACACTAAATATTGCCTAGGAATACCGTATTCTTTTTCTAACTTATCGAATAGTACTTTATGTTCTTTTAGCTTTTTTCTGCCAACGCGTACATGATAATTAGTTACCCGGGCTTTTATATATTGTTCAAATGTTTGGGTAAATTCAGGTTGTTTTTTATCTAAGCTAAGCACGCGCTGAATAGGGGTAATACTATCAATAACTGTTTTGGTGATATAAGGAGAAAACCCAGCATTTTCAGTACGCTCGACTAAATTTAATTTACATTGATCGAAATTTTCATTAGCGATTTCAGCATGAGCTAAAAGTGGTGAAAACGTACAAATAAGAATTAATTGGCGAAGATTGGAGAAACTCGGTAATTGTCGAGAAAAATACTTGGAAAATCGAGTCATAGCAGTCACAAATAAACACTCCTTGGTTAGCACAGTAATGGTGAAGCCACTAGCATGGCTAAACTCGTCATTGAAAACAATGCTTAAATTACGATTTTATTAAAAAGTTATAGTTTATTGAAACCATACGGCCTGTATTACTTTGCGCTACGCTATGGTACTAATTTTGAGGTTTGCTTGGTAAAATAAATGCAACCTTACTTAATTTAAATAATTTGACCATGACCGATACTTTACCTAATTGCCCTAAATGTGAATCCAGCTATGTTTATCGTGATCAATCGCTATTAATTTGTCCTGAATGTGGCCATGAGTGGGATCCGTCAGACTTTGAAGCGGAAGATATTATTGAGGTAAAAGATGCTAATGGTGCTTTATTAAGTGAAGGAGATAAGGTTACTGTAATTAAAGACCTAAAAATTAAAGCGAGTTCGCAAGTTATAAAAATAGGCACTAAGGCAGTTGTACGTCGTATAAAAGATGCTAAAGATCATCAGTTAGACTGTAAAGTTGATGGTGTCGGTGAGATGATGGTCACTGCTAAGTTTGTCAAAAAAGCGTAAAGGAAATTTGTTAGTGTTTCGCTTTATTTGCTGTGTTTTGCATTGTTTGGATGACGAAGTAATACAAAAGTGATTGTTTATGTTGCTTTTTAACGAGATGGAGATGGAATAAAATGCTGTGCAATAAAGGCCACGTATCTGTGTGTACTCAATTACTATTTGTTTTTAGCCTGTTTATTCCTTGGTTTGTTAATAGTGCTGAAACGTCAAATTCGTCAGTGGTGAAAAGTACTAAAACTCCTAATGCCGAACTCTATTTTGCCGATGCTGGCATTCCATGGGGCATGGCATGGCTACCAAGTGGCGATATGTTAATTACCCTACGTGGTGGCGAGCTAAAGTTAGTTAACCATGCTACGCGCACTGCAAAAATAATCACAGGTCTACCGGCAATAGCTGTCGGCGGGCAGGGCGGTTTGCTTGATATTGTTGTGCATCCAGATTACGCCAAAAACGGTTGGTTGTATATTTCTTACGCTAAAACTGACGGTCGTGGTAATAAAAGCACGGCAATAATGCGAGCTAAACTTAAAGGCAATGTATTGACGGCAATTGAAGATATTTATGTTGCTCAAGCGTACAGCGGCAGTGGACAGCATTTTGGTAGCCGTATGGTTTTTGATAACCAGCGCTATTTATATTTCTCAATAGGCGATAGAGGGAAAAGAGACACTAACCCGCAAAATATTACTCGCGATGCTGGGAAAATTTATCGTATACATGATGATGGCCGCATACCCAGTGATAACCCTTTTATTAACAGTGTTGGGGCTAAAAAGGCGATTTACTCTTATGGTCATCGTAATCCGCAAGGTATGGCAAAGCATCCTATCACAGGTGAAATATGGACTCATGAACACGGGCCTCGTGGTGGCGATGAAGTTAATCTAATTGCCAAAGGCAAAAACTATGGCTGGCCAGTAATTAGCTACGGTGTAAATTATTCAGGCTCTAAGTTTACTGAGCTAACTGAAAAACAAGGTATGGAACAGCCATTGTGGTATTGGGACCCGTCTATTGCGCCGTCTGGAATGGCGTTTATTACTAGTGATAAGTATTCGAATTGGCGAGGCAATATTTTGGTGGGCTCATTGAAGTTTGGTCAGCTTGTGATGTTAACGTTAGAGGATAATAATATTGTTAAAGAAGATGTTATTTTGGACAAGTTGATTCGAGTGCGTAATGTTGCACAAGGCCCTGATGGTTTCATTTATCTTGGGATTGATGGCAAAGGAGTTTATCGGTTGCAGCTAAATTAATACTATATAGCCAACTTAAAAATAAAGCTGGCTAGAATGTTCTATTCTATTAGGTTAAAAGCCTCTTTCATATGATGCACGTACAGACACAGTTTCCCATGTACCATCACTATACAAAATAGTTGCTAATTATATATTTTTAAAAGTAAATTTGATGGATTCAAATATTTTTTGAGCTTGAATATAGTCGACGTTATTCTTAAATTCGATTAACATCGAAAATCGCTGTCTAATTTGTATATTGACAATAGATAGTGCTATCTTTTTATTATATTTCAATAGTCTAGCTTGGTGGCCGTCAATAGATATTGTTTCTATGCTGGCATGAGTTAACTCGTTAAATTGAGAGGCATATCTGCCCAAGTCATAAGTTAATGTCATATGCTTATTACTCAATTGACCGGTAATGGAGTCGATTGCTAACACTTTAGTTACCAGTAAACTTTTTGGATGTTGGAAGCAAAAGTGATTATGAGGGCAAAGCTCAAGCCAATTATCAGTATTATTTAAATTTTTACTGGTTGAATAGCTCGAATAAAGTAAAGATAGGGTAAGTGACAGGGTAGCTGAATAGCTAAATTTCATAATATTCTCTGGAATTGCCAACACTTATAAATATATAAGTGTTGGCTTGTAATATCAGTTTTACTGATTTCTTTTAATACTATTTTTAAATAGAAAGACAAAAGAAAGAAAAAACAACATTAAGGTACTCGGCTCTGGCACTGGTCTTGGAATACTGGCCGCTGCAACAACAAGAACAGGGTTAATATCAATCCAAAAGCTTTGGCCATTGCTTTGCACAAGCGGACTTCTATGAATTTGGTTAACTTCGTTAACCGTTAAAAACGTATTATTGTTTAACCTTGGATTCATTAAAAAACTACCGTCAACATGATCTAAGCCTAGGTTATGACCCAATTCATGAGCCAACAACTCACCTCCAAAGCTACTTGCGGCAAAAGAAGACTCAACTACAAAATCATTACCAAAAAACTCTCCGCAGCCAACATAACTAGGATTAATAAAACCACCACAAGCACTGATAGTGTCAATAAAGTAGAAATTGACCACGTTGGCAGGGCCAATATGCATATCAAATAATTGCTCAACTTCTGCATCGGTTGTGATATCTAAAAGTTCAGGGAATATGAGCTCTGATACTGTGCCTATACGAATATCTATCGGCATATTGGCAAAACTAGCTTGCGAGAAAATGGCATCAAGATCTGATTCATTGGTGGTAATAAATGCCGCTTTACTCTGCGCAGAAACAGTAATGGCTGTTATGATTAGTAGAACTTTTAGTATATTCACTTTATTCCTTAAAATTAATAACTTACGATAGGCTTTTCTGAAAATTTAAGCATAAAATGCACCATATCTATTTTATCAAGTGAAAACAATGGTTTGCTCTTTTTGGTATGTGCTATCTATTTGATAGTGTTAAATTTTACGACAAGTTATTGTTCACAAAAACAGCATTCAGCTAGCCGTTATTCTTGTTTGTTAAATATAGAATTAAATGCAATTTTAAATGGGGTCGTGGCCATTAATGCTGTATAGTGTGCGGCCTTATTATACTGGCTAATTTTTTGCTCACTGCTGCAAATTATTCAACTAAAAATTTCATCATATTAACTACCTATTTAAAGCAATCTGTTAATGATTATCGGTAAATACATCTAGTTAATAGCATATAGGAAGACTCTTTTTGATCTCGACATCGAATATCACCATGCAATTTGGCGCAGAGCCTTTGTTTGAAAACATCTCCGCTAAGTTTGGCAATGGCAATCGCTATGGCTTAATTGGCGCCAACGGCTGTGGAAAATCTACTTTCATGAAAATTCTTAGCGGTGAATTGGCACCTACGTCAGGTAATGTCTCTATTCCCCTTGGTAATAAAGTCGGTACCTTAAGTCAAGACCAGTTTGCGTTTGAAGAGTATAGCGTTATCGACACGGTTATTATGGGGGATGTTGAGCTATGGAAAGTTAAGCAAGAACGAGATGCCATTTACGCGCAAGCAGAAATGAGTGAAGAAGACGGCATGCGTGTTGGCGACTTGGAAAGCCAATTTGCGGAAATGGATGGTTACAGTGCGGAAAGTCGCGCCGGTGAAATTTTACTTGAAGCGGGTATTGAAGAGTCTTTACATTATGGCTTAATGCAACAGGTCGCCCCAGGCTGGAAACTGCGGGTATTACTCGCACAAGCCTTGTTTGCTAATCCTGATATTCTGCTGCTTGATGAGCCAACCAACAACCTAGATATTCATACCATTAGCTGGTTAGAAGGCGAATTAAACAAACGTAAATGTACCATGATTATTATTTCTCATGATCGTCATTTTCTTAATGCAGTTTGTACTCATATGGCTGATATTGATTACGGTGAATTGCGTATTTATCCTGGCAACTATGAGTTTTATCTAGCGCAGTCAAGCTTGCTACGTGAACAGTTACTGGCAGGGAATGCGAAAAAAGTCTCGGAAATGGAAGAATTACAAGACTTTGTAAACCGTTTTGGCGCCAATGCATCTAAAGCAAAACAAGCGAGTTCACGCGCAAAGAAACTCGATAAAATTAAACTGGATGAGGTGAAAGCTTCTAGTCGTATTACGCCTAAATTACGATTTACTTCCGGTAAGAAAATGCATCGCCAAGCTTTAGAGCTAGAAAATTTGGGGCATGGCTTTGATGGTGAAACATTGTTCCAAGGCGGCGATTTGTTATTAGAAGCGGGTGCCAAGCTTGCTATTATTGGCGAAAATGGTGTTGGTAAAACCACCTTTTTACGTTGTTTAATGAATGAACTAGTGCAGCAAGAAGGTGTGGTTAAGTGGTCAGAAAACGCATTATTGGGCTATTGTCCACAAGATAGCAGCCACTTTTTTGATAATGACCTAACCTTGATGGATTGGATGTCGCAATGGCGCCGACCTTGTCATAATGATCTAATTGTTCGTGGTATGTTAGGGCGTTTGTTGTTTACTGATGATGATGCCAATAAAAAAGCGCGTAACTGCTCAGGTGGTGAGAAAAACCGTTTATTGTTTGGTATGTTAATGATGCAAGATATTAACGTATTAATTATGGATGAACCGACCAACCATATGGACATTGAAGCCATTGATGCACTAAACAATGCCTTGAAAGACTTTGAAGGTACCTTGATATTCGTTAGTCATGACCGCGAGTTTGTTTCTAGCTTGGCAACTCGTGTTATCGACATTAAAGATAAGCAATTGGTCGATTTTCAGGGTTCACTGGATGAATACCTTAATAGCCAAGAACAAGTGAAAAAAATCGCGTAAGTATTATTTATTTTCATTTTGTTTGAAAAAGCCAGAAACTATATGGTATCTGGCTTTTTTATTAACTAACTTGAACTTTGATTAGCTAGTCACTGACAACCGTAAAGCCGTTCGCGCTGGCATTAACTATTTTGCCATTACTAAAGGTCACTTGCATTGTTTGATCACTATAGTTATAAACAACGTAGCTAGTGGCACCATTTTTTTCAAATGCCACGGCTGCAGGATGATTTGCTGTCAGTGCACCTGTACCGGTTTTTAAATGTCCCAATTTGCTGAAGGTATGAAGCCAATGATAAGTATGGGCTTTTGTTTCGCCAGCCTCGGGTTCATAACTAGCGACATTGTCGTAATCGGCAATGGCTAGCTCTGCATCTGTCATTGCCCATAAGTTCCACCAAATATCCCGCCATTGATCATCAATTAAACCAGAAGGTTTACCGTTAGACGATTCACTTAAACCTAATGTAACGTAGTCTTTCATGTAATCTGCGTGTAAACCTACATGTAAGGTTAGTGGATTAATTGGTAATCCTTGAATACCTAAAATATGTGCATGTGCAGCGCTAAACCAAGTTGAGAACACCGCTCCGTCGCCCCAGATTATTGAGGTGGTTATTTTATCGTAACCATCGGGAAAGTTATTTTCAGTTTCACCAACATTATTGTAATCATCAATATTGTTCCAATACTGCCAATAAGCTGCCGTGGTTGAGGCGTGTAAATACATGCCACGCTCTACTAAATCATTATTGTCGGTGATTAAGCCATAGAGAATAATTGCGCCATAGGCGTTAGCGGCTTCCGACGTGGATTCATTATTATTGCCACGAGCAAAGTTGACTTTACCAGAGGCCCATGAAAAGCCATTGGCGGGATCAAAGTTTCGTAAATACGGGAACATGTCGTCATCTCTACCACCAGCATAATCACGGATCAGTAATTCGATCATAGGGCCGTATTGTTCGTCACTACACCAACTTGTATCTAATCGGCACACTTCGGCGGCGGCGCGAATTAAATAACCATAATGAAAATGATGATCGTTAAGTTGTTGATGACTCATAAAAGACTCTTCTAATGCCAATAATGTCGACCACTCTTCATCATAAACGAAGTATTTGTTGATATCTAAATTATCCTCTGTTTCAGCGGTAAACCAGTCAGATAACTCAGCTTTTAGCCAGTTTCGCAGGGTAGTTGCTTCCTTTGCCATGCCGATTGATTCAGCAATGGCGGTTAATTCAGCAACTTTACTGTAATTTTTTCCTGACCAGTACGCGTCGGTGTGGGTATTCCAAGAGTCAGCCCCTAGTGCAATAAATTCTCTGATCAAAGTTTCTAAGGTTGCTTGCTCAAAAGTTCCATCAATAGAAGGTAATGTAGGTAGCACACCGACAAAAGGTAGTTGATAGCTAAACTGGTCGGTTTCACTAAACTTAATAGCGCCGCGGGCACTTTTTATTTGGTAAGTTGACGTTATTTGCGTAGAGTTTTTCCAGTGTAACGGCTGCATACCGGCAATTGTTTCAACAGCTTGCCCTTGGCTATTTTTATAGCTATGACTAACCGTAACGGTATTGCTGGCTTTATCAACCGAGTAGTCTATTAAAACACTGGCAACAACATTGCGGGCTTTTGCTGCAAAGAAACTGGTTAAGGTATCGGAAGGTACACCGTTTAAGCTCGGAAGATAGGTTAGGGTAAATTCCTTTGTTGCATTGCTAACGGTAATTTCGTTACTGGCTATATTGTCAAATGTGGTTGTTCCTTCGCCTGTAACTAAGAAGTTATTACTATTGCCAGCAACGCTAGTCCAGATACCTAAACTATTATTTTGGTTGTAAAAGGTACCTTTTTCACTGCCATCATCGCGCAGGGTACGAATTATGATATCGCCATCATAAACTTTGAAATATATATAAGGTGAGCCATGAACAAATGTTGCTTCCATAACAGCAGTGTCATTATTTTGCCATTCTACCGTTACTGAGCCGTCGCTGTGGTCTTTTAAATAGCCTTGTAAATCGCTATGCAGTGAATTAGCAATCGCGATACCGTCAAACACTTCACTAAAAGGGTCTGGAATTGGGTACAGAAAACCGTCTGTTGTGGTGGTTAAGCCTGATGGAATGCCCATAATTCTAACACCGCGCTCTGATATACGGGCCGTTATTGGGTCAGGGGTAATATAGGCAGCGGTGTTAGCATCACCTATGGTCATTTCGCCCATAAAAGGCACAGAGCCCCACCATTTGTGGGTTGGTGTTGGCTTAGTTAAAGCAGGACCTGTTAACTGCGGGTATAGCTTAGTTGGTGTACCTGTAGGAATCCCTGTTGTGGTATCACAACCAGCAATTGCTGGCTCAACAATACCGGCGTTGTAAATCCAGTTGCCAAAGTCATAAACGCAGCGATAGCTTTCGGGGTTAATGGTATCGGAAATAGAACCTGCGCCGTAGTTCGTTATTTGATATGAGCCTGGGCTAGTTCCGCCATCGTTGATGCCAGTGAAATGAATATTATCGAGTTGAAATATGGTGCTGGTTGCATCGGTTGCCCATATAACTATGCCCGTATTGACGCTTGCTAGGTTTAGTCCTGCATTTGCTAACGAGGCTAAAGGAATTTCCACCGTTTCCCAGCCTGTTGCACCTTTACTACCCAAGTGTTGATCGCCAGAAGTACAAGGGTAAATACAGTCAAGTTTCATGGTGATTTTACTGTCACCACTGATCACCTTAATATCGAAAACAAGCTTGCCGTCGGTATGATTGCTAAGATTTATTACACTGCTCATACTAATAAATAGGCCGGCGGCATTACCGGCAGCACTGTGAGTCACTTCTAGAACATCACCTCGCTCGTGGTCAGTTACAACTTGCCAGCCAATACTTGGGCAACCTGCGCCACCATCGTTATTACATTCTGCCCAACCTATGGCTGAGTCAAAGGCATTAATGCCTCTGTCCCAAAGCGCAGCAACAGTACCGCCTTCAAAAATACTTACTTGTGTGCTTGCTGTGTTGTCACCAACAATCACGGTTCTAGTTGCAATAGCTTGGTTACCAGCGTTATCTGATGCGGTATAGGTTATTGTATAAGTTTGAGCCAAGTCAGCCACTGTGCCAGATGTGGTAACGGCAACATTGCCATCAACAAGGTCAGTAGCAGTCGCTCCTGCATCTATATATATTTCTCCTAGCCTATGGTTGATAGTGGTGTCACCAATAATGTTAATGACTGGAGGGTTAGTGTCAGCTACAACCACACTTCTCGTTGCGGTTGCAGTATTCCCGGCAATATCTGTTGCCGTGTAGGTTAAGGTATAATTTCCAGCACTACTTTCTATTTCTCCTGTGGTTGTTACCCTTATATTGCCATCAACAATGTCGATGGCATTGGCACCCGCATCAACATATATCGTGCCTTGCTCATGAATTTCGTTGATATTGCCAATAACCGTTATTGTTGGTGCTGTAGTATCCGCAACTGTTACCGTTCTTAACGCTGATGCAGAATTTCCTGCCTTGTCGGTCGCAGTGTAGGTAAGGGTATAAACTCCTGCTTGCTCACCGACAGCACCAGATGTAATAACAGCTAAGGTACCGTCAATATTATCTGTTGCACTAGCACCGGCATCAATATATGCCGTGCCTTGTTCATGTTCGACAATTGCTGAGCCAGATAATGTAATAACGGGGGCTGTTGTATCTATAGGTGCGGGCGTAATGCTATTGCTATTTTCAGTACTATTACTGCCACCGCCACAGCCTTGTAATACCAACATTGTGAAGGTAACAATAGATGAAATCTGTCGAAATTGAACTGACATTTTATTTCCTAAGTTTAATTATTATTATGAATTAGGAGTAGTTAAAGACTAAATATTAAGCAGTTGCAATGAAGAATAGGTGAAGCGGTATCGCTAGGCGGTGTGTCGGGCGAAACATAACAAGAATTAAAGTTTTCGCGTTAACGGAGATTTTATAAGGCTAATATGTTACGGATGCTATTTAATTATTGTGAAAAATAAAGTAAATGACACGGTTTAGGTGATGTAGCGAGTGAATATAGCGCTAAAACAATTTGATCTGTTATCGCAGAATTGTCACGCCTTGTCGCATTTGGTGTTCGTTTCATGGTAATTGTTATATCTTAATGATTAATAAATGTAAGTTTACCTTGTGACTTGAAGCGGAATCTATGGAAGTAATGAATACTGAAAGTACACTCGAATTAGAGCCTCAAGCATTTTCTAAACAAAGTCATCAGTTTTGGACATTGCAAATAGCGGGTTGGCTTGGCTATTCGGTGGTAGTGTTTATTGCCATAATTCGCCCACAAATAGGCCAAGACGGTTTTAACCTCTCTGGTCAGCTCATTAATCTTGTCGTTGAAACCCTCAGCGGTTTTATTTTGTCTTATTTGCAATGGCAAATGATACGAAAAATTGTCCACTTACCTTTAAAGAAAACCTTAGCCTTAAGTTTTGTATCTGCTGCGAGCTTAGGGTTTATATTTAATGTGATAAAGCTGAGTTCGTATAAAGTTTTGGTTTACCAACAGCAATGGAATGAAGCATGGGATATGCTTGAATTCGGTGGCTGGTTACTCTTTTCCTTAACCACCATGTTTGTTTGGACCTCAATATATTTCATTATGCTTTACAACACGAAATTGCAACGTGAACATGAAATGTTGCTGCGAGCGCAAACGGCGGCTAAAGATGCACAACTGCAAATGTTACGTTATCAACTTAATCCGCATTTTATGTTTAATACCATGAATGCTATATCTACGCTTATTTACAAAAATGAAAATGATACCGCCAATGAGATGATAGATAAGTTGTGTGAGTTTTTTCGTTACTCTCTTGATAAAAATGATAAAAGTAAAACAACTTTACAAAGAGAACTTGAATTAATTGAGCTATATTTATCAATAGAGAAAGTTAGATTTGCCAATCGTCTTAGTGTTGAAATTGATGTTAGCGAAAGCGTATTGGGCTGCCAAGTACCCAGTATGTTGTTGCAACCATTAGTAGAAAATGCCATTAAATATGCTATTGAGTTGAGAAAGTCAGGCGGGATAATACGTATTGCCGCTAAACAGCTAGCTGGCAGGTTAGTGATTCAGGTGGCTGATAATGGACAAGAAACACCGATAAAAGTTAGTGATGGTTTTGGTATTGGCATGAGTAACACCAAAGCTAGATTAAATGCCATGTTTGGTGGTGATTATCATGTTGATATAACTAATACCAAAGATGGCGGTACACTGGTCTCGATTTCTATTCCGTATGAGAAGTAAATAGGTTAATGATTAATAAACCACTGACAGCTTTAATTGTTGATGATGAGCCGCTAGCTCTAGAAGGCTTGCGCTTAAGGTTAGAAAAAATTCCTGAAATTGAAGTCATTGCCGAAGCGAGTGATGGCGACCAAGCCATTCACCTATGCCAAACTTTGTCGCCAGACGTGTTATTTTTAGATTTGCGCCTACCCGGGCTCAATGGTATTGAAGTGGTACAAGCATTACAGTCTGACATTCTTCCTATGGTGGTTTTTGTCAGTGCTTATGGTGAATATGCCATAGATGCATTTGAATTAAATGCCATTGACTATGTGATGAAACCGGCAAACCTGGGGCGTTTACAAAAAACAGTAGAACGCATTTTACAGCGAGTTGAGCCAGTTGATTCAGGTAAGGAAAAATTTAAGTTATTACGTGCACTAGGTGAAAGTTCTGGCATAGCTATTTCAGAGCTTGAAGACTGGCTAGAATCAGACTTGCCGCTGCCGAGTCCGTTTACCCAAGAGTTGGTGATAAAAAATAATGATAATGAAAAAGTTTTTTTGCCGATTAAAGATATTCGCTGGATAGACGCGGCCGGTGATTATATGTGTGTTCATACCCATGATGAAACACATGTGGTACGAATAACCATGAAAAAACTTGAGAGCCAGTTAGATCCGAAAATATTTTCTCGTATACATAAATCCACTCTAGTTAACATTCATTGTATTAAGAGTATTAAACCATTACGAAATAGTGAAAGCATTCTTGAATTAGGTGATGAAGTGCAATTAAAAGTAAGCCGCAATTTCAGTTCGGATATTCAAAAAATTGTTGAAGCGAAGCAAATTTAACCACTTGTCGTATTTTTAACTCGTCTTATCTTGATATTTCATCAAAAACTGTCAATACCGCATACAGCAACCACTATAGCGCATTTTAATTGTAACTATTTGTAATTTAAACCAGTATTATTTCAGGGGGTAGTCTGTCGTTTTAGTCAATATTTCGACATGACTACTGAACTATAGTGCTAAATAAACTCGTATTAAATAATATTAAAACAAAGCGTTTTGTTAGCACATTAAAATAGTTGAGTAACTGGAACATAAATTATGATAAAAGCTGCAAAAAGTATTACACAGTTCATTGCATTGCTATCTACGGCGACTTTAATAGGTTGTGGTGGTAGTAGTGTTGAAACTGAAACCAAAGTGGATGCCGTAGATCCACAAATTCCGGTGACAGACTGGCAACTGGTATGGAGCGATGAATTTGATGGCTCGTCAATTGATGCCAACAAATGGAACCATGAAGTTAACTGTGATGGCGGAGGTAACCAAGAAGAGCAGTGTTATACCGACGCACCTGAAAACTCTTTTGTTGCCGATGGTATGCTAAATATTGTTGCCTTACCTGCAGCTGAAGGTGCAGCTAAACCTTATACGTCTGCTCGATTAAATACTAAAGGTAACCAAAGCTGGAAGTATGGTCGTTTTGAAATGCGTGCGAAACTTCCTGCAGGACAGGGTGCTTGGCCGGCATTTTGGATGTTACCTACCGATGAGGTTTACGGTGGTTGGCCACGTTCTGGTGAAATTGACATTATTGAGTCAGTTAATCTAAAAGCGGGTACTAATGAAGGTGGTAGTGAAGCCCATGTTTATGGCACTTTACATTATGGCAAAGAGTGGCCAGACAATAGTTTTTCTGGGCAATCTTATTTATTACCTAATGATATTAATCCAGCGGATGACTTTCATACGTATGCAATTGAATGGCAAGAAGGTGAAATTCGCTGGTACGTTGATGACTACTTATACGCTACACAGCGTAAATCAACCGTACGTTACAACAGCAAAGATGAAGCTGTAGGTTTATCGCACCGAGGTTGGTTTACTGAAAACTTTAATATTGTTTCCGGTGAGCTTGAAACGCAGTGGGAAAATGCTCCTTTTGATCAACGCTTCCATTTATTACTAAATTTCGCTGTTGGTGGTAATTGGCCTGCATCTGTCAACGATACAGGTATTGATGCCAGTGCCTTTGAAAATGGCAATTCTTACATTGTTGACTATGTACGTGTCTATCAATGTCAGCAGGATACTTTAACTGGCCGAGGCTGTGAAACTGTTCGCCCAGGTTATGATAGTTTTGATGATGCTATGGTGGAAGGTAAAGCGCCAATTCCATCACCACCATCTACAGGGGTTCCGCAAAATTTAACGATTTTCTCAGGGGCGATTAATCCTAATTGGCCTGCATGGGATTGTTGTGGTGGTTCAACTCCTGCCATCGTAAATGATGCAGATAAAGGTGATGTGGTTGAATTTGTTGTAGGAGCAGAGCCAACGGTAATGGGCTTTATTTCTCGAGAAGCATTTATTGATGATCCAGCTGGGCAAGCTTCTCCATTTGATGCTTCACCATTAATTGATTCTGGCACGTTAAAATTTGACATGAAAGTTGTAACCGCGCCAAGTAATACTGATTCAACGTGGTTAATAAAAGTTGAAAGCCAAGAGGGGACAACTGCCGTTGAAATGCCTATTGCTAATAGTACTGAAGGCATAGCTCCTGAAACAGGCGTATGGCAAACACATACTTTCCCTTTGAAAACTTTAGCTGATGCCGGTTTAGACCTAAGTGCAATTGACGTTGTGATGATTTTCCCGGCTTGGGGCACGGGCGAGGGTGCGGTTTATCAGGTTACTAACTTAACTATTGCTGGGGATACCGTTGCGTCTCCGCAAGTAACCATATTCGAAGATGCAGAAAATGCTAGTTGGCCAATGTGGGATTGTTGTGGTGGTTCAACCCCAACCGTAGAAACGGATGATGCCGAACACGGCGCTGTAGCGCAATTTAGCATAGGTGCTGACCCAACCGTTATGGGGTTTATTTCTAGAGAAGGCAATACTGATTCGCCTGCACCATTTGATGCAACGGGGATTTTAGCCAACGGTGTTGTGCAATTTGATATGAAAGTTGTCGCTATGCCAAATGATGCAAGTGCAACTTGGTTATTTAAAGTCGAAGCGGATAATGCCGCAACAGCGGTTGAACTGCCGCTATCTGAAAGCGTTGAAGGTGTGGTACCTGTAGTCGACCAATGGCAAACCTATACATTCAATTTAGCCGATTTAGCCAATGCAGGTTTAGATGCGAGTGCTATCGATGTATTGATGATATTCCCGGCATGGGGCACAGGTGAAGGCGCTGTTTATCGTGTTGATAATGTTAAAATGTATGATCCCAATGCTTCTACAGATTTTAATGGCCATGTGTTATTTGCTGATGATGTCAAAGAGCAATGGAGCATTTGGGATTGCTGTGGTGGTTCGACACCAACATTAGAAAATGATGATACTGAACACGGCATGACGGCAGAATTTGTAATTGGCGCTGCGCCAACCGTCATGGGGCTATTAGCTGATGACGACGTTTATTTAGATGCTTCAAGCTTATTAAGTACTGGTGTTATCCAATTTGAAATGAAGGTGGTCACTGCACCAAATGATGCTAGTGCGGTGTGGAAATTCAAAATTGAAGCGGGTGATACAGCTTCTACGGTGGAATTAGACTTAACGGCAAGCCAAGAAGGTGCGGCTCCGGTTGTTGGTCAATGGCAAACCTATACCTACTCACTTGAAAGCTTATTTGATGCTGGCTTAGACCTAAGCGCTATCGACGTTATTATGGTTTTCCCTGCTTGGGGAACAGGTGAAGGTGCAGTATACCGCCTTGATAATGTGATGATCTTTGATCCAAGCAGCGTACCAGCTCCTCAAGGGTTAACCTTATACGACAACGCGCAAAATGCCGAATGGCCAATTTGGGATTGTTGTGCAGGTTCAACCCCTACTGAAGAAGAAGATGATGCTAATCATGGTATGGTGGCCGAGTTTGTTATTGGTGCAACACCAACGGTAATGGGATTCCTAGCCAATGACGGTGTTTATTTTGATGCAAGTTCACTATTACAAAATGGTGTAGTGAAATTTGATATGAAAGTTGTCAGTGCGCCAAATGACGCTGGTTCAGTATGGAAATTTAAAATTGAATCAGGTGATACAGCAAGTGCGGTTGAATTGGATTTAACCGCTAGTCAAGAAGGCGCTGCACCGGTTGTCGGTGAGTGGCAAACTTATACTTATACACTTTTAGACCTATTTGATGCTGGCTTAGATGTTAGTGAAATTGATGTGATTATGGTTTTCCCTGCTTGGGGAACGGGTGATGGAGCAGTTTATCGACTGGATAATGTCGCAATAACTGCACCATAACACGTAATTCAAAAACCTAATTTAAAAATGTGCGGCTGGCCTTTTGTAGCCGCCATAAATAAAACTAAATTTAACTAAGTAGGGTTAACATGAAACATTTAACATTCTCAAAAAAACATTTAGCTGTTTGTATATCGGCAGTTATAGCGGCAGGTTTTAGCCAACCAGTTTTTGCTGCGGAAGAAGATGCGGCATTAACAGAGAAAGATGAAAATATTGAAGTTATTGAAGTAAAAGGTATTCGAGGTTCATTAGTTCGTTCAATGAACATTAAACGTGATATGTCAGGTGTGGTTGATGCCATTTCTGCTGAAGAAATGGGTAAGTTTCCTGATACCAATTTAGCTGAGTCATTACAGCGAATTACTGGTGTTTCCGTTAGTCGAAGTAATGGTGAAGGAAGCCAAATTACCGTGCGTGGTTTTGGTCCTGAATTTAACTTAGTAACCTTAAACGGTCGCCAAATGGCGGGTACGGGGTTTACGCGTTCATTTAATTTTGAAAACTTATCATCTGAAGGTGTTAGTTCTCTCGAAATTATGAAAACTGCACGTGCCGAGGTTCCTACCGGAGGCTTAGGCGCAACAGTAAATATTGTTACGGCTAAACCTTTTCAAAATCCAGGTGAAAAGTTCTCTTTTATGGCAAAAGGGATTCATGATAGTTCTGTTGAAGATGGCGATGATGTAACCCCTGAAATAGCAGGTATTTATAGCAATACTTTTGATGATGATCGTTTTGGTGTCTCAGCTAATTTCTCTTACCATAGAAGAGATTTTCAACGTCAAGCTGCCAATGTACGCTCTTGGCTGGTAAATCCATCGTTAAGTGTTGACCCTGAGAATATTATAGATAATCGACCTGTGGATGCGGAAGGAAATGTCGCTAAACAATTTTTTGACCCTACGGCAGGAGAAAATGGTGAATATGTTTCTGCATCTTTTTTTCCACAAGAAATAAGTTACGCACGAGAAGATATTCAACGTGAACGCACAAATGCTCAGGTCACTTTTCAGTTTGCCGCAACAGATGATTTAATTTTTACCTTAGACCACACCATATCTAATGCAGTAACAGGCAATAACTCGCTGTCTTGGGGCATGTGGAATGGTTCATTTGGTGGTAATGCTAACTCATATGAATTGGATGAAAATGGCACGGCTATTTATTATAACTCGGCCGGCGATGATGGCTCGTTTACCTCATTTCGTGAGACTAATGAAGTTGATTCGAAAGCAACAGGTATTAACATTGAGTGGTTTGCCAGTGATAATTTAAGTTTCACTTTTGATGCTCATACCTCTAAAACAACCACTGATAATGGTAAAGATAAAGGCTTAGGTGCTAATGCTCGAGTAATACTTGGCTCTGCGGATCTTTCAACCAAAGAGTATTTCTTTACAGAAGGCGATATTCCAGGCTTTAACATTAATTGGAATAATGGTAGTCAAGAAATAAATCCGAACCAAATTGGCTCTAACTTTAGTATTTTTACGCGCACGCCAGGTGAGTCGGAAGTTTCACAAGTTCAATTAGACGGAAAGTTATTATTAGATACAAATTTCGGCTTAGAAACCGTTAAATTTGGCACCGCCTACACTAAACAAACATTGAGTGGTTGGGGCGGTTCTAATAATGCCAATGCACCAGGTTTTAATAATGGTACCTTTGCTGAGATATTCCCTGATGGTATGTTTGAAAGAGTTGATTTAAGTGACTTCCTTGATCAGTTCTCTTTTGGCTCTGGTGGTGTTTCTCCTGGCTATGCCTACACTTTTAATCTTGACGAAGCATTCACAAGACAAGCCTTGTTTTTGACAGAAGATGTGGTTGGGAGTGATGTTTATCAAATAGGTAGTTTTGATGACTTCCCTGTTAATAAAGTGGAAGAAGAGACTATTAGTTTATACATTTCAACAGACTGGCTTTTTGAAGTTAGTGGTTACGATGTACAAGTTAATCTTGGTGTTCGCTATGAGGAAACTGACATTGTTAGCCCGGCGAAAAGTCGTGTAGCCGAATTAGTATATTGGGCTGGCGGCTCTGAGTGGATCACTCAGTTTGCTAGCGGTGGTGAGCTAGTCGAAGTTGATTATGAAGGAAATTATGATCTACTCCTGCCTATGTTAGATATTAAGGTTGATCTTAGTGATGAATTAGTCGCGAGAGCGTCTTGGGGACAAACTATTACTCGACCAACATTAGGCGATATGCTTGGAAACCTTAGTTTAACGTCATCTCCAAAACTTAATTCGAGAAGTGGTAGTCGCGGTAATCCTAATTTACAGCCATTTAAGTCGACTAATATTGATTTAACCCTTGAATATTACTACGACGAAGCTAGTTATGCTGCAATTGGATTATTTTGGAAAGATGTTGATGACTGGATTGACAATGCTGAAGTTAAAACAACATTTGATGGCCTACATGATGTTTATTTAGGTCAGCGTTGGAATAATGCAGTCGCCGCGATAGAAGGACGAGGCGAACAGGCGACAGATTCAGCAATATACAATGAAATTGTTGCCAACGGCGTTGGTATTGGCGAGAACAATCGCATATTACCCGACGCAGCAACTGACCCTTTAATTGAATGGACCATAAGCTCTCCAGAGAATGTTGGCTCACGTAAAGTTAATGGTATTGAGATTGCTATTCAACACTTATTTGGTGAGTCTGGCTTTGGTGCCGGATTTAATGCCACCTTTGTTGATGGTGATGTTGAATATGATAACTATGTGCTTGCGTCTCAAGCTGTGTTGTCAGGCTTAAGTGACTCAGCCAATATCCAAGGCTTCTATGAGAAAGATGGCTTGTCAGTAAAAATTACTGGCGCATGGCGTGATGAGTACCTTATTGGTCAAGGTTTACCTGATGCAGCTGGTTCTCCTCCACAATATGCCGAAGAGTACCTGCAATGGGATCTCAGTGTTAACTATGAACTTAATGACAATATGACGGTATTTTTTGAAGGTGTGAATTTAACCAACGAAACCGAACGATCATTTAGTCGCTTTGAAAGCCAATTCTTAAGTGCCGCTCAATATGGCCCAAGATACGCACTTGGCTTTAGATACACTATGGATAACTAAAGTTGCTTGTTTACGTCAGCAGTCTTTGAGTATTAGACATTTGTAAACCGCGCTTATAGATAATGTAAGCGCAACTCATTCATCGGTGCAGCCTAAGATAACTTAGGTTTATTAACGTAAAGCCTGCACCGACTCCTCTTGATATAGGAATTTTATTATGGCTGGAAATTCGGTCATTTTAGAGCAGAACTCTCGCGCAACCAATAGTGTTTCGCCGAGTCAAAATCGTTTTGCTCTGATCTCATTAACAACATTATTTTTTATGTGGGGCTTTATTACCTGCCTAAACGATATTCTTATTCCTCATTTAAAAGCCATTTTTGACTTAACCTATACCCAGTCAATGTTGGTGCAATTTTGCTTTTTTGGCGCTTACTTTTTAGTGTCATTACCTGCTGGCCAACTAGTAAAAAAAGTCGGTTATCAAAAAGGTATTGTCGCCGGCTTAATTGTTGCAGCGTTAGGCTGCTTGATGTTTTATCCTGCGGCGTCAATGCACAGCTACCCAATGTTTTTGTCAGCATTGTTTGTGTTAGCTAGCGGGATCACTATTTTACAGGTTTCGGCTAATCCTTATGTAACATTACTAGGGCCAAAAGAGTCAGCGTCTTCACGCTTAACCATGACTCAGGCTTTTAACTCCTTAGGCACTACAGTTGCTCCCTATTTAGGTGCCTTGTTTATTCTTAATGAAGCGGCAAGCTCAATGTCAGCAGCGCCTTCTGCAGACTCGGTAAAAGTGCCATATTTAATATTAACAGCAGCCTTATTATTGTTAGCCGCTATTTTTGCATGGTTAAAATTGCCACATATTAGCAGCGCCGAAACAGCACCCGATGAAGTGGTATCAGGCTCAGCTTGGCAGTATCGCCATTTGGTTTTAGGTGCTGTTGGTATTTTTGTTTATGTTGGCGCTGAAGTGTCAATTGGCAGTTTTATGATTAATTTTTTTGGTGAAGCCAATATTGCCAGTTTAGCAGAGTCTGATGCAGCGAAATATTTAACTTATTATTGGGGCGGAGCTATGGTCGGTCGTTTTATTGGTGCAGCAGTTATGCAAAAGGTTTCCGCCACTAAAGTTCTTAGTTTTAATGCCTTTTTTGCTGTTATTTTAGTTTCTGCAGCCATTTTAATGAGCGGTAGTTTTGCGATGTGGGCGCTACTTTTAGTGGGGTTATGTAACTCTATAATGTTCCCTACTATTTTTAGTTTAGCGCTAAATGGACTAGAAAAACACACGAGTCAGGGGGCTGGAATTTTATGTTTAGCGATAGTTGGTGGTGCCATTGTTCCGCTAGTTCAGGGCATTCTGGCTGATATTGTTGGTGTGCAACTATCATTCGTTATTCCTGTGCTTTGTTATAGCTATATTGTCTATTACGGTATGAATGGCTCTTCGCCTGTTAAAGCAGTTAATAAGGAGCAGATGTCATGAATAAGTTAACTTATGCAGTTTTATCTGCCTTGGTTTTAATTGCGGTGCAAGGTTGTAATTCAGCAACGAAAGAGCAAAACGCTATAAAAAAAGTAAGTGCCGAGCAGGCCGAAAAAAATCTATCGATTTGGCCTGTCATTAACTCAGAAGTTAAAACTGACGCGGCGCTAGAGCGACAGGTACAAGCTTTGCTCGCTACTATGACGTTGCAGCAAAAAGTTGCGCAGATGATTCAGCCTGAAATTCGCGATATCACTCCAGACGATATGCGTAAATATGGTTTTGGCTCGTACCTAAATGGCGGCGGCGCATTTCCAAATAATAACAAGCACTCAACACCGCAAGACTGGATTGCATTAGCAGAAGAAATGTATCAAGCCTCCATTGATGATTCTCTGGATGGTTCAACGATTCCAACCATGTGGGGCACGGACGCCGTCCACGGTCATAACAATGTTATTGGCGCAACTTTATTTCCCCATAATATTGGCTTAGGCGCAGCTAACAATCCTGAACTAGTTGAGAAAATAGCGCAAATTACTGCGACTGAGGTGATGGTAACAGGTATTGATTGGGTATTTGCACCAACGGTGGCGACAGTTCGAGATGACCGTTGGGGCAGAACTTATGAAGGTTACTCTGAAGATCCTGAAATTGTTAGATCTTATGCCGCCTCGGTTGTTAAGGGGTTACAAGGACATGCAAGCAATGACTTTTTAGGCGACAACCGAGTGATCAGCACCGTTAAGCATTTTATTGGTGACGGCGGCACGATTGCTGGCGATGACCAAGGTAATAATATTGCCTCAGAGCAAGATTTATTTAACATTCATGCTCAAGGCTATGTCGGTGGATTATCGGCAGGTGCTCAGTCGGTTATGGCGTCATTTAATAGTTGGCATGGCGATAAAATCCACGGCAATCGTTATTTATTAACGGATGTATTAAAAACTAAAATGGGCTTTGATGGTTTTGTGGTTGGTGATTGGAATGGCCATGGGCAAATAGTTGGCTGTACAAATGAAAATTGCCCGCAGGCGGCTAATGCTGGGCTAGATATTTTTATGGTGCCAACTGATGCATGGAAGCCGTTAATGGAAAATACCATTGAACAAGTTAAACAGGGGATTATTCCACAATCTCGTATTGATGATGCGGTAAGTCGTATTTTACGAGTTAAGCTACGCGCTGGACTCTTTAGTAAACCGAGCCCAAAAGATCGAATATTCTCAGGTAAAACAGAGCTTATCGGTAGTGAACAACACCGAGAAGTGGCAAGGCAAGCTGTGCGAGAGTCGTTAGTGTTATTAAAAAATAAAAACGATATTTTACCGCTTTCACCTAAGTTAAATGTATTAGTTGCTGGTGACGCTGCCCATAATATTGGAAAGCAATCAGGTGGTTGGAGTATTACCTGGCAGGGCACTAACAATAGTAATCAAGACTTCCCTGGCGGTTCCTCTATTTACGATGGTATTGCAGCGCAAGTAAAAGCTGCTGGTGGCAAGTTAATGTTAAGTGAATATGGTACTTTTTCACAACAGCCAGATGTTGCCATTGTTGTTTTTGGTGAAGAACCATACGCCGAAGGGCACGGTGATAAAGACAACTTAGCGTATCAGCGCGGTGTGAAAACAGACTTAGCATTGTTGAAAATGCTACAAAGCCAAGGTATTCCCGTGGTAAGCATTTTCATCAGCGGACGTCCGATGTGGGTGAATGCTGAGTTAAATGCCAGTGATGCATTTGTGGCTGCTTGGTTGCCAGGCTCTGAGGGACTGGCAGTTGCCGATGTGCTCTTTAAAGATAATAACGGCAATATCCAGCACGACTTTAAAGGTAAATTATCATTTTCATGGCCAAAAACAGCGAACCAAGTTGTCAATCGTTTTGATGAGGATTATCAGCCGTTATTACCTTATGGTTATGGTTTACGTTATGTAAATCAAACGGAAGAAAATCTACAGCAATTATCGGATAACTTATCTGAAGAAATAGAAAATGACATAGAGAATACGAAAAATACCTCAGTGTTTTCAGGTAAAGTGGTTAAGCCTTGGCGAATGTTTTTAACATCAGCTTCGCAAGCTTCAGAATTGCTTTCTAATAGCGGTGCATTGCCCGGTGCTGCATATAGAACGGTTGATAAAGTGGTGCAAGAAGATGCATTTCGCCTTGAAACTAATGGTAGTGAAAATGCTGGCATTAGCTTTTCCAGCAGTTTTAGAGAAGACCTATCTTTTGAGTTAGAACAAAAGTCGGCATTGGTGATGACCCTAAAACGTGATAGTGATGTCTTAGAAGCTGTTAATATTGCGATGAGTTGTGAATCGGAAGGGGACGTTGCGGGTAGTTGTCGTGCAGAAGTTGATATTCAACAACAGTTAAAGGCCATCCCTAAGGGACAATGGCGGGAAATTGCTATCGACTTACAATGCTTTGTAGAAGCAGGCGTACAATTAGATAAAATTGTTTCACCTTTTGCTTTGAGCACGCACGGCGCAGTAAAATTATCGTTTAGTGATATTCGTTTTATGCCTAATGTGTTTACTGAAAGTCGCAAGTGTATTAAAGAATAAACTTGTTCGATATCTAGCGTTTTACTTAATAAAAGCCAGCGACTATTTGCTGGCTTTTTTGTCGCGAATTATAAACACCCCATACCAATAAATAACTGTCGGCTAGCTAAATCACCTTCAATTGCTCGGCGACCGTGCATAACACGCTTATTGTCTATAAGCACTAAATCGCCATCTTGCCATTGCACTTCGTGGGTGAACTTTTCGGCAAGTAAAGTGAGTTCTTGTTTAAGTTCAGGTGAAATCTCTTCGCCATTCGATAAAACTACTTTCGGTGTTTCATAGTTAAAAGATGGCCCTAAAATAGCGTTAGCAAAAGCTAATTTGTCAGAAAATGCCCCTTTGATACATGGATTAATCGTCAAATGATAAGTAAGACTGTCGTCACTATTTAAAATGGCTTGTTGATTTGGTGCCAGAGCATTTAAATCATGTAAGTGCTGCTCATTAACTTGCTCACTGCTCGATATTGCTGGATGTTGGTCAGCAACATATTGACGCCAAAGCTTTGAAGGTAACGTTCGTGAAACTGTGATCGGCTTTTCAAATAAGGTTTTTAGTTTTTTGGACATGTTTTGATATATTTCAGCGCCATCACAAACCGTTGTTTGCGAGCCGGAAGTAGCACTTTTGGCACTATAAAAGGCAACTAAATCAGGCGGTAAGGGGGTGTTGCCATTTTCAATGTGTAAGCCTACGGCAGTAGTACCCGCATTAACTTTTTGAGTTGAGTCATTGCCGTATTCTCTAGCAGGATCAAAGGTTAATTGCCGACTGAAGGTTTTTACTATTTGGCTAAAGCTGGTTAGATTCATTTGAAAGTCACGCAGCAAAACCCAACCTGATGCTATTAATGCTTGCTTAGCACTAGCTAGTGTTTCTGGGGCAAGGATGTCACTATTTTGCTTATTCAATATAATATTATTCATAACAATACTCTTTACTCTCAAAGTTGATTTGAGCTCAGTATTAATGAGTAACCTTAAGGAAATCTTAATGAGTAAAATAAAAGAGATTAGGCCAGCAGGATAAATTTTACGCAAAAAAAAGCGCTCACTTAAAAAAGTAAACGCATTATAAATAAACATAAAACACTAAGGGAAATAAAGCCTCTCGTATACTATGAGTGATGAAGTTTTAATTAGTTCAATTTGTTTTAATATTTTCTTGATAAAGTTGATTTTATTGTTTTTACGCTGCTCATTTATAGCAAAAGCTTGATATTTCTACTTAGTGCACGCACTTCTATAATTAAGTTTATATAATTTACGGTGCCTAATTACGTTATGTTGTCTTACTTTCTGCCGATATTTATTGGTGTCGTGTTAATTGCATATTTCGCTGGGAAACCTCATTGGCAAGCTTATAAACGCTCGATAATTAAGCGTAAGCCTTTTAAAAAAGCTTGGCGTAAAATAATTCAACAGCGAATGCCTTACTTTCGTACTATGCCGGCAGACTTGCAGCTACAACTAAAGCAGCATATTCAGGTTTTTTTAGTAGAAAAAGAGTTTGTTGGCTGTAATGGCGTTGTAATTACGGATGAAATTAAAATTACCATTGCCGCACAAGCTTGTTTGTTGCTGCTCAATCGAAAAACTAATTATTATCCAAAATTAAAAACCATACTTGTCTACCCAAGCGCGTTTGTTAAAGAGCAACAAAACAGAAATGCTGATGGTGTGCAATTTTCGCAAAAAGTTGTTTTAGCTGGAGAGTCTTGGGATTTTGGCAAAGTTGTTTTATCTTGGCAGGATACTATAGACGGAGCACAAATTCCTGATGATGGTCGAAATGTGGTTATTCATGAGTTTGCTCATCAGTTAGACCAAGAAAACGGCCCGGCTAATGGCGCTCCAATTCTTGACAAACAGCATAGTTATCAGTGTTGGTCAGAAGTTTTTTCAGCGCAGTTTGCGATTTTACAGCAACAAGCGAAAGTTGGTGCGCCATCTTTGTTTGATTATTATGGCGCGACAAACCCAGCTGAGTTTTTTGCCGTTGCTAGTGAAGTATTTTTTGAGCAATCACAGCAGTTAGCTAGCGAATACCCGAAGCTTTATCAACAACTAACTCAATATTACACTATTGATCCCTTACATTGGTGATTGAGCATTAAACTTGAAATATCTGAATTAGTTAAAAAATAGGTAAAAAAAAGCGTTCACTTAAAAAAGTAAACGCAAGATAAAAACATGAAACACTAAGGGAAATAAAAGCCTCTCGTATAGTATGAGTGGTTAAGCAATGAAAAGTTCCTTAACTATTTATAAATTTAATTATTTTTCATTCTTTGCCACTTTTCTGGTACGAAATGAACTATGTTATTTACCTATGCTGGACGTTATTTTAAGTCAAATCTATCAAGTTGCATTACCTTTACCCAAGCCTTAACAAAGTCAATGATAAATTTGTCTTTAGCGTCATCTGAGGCATAAACTTCAGCAATAGCGCGTAATTCAGAGCTAGAGCCAAAAATTAAATCAACTGGGCTTGCTTGCCACTTTAATTTACCTGAGTTTCGGTCAAAGCCTTGGTATACTCCTGCCTGCGATTTGTCTTGCTTCCATGTGGTTGACATA
This sequence comes from Colwellia aquaemaris, assembly GCF_057548755.1. Classification (NCBI taxonomy): domain Bacteria; kingdom Pseudomonadati; phylum Pseudomonadota; class Gammaproteobacteria; order Alteromonadales; family Colwelliaceae; genus Colwellia; species Colwellia aquaemaris. The sequence goes on along the minus strand of NZ_BAAJLV010000004.1, from coordinate 335,628 downwards.
TCTAATAAATTGATAAAAAAGTCATTACTTAATACACCGGGTTGCTTGGTAAATATTCCAAGCGTTGAATTGTTGTAATTGGTATTAAGTGCCCGCATACCACCGACTAATACGGTCATTTCTGGCACATTCAAACCTAGCATATTGGCTTTATCGACGAGCATTTCTGTAGGGGACATGTAGCTATCAGCATGATAGTAATTTCTAAAACCATCTGCCTTAGGTTTTAAATAGTTAAACGACTTAATATCAGTTTGTGCTTGTGTGGTGTCAGCGCGACCAGGAGAGAAAGGAACGTTAATCTTGTGTCCTGCCATTTTTGCTGAGTTTTCAATAGCGGTTGCGCCGGCAAGGACAATAAGATCGGCAAGCGAGATTTTTTCTGTTGAAGATTGACGATTGAATTTTGCCTGAATACCGGCAAGCTTAGCTAGGATTTTCTTTAGCTCTTTCGGGTTATTAACCGCCCAAGTATTTTGTGGTGCTAAGTTAATACGAGCACCATTAGCACCACCGCGCATGTCTGTTACACGATGGCTTGATGCCGCAGCCCAAGCTGTTTTCACTAATGCTGAGTTAGTTAAGCCAGATTGAGTAATTTGCTTTTTAAGTTTGACAATATTTTTATTTGAAACAAGTGGGTAGTCAATGGCTGGAATAGGGTCTTGCCATAGTAATACTTCACTCGGTATTTCAGCGCCAACATAACGAGCACGAGGCCCCATATCTCGATGGGTTAGTTTAAACCAAGCTTTGGCAAAGGCTTGGTCAAACTCTTTTGGATCGGCCCGAAAACGCTCAACAACTTTTAAAAATGCAGGATCTTCTTTTAGTGCTAAGTCTGTTGTAAACATAATAGGTGCATGACGCTTATTTGGAATATGAGCATCGGGGACTAAATTGGCTGCGGTTTTATCTTTTGGTATCCACTGGATAGCGCCGGCTGGGCTTGTGGTAATAATCCACTCAAAATTCATAAGATTATCTAAATAGTTCGAAGACCATTGGGTTGGTGTTGTCGTCCATGCGCCTTCTAGTCCACTACTGGTTGTGTCGGCACCAACGCCTGAGCCACATTTATTTTTCCAGCCTAAGCCTTGTTGTTCAGTGCTGGCAATTGCAGGCTCCGCGCCAACACAATGCTCTGGTTTTTTAGCACCGTGTGCCTTGCCTAAAGTATGACCACCGGCGATAAGCGCAACAATTTCTTCATCATTCATTGCCATACGGCCAAATGACATTCTGATATCTTTTGCTGCTAAAAGTGGATCTGGTTTTCCGTGTGGACCAACGGGATTGACATAAATTAATCCCATTTCAACGGCAGCAAGAGGCCCCTTAAGTTTGCCTTTTTTATCCCGGCGCTTATCGTCTAACATTGTCGTTTCTGGGCCCCAGTACACTAAATCTGGCTCCCAATCGTCGCTTCTGCCACCGGCAAAACCAAACGTTTTAAAGCCCATAGACTCTAAAGCGACATTACCCGACAGTACCATTAAGTCGGCCCATGATATTTTACGACCATACTTTTGTTTAACTGGCCAAAGTAAGCGGCGGGCTTTGTCTAGATTTACATTGTCAGGCCAACTATTAAGAGGGTCAAAACGTTGCTGCCCACCTGATGCGCCGCCACGACCATCATGTACTCGGTAGACACCAGCGCTATGCCACGCCATGCGAATCATCAATGGGCCATAATGTCCCCAATCAGCTGGCCACCAGCTTTTAGAGTCAGTTAGCGTTTTTTCTATATCTTTTTTAAGTTGCTGCAAGTCGACCGTGGCAAACGCTTTGGCGTAATTAAATTTATCTCCATACGGGTTAGATTCTGCGCCGTGCTGGCGTAACGGGCTTAAATTTAGTTGCTCAGGCCACCAAAATTGATTGGTTTTGGCATTGCCAGCGGCTATAGCCGATGTTGAAAAGGCCATTGATGACATTGCAATGCTGATTGCAGCGGCTAATGGTAATGTTTTTTTAATCATGTTATTCCCCAGCAGTAATATTGGTTTATATCTGTTGATAAACTCAGATAGTTTAAGCTTAGAGCTGGTGGCACTGTTTTTATAATTGATTGAATGGAAGATACTGTTCAGTTTTTTAAATGAACATTTAAATAACTATAATAAACAACAGATTAAGTATGTTTTTGACGATGCGTTGCTTGCTTTTAGCCCATACTAGTTTTTAGTAGGCTGGTATAATTCAAATAAATAATTAAACTAGTGGTTATGTTCAATAATAACTATCAATAGCGCTTTATTGCCGCTACTAACGGACCCCTATGATCTCACTAAAACAGCTTCATTATGCCTTAGCGGTAGAAAAAACATTACACTTTAAGAAAGCCGCAGATGTTTGTAATGTTTCTCAGTCGGCCTTAAGTACAGCCATTATTGAGTTAGAAAAACAACTGGGTACGACAATATTTGAACGCAATAATAAGCAGGTATTGATCACCAGTTCTGGTCAGTTAATTTTGAATAAAGCTAAGGCGGTGAAGATAGAGCTAGATGAGCTAATGCAAATATCTCGGGCTAATAAACAGCCATTTAGCAATGCCATGACAATTGGCGTTATTCCTACCATAGGGCCATACCTTTTACCGAAAGTGCTACCTGAGTTAAGACGGCAACAACCAAATTTCAAATTAAAAATAATCGAGGAACAGTCGCATGTGCTGGTTGATATGGTCAGAAATGGCGATATAGATGCCGCAATTTTGGCCTTACCTTACCCAATAGAGGGCTTAATGAGTTTTGATTTTTGGCAAGAAGATTTTTATTGGGTGAGTCATAAAGATGAATGTCCGAGCCAACTAAAAGAAATTACCAGCGAAGAGCTAGAAATTGAAAAGTTAATGCTATTGAAAGATGGTCACTGCCTAAAAGACCATGCCTTAGCGGCTTGTAGTTTGCAAAATGACAAGCAAGACTCAGACTTTGATTCGGCAAGCTTACATACCTTAATTCAAATGGTTGCAGGCAAGCTTGGCACAACACTAGTGCCACAAATGGCATTAGATCAGTTAATTTATGATGAATCTGAAATTAGGGCGGTACACTTAAATGAACCAGGGCCACATCGCACTATTGCACTAATTATTCGGCCAAATTACGTTAGAACTAATGAACTCACCATATTGCGAGATATATTCAAGCAGCAACTAACGGAAAAGTGTTGTTAGCGGTAATTGAACATTGTTTATCTGTTTTTTAGAATAACTTTATTGATTTTATCTGATTTTCTGAATTACATAGTTAGGTAATAATGATTTTGCAGTTAAAAATTACCATCATATGAGGAACGAAATTATGAAAAATGTTATCGCGAGTCTTAAAACAGCTTTTAATTTTGACATAATTAAAAGCAATAAAGCTGTTAAGCAGCAGATACTAGAATGTAACTATACCAACAATTATTATGGCGATCAGCAATGCCAGTTTAAATCAGCTAAAAAATAGTCTTGGTTAAATAACCATTAGCTTTGATATTGCTTTAATAACCTAGTGATGCTGTTTTTAAACATAGTATTTGGTGTATTTATCGCAACACTATGTTGAGTAATGGCATGACCTAAATATAGGCTGTAAAGTTCATAAGCAACAGCGACACTGTCGGTATCGGCTTTGAGTTTTCCGTGCTCAACACAACGATTAATACGATGGGTTAAATAATCAATTAATCGGTTTTGTTGGCTAACCGTAAAGGTACGAACTTTAGAGTCAGGGCGGTTTTGAAATTCAACAACGGCTTTAATAAATGGGCAGCTGACTTGGTGTTCCGTAAACATTTCGCGAACCCAGTCAGCCCAATTTTCTAACAAAGCAATAACATGCTCTAAAGGGTTTTCACGCCATGCGGGTTGAATTACTCGTTTTCTAAATAATGCTTCGCCATATTCTAAAATGGCAATTTGCATATCTTCTTTATTTTCAAAATGTGAAATTACCCCTGTTCGCGACATATTACACAGCTTAGAAATAGTGCCAATGGTTATATCTGCTAAACCATATTGGCTGCTATATATAATGCTTTGTTTCAATATTTCGTTGCGGGTGCGTTCGCCTTTGTTCATTAAGAAGCTAAAACCTGACTAATATTTTCAATAACCTTAGTATCTCCTAAAATTTTTCGATGACCAAGCCCTTCTGTTGCTATTAAGGTATTTTTTTCTTGCTTTAAGTAGTGCTTAACATCATCAAATGGTGCAAACCTGTCATGGCGGTCGTGTATAAAAGTAATGTTTAGCGCTAGCTTATCTCTATGATTTTCAGCGGTTAGTTGTTGCCAAGTTTTACCATAGCTAAAACTGATACTTTCTAATACACGCTTAAGGAGCTTTCTCGAAATACCAACTTGCTCAACCTTTTGAAACATAAGTTCGAAAAACTTTATCGGTGATGAAATTAAGATGATTTTTTTATTCTCTAACATAGCTAAGGGTAGGTTAAGGGTCGCTATGGCTGCCATTGAATGGCCAATAATTGCCTGCACAGGTGTTTTTTCTTCGTTAAAGTGCTCAATAAGTAAGTTGAGTGTTTCAATAAAACTGAGTAAATGTGATTTCTTTCCTGATGATTTACCATGGCCAATATGGTCAATGGCGGCAATACAATAACCTTGCTCTATTAAAGGGGCAATCATGTGCTGAAAACTTTGACTATTATCTTCCCAACCATGGCTGACAATAATGATGTTAGGGCCACCACCAAAGATATTGACATGGGCAATGCCCATGGAAGTTAGAATATTAAGCTCACTCGTCGGTGATACCAATTCTGTGTTATATGAGCGACGGCCATAAGGACGCATTAATACCTTTTTGCCTAAAAAGGCGCTAAACCTAGGCGTTAATGTGCTTAGCCCACTGGTTAATCCACGTCCTATTGCTGCGAGCCCAAGTTTATTCGCGTTTTCATTAAAATAGCTAAACTTCATTTTATCAGTCCATTACATTATAAAGTACACTTGTTCTTTTATAATAGTTCGGTTGTTCTATTTTGTAAATAGTACAGTTGAACTATTGTTGTTTGAAAGGTATGCGGTTAGGTTATGGTTTTATAAACTTATATTATTTGTTTAAATAGGTGTTTATCTGCCGTTGGCATGTTCTAATAGGGTGTTAGTCACTTTAAGTCTTTGAATAAATAGATATGTTACAAACTTTTCAACTTACTGAATCCGTCAATGCATTACTTAAGCAAAGTCAGTTACCTGCGTCTTTAACAATCGAGCAATGTGCTAAAGCGCTTGCAATGAGTATGACGTCATTTCGTCGAAAATTAGCGCAAGAAGAAACTAGTTATAAATTGATTCAAAATAAATTTTTGAATGAACTTTGTGTACAAGCCTTACTCACCAAACAGGCTAATATTGACGAACTCTCAGGTAGGTTAGGTTACTCTGAACGTGCAACATTTGAGCGTGCATTTAAGCAAAAGTTTGGCACCACAGCGTCGCAATTTCGTGAACTCGCCTTGGTAAATAATGTTGAAAGTAGTTACCAAAAACTAACGGAAGTGGCGCAGAGTATTCCACCTATGTCTGATAGTTGCCAGCAACTGTTAGAAGAGCAAGATAATGGCAATTTAGATATTCAACGCGTGATCACGATAGTAAATAGAGATGCCATTTTTTCTGGGCGATTGTTAGGCCAGGCAAGTAAAGCAATCTATGGTAAAACACCGAAAAATCTACAAGAAGCTATCAGTCGAAATTTAGGCGTTGGCACTGTGGTAAATTTCGCAATTATTTACGCCATGAAAGACGCTTTACAAAATCATGTTGACGAAAAAATAATTTCACAGTACAGCCATGCCTTTATGTTGGCTCCTAAGTTGTTTCAATGCTTAAGAAAGTCGTTAAAACGTGAAGTAAAGTTTGATATTGCGCAGGTTGAACAAGTATTGGTCTTTGCGTTATTGGGAATATTTTTATTAAGTCATAAATCAACATATAAGCATGAATTGATGCTGCATTCGTTATATGGCATCGATGATTTGCAGTTTTTAAATCGACATATAAAAGAAGTGATGGGGATCAGTATTTTTTCTGCATCTTCATTAATGTTGTCATTGTGGCACATTGACGCGACCTTAGTTAAACAGTTAAGTCATTTAGAGAAAGTGAGCCAGCAGCAAATTAAAAGTAGTAGCCAGGATGAACTGATACTGTTTATGTTGTCTTGTTTATATTATGCCGCAACACAAAATGCCGATTATAGTGCGCTTGAACAAAAGGCTGAGTTACTTGGAATAGCTGACTTTACTATGCTAAGAGACGTCATGATGTCGAAATAATTTAATTTTATTGTGTTAGCACACTGTAATGATATTTATGATGATATGAACTTTCCCGGCCGCTAACAGATTTGGGGGCTGGTTATTAGCCGAGAAAGTCATAAATATGGAGGAATCAAATTAGTGAATCCATTTGCGTTGGCGAGCAACAAGTAAACCTAGTCCGATAGCGAACAAAACTAACATTGAAGGCTCTGGTACTGCAGTCGCAGGTTTTAACGAAACTTGTCTTAGCGAAACGTTGTCGATTAATCCACCTAAAGTGTTTTGTTTACCGTATGAGCCAAAGCTTAAATCCATTGATTGGGCTTGTGCAGTAAAAGTGGTCGACTGTAATGACCAATTCGGCGTTAAGCTACGTGTGCTATCTGTACTAAAATCAGCAAGCATATTTACATCAAAGTCTAGTGCTGAGTCATACCAAAAAACATTAATGCCGTTATCATTGGCGTTATTAGTACGTGGCTTATAATAAAACTCTAGTAGATAATTAGCACCAATCGTTAATGAGTCAAGGGTTTGGGTCATAACAGCATTTGACGCCCCTCGTGGATGAGAGTCTAATTCAATATGATGTGAACCGTCTTGCGAATGTGTTACAACATTTTTTTGCAATTCAATACCGTTACCATAACTTGTTTCCCAACCAGGTAAGTATGAAAATACATCCCATGCACGATTTTTATGATTAAAATCTAGTAAGTTTGTGTTGTGAACCAAGCCGCTAGATTGTGAGTTATCAGCAAATGTTAGTTGTTCAAAGCTACCATTAGTTATAAGTGAGGCGTTGCTGAATGCACTAAATGTGCCTAACGCAATTAGCACAACAGATAATTTTGCTTTCTTGATAAAAAACTTCATACAACACCCTCCAACTCAAACACTTAAGATGTTGATTATTATATGGAGGGCCTAGTGATGATAATATGGCTAAACTGTCCAAAATGATTGTTTGAACAGTTTATCGGGTAAGTTTTTTGTTTTAAGGAAAAGTTAACTCGCTTGAGCTTTGGCTGTAACAACAGTGTTACCGGGTAAACGTTTGTTAAATTCTTTCTGTAATAAAAAGAAACTAAGCGTGGCTTGTATGCAAACTGTTGAAACAGAAATGTACCAAAGTTGCTCAATGGCAAAATCATTCTGTTGCGATAGCCAAAGTGCTGGGAAAATAAAGCTCAATAAACGCGTTGCAGTACTTAGCAATGCCGGCCATGTATTCCCTAAAGATTGAAACATGCCCGAACAAGTAAATACCAAACCAGACGGGACGAAATTCCAACATATAATTTGCAAAAACGCGGCGCTGATCACTATCACTTGTTTGTCGTTAGAAAAACCTTGCAGTAAAAATTCGGCTTGCCATAAACACACGAATGTTAGAAGCGCCATTAGTGAGCAAGTCATCATTGCAGAGTATTTGAATGTTTCTTTTACCCGTTGATAGTTTTTTGCTCCAAAATTTTGGCCGGCGATGGCGGGTGCAGCAAAAGCAATCGCCATGGCAGGTAAAAAGAGTGATTGCATAACCCTTGAACCTAAACCAAATGCTGCTTGCGCATCAGGCCCAAATTGTTGAATAAGCCAGTAAATGGTTGCCATGTATAAAAACATGAGGAAAAATTCGCCGCCAGCAGGTAGGCCAATAGCAAGAAGTTTTTTTATACATGCAGCATCAAACTGCCAAAGAGAAAAGTTAACGCTGACGTATTTTTCTGTGGTTTTAAAGTAATAGACCAACAAGCCAACGGCAAAAATAACCGAAATTGAACTTGCTAAGCCTGCGCCAGCAATACCCATTGCATAGCCAGTTCCCCAACCTGCAATTAATATTGGCGATAGTATGATATTGATTAAAATCGACAGCATTTGAATGACCATAGTCGGTTTAACAATACCGGTACCACGCAGCGCAGCGCTAATTGAAACCATCAAAAATTGTAGCGCCATACAAGGGATAAACCAGTGTAAATAGTCTAGGCCCATGGCAACAGTGCCAACATCTTGTGAGACAGAGTTAAGGTAATTCTCCGCACCGAAGTAGCCAATAATACAAACAATCACACCGATAACACTTGATAGCATCATTGATTGATTAAAAATACTATTCGCTTTTTCTTGCTCTTTCTCGCCTACAGCATGAGAAATCAGTGTTGCTGTGCCGACATTAATAACCTGTGTTAACGCGAAAATTAAAAACATGGCATTGCCGGCCAAGCTTAAGCCGGCTAGTGCTGTAGCGCCTAATTTGCCGACAAAATATAGATCAACGAGAAAATAAAGGGTTTGTACAAACATACCAAACATCATTGGCATTGCCATAGTAATTAAGTGCTTCGGTATTGAGCCCTGTGTTAAATCTTTCATTTGCTTGAATTCCATTTGCAACGAATTGAAATGTCACTAATTTGTTGTAGTGCATTGCGTAATTTTATTTAGGGCCGCTAGCATAACGTACTTATCTCAATAGGTAACTCGTTTTCCGCCCTTAGCGTAATTGTTAGAAAATGTTCGTTAGGTGTAAGTGGGCCTTACATTATCAACACACTTTGTAAATATTAATCATCGGCCGAGAACATACAATAGCCTTATTGAAATGGTTTACTTAATAGGAAATAACATGAAAACACTAATAGCGATGATCTTTGTTACAACTTTGGCGGCATGCTCTTCGGTGGCCATACAGCCTCAAGCAACAGGCGTACGGTTAACTCACAATGAACCGGGTAAAGAGTGTACATTTTTAGGAGATGTTACCGGTAGTCAAGGCGATTTTTTTACCGGGGCGTTTACTTCAAATGCTGATTTAGAAACTGGTGCTCGTAATGATATTAAAAATAAAGCCAAGCAACTTGGTGGCGATACGGTATATATTCTAACGCAACGAGCAGGGCAAACAGGGCATTTTGATGATGATTTTGGTGGTGGTAGCCAACAAACTAACGTTACTTTATCGGGTAATGTTTATAAATGTGCTAACTAACTTAAAATCGGGATAAGCGAAATGCTACAACAGCGCTATTAAAGCTCATTTCTGCGCTGTTCAAGTTACCAATAACGTGTAATGGGGACACTTAAACGCCTTGAACTAAACATAAATACCACGAGTGTATACTGATGATACTTTGAAATATTTATGTTGTTTATTCTCATTATCCCGAGTTCAGGTTAACTAAATTTAAAAATAATAGTGACGTTAGTGGCTAGGTAATATCTAGCCACTAACTAAATAGAGACGCCACAAGGCTAGATGTTGTTATCGGCTAAGATTAAATGCTATGAACTATGTTACTTAACTGCTGGCGTTGCTGCTTCAGTAACTTAAACATCTGTAATTGGTTCTTAGCTCTTGCTAAATTATGCTTTGAATGCTGAACGTGAAAGTATTTGTCACCATCAAGGTAATCTGTTAAAAACCGCACGGCCATCATAAAGGGGATTAGTAAAGCGCCAACAACCAGGCTTTCTTTTTCCACATTGTTAATAGTGTCATTAAGGGTTGTTATATAGCCTTTAGCTAGGGCTTCGAAAATATCTAGTCTTATGTTCATTTGTTCTATTTCAATACCATCTTCTGGCAAGTTAGAACAACAAGTACGCACCATGTCACCGAAGTCATGCATTAAATAGCCCGGCATGCAGGTATCAAGGTCGATCACCGCCATGGCTTGATGTGTTTTAGTATTAAAAAGTAAATTATTAATTTTTGTGTCGTTGTGAGTTACCTTAATTGGTAGGCTAGTGACTAACTCTGCCACCTCATTGATAAAGCTTTGCTCGGTAAAACACTGGTCGATGATAGTTTGGCAATCTGCGCTTCGTTGTGCATTGTCAGCTTCAGTGGCATAAGCCAATTGTTGCAATCTATGCGCTAAGTGATGAAAGTTTGGAATAATTTCAGCTAAATTTTGACTTGGAAAGTCGCTTAATGCGGCACTAAATTGCGCAAATGCTGTGGCAGCTTTTTCTGCTTGTAGGCAAGTTTCTACCACGTCAATTGAACAGCTATTAGGGATAAACTCTATGGCACGCCAGTAGTCGTTACCAAGTTGCAAAAGCGAGCTGCTTTCTGTGTTCGTTAGTTGGCCAATTGTTGCTAATGGATACTTACCAAGCGCTTTTTTTGCGAGTAAGTGTTGGTTAATTAAGTCGGCATTTTGTGTTACTTGCCAAGGCTTTTTAAATACATGGCTATTTATACGCTGCAATACAAAGCGCTTATTATCTGACGTTATTAAGTAGGTGTCATTAATTAAACCATTACCTAAAGGTGTTATGGCATAATTTAATGGAGATACTTGGTAATGTTCTACAACGTTGTCGATAATTTGATTTTGCTTGCTAGCCAGTAAACTGTTGTTCATAAATAACACTTAATTTGTTTGTAAGACGAAATAGGGGAAGAAAATAGCTGGTCAATTTTATGATTAACCCAAGTAGCATCAGCGGCATAAGTTACCCCAAACCAGTCATCGTCAGAAGTTAATACATTAACACTTACTTGCTGTTGATTTAGTTGACTCATCACAACATTGGGTAAGTAACATTCAATATTTTCAGCAGACGTTGCGGTTAGCGTTTTGATGAGTTCTTGCTCGATTGCAGAAAATATACTGGAGTCAAAAGCCCAAAGATTCATGGAAACTAACGAGTTTTCAAGTAAATCAATTGATTGATTTTTACTGCTATCTTGCCCAGATATCACGAGGTTATTATGACCACTCTTTATGTGGATATTTTCAATTTCTGTAATTTTTGTTAATTGCATCTCTTGATTAAATTTGCAAAGACCTCGGTTAACACCACCATGTTGAGAAAGCGTTTTTTGAACTAAGTATGCCACCATAGCGTATTGCGGTAATTCACTTTTAGCGTCAATTGCTTGATGTTGTTGCAGTAAACTAAAAGCCTTTTTGCCGTAGTAGTCATCGGCATTAATAACGACAAATGGATTGTTAATAAACTCTTTTGCGCACCAAAGTGCATGCGCTGTACCTAGTGGTTTAGTTCTTGATGTAGGTATAGAACACTTTTCTGGTAACGAAGTTAACACTTGAATAGCAATATCTACCGTAAGTGACTTTGGTAGCCGGCTAATAACCTCTTGCTCTAATTGCTGCTTCTGCTGAGCCTGAGTAATAAAAATTACATGATTAAAACCAGCAGCTAGCGCATGAATTAAATTGTATTCCATCAGGGTTTTCGCTTGCGTTCCAAAGCAAGCGAATTGCTTAGCACCACCAAAACGAGTACCGTTCCCTGCGGCTAAAATAACTATGGTTTTTAATTGCGTCATATTATCGTTTGTTCTGTACTACTTTTTACTAAGAAATAATGCCGAGCGGCTTGGCTTGTTGCCATACGCCGCGTGTAAAGTCAGGAATATCCTTCGAATTACTTCTATCGGTAACCGAGTCTGCACTTAACGGAGTAATAGCAGACCATGCTGCGGCGTCATAAACGTCTTGATCTAATGCTTCTCCGTTTCGTAAACAGTAAACCATACGCCAAAGCATGAGGAAATCCATACCGCCATGGCCACCATTACGTTGTGCTTCTTGGCCCATCGCGAGCCATAATGGATGATCATATTCTGCTTGCCACTTAGTTATATCTTTATCCCAGCGATGAAAACTTGGCGCTCTAGGTTTTGTGCCTTGCTTTCCTGTTGCTTGCCATGCTTTAAGATGTTCTTGATAGCTTTGCTCATTTTGTTCAGCAATAACACTTGGCACATTTTCTAAGGCAATACGATTAGGGAAACCCGCAAAAACCCCGTTGGTACCTTGAATGTAATTATGTCGTGAATACGGTCTTGGTGTGGTGGTATCATGTTGAACCATAATGCTACGGCCAAGCTTGGTTTTAATAAGCGTGGTATTCATATCACCGGCAATATAATTTAACTGATTTCTTTCATGACTGGCTGGAAACTCACGTTTAGCGTATGCTTTTCGCCCCAGCGCCGGTGAACTGGTAGACGTTAAATAGTCAAAACGATCGCCACGGTTAATATTCATATACTGAGAAACCGGTCCTAAACCATGTGTTGGGTATAAATTACCGTTAGTTTTGGTATGCCAGTACGTACGCCAAGAGCCTGTTTTATATTCAATTTCCTTCATTTGCCAACGCAATTCATGAATATAGGCCGCTTCACCGTGAAGCAGTTCACCAAATAAGCCTTGACGTACCATGTTCAGCACCATGAGTTCATCGCGGCCATAGCAAACATTTTCCATCATCATGCAATTTTTTTGTGTGCGTTCAGCGGTGTTAACTAATTGCCAACATTCTTCAATAGTGGTTGCGGCAGGTACTTCGACAAAAGCATGCTTACCACTTTCCATGGTTTCTACACACATAGGAGTATGCCAAGCCCAAGGTGTTGAGATAATAACAATATCAATATCTTGACGATTTAACATTTCTCGATAGGCATGATCTGAACCCGTATAGCGATCAGGGCGAGGTAAGTTCTTTTCAACGACATAGTTAATAGAGCGGTCTAATACCAGTGGGTTAGTATCACAAATAGCTTTTATTTCTACACCTTCGATATGACAATAGTGTTTTACGTGGCCGGAGCCGCGTTCACCGACACCAATAAAACCGATGCGTACAACGTCCATTTTTGGAACGATTAAGCCCATTACCGATTTGCCCTGAGCTTTTAAGGTTGTAGAATTTTGTGAATTTGATGTCGCACAGCCACTTGCAACTCCTGCGGCTGTGACGGCTGCAACCGACTTTAAAAAATTACGGCGATCATTGCTGCTCATTAAAACTTACCCTGTCTATTATTTTTATGATTAATAATTTACGTGACAGCGTTGTCAGATGCAAGCCTAGGTAATTAGTACACCATAAATTTTAATAAAGAGGGGACTTATCTATAAGTATTAACTTGCGTTGAGAATAGGGATTCTTAAGGTTTCTCTTTTCAATAAGCTTTCTGCAACTTCAGCTGGCACTTGGTAAAATTCATTCACATATTCTTGCGCGTTTAAATACTCACGAATTTGCTTTTTCACTTTGCACGGGTTCATACATTTTAATGAAAATACAACGGAATAATCACCGGGAGTGTTTTGAGATATTTGCTTGGCATAATCTTCAGGATCTTTAGGTGTACAGCCAATTCTTACAACGTCACTAAAAAATGAGTGCGTCATCACGTAGACGTTGCCATAGGAAATATCGTTGCTTTGCGAGTCTTGTTCAGTATTTTCCATTACGTAATAACCTAAGTTAATGATTAATTTAGCTGTTTTATAAGTATTGCAAAATCCAACTATAATGCAACAGCGACGTTATTATACTAAAAACAATAATAAAAGCAGTATTATGATTTAACCGATAACAATTAGTAACCATTCTGGATATTCATTCTATCGCTGTATCTGCGTACTGTGGATACTTACTCGTTAAGTTCGACTGCATGATGATGATAATTGGTGCTATAATCGCGCTCTTGTTTTGACTAGGCTACTTGAGCCTAATTCTCCTTGTAAAAACCTATAGAGGTAGTTAATGCCGTTTTCTCGACTTGGATTGTCTTCACCGATAGTCAATGCACTTACAGAGTTAGAATATACAACACCAACAGAGATTCAAAAGCAGGCAATACCTGTAGTGTTATCGGGTAAAAATGTAATTGCGGCAGCGCAAACGGGTACCGGAAAAACGGCAAGTTTTGTGTTACCCCTGTTGGAAAAACTGTGTGCCATTGAAAACGATGATGAACGAAAGTTACGCGGTAAACGTATACGAGCACTAATATTAACGCCAACACGTGAGCTGGCAATGCAAGTTGAAGCAAGCATTGCTCAGTATGGCAAATATTTAAATTTAACATCAATGGCAATGTATGGTGGCACTGAAATTGGGCCGCAAAAGCAGCAGTTAATTTGGGGCGTCGATATTCTCGTAGCAACGCCAGGGCGATTGCTTGATATGGCGCATCAGCGCGCCGTACATTTTGACCAACTTGAAGCCTTAGTGCTAGATGAAGCCGATAGAATGTTAGACATGGGTTTTATTGATGATATTAATAAAATTATTGAACGCTTGCCGTCGCAGCGTCAAAACCTATTATTTTCAGCGACCATATCTAATGATGTTAGAGCGCTTGCCAAGCGAACAATATCTGATGCAGAAGAAATTTCGGTCGTTAAAAATAATGCTTCTAAACCTAAAATTGAGCAATGGTTAGTTACTGTCGATAAAACTAATAAGTCGGCGCTATTAAGCTTTTTAATTAAAGAGCAGCAATGGCAGCAAGCGTTAATTTTTATTGAAACCAAACACGGCGCTGCCAAGTTAGTTAGTCAACTGGAAAAGCGCGGTATAAAAGCTGAGTGTATTCATAGTGGTAGAACACAAGCGATTAGAGAGCAAATATTGTCGGACTTTAAATCAGGGAAAATAAACTTTCTTGTTGCAACGGGGATTGCTGCCCGTGGTATTGATATTGGTGAATTGACGCGGGTTGTAAATTACGACTTACCAGATAAAGCTGATGACTATATTCACCGTATTGGTCGAACAGGCCGCGCCGGGCAAAGTGGTGTCGCGGTTTCATTTGTTGCCAAAGATAACTTTAGAAATTTGTGTGCTATAGAAAGCCGTTTAGGCCATATTATTGAGCGTAGAGAGTTTGCAGAGTTTCCGGTTAAAAAGGTCGTTCCGATATCCATTTTGAACTACGTGCCTAAAAACAAGCGACCGTAATTCAATATTAATGGCGTGTTTTTAAATCTAAGTCAGCAGTGTTAGAATATTTGCTGATGTTTGCGCTAATAATACGCATAAACAAGTTAATAAATTAATAGGAATATAAATGAATCCAATTATTGCAATTTTAAAAGAACACAACGTGAGTGACGAGCGAACTAAAGAAGTATTTCAAGCGTTGACAGAAAATCCATTGATGGCAATGGCGACCGTGCAACAATTAGGTATTCCGCAAGAAAAGCTGCAATCAATGATGATGCTGTTAATGCAAAACCCGGCATTAATTAAAGAAGCTGTCGACGAGTTAGGCTTAGATTTTAGCAAAGTTGAAGCTGCTAAGGCGGCATTAAATAAGTAACTCGTGATACTTCACTGCGTAAAAGCCTTTTACCCAGTTTTAAATGCCTATTGAGGGAGCCTATTTTTTATTAGGCTCCTGTAATTCATATATAAACTCATAGTTAGTACAGCCAAATTTCTCACCATTTACGGTAAAACAATTAGGCTGGTAAGATTTAGCCTTAAAGCCTTGCTTTATTAATACAGCTGCTGATGCAGGGTTATTATCTAAAACTTGTGCGTTTAACTTACTAAGTGCAAGGTCGTTGCTTGCCACTTTAATCAAATTAGAAAGGCAAAAACTAGCGAAACCTTTGCCAATACAATTTTTTGCTACTCGATAACCAACAGAGCCGCTATGCTTTTTAGCACATATGTTTTTAAGGTTGCCGCGTGCAACAATAGCGTTGTTGGCAATAAGTACTCCTGAGTAACTATGCCCTTGCTTTGCACTAGCCATACAATCGAAGATATGTTGCTTGATATTACTTCGACTGTAAAAATCCTCGCCCCTTGAAGCTATCAAAGATTCAAACCAAATTCTATTTTCTAATTCAAATTGAAATAGTTGCTCTAAATGCTCGCATGACAGGGCTTGAAATTTCATAGATTTAGCCTCTCTCAACGATACTTTGCTGCGGTAATAAATTCGCCAAAAGCCTCACACCAAACGATTACGGTATTAAATTGAGATAGTTCAACGTCAGTACCAACTTTAACTATAAAGTTATCGAAAGTTTTAACATCGCCAACAAGTTTCATAGTGGACTTTAGTTGTTCAAATTCAACCTCTGTTTCAACAAATGTCGGTGATAAATAAAGTCGATATTCTGGGCCAGGGGCAAGCTCTCCTAATAAGGTTATATAATTTTGATTAAGTGCAACTTCTCCATCACCCCAATGGAGTGCATCGCTGTCTTGTAAATCTCGAATAAATTCAGTTTTATATTCTGTTTTAAGAGAAACCGCTTTGATATCAGCTTCGCTAGGTGCAGTAGGTGCGGAAAGTATTGGCAGTGTATAAATACCAATGGCAAACCCGAAAGCTAGTACAGCAAGGTGGGTAAAAGTGAGAAATACTATTTTTTGAATTTTCATCATACACGATTATATTTTTCTATGCCTTTATAAAAGGCTGATAATATTGGTTAAATACGCGGCAGAACGCAACCGAGTAACTGTAAAAGTAATATTGAATTGTCACTTATTCGCTATTTAATACACTTAATATCCAGTCATGGTAATTTGACACTCTAACTTGATAAGCGATAGTTCCATACAAACCACCTCTAAAAGTAGATATATCGCCATGTGCTAATTGCCAGCTTGATAAACCGACAAGATAAGGAATATTTTCTTGGAATATAACAGAAGCACCACCACTATCTCCTGAACCGTGCATTCCTTCAAGTGCTAGAGCATTCTCGGGTTCGTCAAATTTAAATGTTAACCAGTTACCTTGTGAACTTTCAATAATGTTTTGAAATTGATTCATCAGGCGAAGTGGTTTGGTTGCTAGGTCTTCGCCTGTTAAGCCATTACCTGTAGCACCTTTACCATAAACAGTGATCGTTCTGCCTTTCTCATCTGTCCCTTTGTATATGCTGATTGGTTTAATATCGCTTACCACTGTAGTTAGCTTGAGTAGTGCAATATCACTTCTAGATTTAAAAAAGTTCATTAAAGGTGCTAAATCACCTTTTAGCAAGCGTTGATCTGGCTCGGAATAATCCGGATGTATATGTACACTTTCTATTTTATAAGTTTTTGAACCTATGGTTATCGCTTTACCAACATAATTATAAAAAATAGTGTGTGCGACGGTCAAAATCCACTGTGAATTAATTAATACTCCGTGACCTTCATGAGGCATATCAATTAAGAATTCGGGAGCTTTATTTACAACGTAATTTTCCGAAGGAGTATCATGGCGCTTCACAACCGCATTGCAAGAGAGTGAGTAAAAACAAAAGATTAGTAAAGTCCAAATTCTCATATGATGCTCAGATTCATTAGTAAAAGCTAATGCCCATTAAAGGGCAAATATTGTCGGATAATACAAGCGTCGTGGTGAGGAAAGTTATGCGTTTGATAGCAAAATAAGTAACAGCCTTGCTGTTACTCGACGCGAATAGTGGCTTTAATTATTTTTACTTCTTTTTTGGTTCTACCGGAGCGGCTACCTAAGGCCTCTATTGCAGGTAATGTGGTTTCTAAACCGTCAACAACTTCACCAAATATAGTGTGCTTTCCGTCTAACCAAGGTGTTGGTACGAATGTAAGGAAGAATTGACTACCATCGGTATTAGGGCCAGCGTTAGCCATACTCAATAAGCCTGGCTTGTCGTGGGTTAAGGTACCTTCAAATTCGCCGGCATATTTATAACCTGGGTTGCCTCTACCATTGCCTAATGGGTCACCACCTTGTGCCATAAATTGGTTGATCACTCGGTGAAAAATTAAGTCGTCGTAAAAGCCTAAATTAGTTAGGTAAATTGTACTTGTGGCATGCATAGGTGCGGTTTTAGGGAATAGCTCTACAACTAATTTGCCTTCGCTGGTTTCTAAATCCCAAAAATATTTTGCTTCTGGATTGAATTGAGCCATTTCAGGCTTTTCAAGTGTGGTTTTCCAGTCAGTCTTTGTTTTATCAATTTTTTGAGTTTCAATAAAACTATTAACTGACTCTATTGCAGGGTCTGGTTTTGAGCAGCCAACCACAGCGGTTAAAGTAGCAGCAACTATATATGTTTTTATTGATGAAAATCTTGCTTTCAATTTCCTCTTCCTTTTCAGTATTTTCGGCCGATATATTTATATTTGTTAGCGGCAGTCGGGAGTAATATGAGTAGCCGACAGAATAGAGAATAATTAGGCGTTGTTCAACTTGAAATTCAATAGCTTAAATATGCATAAGGTGTAGCTTAAGCTCTCGCAGCCTAAGCACTCCATATGCAAAGGGACCCTTTAAGGCGTAAGTAAAGTGCAGCCAAGTAACTTAAAATTGCACTGGAAGGACGTTTTAACAATTCAACTACACTATTTGAATATCAGGATTGCAAAGTTGTTCAATATGCTCAATTTTACGCTCTAGTGTTTGTAAGCTAAATGGTTTGAGAATAAAGTCGGTTACATCGCTGGTGATAATTGCTTGAATTTGCTTTTTTTCATCTTCGCATGAAATCATTAACACAGGTAGCTCAGCTAACTTTTTGCTGCATCGTATAGATTTGAGTAATTGTTTGCCATCCATTCTAGGCATATGAAAGTCAGTGATCACCAAGTCATAGCGTTTTTTATTAAGTAGGTTGAGCGCTTGTAACCCGTCTGCGGCTTCGTCAATATCAGTATGACCAAGGCTTCTTAGCATATGCAGCATAACGTGTCGCATTGACACCATATCATCGACGACTATTATTTTCATTGTTGCGATTCCTTTTGCAATCTTGATTAAGTATTAAACCAACTAGGTCAATCATATAAATCCATTATTTAACGTTTAGCATGTTTTTCGTACACTTCAAGTTTAATTGCTTGTTTTTTATATACAGTTTGTAAGTTAGTTTGTTTTATTTTTAATGACTCCGCTATAAATATCGGCGCGCAGGTTACTTAACGGTGCTCGGCTATTTAGTCGAACTTGGCTACTTTTTACTTCAACACCTAAATCATTTAAAAGTTGCAAGTAATTAGGGATAGCGTAACTTCCAGAAAATTTAGTCAATAAACTACTAAAAATGTTGCTTTGGCTTAGTTCATCAAGTTTTTCTACAATTTCAGGCGTGTTTAAATAAGTGTCAAAACAGCATGACTGTAACTGCTTTAAAGCTATGTCTAGAGAATAAGGTTTATTGGTAATTTTAGCTTGCTTTCTGAGGGCAATATCAGCTTGTAGCCAATATAAAGCACCGCTCCAGTATATGCGCATGTAATTGCGGTTGCTCGCTATGTTATCGCTAACATAATCTAATGTTTGATGGCGATAGTTTTGCTGTTTATTGCCACGTTCAAAGCCATTATAAAGTTTTTGCCACATAGTTTGTTCATTGAACATACCGATTCGCGCCTGGGTAATGTTTTGATAGTAGCTTGCTAAACCTTCTGAAAACCATCTTGAATCTCCAGCGTCAAAGGGGATCAGTAAATGGCTAAATTCATGATAAATTGTCCAGTCAGCCTTTAATGCTTTAAGACTGCTGCGAGGGTTAACTACCAACAAAACCTCAGGTGGTGAGTGACGGTTTACTTCACCCCAAGGTACAACGCTTGTACCTCGGTTGCTGGTTTTAACTACCGTTACAAAGTTATTAACGGGTAATTTGCCGTACACTAAGCGTAAAGCCTGCGCGGCATGGTCAACCCAGTTTTTGATGTCTGCTCTTTTGTTTTTTGGAAAGTTCTTATCAAATATTATTCGTGACGATGTCGTGGACTTATGCTGTTGTGCATTGATAGTCTTTTGCTCTGCTACGGCAGTGGAGTTAGTTGCTGTTGAACCGTCAGCATAGCAACTAAAAGTAAAGCTGCTTAAAATTGAATAGCATAATACGACTTTTATTAAGCTGGTTTTCTGTATGTTTAATGTAAAACGCTTCATTTTTTATGGTTAATTGTCAGCAAAAGACTCGTTTAATAATTGCACTAATTAAAATATATATAGAGTCTTTATTGCTAATTTTCTGTAACAACTAATTGCAATAGCTTAATTTTCAATAATTACTATTCGTAAATTAGCTGCTATTTATGCTATGGTGCTGCTTTAAAAAATTTAACTCGTTAAAGGACTAACAATGAAAAAAATCAATTCATTCTATTTTATTTTCTTTCTACTTCTCAGTGCATTTAGCCAATTCAGCTTAGCTAAAAACATTAGTGACCAGGACGTTAAACAGTATATGGCGTTATCTGGAGTTGACTCAGCACTTAACGGCATTCCTGCACAAATGGGGGCTATGGGCCAACAAATGCAAATGACCGCAAAAGATCCAGCAGAAGCGCAAAAAGTTATGCAATTGTTAGAGTCTTCTTGGCAGCAACAAGAAGCTGAGCAGATTGTTGCAAATCATATTAAAACTAAGTTTACAGCAACCGAAATGCAAAGCTTATTAACTTGGTTGAATAGTGATTTGGCGCGCAGAATTAAATCATCAGAAGCAAAAGCGTCGGCGGCCAACTTTAACCAAGAATTTATGCAATATATGGCGCAGTTGCAATCAACGCCGCCAACAGCTGAACGTGTAAAAGCGATCAGAACATTTGTTGAAACAACCGATATGATTGATCACACGGTTGAAATTGTAATGTCGGTTGCCAAAGGCACAATTAAAGGTCTAAAAGTGGCTAACCCACAAGATGATGTTGATGAAGAAGCTGTTATGACGCAACTTAGCCAAATGGAAGCTATGATGAGACCAGCGTTAGAGCAACAAATGATTATGGTTTCTTACTATATTTATGATTCATTAACTGATCAAGAAATTGAACAATACAGCCAGTTTTATCAGCAACCGCTTGGTAAAAAAGAATTAACAGTAATGTATGACGGTATTGGCCAAGCACTAACGAACTGGTCTACTCAAGCTTTTAGCAATATTGCGGCGGAATTTGCAGAATAATACTATTAACTCGCAATAAATCGACGGTATAGTACGAGATAAAGCTATCTATCTATATTGATTACAACTATTCATTTCAAAGCCTGCTTGTCTAACAAGTAGGCTTTTTTTGTCCCATTTAGTCTGAAAACCGAACGACTAAAAGGCGAATTGAACCTTAACCTTTTATCTTTCGTATAAACCAAAATAGTAACTCTGTTCTGATTATATGATTATAAATATTTTGGGTTTTCAAATATGCTGGTTTGGCTTGGTTTTATTCGGTAATAGCTTTGTGCCAATCGCCATTAGTTTATTGGTCATTCATTTGATTTTTCTCTCGAAGGGAGAAAACGAACTATTGCTTGTGGCAACGATTGTTTGTGTAGGCGGCTTGGTCGACTCGTTGTTAGCACTAAGTGCTATTTTTGTATTCAGTTCAAGTTTATTCATCCCTTTATGGCTGATTGTGTTGTGGGCATGTTTCGCTAGCACCATAACGCATAGCTTATCTTTTCTTAAAAAGTGGCCTTTATTACAAGTGGTTGCTGGACTTTTTATTACGCCTTTGAGCTATATTGCTGGCAATAAACTTAATGTGGTCGAATTTAGTTATTCACCGCTCATTACTTATTTAATGCTGGGTGTTATTTGGAGTGTATTGCTGTTGTTATTTTTTAGATTAGAGTTTTTGTTGATTCAGGAGAATGACGATGCGATTTAAGCTTTTAATCATCTTGATTTTGTTCTTTTTGATTTCAAATAACGCATTTGCCAATAATAATGCTCTCAAAGATAACTTTTTTAGTATTGAGTTAGTAAAGAAAAGTGTTGCTTTAGAGTTGGTTGGGAAAGCTAAATTTTCATTTTTATTTTGGGATATTTACCAGAGTCAATTGCAAACATCAACGGGGGATTTTCCAGTTGATGCTGAAAAAGACAGCGTCCTTTATGAAATACAATATTTGGTCGATATTACTCAAGAAAATTTGATTAAGAGCACGATAGAGCAATGGCAACACTTAGGTATTAGTGCCAATGTTTATCAGAAATACATTACCGAACTCTCCGCAATATGGCCTGATATTAGTGAAGGGGATACTTTAGCACTGTTCGTGCAAGCGGATCATAGTCGCTTTTATTTTAATGGTGAATATATTGGCAAAATTGTTGAGTCAGCATTTGCTGCTGATTTTTTAGCTATTTGGTTGTCAGAGAAAACCAGCGAACCGAAATTGAGACAGCAACTGTTAGGAGAGGTTAATGATGAGTAAAGCAATAAAGAAATGTTTAAGTATTTTTATTTCGCTTCTTATTTCAAGTTGTTCTGTGCAATTGGAAGATTACCAGCAAAGTAAGGAGCCATTTAGTATTAAAAGCTATTTTAACGGAAACGTTATTGCTTGGGGAATGGTTCAGGATTACGGCAATGAAGTAAAAAGGCGCTTTTGCGTCGAAATTGAAGGTAGTTGGCAGGATAATAGCGGTGTTTTGGCTGAAACCTTTTATTTTGATGATGGCGAGGTAACGTATCGCAACTGGCAATTAAGTTTAATGCCGGATGGCCGTTATCAAGGTACTGCAGAAGATGTTGTCGGTATCGCAATGGGTAAACACAAAGGTTTTGCGTTCCAATTTCAGTATCAACTTTTACTTAACCTAGATAATGAAACATACCAAGTTAGTATGGATGATTGGATGTACCAAATAGATCAACATAAAGTCATGAATACAACTTCTATGTCAAAATTTGGTGTTGAAGTTGCAAAAATCACACTGTTTTTTGATAAGGAGTCACCGAATAAACGTTGTAACTTTATTGCTGCTTAATTAAGTTATTTAAAGCGGCATCAAGTGTTGGGTATTTAAACGTAAAACCAGTGTTTACCAGCTTTTGGGGGATAACATTTTGGCCAAATAGTAGTAAGTCAGCCATCTCTCCAAATAGCGCTTTCAGGATAAAGCTAGGCGTAGTAAAAACACTAGGGCGATATAAAGTACGAGCTAAAGTTTTGGCAAATTCTTGGTTGCTAACAGCATGTTCTGACGTAATATTAATGGCACCAGCGAGGGTTTGCGTATTCATGATATGGAGTATCGCTGCCACCATATCTTCAATATGAATCCAAGACATAAATTGCTGGCCAGACGCTATTTTACCGCCTATGCCCAACTTAAATGGTAGTAACATTTTTGCTAGCGCACCGCCATGTGTGTCAAGCACAATGCCGGTTCGTAAAAGGGCAACTCGGGTTTGGGCTGATGCCGCCTCTAATGCAACTTGCTCCCATTTCTTACAAACATCATGAGTGAATTCTTGGTGATAATTTGTGTAGCTTTCATCAATTTTTTCATTACCTTGCCGACCATAAATACCAATAGCACTGCCTGAAATAAAGACTTTCGGTGGCGTGTTAGCATTTTTAATCAATTCAGCGAGTTGTGTTGTTATCTGCCAACGACTAAGACAAATTTTCTGTTTTTGTGTATCGCTCCAGCGCCTATCGGCAATGGGTTCGCCAGCAAGGTTGATAACGACTTCGTGATTATCTATGTTTTTCTGAGAAAGTGATTCAATTAAGTTCACGCCGATAGGTAACTTTCGAGCAGATTTAACGCTATCTCGAGTGAGTACTGTAATGTGATTTTTTGTTTGAATTAAACTGCCAATTAAGTGTTGCCCAATCAAACCACTGCCACCCGTAATAAGAATATTCATAACCAGTACCACCTTATTTGCATGTTTTTTTCAGTATAAATTTTAAATGGATTAACACCATTAATACGTATGGATTTTGGCTTAGATCATCAAAATTAATATAAATTTTACTACTGTAATATTCTGATCTTTGCTTGTTTTTTCTGCGTAGATTCTAGTGTGATTTAAAACGAGGATCAGACAGTGAAATATTTTAAAGTACTAAGTTTAACGCTATTTACTATGTTATTTTTACAAGCTTGTGATGATGAGGATGATAAAAAAACAGAAGTTGTTGAAACTGTAGTTGCGCCTACTACTATTGTTGATACAGCCATTGCCAATGGCCGTTTTACTACCTTAGTTGCTGCTTTGCAGGCAACAGGTTTAGATGCAACATTGGCAGATACTGCCAGTGATTTTACAGTTTTTGCGCCAACCGATGAGGCGTTCGCTTTACTGGGACAGGAAACTATAGATGCGCTGTTGGCAGACACTGAAACATTATCTGATATTTTAACTTATCACGTAATTTCCGGAGAGGTTAATGCCTCAACTGCAATTGGCTTAGCTGGTACTACGGTTGATATGGTCAATGGTGATGCCCTTGCTTTATCACTTGATGGCAGTAATTTATTGGTTAATACCGCGACAGTGATAACGACAGATATTCAAACCGATAACGGCATTATTCACGTTATTGACGCCGTACTGTTACCACCAGCTGATAAGGGCATGCCTACAAGTAGTATTTTAGAAACAGCTATTGCCAACGGTAATTTCACTACCCTTGTGGCAGCCTTGCAAGCTACAAGTCTCGATACGGTAGTTGCTGATGAAAGTGCTACCTTTACTGTATTTGCGCCAACGGATGACGCCTTTGCCTTAATTGGTGAAGAAACAATCAACACCTTGCTTGCAAACCCCGACGTACTTTCAAATATTTTACTTCAACATGTTATTGCTGACAGCGCTGTTGATTCAGTAACTGCGTTTTCGCTAAATGGTGCCAATGTAGAAACGGCTGCGATGACGAATATAGCGTTACAAATCAATGCAACTACCGACTTATTAATGTTTGGTGGCGCAAATATTGTCATGAAAGATATTTATACCAGCAATGGCATTATTCATGTGATTGACGCGGTAATTGTCGGTGACATAGATATTCCAGCTCCTGCGATGACCTTAGTTGATGTAGCGATAGCGAATGGAAATTTTACTATGCTTGTTGCAGCGCTGCAGTCAACGGGGTTAGATACCGTATTGAGCGATCTTGATAGTGATTTTACCGTATTTGCACCTTCTGATGACGCGTTTGCCAAACTACCTGCAGGTACGTTAGACAGTTTAACAAGCGAGCAATTAACCAATATTCTACTGTATCATGTACTATCAGGTGAGGTACTCGCAGATGGTGCAATTACTGTTGCACAGTCAATGGAAAATATGATTACTATGGCTAATAGTGATAAGGCTTCATTATCATTTGTTGACAGTATGTTATTTGTTAATGGTAGCAAGGTTAGTACTGCGGACGTTATGGCAGATAATGGTGTTATCCATGTTCTTGATAATGTTTTACTACCACCAGCCCAAATGGCAACACCAAGCCAAAATATTGTTGAAGTAGCGGTTGCTGATCCTGATAACTTTTCAACGTTAGTAACTGCATTAACGGCGGCTGACTTAGTGACAACATTATCAGATGAAGATGCTATGTTTACCGTATTTGCGCCAACAAATGCTGCTTTTGCCGCCATAGACCCGGATGCGTTATCAGCTTTATTAGCCGATACTGACGCGTTAACAAATGTACTGCTTACTCATGTTGTTGGTGGTGCTACTTTAAGCTCACTAGATGCATATGCTGCAAACGGAAAAATGCTGACAACGGCGTCAGGCACCGCAATTAATGTTGCAATAGATGCTGAAACAGGCATGTTGGTGATAGGTGGAGCCAATGTCGTGATCTCCGATATTTATACTACTAACGGAGTTATTCACGTAATCGATCGTATCATTCTAGAGTGAGCTATAGATATTTCTCTAAATGTATTAAGAATTTTATTTAGTGTAACCTTTTGCCCTCAATTTTGAGGGCTTTTTTTCTTATAGTTGATCGAATTATTTATTTGTTTCGTATACATCTTCATAAGCAAACAATTGAAATGTTAATGAATAAATCAAATATTGTACTTCCGGTTTTTCCATTGCCGGTATTTTTATTACCAGGAGGAATCACTCGTTTAAGAGTGTTTGAGCCACGATATTTAACGCTAGTTAAAATTGCCATAAAAGAGTGTGGTTTTTTAATTAAGTTAAATCATCAAGAAGCTTGTCTATCACAATGTCAGTGGGGCAGTTGGGTAGAAATTATTAATTTTGACCAAGCAGACGACCAAGTTTTAGAAATTGATGTTAAATGTATGTCACTGGTTGAGGTAATGTCGTTTAATACAACTAAAGATAATTTGAGTTTTGCATCTGTTGCACATCTACCACATTGGTCACAAAATTCTACTAACACAGATACCGCCCATTTAGTTCAGCCTTTGAACGCGGCATTTAAAGAGAATACCATCCTCAGTGAGCTTTATAGTGAACAGCTAACGGATAATGAAAATTGGGTTATTGCTCGCTGGCTCGAATTGTTGCCGGTTAGTTTAGCGGTTAAAAATAGCTTTGTTAGTCAGCATGATTTTGAAACAGCTAAAAGTTTTGTTGAATCTATTCTTGTTAAGTCTGTTAAACAAAGCCAATAAAATAATTTTAAAAAAGTGATCCTAACCAAATACTGTGCGTATTGAACTGTACTTTAGACGATAACTTGGTGGTTATTGCAATGCGAACTAACTTGCTAAGCAAAGTGACAAATGCTAAACCTAGTATAATGTCAGATAAAATAGATCATCCTCAGCTTTGTCAATGGCTTAATGCCGTTGCAGCTTCCCGAGATAAGCAAGCTTTCACGCACTTGTTTCGTTTTTTTGGACCCAAAATTCAGCGTATCGCTCGCAATAGATTCCCAAATGAAACACAAGCGAGTGAAGTTGTGCAAGAAACCATGAGTAATGTTTGGAGAAAGGCGCATTTATTTAATAAAGATAAAGGTGCTGCTACTACTTGGGTTTACACTGTGATGCGTAATGTCACCTTTGATATGTTACGTAAAATTAAAGGTAACAAAGAAGATAATCTCAGTGACGATATTTGGCCGTTGGCAGAAAGTATGGTGAATGAAAATGAAAGTTTTGATGACCATCTAGAAAATAAACAATTATTGAATGTTATTGAAAAGCTTCCTGAAGCACAGCAAGAAGTTGTTAAAGGGTTTTATTTTATGGAAATGTCGCAAGAGCAGCTCGCCGTGCACCTTAACTTACCTTTAGGAACAATAAAGTCTCGATTGCGTTTAGCATTGGCGAAATTGAAAGTGCAATTAGGAGAAGATCATGATTAAGCATCATCCAACATTTGAATTGATTCAATCTTTTGTCAATGGTGATTTACCAGCATCGCTATCAGCTGGTATCGCTATTCATGCTGACATGTGCCCTAAATGCCAACAACAAATTGCTCAATTAACAGAGCAAGTTGCAGAAGTAAGTTTTGAAGAAGCTTTCCTTGATAGATTTATTGTTGACGATGATAGTGAATTAGATACGTTTGATTTTGAAACTATGGTAGAGCAAATTACTCAGTCAAAAGAGGTATTCGAGATTAATCCTCAAATGGATAAAACTATAGTTTTTAATGAAAAGTCATACCTATTACCGCGTGCTTTAACGAATATGACATTAGGTAAAACGGCAAATATTGGCAAATTGGCAAGAGCCCGTATACAGCTCGATGAAAACGAAATTCATACCAGTTTATTGCAAATTGAGCCTGGTGGCTCAGTACCTGAACATACGCATAAAGGTTTTGAATTAACCGTGTTACTTGATGGCTCTTTTCATGATGAAAGCGGCGAATACGTAAAAGGTGACTTCATTATGCTCGATGGCTCTCATCAACATCACCCAGTATCTGACAATGGCTGTTTATGTTATACGGTTGCAAATGACGCATTACATTTTACGCAAGGGATAAACAAACTGCTTAATCCAATTGGTTCGTTTATTTATTAAAAGCAAGCAAGAAGGAGTTGAGATAATGATTCATTCTATTGATAAAAAAGATTTACATATTGGTATCAGTGCTTGCTTAATTGGTGAAAAAGTGCGCTTTGATGCCAGCAATAAACCGTCGAACTTCTGCATCAAAGAGTTAGGACAACACGTTACCTATAAATCGTTTTGCCCTGAGGTTGCGGTTGGTTTACCTATTCCTCGTCCCACCATTCGCCAGATTAAAGCAGACAATATAATTAGCGTTGCTAGACCTGATGGCTCAGGCGATGTGACCGAGGCACTTAGTGCCTATGGTAAAAAGGTCGCTGCAATGACCAAATATTTAAGTGGCTATGTATTTTGCGCCAAAAGCCCGAGCTGTGGAATGGAAAGAGTGAAAGTGTATAGCCCTGAAGGTAATGCGCTTGCATCAGATGGTATTGGTGCTTTTGCCAAAGAAATTATGCGTGCTAACCCGTCACTGCCATGTGAAGAAAATGGCCGCTTAAATGACCCATTAATTCGAGAAAACTTTGTTGCCCGTATTTACGCATACAAACATTGGCAAAATCTTGAAGCATCCGGTTTAACGAAGCACAAATTAACAACGTTTCATAGCCAATATAAATATACCGTAATGAGTCATGATTTAGTTGCTTATAAGGAGTTAGGTCAACTTTTAGCAAGAGCGGATATATCACTAGAGAAAATGGCTGAAACATATATTGCTGGTTTAATGGCTGCGTTAAAAATTAAAGCAACCCGTAAAAAACATGCGAATACCTTAGCGCATATTCAAGGCTATTTTTCTAAACATTTGAAGAGTAATGAGCGACAAGAATTATGCCAGCAAATTGATGCCTACCGAAAAGGGTTAATACCACTTTTTGCACCATTAACGCTGATAAAACACTATTTATTGCAATACCCAAAAGACTATTTATCAAAACAAGCTTATTTGTCGCCTTATCCCGATGAGCTTAAATTGAGATATGCTTATTAAACTTTTTGAAAAGGAACTCCCTTGTTACTTTGGTTTCGTAATGATTTAAGAACACACGATAACCCCGCCTTACATTATTTTCTGAAGTGTACTCGTTCAGAATCATCACGTAAGGCGTTTTTTTTTGTTAGTGAAGGTCAGTGGCAACAGCACGATTGGTCAGCAATTAAAATAGACTTTAAAAAAAGGCATGCTTTAGCACTTGTTGCTGAGTTAGCCGAACTGAATATATCTTTAGAGATAGTTTATGTTGATGATTTTAAAGGCCAAATATCTTATTTAAAAAATTATTGTCAAAAACATAACATTCAACAAGTTGCTGCAAACAGTGAACTTGAATTCAATGAGCAGCAACGTGATGCCGAGTGTGTAAAGCAGGGCATTGCGTTAAAGCTTTTCGAAGCTGACGTTATTGTGCCAAAAGGTAAGGTACTCAATCAGTCAGGGCAATTTTTTAAAGTTTTTACGCCTTTCAAAAAAGCATGGCTGCGATATGTTCAAACATTTGGTTTTGAATATTTAGGTAAAATTGACGGCGATAATGATAAAAGGCCTTTAGCAACAGCTTTGTTCGATAATGGTGCCTCAAATGCTTGGCCGCTTGCCAGTGAATTTGAAACAAAAGTATTGCCTCACTTTTTTAACGAGAAACTAACTGCTTATGCTAACGACCGTGATATTCCGTCAATTAAAGGCACCTCTGGAATTTCACCATATTTAGCCATTGGCGCTATTAGCCCGCGTTTTCTATTACTTTTACTTATCAATAAATTTCCAGATATTTTAGTGGCGACTGACAGCCCTGAGTTTGCTTGGTTAAATGAAATAATATGGCGCGAATTCTATCGTCACTTGCTGTTTCATGAACAACGCTTATGTAAACATCAAAGTTTTAACGAAAAATACCAAAATATTGAATGGCGTTCTGAGCAAGCATTATTTCAAGCTTGGTGTGACGGCAAAACAGGTTACCCTTTGGTTGATGCTGCCATGCGACAATTAAACAAAACGGGTTGGATGCATAACCGCTTGCGTATGGTTGTGGCAAGCTTTTTAACCAAGCACTTACTTATTGATTGGCGTTTAGGTGAAAAGTACTTTATGCAAAAACTTATTGACGGTGATTTAGCTGCCAATAATGGTGGCTGGCAATGGGCGGCGAGTACCGGTTGTGATGCTCAGCCATATTTCAGAATATTTAATCCTATTAGGCAAAGTGAAAGATTTGATCCTAATGGAGACTTTATTCGTAAATATATACCAGAGTTAGTGGAAGTACCTGTAAAGCATATACATTTTCCACATCAATATATTAAGAATAATCAAAAGACATTATATTGGCCGCCGATAGTCGAACACAAAGCAGCTAGGCTGAAAGCGTTAGCTTTTTATAAAAGATAACGTCGCATCTTTGTACATTATTAGGTTTTAGTAACGTCATTTAAATTGAGAAGTAGTGGTAGAAATTATGCAAAATTACGCAATAGATAACCCTATAAATAATGCCCCCGTATGGTTGCATAACTTTGTTGATATTTACCAAACACTTGCAACAGACAATCTTGATTTACTCTCAATTATTTATCATGAGAATGTCGTCTTCACCGATCCTATGCATCAAGTTCAAGGCTTTGATAACTTAAAGCAATATTTTAAAAATTTATATCAAAACTTAACTAGTTGTAATTTTGTTATTAATCATGTGATTTTGTCAGCAGATGAGGCAGCAATTTATTGGACTATGTCTTACCAGCATCCAAAGTTAAATTATGGACAAAGAGTGACTGTTGACGGTCATTCACATATTAAAGGTGCTGAAGATAAAGTGATTTACCACCGTGATTACTTAGACCTTGGCGCTATGCTTTATGAACAACTACCGGTCTTTGGCAAGCTAACCCGATGGATTAAAGCTAAGGCTGCTAAATAATGACTTGTAAAAATATATTAATCACTGGCGCCACATCTGGCATAGGCTTAGCGTTGTTAGAGCAATATGTGCAAAGAGGCGACAAAGTGATTGCTTGTGGCCGAACCCAGCCTAAATTAAACGCATTACGTGATAAAGCAAATAAGCTTTGTTTATTTGACATGACTAATGCCGCTGAAGTTGAGGCGGCTACTAAACAAATAGAAAGCCTAGACATTGTTATTTTGAACGCCGGTGATTGTAAATATATTGATGACGCTAAACACTTTGATGGCAAATTATTTTCCGACATTATAAATACTAACTTAACGTCAATGGGCGCTTTACTACAGTTTCTGCTTCCTAAAGTCACTAAAGGAGGACAAGTAGTGTTTATTAGCTCAAGCGCAACTATAGTGCCATTCCCGAGAAGCGAGGCATATGGTGCATCTAAAGCGGGAATGGATTATCTGGCCAATAGTTTACGTATTGATTTAGCTAACGATTTAATTGACGTAACGCTAATACACCCAGGTTTTGTAAAAACACCGTTAACAGATAAAAATACCTTTGAGATGCCTTTTATCATCACCAGCGATGAAGCTGCAACACGCATTATTAAAGGAGTTGATAAGCGTAAGTCATATATTCATTTCCCTAAACGACTGACTTTTTTGTTGAAACTTTTCTCATTTTTACCGTCGTCAATTTGGCAGACTTTAATCACAAGGAAGCACAATAGATGAAGCATATTGCTATTATAGGCTCGGGTATTTCGGGTTTAACCGCTGCCTACCTCTTGTCAAAAAAACACCAAGTAACGGTTTTTGAAAAAGATGAACGTATTGGTGGGCATACTGCCACTGTCGACATTGAAAAAGATGGTGAATACTATGCCATTGATACGGGTTTTATTGTCTTTAACGACAAAACCTATCCTAATTATTTAGCGCTATTGAATGAAATAGGTATTGGTAAGCAAGCAACAGAAATGAGTTTCTCTGTGCATAACTGCCAAACTGGATTGGAATACAATGGCCATAACTTAGACACACTCTTTGCACAGAGAGGTAATATTTTTAGGCCAAAATTTTGGTTACTGGTAAAAGAAATTTTAAGGTTTAATAAGTTATGCAAAGTGGTTTATCAGCAGGAAAATTATCTTAGTGGCTATACATTGGGGCGCTTTTTAAG
This sequence comes from Colwellia aquaemaris, assembly GCF_057548755.1. Taxonomy (NCBI): domain Bacteria; kingdom Pseudomonadati; phylum Pseudomonadota; class Gammaproteobacteria; order Alteromonadales; family Colwelliaceae; genus Colwellia; species Colwellia aquaemaris. Next base: position 303,741 of record NZ_BAAJLV010000004.1, on the reverse strand, counting down.
TGAAAATAACTTTAGTGATTACTTTGCAGAGCACTATATTTTGCCTATGGGGGCAGCGATTTGGTCAAGCTCACTAGCGCAGATGGAAGATTTTGAATTTAAGTTTTTTGTGCAGTTCTTTCATAATCACGGCTTGTTAAATATTGCTGACCGGCCACAGTGGTATGTTATTCCAAATGGCTCTCGAAGTTATCTAGCGCCATTATGTATGCCTTTTCAGGAAAACATTAAGTTAAACGTCGATATTGCGGGCATTACTCGAGCTGATAGTAAGGTGCAGTTGCGTTTTTATGATGGCCATAGTGAAGTTTTTGATGACGTGGTGATTGCTTGTCATTCCGATCAAGCACTAGCGCTGTTAAGTGACGCAAGTAAAGATGAACAAAAGATACTCTCTGCAATGCCTTACAGTGAAAATTCAGTTGTTCTCCATACCGATAAATCCTTATTACCCAAGCGAGAAAAAGCGTGGGCGAGTTGGAACTATCAGCTTAGCCAAGATCGCCATCAGGCGGCAAGTGTTACCTATAATATGAACATTCTTCAGGGAATTAGTAGCGAACATACTTTTTGTGTCACCTTAAATCAAAAAGCCGATATTAACCCTAAGGAAATATTGAAAGAGTTTACCTATCACCACCCGATATTTTCAACGGACTCTATCCAAGCTCAAAAACAAAGAAACGTAATTTGCGGTGTAAATCATACCCATTTTGCCGGAGCATATTGGCACAATGGTTTTCATGAAGATGGTGTGCGAAGCGCGGTAGAAGTTGCCAAGCGCTTTGGTTGCTATTTAGATGAAGTTGAAAGTGGCTCTGTGTAATGTCAGCTTTCAGCCAAAGTTATTTATATTTAGGCAACATTGTACATCGACGCTTCTCGCCTAAAAAACACAGTTTTAATTACGCTTTGTTTATGTTGGCACTTGATTTATCTGATCTTGAAGATAAAAAGCAAAGTTTAGGTTTGTTTGGTTTTTCATGGTATTACCCGCTTCGTTTTGTTGAAAAAGATTACTTGCGAGGTGAACCAAAATCATTACGTCACCGTATTACTGAAAAAGTACAGCAGTTAAACGGGCATCATGATATTGAAAAAATTGTGATGTTAGTGCAAGTACGATGTTTTGGCATCTATTTCAGTCCGGCAAACTTCTATTTTTGCTATGACCAAGCTGGCAATTGTACGCAAATGCTGGTGGAAGTAAGTAACACACCCTGGAATGAACGGCATTACTATTTAGTTGACCTGTTCACAGAGGGCGAAAAAGTTAACAAAAAAGCATTTCAGGTTTCGCCATTTATGGATTTAGATATGTCTTATTTTTGGCAAGTAAAAGCGCCAAATAACGATAATGACAAGTTGATGATCAATATCGTAAATAAGCGTATTGATCATCAAAATGGTGAAACAACAAATTTATTTGATGTTAACTTACGAATGAAGCGTAGGGCATTTACTAAACATAATTTGTTGAAAGTTTGGTGTCAGCTTCCTGTTATGACCGTAAAGATTGTTGCTGGCATTTACTGGCAAGCGTTAAAACTGTTGATTAAGCGAGTACCTTTTTTAGGTTACCAAAAAAATAATTAGGAGTATTTTATGGAACAAATTGAGGATATCAGCATAACAAAGCAGCTTAATTGGTTAGATAAGCGCTGTCGCAGTCTTGTTCATTCAGTATTTTCTAAATTTGACTATGGCCAGCTGGAAGTTGTTGAGGGCAACGCCCATTTACTTTTTCCAGTGACTGCTGATAAATCATCAATTAAAGCAAAAATACATATCCATGACCTTAGTGTTTATCGTGATTTTGTTAAAGGCGGTAGTATTGGAGCTGCACAAGCCTATATTGATGGCAAATGGAGTAGCCCAAAGTTAACTGATGTTATTCGTATTTTTGCGAAAGCGCAGCAAGCCACTGATAGCTTGGAAGCTAAAAAGTCTTGGTCAAATAAAATAAAAAATGCCATTAGCCACTGGCAAAATAGAAATACGCAATCAGGTTCAAAACGCAATATTTTATCTCATTATGATTTAGGTAATGAACTTTATACGCGATTTTTAGACCCTGAAATGATGTACTCGTCGGCTATTTATCCAAACGAAGATGCGACGTTGTCGCAAGCTCAACTTTTTAAATTGGCAACTATTTGCCAACGCCTTGAGTTAAAAAGTACCGATGAATTGTTGGAAATAGGCACCGGCTGGGGCGGCCTTGCCATTTATGCTGCGCAATACTATGGTTGCAATGTGACTACTACCACGATTTCAGACGCTCAGTATGAATACGCTAAAGAACGCATTGAAAAGTTAGGGCTAACAAATAAAATTACCTTGTTAAAAAAGGATTACCGAGACCTGACGGGCAACTTTGATAAGGTCGTTTCGATTGAAATGATTGAAGCGGTTGGTTATGAGTTTTTACCGAGTTTTTTCCAGCAATGTAATGAGCGTTTAAAGACAGGTGGTAAGTTACTAATTCAGTCGATAACCATTGCCGACCAACGATTTGAACATTATAAAAACAATGTTGATTTTATACAGCGTTACATCTTCCCTGGTGGGTTTTTACCGTCAATAAATTGTTTAACGCAGCACGTCACTGATCATAGTCAGCTTGTCGTTGAGTCTCTTGATGATATTGGCCTCGATTACGCGAGAACATTAGCCGATTGGCGAGCAAACTTTATCAATGCATGGCCAGAATTAGTTAAATTTGGTTATGACAAAGCATTTAAGCGTTTATGGCTTTATTACTTTGCCTACTGTGAAGGGGCTTTTTTAGAGCGTTCAATTAGTACCGTACATTTAGTTGCTCGAAAGTAGACAGCTACTGTTTTAATAGATTGGCCTAGGTCTCACCACTAAAAAGGCACTAATTTTCGTATCTCAATATTTCATTTAGCATTGCTCATGTCATTATTTAGTTAACAACTAAATAATGACATTTTAACTCGTTAAAGTTTGCTTTTCAGGTCAAGTTAAGTGCACACTGAAAGCAATCATTACAAGGAGTTATGTCCATATGTTGAAATCTTGTTCTCGTGTTTTTGGCGTTTTTTTTCTGTTGTTATCAACAACATTGTTTGCATTAGAATCTAAATCTATTGCTGAGAATGTCCCGAAAGCACTTACGCCATGGTTATCATGGGTTATAGATGGTAATGAGGCTTATAAGTGCCCATTTATTAATCGTAGTGATTTTAGTCAAAAGAAAAACCATATTTGTGCTTGGCCGAGCACGTTAATACTTGATGTCACTGATGAAGGCGCAACGTTTCAACAGTCATGGCAAGTACTGGCAAAAAGCACTATTCCTTTGCCGGGGAGTTCGGAAAATTGGCCGTTATCCGTCAAAGTCAATAATAAGTTTTTGCCGGTAATTTTATATCAAGGCCAGCCAGCTATTACCTTAGAAAAAGGCGAATATCAGGTTACAGGGCAATTTAACTGGCCGACCATTCCTGAAAGTATCAAGATTCCGCGCCAATATGCCTTTGTGAAAATGAGCATTAATGACCAGGCGATTACTTTTCCTAAAATTGAAGATAATGATCTATGGCTGCAAGAATTAGAGCCAAGCCAAGCACAACATGACTCAATTGCTGTTACAGTTGCACGCCGTGTTACTGACGGAAGTCACATTGCCTTAGATACTTATTTAGATTTTAATGTTTCTGGAAAAATGCGTGAAGTTATTGTTGGCCGCGCTTTACCTGAAAATATTGAACTAGTTGGCATTGATTCTGAACTGCCGGCATTTTTGGATGCTGATGGATTGCTACACGTAAAACTTAAGCCAGGTAATTGGCAAATGCTAATACGCGGTTATGCGAAACAAACATTATTAACATGGCAAAAACCAATACAGTCCCACCATTGGCCGAAAGAAGAGATTTGGGTATTTAAAGGAGATGAAAGTTTACGTATTGGTAAGTTAAGTGGCGGCCAAATGATCGATAGTAATCAAGCTGATATGCCAAGGTCTTGGTACACACTACCGAGTTATTTATTAAAAGAGGGTGACGCACTTAGTTATGACATTCAACATAGAGGCAAGCCTGTTCATATTGAAAACCAGTTAACGCTTAACCGCACTTTATGGCTGTCGTTTGACGGCGCTAGTTATACATTTAATGATAATATTCGCGGCCAAATGATTAATGACTGGCGCTTAAGTATGCTTTCACCGTACATACTTGAATCTGCCGAAGATCAAGATGGTTCAGTACTAATTACCAGTAAAGATGAAGAGGAGCGAGGCATAGAAAATCGCTATCCGGGCACTGATATTAAGGCTCGTGGCGTCTTTCAAGCTGAAAGTGAAATTGCCATAAGTGGATGGCAAAGCAACTTTGAACGTGTTTCGTTGAGGCTAAATTTGCCGCCAGGTAATAAGCTTTTTGCAGTATTTGGTGCTGACAGTGTTTCGAATAGCTGGTGGGGTAATTGGACCATTTGGGCAAGCTTTATTGTCTTACTTTCGGCTTTTGTTGCCAGTCGTATTGTTAGTGTTAGTGCTGGTGTGGTAACCGCGATAATGCTGATTGCGATTTATCAAGAAAGCGGTGTGCCGCTATTTGCCATTGTTAATTTTTTACTGGCGGTTGCTGTTAAAACGCATCAACCGTTTACGTCGTTAAAAACAATAGTTAATGGTTACTGGGCATTTAGTGTCGCCTTAGTTGTTGGCACTATTTTGTATTTTAGTGCCATGCAATTAAGAACAGTTATTCATCCGCAACTCGAAGCTAATGTCACTAAAGTGCAAAGTTTTAACGACCGCAGTAATGCGGAAATGAGCATTGTTAATGATTTGGTTAAATCCAGAGCTGAAAAGCAAGCTTTGTCAGCGCAACAAGATGTTGAACGTATTGAAGTGACAGGTAGCCGTATTAAAAGAGCGGATTTATTGATGGAGCGTTATCAATCAGACGCTATGATACAAGCGGGCTCAGGTATTCCTGATTGGCAGTGGCAACCATATACTATTAACTGGCACAGCCCTGTAACTCAAGGACAAACCTTTGATGTGATAGTTTTATCAAAGAACAGTTATCGAGTCGTTAAAGTGCTAGGCGTTTTATTGGCGCTATTATGGTTAGTATTGGTGCTAAAAGATAATATTAAGCTGAAAATTAACAATTTAAGCTCGCCAGCATTAATGACTTTATTTGCTTTAGGCTTATTACTTCCTGGCTATACAGGAAAAGTAGAAGCGGCTAACTTTCCACCACAAGCCTTGCTCGAAGAGCTGCAACAGCGCGTATTAGCAGCCCCAAAATGTGCGCCTAGCTGTGCCTTAATTAATCAGATAAAAGTGCAAAGCCATGCGTCGCAGTTAACCATTACACTTAACGTTCATGCGAACGCAGAAACAGCAATCGCCTTGCCAAAATCAGAATTTTGGCGACCGGAAAAACTCTTACTAAATGGCAAGCCTGTACAGAGTTTATTTAAACAAGGCCGCTGGCTATACATTCCTGTTGCACAAGGTATTTCAACCTTTACACTACAGGGTGAAATTGCACCGGTAGATAGTTTCCAACTTGAGTTTAAAGATAAGCCTCAGCATGTTGAATTAGGCTCAAATAATGCTTGGCAAGTGGTGGGCGTGCAAGCGAATCATTTAACCGGTAATACCTTAGCGTTTCTTTCGTTAGCCAATGAACAAGCACTCAATAATAGCGATACAGCTAAGGAAAATAATACTTCGTCAACGCGATATGCTTATCAGCCTTTCGTGAAGGTGGTGAGGGAGTTATCTATTGACCAAATATGGACAGTAACAACGACGATAAAACGCATTGCGCCAAGTTCTGGCTCTATTAATATGCAAATACCTATTTTGCCGGGTGAGCGTATTATTAGCGCTGATATGATAGTAGAAAATGCACAAGTTAATGTCACATTGCCTGCTGGTGAAAATGAGTTTCGTTGGAACTCAACACTTGAACGACAAGCGTTATTGTCTTTGCAAGCCAGTGCAACGTTACCTTTGGTAGAACAATGGCAAGTTATTGTTAATCCATCGTGGCATGCGGATATCAGTGGTATACCTATGATTTTAGGTGCACAACAGCCCGATGATTACTATTCGTATTTGTTTTATCCTTATCCGGGGGAAACGTTAACTATTGCTACATCTCGACCAAACGCAGTTAAAGGCGAAATTCTAGCAATTGACCGAGTAAATCTTGAAATTGAGCAGGGCACTCGCACCTCGAAATTACACTTGTCATTTGACTACCGAAGCACTCGCGGCGGTGAGCATCATATTGAATTGCCTGATAGTTATCAGTTAAAAGAAATTAGAACTGATAATAAATTGATTAACTTGCAACTTGAGCAAGGTAAATTGGCTTTGCCAATTTTACCCGGTAAGCATACTATTCAAATTTCAATGCGCTCAAATACCAGCAATGAATTATTACTCACAGTACCTACTATCAACTTAAATGCGCCAGTTAGTAATATCACCAGTATTGTTAACTTAACACGACAGCGCTGGGTGCTTTGGACTGATGGCCCAATACTTGGTCCTGCAGTGCTATATTGGGGAGAATTATTAGCTTTTATTTTATTAGCAATATTTGTAGCACGTGTGCCATTCTCGCCATTAACTTTAGTGAGTTGGATAGCTTTAGGTTTTGGCCTAAGCTTGAATAACTGGGGGATATTAATGCTAGTAGCGGTTTGGTTTGCATCCTTGACTGCAAGCACTTATCGACCAAAAAATTTAAACCGACTAGCTTTTAATTTTTCACAATTTATTTTATACGGCTTATCCATCGTTACGGTATTAGCTTTAATCGCTGTTATTCCTACCAGTCTATTAAGCTCACCAAATATGGGTATAACCGGTAATTATTCTTTTGGAAATAACCTTCAGTGGTTTGCCGATAAATCGGACGGACTATTACCTGATATTACTGTGCTTAGCATTCCGGTATTATTCTATAAAGGGCTTATGCTTGCTTGGGTTATTTGGTTGAGTTTTACCAGCTTGTCTTGGATAAAGTGGGCATGGGGGAAACTAGGGGCACAAGGTTACTGGCGGGCAAAACCGCAAGTGGTAACAAAAACGCCTGCGATCAAAGAGCAAGAATAGCGGTAACTGCTTGTTAAATAATTACCGTAGTGAATTATCAGCCTTGCGTGCAGTTATGAGAGCTTTTATTGATCTAGCGTTAGCTGCACGAATTTAATTGTTGCTACTATCTTACTCAAATTTAGCGCTGAAATAAGCGATAGTTTAATTTGGAATGATAATGAGCAACATTGAGATTACCGATAATCAAGCCCAAAAAACTTTAACATCTAACATGAAAGCAGAAGTTAGCTATGTTGGTTTTTGGGCGCGATTTGCAGCGAGTATTATCGACACGATTATTCTCATTATGATCACCTTTCCCATTTTATTTTTGATATACGGCGGTGAATACTTTTATTCTGGAGAATCAGTACAAGGTTGGCTCGACGTTATTATTAGCTATGTATTTCCTATACTCGCCATTATTCTATTTTGGCTTTATAAGTCAGCAACACCAGGGAAAATAGCCTTATTGGCAAAAGTGGTTGATGAGAAAACCGGTAATAAGCTTAGTGTTAAGCAAGCACTTATTCGCTATGTTGGCTATTACATTTCCTTATTGCCACTAGGGCTTGGTTTTTTCTGGATCGCAATGGATAAAAAGAAGCAAGGCTGGCATGACAAGTTAGCTGGCTCTGTTGTTATACGTGTTAATACCGACGAAGATTAATATCTAGAGGGTATTGATACGTATCTCGTGTTAATGCGTTTTTCGTTTTAATGACAATGGTAAATAAATTACTCCCACGATTAATTTTGCGTGCAATTTAATTGCTTTATGCAAATACTTGCTAATTGTAAGCTTATGTTTCTGCTTGCTATTTGACCTGAAATTCATCCCTCTTATCTCATAATCATCGCGAATAAATGCTGGCTACATTAGGATTTATTGACCACATTTAAGGGATTAGCGTATGAATAAAATAATAACAACAACAGTCATTTTACTGGCCTGTTACTTTGGTGATAGTGCTGTGGCTTTTGCTAGTGACAATAAAACAAAAATAATCAATAAAGTTGTCTCTGGCTATGGTGAAGAGCACTTTAAAGCAATCAAAAGTATTAACGTAAAGGATACCTATAAAAGTTTTCGTTACGGGCAAAGTGAAAGCCCAAACGCGGTCGACTTGGTAAACTATCGCTCAGACAGCACTATTGATTTTATCAATAAAAGAAAAAACTTTAAGTGGATACGAGGCGATAAAGACAGCTTCTCTATTCAACATCAAATGTTTGATGGTAAGCAAGGTTATCAACTTAACCACAATTTAAAAACCTTATCTATTAATAGCAATTTAAGTTATGCACGCACCGACCGTCGTCACTTTTACTATTTAGATACCGCATTAGCGGTGTTACTTTATCGAAATATTGACGATGTAACAGTACTTGATGACGAGGTAACCTTTGACTCGACGTTATTTAAAGTTAAATTAGCGATGCAAGGCTACGAGGAATTAACGTTATTTATTAATCAGCAAACGGGCTTAATCGTTAAAATGTCAAAGCCAGATTGGCAGCCGGGTAAACTGTTTGTTTATAACTATTCTAAGGTTAAATCTCAGCAAGAGGTGAAGTTCGCTACCAGCACCTATGTAACCAGAGGTGGTCAGCCTTATATGGTGTCAGTTGCACGAAAATTAACCATTAACCCAGATGTAAGCCAAGCGTTTGAGTTACCAGATAATTATCAAGATAGCGCGCCAACACTGTCGTTTTCAGAAATGATGGTGGAAAAAATTGATGACAATATTTACCTTGCTGGACAAGACTGGGGTTTTTCAGTCTTTCTAGATGCTGGCGATTACTTTATTGGCACTGGTGGTTATGAAGACTTAACACAACGCTTTTTAGCAGTACAAAAGCTTACTGGTTCTCAAAAGCCCTTGAAGTATCAAGTGGTAAGTCATCATCATATTGACCACCTTGAAGGAATGAAAGAGGCATTTGAGCTAGGCGTGAAGTTTATTAGTGTGCAAGCGCACCAAGCACGAATTAAAGAGCTAGCCTATGCTGATATCGCGCCGGAACGCTTTGAAGTAGTAGAGGGCAATGCTAGTTTTGCAAATGGCGCGTTAAAAGTATTCGACTTTGCCAGTGGTCATGCAACACATAATTTAATTAGTTATTTTCCACAGGCAAAATTATTATTTACCGCGGATATGTTCTTCTCTCGTAAAGTTAGTGGCTCGCCTAGCGGAGGCCAAACACTTAAGTTATTAGCAGAGCGTTTAGCAGAAGAACAAATAGCTGTTGAGCTTTTTGCCGCTGCTCATAGCGGCCGAGTGCTGACCTCGAAAGACTTTAACTATGCGTTATCTAATACGACGAAAAGTCAGTGCCCAAATAGTTGGCAAATATGCCATAGCTTTTTATCAGAATAAATTTGACGGATATGCCTTTGTCGCAGGGGAGGTTAACCCTCAATGGCAAAGGCTGGGTTGTTAATTCAATATAACCGGCGCTAACGATAGTACTAATAGTATTGCCATGGTGAAATTAAAAAGCCTCAAACGCCTTTTATTGGTCAAAAATATTTGCAGTTTTTCACCAAGCACTATCCAGCTACTAATGCATGGAAAATTCACTAAACCAAAAATTAAGGCAACAATGAGCACAGCCGTTAAGTTTTTTGATGGCGCATATACACTAATTGCGGTTAGTGCCATGGTCCACGCTTTTGGATTCACCCACTGAAACATAGCCGCTTGCATAAAAGTAAGCGGTACTGACTTTTTCTGAGTTTGATCATCTGTTGATTTAATTGATGTGTCAGACATGGCAATTTTAGTCGCCAAATACAGTAGATAAACAATACTCAATACTTTCAGTATTTGGTAACTGATTGGGAATGCATCGAATACTTGCATAATTCCCATACCAACAAGGGCAACCATAACGGTAAAACCAATTCCAACTCCTAAGGCATGTGGTAATGTTTGTTTAAAGCCAAAATTAGCGCCTGAATTCATTAGCATTAAATTATTTGGACCAGGTGTGATTGACGACACAAAAGCAAAAATGGCTAAAGCGGTAAGTATTTCAGCATTCACTAATTTAATCCTTTGTTGTTTTCGTTGTTAAACAAGTATAAGTTTATTTGTAGGCAATATCTGTGCGAATTCATTAGGAAATTTAAGGGAATGAACAATAAATGACGAAACTAGATAGATATAACCGTGAAATATTGCGTGAGCTTAAAATTAATGGCCGTATTGCAAACTCTGAACTTGCTGAAAAAATTGGTTTATCAGCATCGGCTTGTTTGCGACGCGTGCAAGAACTTGAAAGTAACGGTGTCATTAATGGCTATCGAGCGGTATTAAATACTGAATTACTTGGCAATCATTTTATAGCCTATGTCACCATTGGCTTGGATGAGCATTCAACACAGTCGCAACAGGCATTTGAGCGGGCAATTAATGTTGCTGAAGAAGTTAAAGAGTGCCACAACATGACAGGTGCTTTTGAATATTTATTGCGGATCGAAACTAAAGATATTAAAGCATATAAAGCTTTTCATGCTGACGTTATTGGTGCAATACCGCAAGTGCGAACCATCACGACTCATGTAGTTATGGACTCACCTAAAGATGAAAGATGCTAAATGTAACGCCTTTAAGTAAAGGTAGCACTGTTGGTATTTACTGAGCATATTCGTTTTCTTGGGCGCTATATTTTAGTAAGCTCAAGAATAACTTTACTTATATATACGATTTATTAATGTCTAAAAAATCCATATTGATTACGGGCTGCTCGAGCGGCATTGGCTTGCACGCAGCATTAACCTTATCGGCACGTGGTTATCAGGTTTTCGCCACTGCACGTAAACCAGCAGATGTAGAAAATTTAGCGGCGAAAGGATTATCGGCGCATTTACTTGATTTAACTAAGCCGGAAACTATTGAGCAAACGCTAAACAAAATATTGTTAGAAACCAATGGCAAGCTTGACTACCTGTTTAATAATGGTGCTTACGGGCAACCCGGAGCGTTAGATGACCTACCTACATCAGCATTACGAGCACAGTTTGAAGCGAATGTTTTTGGTTGGCATGAACTTACTCGAAAAATAATTCCAATTATGAAGCAGCAGGGACATGGGCGTATTATACAGTGCAGCTCAGTATTGGGTTTTGTATCTATGGCTTATCGAGGTGCTTATAATGCTTCTAAGTATGCCATTGAAGGTTTAACTGATACCCTAAGGTTAGAGCTAAAGCCAGTTAATATTGATGTTGTGCTTTTACAGCCAGGGCCGATTAATACGCAATTTCGCGCCAATGCTTTAGCTGCTTTTCAAGCACATATTGATGTTGAGTCAAGCGATCATAAACAGCAATATCGTCAACAAATTGAGCGCTTAAGTAGCGAAAAATCAAATGCTGCGTTTACCCTTGAGCCATTGCATGTTACGCGTGCACTAATTCATGCGTTGGAAAGTAAGCGACCTAAATTACGTTACCGTATTACGACGCCAACAAAGCTGTTTGCAATATTAAAAAGATTATTACCGACACGTTGGTTAGACAGTATACTTGCCAAAGGCTAACTTAGTTTACAAATAGTGATATGCTGCTGTATGTATATCACTTCAATATTTCCCCAGCAACGCATTGTTGTCAAAAAGTATTTAAAAAAATAGCGTAAGCCGAATAGCGGCCTACGTTGTATAAATCATGTCAGTTAGGGCTATCAATTGTAGTGAAAATCCATACGAAGCAAATCGTTATACGAATAATTGCCAATAAAATCAACTTGAATGGAACTTACAATGATTTTAACTTGGACTGCCTGTCTTCTAAGTTGTTCAGCCTTACCAAATTAAAAACTACTCGCTAAGCCAACTAATAAATATGCTGCTTGGGGCGGTTTTATAATTTTAGTCATTGTCGCTTATATCTCCTCATTGCTGCATCATATCGCGGCAATGGCGTTCTTCTATGTACTAGTGTTAACCATGGCATGCTGAGGTTCTGTGATTTTTATCTATGACCATATTGCATACCGAATGCTTCATGTTGCCATTACTGTAACGGTATCTTCAGGTTAAAATGAGTACCCAGCGCTTCAGGACCAGCATCGTCATTATAGTCATCCCATGTCGAGAAACCAGTGCATATTATACGTTGAGGTAATGCGGTGCCATCTACGTAAACACTGGCCAAAGCGCTTGTTTAGGCACCTGAACCATTAAAGTCGTCTATACCTCGAATACTGAAATTTCCTGCGGCAGAAGAGTGAGCATTGGCTGTTTCAAATAATACTTCGATGATTCCACCTAAGTTTTGCTGGAACATTTTAGTATCACTATAAACAGCATATCGGCAGGTGTCTCTTGTAAAGTGCGGGTGATTTTTTCATATTCGATAGCAACATCATTTGCATAAGCCAATTGAATTGTTGCCAACGAATTTAATGCTAATGCAGTAGAGGTGCCAGTTTACTATTTTAAATGGCCATAGCCGTCTTTCCTTTGCAGGGCAAGCTTATTAATGTTTTACCCTTTACTTTTGTGTTTTCACAGGCCTTTATTGTTAAGTCCTGCAGAGAGGGAATCGTTTTTCAAATTGACTTTACCTAGTCTTGAAATTTTCGTTTTAGCGCAAACCTCGAAAACCATTAGTCATCATTGCTGATGCTCTTTACGAGTCGTCGTGCAACTTTGCATGGTTTTACCGATAATTAATGAATTGCTATATTGAAGATGAGAAGGCAGAGTGCTTGTTAAATATTGACAACATCTATTTGCTTTAACTGATCGAAAACTTAATGTTAACAGTTATTATTTGCAAATGATGTGTTGTTATTATGTTAAAAGGATTGTTAAAAGATGTTTCTTAATGAAATAGCCTATTAGAGAGGTTTAATGTTACTCATCGTAATAAGAGTGCAGAGTAACGTGTATTTTAGTGAATTATAGTTCAGTTTCTCGATTTAAATCATTGGGTAACATGAATTGTTACATTCATAAACGAATAAAATTCTCAGCTTAACGTATCTTGTTATTGAATATTAATAACAAGAATTTTAGCTTAATGGATCGACAGCTTAAAAACTGGATTGCAGAAGAAAAAATACCTAAAGTTATCGTACACTCAACCTTGCCGATGATCACGGCTATTTTAGCGTTATTTGCCTATGACTTACTTGAATCTAGTTTACTAGCTTTTAACGGCGAAGATGTTTTAACTGCGCTTGGTTTTACTTTACCAATCACAACCGCAGTAACTGCCATTGCCATTGGTATGAGCATAGTAACCAATAATAAAATTGTTAAAGTTTCATGCTTGCAAGGCCATCAACTTTCTAATGCAATAAGTAGCTCTTTGTTGGAAGCTACCTTTTTTATTGCGCTTTTTTCGTTAGTTTTTTGCTTTTTCAATGAAGCGATATTTTCATTTCTTGGCAGTAGAACTTGGGCTTCGGGTCATATTGGAGATCCAAAATTAATATTGGCAAATAGCCAAATGCTGTATGTTGAGTCACGTTATTTCACATGGATTTTTTTAGCTATTATTTGGCAAGTTAGCGCTATATTTAGGGCGCTTGGTAACTCAAAAATGGCAAGCCGTTTAATGCTGTCTTGGTTGCTATCTAAGAGCGTTATGGCAATTGCTTTATTAATACCGGAAAGCAGATTTTATATATCAGGGCTGGAAGGGCTGGCGTGGACTCATGGCATAACTGACGTTTTGTTTGCCTGCATATCGCTATTTATTCTTGATAAAAAAGTACATTTGACGATACCTAAGTTAGCAGAAATTAAGGGTGGTTTACTGTCAAATAAACTAAATAGTATAACGATTGTTTCGCAGCAGTTAGTAGCCCCGATTAGCATGGCAATAATAACCACCATTGTTGTCGAAATTAACTATAGCTATGTCGCTGCTTTCGCTTTTATATTCCGTATGGAATCCATTTTTTTATTGATACCTATGGTATTAACGACAACCATGCCATGCATTGTTGGTACTAACTTTTGGCTCGGTCATGTCAGCCGTGTTCGACAGGCATATTTATTTGCCTTTGGTTTGGTAATCTTACTGCAGCTTGTTTTAGCCCTTGCTTTAGTGATTAACAATAACATGTTGTCTTATTTTATTTGCCCAGAGGGTGCTGTGGCTGAGTTGTTGACTCTTTACCTTACTTGGGTACCGTTTGGGTATATCGGGGCGGGCTTAGTTATTGTTTATCAGTCATGTTTAAATGCAGAGGGAAGACCTTGGCAAGCGCTGTCTTTAGGCGTAATTCACCGCATTATTTTGTTATTACCGTGCACATTCATTGGCGCGGTATTTTTAACGGAAATAAGTTTGTTTCAAGCACTGATGTTAGGCCACTTAGCTGGTGGTATTTATGTTGTGTATATTTTTTATCGTCGCAACAAGCTAGCTAAAGCAACAAGCACTAATCGTCAAATGAATAACCATTTAAGTCATCAACAAAGCAATACTTTAGGAGAGCAATCATGAAGTTAAAAATAGTATTAGTTAGCTGTAGTGTTTTTATGAGTTCTATGGCCTTTGGCTATGGTGATAGCGAGCAAAAATTTGTTAACGCCTTGCAATCTGAGCAACGTGCGCAGGCTGATAGAGAGCGCGATAATGGCAGAAAACCAGCTAAAGTGATGAAGTTCTTTGGTATCGAACCAGGAATGACTGTTTTAGAAATTTTATCGAGTGGTGGCTATTATACCGAAGTATTATCTCATCGTGTTGGAGAGCAAGGTAAGGTTATTGCCCAAAATAATAAGTTTATTTTAGAGGTTTTTGATGGCCGTTTTGCCAAAGAGTTTGACCACCGAATTGCCAATCAACGCTTGCCAAATGTTAGTCATTATAAAAAAGAGTTTGGCGAATTTGATTTAAATAATGAAGTGGATGCGATAACCGTGGTATTAAATTATCACGATCTTTATTCATCTATGCCAAAAGCGAAGCGTAAAGCAATATTAGCTCAACTTAAAAGTGCCTTAAAGCCTAATGGTGTTTTGGGTATTATTGATATGCACGATAGTGCTAAAGAGCATAACCCCAAGTTACACCGAGTTAATCGAGATTATGTGGTGCAAGAGCTTATTGAGGCTGGCTTTATTTTAGATGCTGAAGCGGCATTTCTTCGTAATCCGAACGATGATTACACTAAAGTGGTTTTTGACCCTACGGTGCGCGGCAAAACTGACCGCTTTGTATTACGTTTTAAAAAGTCGACTTAGCTCATTATAGTCAGGTGATAGCCTTTGGTAGCTATGATGACAATCAGTATAATTAAAATGATCTTACTCACTTTTTGTGATTGAAATACCATTATGGTTGCGCCAAACTTAAGCCAAACCACAATAAAGATGAGCAAGGTTGTCTTATGTTGAAAAAATTACTTATCGTTATTGCCACTATTATCGCGATTCCGTTAATAGTGGCTATTTTTGTGCAAGATAGTTATGAAGTTGAGCGCGAAATAATAATAAACCAACCGAAAGTGGTGGTGTTTGATTACGTAAAACTATTGAAAAATCAGGATAACTATAGCAAGTGGGCACAAATGGACCCAGAAATGACAAAAAGTTATCGAGGTACTGATGGAGAAGTTGGCTTTGTTTCAGCTTGGGATTCACAAAACCCAGATGTGGGCAAAGGTGAACAAGAAATCATGGCGATTAAAGACGGTGAACGTATCAATTTTGAGTTAAGATTCTTAAAGCCTTTTGAAGCGAGTGAGCCTGCCTTTATGAGCACAGAAAGTGTTACTGATAATCAAACTAAAGTTATATGGGGCTTTAGTGGCCATATGGATTATCCAATGAATATTATGCTTTTGTTTATGGATTTTGAACAGATTATTGGTGATGACTTACAAACTGGGTTGAACAATTTGAAAGTGATATTGGAAAGCGAGTAGGGATTCATTTGAATTGCATTTTTAATCAATAGCTTTATTTTAAAGTCTCAATATCAAATTCTTTTAACTCATGCCAGTTACATTGCGGTATTTTAGTAAACCAAGGTGACTGTAACTTCTTGTTTATAAACTGCTTTGGTTGTTTAAGGTCAAGCGCGTAGGTTTTTGCAAAATATTGATGAAGTGATAATTGCACACTTTGCTCGGTTATTTGTTGATAGCTGTTTGCAAGTAGTTTTTTTGCTTCAATACTAATTATGTCGCTTTGTTGTATGTCAAAGATTGTCTTGAGAAATTTTAGGTTATTCTTTTTTGAGTTATTTGGAAATGATTGAGTTAATCTGGCAATTGAAGGATACAAGCGTTGGAAGTTTTGGCTTTGATTTTGTATTAAGAATACTTGTAATAAGTTTAAGCCACTAACAATGTTTCCCGAACGATTTGAATGTGCTTGGTATCTTGCTAACGCTTTTCGAAATCGCTGCTCTGCCGCTAGTAAGTCTCCGTTTTCAAGCGCTAAAACTCCGATATTATTTTCTATGGTTGCTAGCAATGATGTTAACTGGTCTTGTTCTGCAATTGTTCTAGCTAAATTGTAAATTTGAGTAGCTTCACTTTTTTGCGCTAAGTGTTTCGATACTATGGCTAGGCTTATCAGTAATCTGACCTTGTTTTGGCGAATATTATTATGTGATAGAGAACAAAGAAGTGCTAATTTCGCCTCTTCTAAGTAGTTGGAGCGCCTTAACCAGATTCCCAATGCGCTTAAAATTGGCACGATTCTACGATTAAATTCGTGGCTATGCGCGTGTTTAAATAATGTACTTAACGAATGTTCAACAAGGGAAAGTTTATTAAGCGGTAATGCAGATCGAATAATGGTAATGTGCCAGCGAAAAAACTCATCTTCAGTAAGAATTGATAGGTCATTTGGTTTTGAAAGCAATTGCAATGACCTTGATGGTTTAACAGACAAGTAATCTTCGGCTTCTGCTAATATAGAGACAAGCTGGCGGTTACTAGGTAACTGATTAGCTTGCGTTGCAAACATTATGCATGCAATTAGTGCGAATTTGAGTCTATACAAAAGACATAACCTTTTAAATTACCAGTATTATTTAACTCTGGCGGTTAAATTTCCGTGTCAATTCCTTTTGAATAATAAGCCATTTCGTAACTGTAATTAAGCAATTATAGCTAACTTCTCTACTATTGTTTGCTCATATTCTGTAGTAGCTGTAGTCGTTGTTGTTCTTGTATTGTTGCTTGGTACGGTATATCACTTAAACTTGATATTGCAAAATCTTTTATTTGGTATTTATTAATGGCGCTATCGCCATATCGGGTTGGCTGTCCTGGTGCTGGCGACATTAGCTCAATAGAGAAAGTCGATAAATAAAGTGGCGTTTGTCTTCCTTTTAGTACCGATAAGTGCGCCTTTAAGGCTATGCTTTCATTGCCTTTATTGAGTCTTTCTTTGCTGACAAGATGCGCGACTGGTTGTTGGTTAGCATCAAACAAGTTGGCTCTTACGCGATAAAGCCCTTTTTCTCTAACGTTTAAATTAGCTTGTATTAGCATATCTGATTCACTGCTAACGGCAGGCTGAAAACTTTCCAGTGTTGCGATGGAGTCAACATATTTAAGAGATAAAGCTAAGCTAATGTTTCTGCCGTTAACGTCTGCTTTTACGGTCGCTTGTAATTGGTCTGGAAAGTCACGTTCTCCGTCAAGCTGCACATACCAGTTATTTTCATCTTGTTTAAAGCTTTTCGTATGCAATTGTTTGCCGGTTGACAAATCGATGAGCTGCAATTTTGCGCTTTTAATATTTTCACCTATTAATGTAGCCTGTATAGACTCTGGATAGGTGTAACGATACTTTGAAAGCTTGGCTGTTAGTGTGTTGCCATTATCATCAACAGGAATAGTTTGCGGATTAAAATAATTGGGCTTTAAGCGGTCGTAATCATTGGCGTTTAGTGGCCGAGAATAGGGAGGATAGGTAATTTCTCCAGCATAGGCTTTGGCAACTAAGGTCGCCGAGTCGTTTGTTGTTATATTGGTTGCAGTTGTAGTTGTAGTTGTAATTGCTTGGTGATTCTTTTTAACCGTTTTAAGTTGATGTTCCTGTAATGCAATTGTTGTTTTTTCCAACCTTGATTGCTGTTGTACAGGGGCTTGGGTTGGCATTGTTGGCCAAAAAAGCCAAACAGTGACAACAACAATACTGATTGCCACTATTCGCTTTATCAATGGATTACCTTTCATAACGCTGTATCGTTTTCTACTTTAATTTAATTAGGAATAGCGTCGTAAATCAGTGCCGACATGCTGTCATTGTCAGAATTTTGTACATAAAGATAATTGCTTTTCCACAACCACCAACCTGTTGTTTTTGTGTAGGTGTCAAACTGAATACTTTCTCCAGAAAGTAAATTTTGCTGGTTACTTGCAGCGGTAACTTTGCCTTCTTGTTCCGGCTCTAATAATGAACCATGGCTATAATCTTCGCCCATTAACATTGGGTAATGAAATGGCATAAATCCTGACACGGCGTTGTTTTGAGTGGTTAGTTTGCCGTTAAAGGCAACTTGTGCGCTACAACTGCCATAACTGCCCTGGCGATTGCCACCACAGGCTGAATGACTACCAACCACTCCGTCGTCATGTCCCTTAATAAACGGGCTCGTGACACCTAAATATTCGCTGGCGTCACCAACAAATCGTAATCGAGGAATACGAGCATCAGGTAAGGGGGCAAGCTGTCTAGCATTGTTAACTTTTAGGTCATGTAGTACACCCATTTCATCACTAAGATCACCTCCTAACCAGGCTTCGAGCGCTGCCTCTATTACGAAGGTCCAGCTTTCAGTGCCTTGAGCAACACTAACCGCTAAGTCGGCAAGTTCACTACCGCCACCTGCACCAGCAATATCAAAGGTAGCTACTATATTGAGGGGAGCTAGGCCTGCATTTTCCAGCCAAGTTTCTTGATTATCTATAATGTATCTTGCCACTAAATCACCAGTAGAGTGCGTAACGAATATGCAGCCAGGATCACAAAAGTTACTTTCTGAGAATGCCTTTAGCTTTGGCCAAACATAGTCAGATGCAATCTTGCCTTCAATTCTTTCGTAAGAGGGCCAATCAATGCGTGCATCGCTTAGGTTATTCCAATAGCCTTGCCAATAACGTTGGCCATTTGCTGTAACATCGCCGTCAGATATTAGTTGCTGCGGTTGAAAACCGTGGATCAGTACTATTTTGTGCTCTTTGCTCAGTGCCTCGGTGGAGCACAGTGTTAAACAGCAGCAGGCAATGGCGGCTAGGCTTTTAATTGTATTCATTTGTTTCCCCAAATTATTTTTATATTTATTACGTCATGTTTTTATTATGTGTATTTTACTGATCGGACGTTCGACCAGTTAAGGTGATAATAGGGTAGTGTTTATTTATTATCCAATTGCAGCATATTTATAATTTAAATGGCGAAAATAGATAGAAGATATAATCTTAGACAGTAAGGGCTATGGCTGTGTTTCGTGTTAATTTCTTGTTAATGGTTTGTGTTGGCGACTAGCTTTGAAAATTATGAATTAGATGAAAATTAACTAGATAGAATGTTAGATGTGGTTTGACCACTGTTTACATTTATATTCTGCGTTTTATAATCACTCTTCAATCCCCGTGGTTGAAGTACCTTGCTAAAGCAAGAAAAATTTATTCATTCCAGAGGTGTTTATGTACAACCTACCATTAACCATAAAACAAAAAATAATAATGGGGTTTAGCACAATAGGGATTTTGTTAATTGCAGGAAGCAGTTTTTTTTATAATTCATTAATGCAAATCAGTACCGCTAACAGTAATGTTGAATTACTTGCTGTACCTGTACAAAAGCAAAGTAATGCTTTGCAAATCAAATTACTTAATATGATTAAAATTGGTGCATTGGGCTTTACTCAACAAGATAAAGCTGCACTAGTTAACAGTGAGCAAGAATATAATAAGTTAAATCAAGAGTTTCAAGCTGCTGTTACTGTGTTAAGTGGCAAGGTTATGGATCAAGCGAAAATGCAACAAGCATTGAAGCAAGCTCAGATACATTACCAAGAATACGTCACTCAAACTGAACAATTTTATCAAGCGAAAAAGAATATTGCCGTTGCTAATGAAGCGTTTACTCAGCAATATCAGATTTTTGTTGAGAGCCGAGATCAGGCCAGCAACGATATGCTTGATTTAGAGCTTCTAGAAATAGACAACGAACAGTTATTAGAAGACATCATAGGTAATGGTGCTCGCATTGATGACATGCTCTATACCCTACAAAATACTATGTCAGGTTTACAGCAAGTAAATGAACTGGCTGTGTTAGCGCAACACAAAGAAGATGTAGGTTTTCTTATTGCCAACGCAAAAAATAACTTTGATTTTATGCATCAGCTATTTGAAAACATTGCAGATAAATCATTACTTGACGATTTCTCAAACCAGTTTTCCACTTTAAATCATTTATTAGTAGAGCCGGGAGAATTATATCAGTATAAACAAGGCGCACTAGAAGATGCCGTTAATGCGAATAAAGCGTATAACGACTCAGTGGTAAGTTTTAATGCCACCTATCAGCAACTTACTGTTTTATTGTCGTTAGCCGAAGCACGCTTTGTAGAATTGCAATTAACAACGAAAAATAAGGTGGAAACAGGTGAAAGTTTAGCGATTATTTTAGCTGTAGTGTTTATTATTCTTGCAAGCTTTATTGGTGTCATTACCACGCGCGCTATGCTGACTCCCTTGGCACTTGCCAATGATTCATTAGCGCTAATCGCGCAAGGTGATTTATCAAATCGCCTAACCGTTAGTAACGAAGATGAGTTTGGCGTGTTATTTAAAAATATCAATAAGCTCAGTGATGACTTAACTTCATTATTAAAAAATATTAGCCAAAATGCTTATTCGTTAGATGAGTCGTCACAAATAACCAGTGAGCAAAGCCAACGTATAGCTCAGTCAACATCGGCGCAAATAACTCGAGTTGATAGCGCTAAACAAATCGCAGAAAAAATGTTTGCCAGTTCAACCCGTGTGACTGATGAAGCCAATTTAACCGCAAATAATGTTTCAGAGGCGACAACACATAGTTATGAAATTCGCACTATTGCTGATGACAATAGTAATCGCATCGTGTCACTTTCTGAGCGGTTAAGAGAGTCGGTGGAGGTTATGGCTCGTTTAAGTAAGCACAGCGATAGTATTGGCGGCATTTTAGATACCATTGGCAGTATTGCGGATCAAACTAATTTATTAGCGTTAAACGCTGCCATTGAAGCGGCACGAGCTGGTGAACATGGCCGTGGTTTTGCTGTGGTTGCCGACGAGGTAAGATCGCTAGCATCGCGTACACAAGCATCGACTGCTGAAATTCAAACCATGATTGACGCTTTGCAAAAAGAAACACAAACCGCAGAGCTGGCGATTTCACAAGGGCAAACACAAGCATCAGAATGTGTTTCGCAAAGCCAAGAGCTTAGTAATGCTATAAAACAAATAGAAAGTGCCTTGCTAACGATTGATGAGATGAGTAAAAGTATTAGTGTTGCTTCGAATGAACAATTAGGTTTTAGCCAAGATATTGAAGCGACCATGAGTGAAGCGGCAGAAGCTGCAAGTCATAATGCTGCTGAATCACAAGACTTATCAAATCGAAGTGAAGATGTGAATAAATTAGCTGATTCATTAACTCAGTCAGTGGCGCGTTTTAAGCTTTAAATATTTAACATTAATAAAAATTGTTAGTACACGAGTGCTAGGTATCAAACTTGGCACTCGTTTAACACGCTTAATTATTTATTGAAGTAACAGCTATTTCCTGCTCGGCGTTATCGTTAAGGTGTTTACTAATATATTGCCAAACAATATCTTGGTGTTCACGCACGGGTAACTCGCCAAACTCTGCAGAAGGCCCAGGTTTGAAAATAGGGCTAGTTAGCGACTTTTGTAACTGTTCGCAGACAAAAATATCCTCTTGTAAAAAATCTCCAGAAGCGAGTGGATGATCGGCAGACATCTTGTCGTCTTTGGCAAAAGTTGATTTATACCAGTACATGGCACTACGCATACTTTGGCTTAAATAGGTTAAATCAGAGCATGGTTGTACTTTTGTTCGAATAACCATGCGACAAACAAGCAGTATTTAGATAAGAACTATGCCGGTATCTTAATTATTTGGGACAAAATGTTCGGTACTTTTGCCAAAGAGGAAGAAAAAGTAAATTACGGCGTGTACCCGAGAATAAACAGTGTTAACCCGTTTGTTGTCTTCTTCTCAGGGTACGGGAAGTTTTTACAACGCTTGTGGCAAGCTCCGTCTTGGTCATACCGTGTGAAACTATTTTTTAAGTCGCCTACTTGGGCGTGGCAGCAAGAACAATTGCAGCAAAAAAATAATAGCTAAAGTATTCTGTTTTAGAAAAGCAAAAGCGCTAATAAATTCATTTATTAGCGCTTTTTTTATTGAGTAATTGCTACTATCTAGGTGCGTTAGCGTATGGGTCAAATGGCTTATTGCTCTCAGAACTGTTATTTGAGTTTTCATTTTTCCGCTCATTTGAGCGAGGGCGAGAGTTTTGACCTCTATTAGTCGCATCTTGATTTTTACGGCCCTGTACTGGTTTCGAGCGATGTGTTTCTTTGAAACTATCTTTAGTTAATGGGACTATTGCCTCACCTTTAATTAATACTTTAGGCTCTTTTGGCTTGATGTGTAATGGAATTTCTCTCTGTCTAGGTGGAATTTCAAATTCGTCTTCACCTGGCTCAGGTAAATTTTTAAAGCTATAAAGATAGAAGCGTTCAAGTGTTTCTCTTGCCCATTGTGTTTTTCGTAAAAACTTTAAGCTAGAGATCATGCTTGGGTTATTTTTGAAGCATTTTATGCGGGTATATTCCGCTAAAATATCAAAGCCATAATGTGTTACTAGTTCACTGAGTAGCGTATCTAACTTTAAACCGTGTAATGGATTATTTAACTGAATATCTTCTTGGCTCATAATTTAACTTAATTAACTCGTCATTAAGCATGATTATACATTAAAGCGCGTAAAGTTTATGGGCAATTTACCTTTCTTTGTTGTTAAATCACTAAATTTCATAAAGCGTTACATACCTTTATGTTAAATGTTGTACACTTGTTTTTAACTAAATAATAACTTATTAAAACCGATGGAAATCACTATGAAAAAACTTATTGTACTATTAACGCTTTCTACGCTAAGTACCTCTGCTCTAGCACAAGAAACAAGTTGGTTAGACAGCTTAAAAAACTTAATCGGTTTAGGTGATGCTAAAGAGCAAGTGGTTGACGCTTCAGCTACACCAAGTGCTGGCGGTTTAGTCGATATGTTAACAGGCTCTTTAGATGTCAGTTCAGGCCAAGCCGCAGGCGGTATGGGTGCTATTTTGAACTACGTTAAAAATAATGTTTCAAGTGAGCAATTTAGTCAGCTTGCTAAATCTTTACCTGGTGTTGATGGGCTTGTTAGTCAAATGCCAGATATAAGTAAACTTAGCTCTGGCGAAGGTTTAGGTGGTTTACTTGATAAAGCGTCACAATATAGTGATTCTTTAAAGTCTATTAATGATGTGAAAAAGCAATTTGAAGCATTGGGTTTAAAGCCAGAGATGATCAGTGGTTTTGTAACTACAGCGCAAAGTTACCTAGATACAGAGCAAGGCCAACAAGCGAAGCAAATTTTAACCGATGGCTTAGGAAAACTATTAGGCTAGTTACCAATATTGTTGCTGAATATTTAATTTTTTAATTAAGCACTTTGCTAACAGCAAAGTGCTTTTTTATTTCAGCTATTAAGTGAAATAAAAAATGTAAGTGTGCATAAAGGAGTGTGCTATGCAAAGAAGAAATTTTTTGAAACAACTCGC
Organism: Colwellia aquaemaris; assembly: GCF_057548755.1. Lineage (NCBI taxonomy): Bacteria > Pseudomonadati > Pseudomonadota > Gammaproteobacteria > Alteromonadales > Colwelliaceae > Colwellia > Colwellia aquaemaris. The sequence continues at coordinate 279,798 of NZ_BAAJLV010000004.1, read as the reverse complement.
AGGTTTTAGCTCAATTGCGGCCTTAAGTGCGTGCTCAAATATTGGTGATCCTGCTGCTTCTGTTGATAAAAAAAGGCTGTATATTGACGGTTTATCTTTTGTGCCAGATGAAAGTCTTGATGTAAAAGCATCACAACTCGATAGTTTCATTGCTGATATTTCTGCAATTGAAGAGGTAAAGCTTGCTGACGGCAGTGTTAATTATAAGCGTACTTATAATGCCTGCATGAAAAGCATCAAAGAGAAATCAGCAAAAATGTTAGCCGCACCTGATATTTACTCTATTGCGACGAAAGGCAGTGAAATTGCAAAAGCTCGCCAGCAAAATAAATGTGCAGTGTTTTTACAAATTCAAGGAGCTGATTGCGTTGAAGGTGGGCTTGAGCAAGTTGATGAATTTCATCAGTTAGGCTTAAGAGTACTGCAACTAACACATCATTATAATAACTTATACGCTGGTGGTGCATTAAGCCTAGAACAACAGGGTTTAAGCAAACAAGGCTTTGCCTTAATAGATAAACTTGAAAGCAAAAACATGCTGATTGACTTGTCTCATTCTAGTGTTGCCAGCGCTCAAGATACTTTATATCGAGCCAAAGGGCCAATTGTTCAAACGCATGGTGCAGCGCGAGAAATTATCAACAACGCCCGTTGTACACCAGATCATATTTTAAAAGGCATTGCTGATAGTGGAGGTGTGTTTGGGGTATTTATGATGTCGTGGTGGCTAACCAACGAAAAAATACCAAGACCAGAGCATTATATTGCACACTTAAAGCATGTAAGAAATGTCGCCGGTATTGATGCTGTGGCTATTGCTAATGATTACCCGCTAAGAGGGCACAAAAACGCACTGTTAGCGGGTAATAATAATGCTGTAGCCATTAAAGGTTACGATACTTGGTGGCAGGGGCTTGGTGAAAAAGGTGTGCTAGGGTTTGAGCGAGATGTTAATCATATTGTTATTCCTGAACTAAATCATATTAAACGTATGCGCTCTATTGAATATCAATTATCAAAAGCAAAATTTACTGGTTCAGAAATAGATAAAATTATGGGAAAAAACTGGCAAAGAGTGTTAGTTGATGTTTTGGGCTAGTTGCTAAATTTAATTTTTATGGTCATGTGTGCGTCTTTTGTGAATTTATTTCGTCTTATTAGTAAACCTTATTGGAGATAGATATGAAGTTTACCGAAAAGAAAGTGGCAGCAAAAAATAGTTTTATTCGTAATAGTTCATCAATGCTAAAGAATGTATTTGGTACCAGTGATGTGACGCCATTTTGGATAGCAGATATGGATTTTACCATTGCAAAACCGATTCAACAGGAATTACAACGGCTTGTAGAGCGTAATCAGTTTGCTTATGAGAATGACTCTGCACAGGTTTTTAATGCTATTAGCGGTTGGTTCAAGCGTAGGCATAACCTAACCTTAAGCTCGAATCAATTTGTGCAAGTGCCTGGCGTATTAGCCGGAATTGCTCTGTTAATTCGAGAGCTTAGTAAAAATGGGGAAGGGGTGTTAATTCAAACTCCCGCGTATCATCAATTTGCAAAAGTGATTAGCGGCGCTGGTCGTGATGTGATTAAAAGTCCTTTGCAACTAGTTAATGGCCGTTACGAAGTTGATTATAGCGACTTAGAAGAAAAGCTAAGTGCTGATAATGTCACGTTAATGATATTGTGTAACCCACATAACCCGGTGGGGCGAGTGTGGCGTGAAAATGAAATACATCAAATTCAAACCCTGGCTGAAAAACATGGCGTCACTATTATTAGTGATGAAATTCATGCCGATATTGTTTACTCAGGCCATAAGTTTACTAGCTTAATGGCAAAGGGCGCGAAAAAGCATGTTGCTTTAATTGGCTCTCCAGCAAAAACATTCGGTATGCAGAGTATTTCAAATGGCTATATTTATAGTGAAAATCAAGAAATATTCGACACTATGAGCAAACTATCGCAATCGCTATATATTGATCACGGCAATGCTTTCACGACATTTGCCACGATAACGGCGTTTGACCAAGGTGGAGAATGGCTCGACGGGTTTTTACAACAAATGCAAGGAACTGTTGATTGGATCGCGTCATTTCTCGCTGAACAACTACCAAGTGTCACTATGACTCCAGTTGAAGGCACTTACCAAGTGTGGTTAGACTTTTCAAAACTTGGTTACTCTAATGACGGCTTAGTTAAGCTATTTGGTGATGCTGGTTTCGGTGTTTCGCCTGGGACTTGGTTTGGAGAAAGTTATGGCCAATTTGCCCGTATGAATTTTGCGGCACCAAAAGCTGATATAGAAAGTGCTTTTCTGCGTCTACAAACAGCAATTTCATCGGCAAGCGGGCAATATAATGGCTGCGGTGGTAATGCCTCAAAAAGCTGCTGTTAAAGTTAAATACGCCATTTTAACGCATTAAACGTTTAAGATAACTAATAGCCTTCTTTCGAGAAGGCTTTTTATTTACAGCAGCCTGTTTTTGCTATGTTTATAAGCAATCTTTTATTATATAAACAAGTGCTTGATCCTAAAGATTTTGAAAGCACAGATGTTGAATTATTTTTTCCCACATGACCGCACATTTGTGTGCGCCTATTTTTGTTCTTCAATCTTTAACACACTTTACTTACAGGTTATTTGGGCAATAGGGCTGAATATGATTGCACTGGTATTGAGCGCTCATATACCTATAGTTTGAACAAAATACAGGCGGCGCGATGGCTAGTAGTTTACTGATTCATTACTCTGAATTATTTACTGAACCCACTAGGCCGTGCACGGAGGCGATATTTATTATTCGGCCCCAATTGTTTTTTTGCATCGCAGGTAATGATTGTTGAATGGTATGAAAAGCTGCAGACAAATTAATGGCAATAATATCGTTCCACTTTTCAACGGGAAATTTTTCTGCGCTTTCCGTATGTTGAATACCAGCGTTATTGATCAATATATTGATATCGCCCAGTGTTGAGCGAGCACACTTAATAAAATGTTCAATGGCACAAGTGTCTCGCAAATCAGCATTATTAAAGTAGGCATTTATGCCATATTCTTTTGCAAACTGCTGGGCCAGCCCGCCACCCTCTTCCTCTGTTAATAAGCCATGCAGGGCTAGGTTGATGCCTTGCGTAGCCAAAACATGTGCAGTTGCCAAGCCAATTCCACTAGTTGAGCCAGTAATAAGTGCAACTTTGCCTGCTAGTGTTTGTGCCGTTGTCATTAATTTCATTCCTATTAAATAGCGCTACAAGCCAAATAGTGGCGGGTGTTTTGCTGAATAAATTTTAGTTGTTAAAGCTTACAACAAGCAGGCGTGGATTGAAGTGGCACCTTAGTACCATTGCAATTGAATAATTCGGCCTCAGTAATTGCATATACTTGGTGGAGAAACTAATGAGAAATTAAAAACGAGAAAACAAAAAAAAGCCCAACTTGTAGTTAAGTGAGGCTTGATTAATATGATGACTAGATTTTATGCTTTAAGCTTCTTCATCCTGAAAAATGTCTTCAATGCTTAGCTTAAAAAGTCGTGCAGCTTTAAAAGCCAGTGGTAAACTTGGATCAAACTTACCCTTTTCAATGGCGTTAATGGTTTGGCGAGAAACGTCTAAAGCATCAGCAAGTTGTGCTTGCGTCCAATCTCTTTCTGCACGCAACACTTTCAATCGATTTTTCATTGGTAGTTCCTATTGCCAATAAAGGTAGCACTTAGATAAGTCAACCCCATAAAAATGACTAAATGAGAAATTTCAGCATTAAACCCTATTAAATTCAAAACATCTAAATTTGAATACGCCAAGCCAACCACTAAGCTCAGGCCTAAAGTAATACCCATGGCATTTAATTGAATGCGTTGTTGCATTTCATCTAAGCCTTTTATGTGTTGAATATTCACTAACACCATTTTCAGCCCAAGTGCGAGATTTAACACTACCGCAATAATTGTCAGTGCTTGATTGAAACCCCAGAGAAAATGAGGACCAAAATTAGTGAGTGCCATGCTAATTACCCAAATGGCGGTCCAAAAACCAAGTTTAGCGGTATTTTTTTTATTCCTTTCTTGCCAGTTTGAAGTTTTATTTACACTGTCATCAGTCATTTTGATACTCCTTGTCTGTTCTGTTTTACTAAAAGTTAAGTCTGCTTTACATTTGTTAATGTAGAACATGAGTATTTTTATGTCAAGTGTATTTTACATATAGTATTGTCTTGATGACTTTAAGTCGATTAAGCTTAACTTTATAGGCGAGTTTAAAAGCTGAAATTTAGCGCAAGTAGGCTAGCGAGCTGGGCTTGTTGGTTAGCCTACCGCTATTTGACTAGATCTTGTTTTGTAGAAGTTTTCGATATTCGCCAGGTGTTTGCTGAGTAACTTTGTTAAACCAGCGGTAAAAAGATCTTGGCTCGGTAAAGCCTAGTTCTGCACTAATTTGGTTTAGGTTTAAGCTGTTGTTGTTAAGGTGTCTTTTGGCTAGCGCCAATCGTGTTTCGTCTAGTACTGTTTGAAAATTTAACCCTAAGTTTGCTAAGCGTCGCTGTAAGGTTTTAGCGCTAATGCCAAAGTTTTTCGCCATTTCTTGCTGATGAAAACAGCCTTTTTTCAGCGATATTTCAATAGCGGCTCTTAATTGACTAGAAAAGTCATTCTCGTTACTCATATTGGAAATAAGGCTTTGAGCGTGAGTTTCTAAAGTAGAAAGTAATTGCTGGTCACCTTTATTTAATGGCAAGGTTAATAATGCTTTGTTGAAAATAATGGCATTTTCATCTTGAGCGTAACTTATTGGACATTTAAATACCGCTTGGTATTCATTTTGTTGCGCTAATGTCGGCTGCTTTCGCATTAGTCTAAGTTCACTTGGGTTGCTGTTTTGACTAACTAGGTAACGAGCAAAAGTTAGCCAAGAGGCTAAGCAGTTATCAACCATATGACGCTTAACACTAGGCTCTGTAAACTGACAATGCCAACTAATTTTTACCTGCTCACCAAGTTGCTCAAATGTGGTGGTGCCCATATCACCCACTAACTTTTCAAACGGCTGAATTTTAGTCAGGGCTTGTCCTAAGTTTTCACAGTTCATCAAAATATAGCCCAAAACACTATACGAGCCAGGCTGCACATATTTAGCGGTATGCAAGCCAAAAAGTTCATCCTCCGATTGGCTGATCAAGGATGAGATCAATTGCTGAAACATTAAGCCGGTTATGTGCTTACTGTTATCAAGTAGTATTGATTGTTCTATGCCGAGAGTATGACAAATTTGCTCAACATTAAGCTGTTGCTCTATGGCAAGCTGTAAATACTGATTCACTGCTGGCACCGAAGCTTGGCCTAAGTTTGCATCTAAATTGTTATTTGGCTGAGCAGCGATGTTTTCTGTTGTGTTATTTACCAATGTATTATTTGTCATATTTTTATTAACTGCTAAAAGAGGTCAAACCTGACCGTAATTTTGTCCTAAAATGTCACCTTGACTGTCTTTTTAGGACATTTTGCCTGTTGTAGCTTCGTTTTATCATAACTAACAATAAACGAATAGTGAATTAATAGCAGGGGCGTTAAATGAGACGTTGGAATGGCTGGGGTGATGAAAGTACCTCAATGGAGTTACCTCAATCGGCAGGAGCATTTTTGTCACAAGTTGTCGGTAGTGGCAAGTGTTTGCCCGATGCAACATTAGACGATATTGTCAGCAAAGTTCCAGCTTCTCGCTTACCTGAACATGCGCTGGTTATTACCGACGAAGAAGAGCGAGTTCGCCATGCAAAAGGTCAATCACTACCTGACTATTTAGCAGTGCGAAGTGGTGACATAGCTTGTTTTCCCGATGGGGTTTGTTATCCAGAAAACTGCCAAGATGTGAAAACTATTTTAGCTTATGCGAAAAAATATCATGTTGAGGTGATCCCATACGGAGGCGGCACTAGCGTTGCAGGACATATTAACCCTAAGCAATCACAACGGCCAATATTAACTGTTGATATGGGGCGGATGAACCAATTACTGCATCTAGATGAAGATAGTCAAATTGCGACCTTTGGTGCAGGTACTCCCGGGCCTATGGTTGAAGCTCAGTTACTAGCGCGCGGATATACTCTTGGCCATTTTCCCCAGTCTTTTGAGCTTTCTACTATTGGTGGTTGGGTTGCGAGCCGCTCTAGTGGTCAGCAGTCACTACGTTATGGTCGTATTGAGCAAATGTTTGCTGGCGGTAATATTGAAACTTTCGCTGGTTCGTTGGATGTACCAACATTTCCTGCATCGTCGGCTGGCCCTGATTTACGTGAATTACTTTTAGGCTCGGAAGGGCGCTTTGGCATTTTAACGCAAGTAAAAGTGCGAGTAAGTAAAGTTGCCGACCGAGAGCAATTCTCAGTTATTTTTTTCCCAAATTGGCAAGCAGCCAGCCAGTTTTGTAAAGAGTCTGTGCAGCAGCGCATCGCTTTGTCTATGTTGCGCGTTAGTAATGGAATTGAAACGCAAACTCAACTCAAACTTGCTGGTCATGAAAATCAAATAAAATGGTTAGAGCGTTATTTGTCGATGCGAGGCTGCGCTGAAGGTAAGTGCATGTTGACCTTTGGTTTAACCGGCAGTAGCCAGCAAATTAATGCTAGTAAAAAGCAATTGAAAGCGCTGGTTAAAAAATTCCAAGGGGTAAATACTGGTGAAATGCTTGGCAAAAAATGGCAAGCAAATCGCTTTCGTTCACCGTATCTTCGTGATGCTTTATGGCAGCAAGGCTATGTGGTTGATACCTTTGAAACGGCAACCGATTGGGGCAATGTTGATAGCTTAATGACAAAAGTTGAAGAGAAAATTCGTCATGGCTTAAGTGACGAAGGTGAAAAAGTGCATGTATTTACGCATCTTTCGCACGTTTATAGCCAAGGTTGTAGTTTGTACACCACTTATGTTTACCGAAATGGCAATAGTTACCAAGAAACCTTAGCACGCTGGCAAAAGTTAAAGCATTTAGCGAGTGACACTATTGTTAATAATGCCGGTACTATTAGCCATCAGCATGGCGTTGGTAAAGATCATGCGCCTTATTTATCAGTTGAAAAAGGTGAGTTGGGGATGAAGGTATTAGAAAACTTAGTACAACACTTTGACAGTGAACAGTTACTAAACCCGGGGACTTTGCTTGAATAGCGAATTAGCCCGATAACAAATAAACGAATGTGAGCGCGATGAATAAGTCAAAGCAACAAGCAAAAGCTAGCACGTTAAAGGCAGCGTTTGACACTAAGTCGTCGCTCTCTGAAAACTTTGCTTTGTCTGAAAACATAGCTATTAACCGCGCACAACGTATTACAAAAATACGTCAGCACGACTGCTGGGATATGATCATTATTGGCGGCGGTATTACTGGTGCGGGTATTTTAAAACTGGCCAGTCAAATCGGCTTAAAGGTGTTGTTAGTTGAGCAAAAAGATTTTGCATGGGGCAGCTCAAGCCGTTCATCAAAAATGGTACATGGCGGTTTGCGTTATATGGCGCAAGGTCAAATTGGTTTAACACGTGAATCAGTTATTGAACGACAACGCTTGCTAAAAGAAGGCCAGCCATTAATTGCCAAGCAAAGCTTTGTTATGAGCCATTATAAAAAAGCCTTCCCCGGGCCTTGGGTTTTTAATCAATTGTTAGCTTGCTACGATTTTATTGCTGGTATTAAACAGCATAAGTTCTGGCCGAAATCATCATATTTAGCATTAGCGCCTAAGGTTAAAGAAGAGCAGTTGTTAGGCGGAACGCAGTTTTTTGATGCATTAACCGATGATGCGCGACTCGTACAGCGCTTAATACAAGAATCATTACAGTTAGGCGGGCAAGCGCTAAATTATGCCAAAGTAACTAAGCTAGAATCCCAAAAACAAAATCAGCAAATTACGGTTGAAATAGATGGTTGTGAGTCAGCATTAACCATTAATGCCAAAGTGGTTATAAACGCATGTGGAGCGTGGTCGGAATTATTAAAAGCAAACTGTGTTGATGTAGAGAATAAAAATAAAAAGCCTGTTATGCATATGCGGCCGTTGCGGGGCAGCCATATAATTATACCTAATTGGCGATTACCAGTGGCGAGTGTCATTGCCATTCGTCATGCGCATGATAAACGGCCTGTGCAAGTTTACCCTTGGCAAAACGTTACTGTTGTTGGAACAACCGATGTTGAGCATAAGCAAAATATGGCGAAAGACGCGCAAATTAGTCAAAGTGAGTTTGATTATTTACTGGCCGCGATTGAGCAGCAATTTCCCGATGCGAAAATAACCGAACAAGATGTTATTTCGACGTTCGCAGGTGTTAGGCCGGTAATGACTTCTGAGCCTTCAGCGGCACCATCAAAAGAAAAACGTGAACATTACATTGAACAAAATGCAGGTGTTATTTCTGTTACCGGTGGCAAACTTACAACCTTCCGGTTAATTGCTGAGCAAGTACTGCAAATGGCAGGTCAATACTTAGTAGCAAATTCGGGTTATAAAAAACTAAATAACAATTACCAAGCAGCACTTGAACTTGCCTGCAAGCAGCCGATTCTTTCACCATCAAATGCGATGCGAGCTCCCTTTTTTAATGACGATATTAAGCAGCAAATTAACGCAAACTATGGCGAGTTCAATCAGTTGTTTGTTATTCTTATGGAAAAAAGGTATTGTAATCCAATACGTTATAGTAAATATTTGTGGGCGGAGCTTATTTGGTCAGTACAGTTTGAGCAAGTATTTCACCTTGATGATTTACTGTTAAGGCGTACCCGTATTGGCAATGTTTTACCAAATGGTGCCCAGGAATTAATACCAAAAATTAAACAATTATGTGCCCCCTTTTTACCTTGGAATGAGGAACAATGGCAGCGGGAAATTAACCGTTATTGTGCCATTTGGCAACGGGCGTATAGTGTTCCTAATAATCAGCAACGACTTGGCAAAACCACGGATAAAATGCTTCAAGAGAATAATAATTAATGACAATAGACGTAACAGCCAAGCAAACTAAAGATAATAACGCCGAAAATGCAAAACAAGGCACAACGACTAGTTCGCAAGATGAGCTAATTTTAACCATAGATAATGGCACACAGAGTGTGCGCGCCTTGTTATTTGATCTAAAAGGTAATTTAGTTGCCAAAAGCCGAATAGAACTCGAAGCTTATTTTTCAACCAACCCAGGTTGGGCAGAGCAAGATGCAGATTACTTTTGGCAAATGTTAGCGCAATGTTGTCAGCAACTTTGGCAACAAAGTGATGTAATTAAAAATGGCTATCGAGAAAGAATAACAGCGGTAACGGTAACCACGCAACGTGGCACGGTTATCAATTTAGACAAAAATGCTAAACCGTTACGCCCGGCAATTTTATGGCTTGATCAACGCTTGTGCCAACAAAACAAAGCGATGCCTTGGTACTGGCGATTAGCTTTCGCCGCGATTGGACAAACTAAGGTCATTGATTATTTTCGCCGTAAATCGCAAGCTAATTGGTTAGAGCAAAATGAGCCTAAAGTTTGGCAAAATACCGATAAATTCCTCTTACTTTCTGGTTTTTTTACCCATAAGTTAACAGGGCAGTTTAAAGACTCTATCGGCAGTATTGTTGGTTACTTACCGTTTGATTATAAAAAACAAAATTGGGCAGGTCGTTGGGATTGGAAATGGCTGGCTTTGCCAGTAAAGCGCTCTATGCTGCCAACTTTAGTCAAACCAGGTGAAATACTCGGCACTATTACTGAGCAAGCAGCACAAGCAACAGGCCTAGTCGCCGGTACTAAGTTGATTGCCTCAGCCTCAGACAAAGCTTGTGAAGTGCTTGGCTCAGGTTGTATCAGCCCTGACACCGCCAGCTTAAGCTATGGCACTACAGCAACAATTAACACCAATAACGCTAAATACATTGAGCCACAGGCTTTTATTCCACCTTATCCATCGGCAATTCCTGATAATTTTAATGCTGAAGTGATGATTTATCGTGGTTTCTGGATGGTGAACTGGTTTAAGCAAGAATTTGGTCAAAATGAAATTGAGAAAGCGCAAACCTTAGGGGTAAGTGCTGAAAGTTTGTTTGACCAACTAGTAGCTGAAGTGCCACCAGGTTCAATGGGGCTAATGTTGCAGCCGTATTGGTCGCCGGGCTTGAAAAACTTAGAAGCTAAAGGCGCCATTATTGGTTTTGGCGATGTTCATACTCGCGCTCATATTTATCGCTCGATACTTGAAGGTTTAGCCTATGCTTTGCGTGAAGGTAAAGAAAGTTTAGAGAAACGACAAAAGTGCAAAATTAGCCGCTTAATTGTGTCTGGTGGTGGTTCGCAATCAGACGCGGCATTGCAACTTACCGCAGATATTTTTAACTTACCCGCGCATAGGCCACATACTTTTGAAACTTCGGGCTTAGGGGCTGCCATTAATGCCGCCGTGGGTAGTGGTTACTTTGACAATTACCAACAAGCAATTGATGAGATGACGCGCATTGAGCAGTCATTTTTGCCAAATCAGGTGAATGTGCAGCTATACAACAAGTTATATCAGCGGGTATATAGAAAAATGTACCGACAGTTAAAACCTATTTATCAAGATATAAAAAATATTACTGGCTATCCAGAATAGAGCAAAGCAATAAAAAGTAGCAAGAAAATAATAAAAGCAATAAAGCATTGATAACTTGTCATAAAATACAGTTAACATGCTGGTAAATAAACAAATTATAACAACAATTAAATAATGAGTAAGAAGGATTTAAATATGAATTATACCCGTCGTAAATTTATTAAAACCCTTGCGGTAAGTGCTGGTGCTGTTGTTACCTCAAGCCTTGTTGGTTGTGGTAGTTCAGACAAAAAAGATGAAGTTGTCGAGCCCGGCCCAGTTGAGCCGAGTATTTTAGATGGTAGCCAATATTTCCCACAGTCGGTTGTATCAGGCGATCCGAAAGCTGACTCAGTTATTTTATGGACTCGTGTAGATGATGGCTCAGGCGCCGACACATCACTAATGTTGCAAGTGGCTAGCGACGAAGGCTTCGCTAATTTAGTGGTTGAAGAAAGCTTTGACGCCTTAGCTTCGTACGATAATTGTTTAAAAATTCGTGTTACTGAGCTTAATGCTGGGCAGCACTATTACTACCGCTTTATTTACCAAATGGGTGGTAAAAACTACTCAAGCCGCGTTGGTCGTACTAAAACTGCCGCTGCAGCCGATAGCGATAGCAAAGTAAAATTTGCTTACGTTTCTTGCCAAGACTATATCGGTCGTTACTTTAACAACTACTTATCGTTACTTGATAACGATGATTTAGACTTTGTTGTACATTTAGGTGACTACATTTATGAAACCACGGGTGATTCACAATTCCAATCAGCTGGTGGTGCGCGCAGTATTGAATTTACCGACAACGAAGGCGCATTAATCATAGGTGTTGGTGATAATAAAACGCAAGCAGCGAATAGTTTAGATAACTATCGTCAGCTATATAAAACTTACCGTACTGATGAATTATTACAACGCGTGCATGAGCGTTTCCCAATGATCGCCATTTGGGATGATCATGAGTTCTCGGACGATAGCTGGGGTGATACCGCGACATATTTAGATGGCGCAGGTGAAGAAAAACAAACTGAGCGTAAAAAGAATTCTGAAATTGCTTATTTTGAGTATATGCCAATTGACCATGAGCAACCTCATACTCAAGCAGGGCTTGCCGCTGGCGCCATAGGTATCAATGAAGAGCATTTATTCCCGAATACGCGAATTTACCGCGACTTCCAATTTGGCCAACATTTACATTTAGCCATGACAGATTTTCGTACCAATCGCCCTGATCACATTTTGCCAGAAGATGCATTCCCAGCAAAAGTTGAAATGGACCAAGCGACACTAAGTGCCTTTTTATTAGGCGCGGGTTTAGTTCAAGCGCAAGTTGACGGTATTGTTAGCCAAATGTCACCGTATGTGAATATTGACGATGCGCCTTTTGCACCATATAAAGCGGCATTTTTAGAAGTGTTTACTGGTCTTTATATGCAGGAGCTAATGGCACGTGTAGAGCTAAGCCAAGCTGATGCATTAGCACAAGCTCAACAACGTGCTGTTTCAGCCGTGCAAGGTAATTTAACCACCAGTTATTTAAACCAAGTATTAGCGGGAGCAAAAGCAAGTTTACCTGCCGAGCATCCTATTCAAATGCTACCTGCATTGCCTGAAACAGGCGTAGCACAAGGCTTAGCATTTTATACTATGGGTAAAACCTCATTGTTTGGCTTTATTGGTAGCCGTTATTTAGTGGTAAAAGATACCTATGATATTTACGCAGGTTACCGTGAGCATGTTGCAAACTTGCAAGGTACGAGCGCACAAAAAGTGTTTGATGATATGCAAACCAATTGGCTAGCGCAAACCTTTGCTACATCAACCAGTACTTGGAAAATGCTCGGCAGTTCAGTGTCATTTTCACCCTTGATTTTTGATCTGTCTTCAAGTCGTGCTGATAGTGGATTAGGCTTACTTGAAGGAGTATTAAACTCAGATGCTATTCCAGCACCACTGAAACAGCGTTTTTACCTAGAAGCAGACCAATGGGATGGTGTCCCACAGTTTAAATCAAACTTTGTTGATAACGTCATGAGTCAATTTGGCGTAATTAGCATAGGCGGCGATATTCATAGTAGTTACGTTACCGAACATAAGCCAAATGCGGTTACAGGCAAGAGATCGTTTAACTTCACAACCTCATCGGTTTCATCTGGCACCTTTGGTTCATTCTTAGAAAATGGCATGAATCAAATATTCTCGCAATTAGGCGATGTACCAGATGCGTTAAGTGATCTACCTTTTTACTTTGACCCACTAGTGCGCACGGCGACTAAGCGTGATGATATTACTGATGATATGGTATTTTCTCGTATGTGGGAGCATGGTGTTGCCATTGTTGAAGTTGACGCTGAAAACGTATTAGTAAACTTCCACAATACCGGCAGTGAATTCCACAATATGGATACGGTAACTCGCAATTATTATGACGATGCTGATAATTTCTTATCAAAAGTACGTTTGTATAAGTTTAAAGTGACAGATGGTGTACTGACGCAGTTGTAATATTATCGCTTTAACCTTGATAGAAAGTTAACAGCTCACCTTTGTGAGAATTTAACACTAAAAGAGCTATTCAGTATAACTTGAATGGCTCTTTTTTATTGTAAAATTCTTATTGGAATAAACTAGTTTTAAGTCAAGCCGTATTGCTATGCAGTGCAATGCGGTTACCTTCTGAGTCATGAATAATAGCGCGAAAGCCATGCCCGCCCATTGATATTTTTTCTTCCACAATACGCCCACCATGCATTTCTGATTGCGTAATAGCATCATCTAAACGGCCGTTAACATTAAAATAAATCAGTGGCCCCGAGGTAAATATTTGCTCAGGTGGTGAAGGAACTAAGCAGCCAGAAACATTAGTTTCAGCGTGGGGTAATATACCAAATGTGAAATGTTCGAATTCTTCCTTTTTAATTTTTCCATTCAAGAGGGCGCTATAAAACTCAATAGCGCGGTCTAAATCGATGACGGGAATATCAACCCAAACAATTTGATTTTCCATGTGTTTTTCCTTTTTTACTTATTTTAGCGGTTTATTATTGGTCACTTGGGCAAAAGGTAAACTCAAGATCATGGTTTATTCCATTTGTTATCAGTATAGCGCAAGAAATTTTTGCGGAAGTTTCAGTTATGCGTGGTAGTAACCTCAACCTAGACTAGGTAGAATATTTGCTTTAACTTTTATGACTTTGGCACGCTGACAAACTATGCGAATTATTCACACTTCTGACTGGCATTTAGGCCAACATTTTTACGGTAAAAGTCGTGCCAATGAACATCAACAGTTTTTAGATTGGTTGATTGAGCAATCTCAACAGAAGCAAATAGATGCCATTATTGTCGCTGGCGATATTTTTGATACCGGCACGCCGCCAAGCTATGCCCGAGAAATGTACTTTGACTTTATTGCTAAACTGAATAAAACAAATTGTCAGTTGGTGGTGTTAGCGGGTAATCACGACTCCGTGGCTATGTTGTCTGAGTCAAAGCAATTGCTCCAACAACTTTCAACCCGAGTAATCTCAGTTGCAAGTGATAACATTAGTGAGCAAGTGTTTGTGCTTAATAGTCTTAAAACTGGGCAACAAGCAGTTGTTTGTGCCATTCCATTTATTCGCCCGCGCGATATTGTTAAAAGCTATGCGGGCCAGTCAGCAAAGGAAAAACAGCAATCACTGCAACAGGCCATTGCAGAGCATTATCAGCACTTATTTGAGCATGCACAGTGCTTATCGAAGCCAGAAAGTGATGAAAAGTCTCGCTTACCTATAATTGCCACTGGGCATTTAACAACCATCGGCGCGTCAACGTCAGAGTCTGTGCGAGATATTTATATTGGCACCTTAGAAGCGTTTCCCGCCAGTGAATTTCCAGATGCAGATTATATAGCCTTAGGACATATTCATCGGCCGCAGAAAGTCACCAAAAGTGAACATATTCGTTATTGCGGCTCGCCGATTGCGTTAAGTTTTGACGAGGTTAAATGGCAGAAAAATATTGTTATTGCAGAATTTTCGCAAGGTGAACTTGCCAATGTTGAGCTTTGTAACGTACCGTGTTTTCAGCCAATGGCGATGGTTAAAACAAATTTAGAAAACCTTGCTGATGATATTACGGCTGTGGTTGATAACGCTAAAAATAATAACGTAAAACGTGAGAAAATCTGGCTCGATATTGAAATAGAAAGCGCTGAGTACTTGCAAGATTTAACCTCAAGAATAGAGCAGTTAACCCTAACTTTGCCTGTGGAAGTATTGCTGGTTAGACGCAGTAAAAAAGCGCGAGCGAAAATGCCAGCCAGTGAGAAAAAAATTACCTTAAGCGAATTAAGTGTACAAGAAGTATTTGATGCGAGAGTCGAACTTGAAAATTGGCAAACTGAGGAGGAGCTTGCTCGAAAAGACAGGTTGAATCATTTGTATCATGCCATTGCTGAGAATATTCAACTTACCGGTGACTTAGATGAAGCTTCAGCGTCAGAAAACATGCAACAAGAAAAGCTAGCAACAACTCTCGCATCATCATCAACAGCGGAGTCAAAATAATGAAAATACGCTCGCTTCGCTTTGAAAATATCAATTCTCTTAAAGGTCAGTGGAAAATTGATTTCACTCAGTCGCCATTTGACACCAGTGCGTTATTTGCCATTGTTGGCCCAACAGGGGCAGGCAAAACCACCATACTCGACGCTATGTGTTTGGCACTTTATCATCGCACGCCACGCTTAACTATTTCTGATAAACAAAACCAGTTAATGACTCGACATACAGCTAGCTGTTTAGCTGAGGTTGAATTTGAAGTGAAAGGACAAGCTTACCGCGCTTTTTGGAGCCAACGCCGAGCTAAAAATAGTCTTGAAGGTAATTTACAAAAACCGACCGCAGAGCTTGCTAAAATTATAGATGTTGATGCGGGTGAAGCTGAAATTATCGCTACAAAAGTATCTGATATACGCCATGAAATAGCGCAGCTTACAGGATTGGATTTTGAACGTTTTAAAAAGTCTATGATGCTTTCGCAAGGGGAATTTGCTGCGTTTTTGAATGCCCCTGCTAATGAAAGAGCTGATTTACTTGAAGAATTAACCGGCAGTGAAATATATGGTGATATTTCGAAAGCGGTATTTGAACAACATAAAGAGGCCAGCAATGCCTTGAAATTGCTTGAAGCACAGCGCGATGGTATGCAATTACTTACTAAAGAGCAGCAGCAAGATATTGAAAGTAGCCTAGCTGACAACGGCGAGCAGCAAAAAGCACTCGATCAGCATTTGGCCTTATGGCAAAAAATTAAAGGATGCTTGTTAAATGAGCAGTCAGCCGAGCAGCAGCAACAACAAGCAAGTTTACATTTAGCTGACGCTGAGCAACAACGGCTTGCACAACATGAACAACTTGAAGCCTTAACGCGTGCTGAGCCCGCAGAGCAGCTAAGAGCTGATTATCAACAACTTACACAACTAACAGAGCAATTATCACAACTTAGCCAGCAACAAAGCACACTTGATGTTGAATTAAAGCAACAACAGCTGCTAGTTGACAATGAAAAACAGGCATTAGATGCATCAATTACACAGCAAAAAGATTTTCTAGCACAACAGCAAATTACCGAGCAACTCATTGTTGAACAGGTATTGCCGCTTGATCATCAAATAAGCCAATTAGCATCGCACAAGCAGCAGGCTGAGCAAAAACAACAAGTGAGTGCCAAAGAACTTAGCTCTGCTCAACAGCAATTAGCTCAGTTAACTGCTACAGAGCAACAGCAACAGCAGTCGTTAACTAATGCACAAACATTTATTGAACAACATGCCTATTTAGCGCCCTTGCCAGAAAAACTGCCATTATGGCGTAATATTAGCCAACAGTTATTGCATGAAAAAAGTGTCGTTATTGAACAGAGCGCACAACAAATACAATTACAGGCAAAGCAATCGACAAGCAGTGAAGCATTAACGCAAGCACAAGCACAATTGCAACAAGAGCAAAGCTTGCTAACACAACAACAACAGGTGCTTAGCGCCAAAGAAGCTGAAATAAATAGTTTATTGCAGCAAAACCATTGTGAAAGTGAACAAGCATTAACGCAGCAGTTACATGCGATGCAATCGAACATGGCTGAACATGCGCAAATAAAGCACAACGCTCAGCGCTTTCAAACTTTGCTTATTGAGTTTGCTGATATCGAAAGCCACTTACAACAAGACCTACAGCAATCAACAGCATTGATGGCTCAAATCACGCCATTGAGAGAACAATATAAGCAGCTTAAAGCTGAAATTAACGATGTAGAACTTATTGTTGAGCAAGAAAAATTGATTTTATCGTTAAGTGAACATCGTGCTAAGTTGCAACCTGAACAGGCTTGCCCATTATGTGGCTCTGAGCAACATCCTGCCATTGAGGCTTATCAGGCATTAAGCAATGATTCGGTCAATGGCAATAAGAGAAGTGAGCAACAACTACGCTTAGCACAATTAAAACAAAGCTTTGCGGATGTTGAAAGACAAGGCTCAGAGCTAAGAGTTCAGCATAAAGCGCTGGAAACTAAAATGAGTTTACAAAGCGAGGCAAAACTGGCGAAGGCGCAAGAACAAGCACAATTACAACAGCAATGGCAGCAACAGCAAACCTTATTGCAATTAAATTGTGAGCTAACTGATATTGCACAAATAGAGCAGGCATTATTAAGTTATCAGCAGCAATTTCAGCAACTAAGCAATCTTAACCAGCAAATTCAAACGTTAAAACAAGCCCATCAACAGCAAGGGAAAATTGTTTCTGAGCAAGAAAAAGCGCTATTGAATTTAGACGGAAAAATACAAACACAAACGGTGCAGTTTACGCAATTAAGTCAAGAGCTAGCGCAATTGCAAACAAGTATTACACAAAAGCAAAGCTATATTGCAGAGCAAGGGCAGGTGTTTTTAGCTGAGATTCGCAGCGCTAACATTGTCTTAGCAGATAATTTTTCATTATTTACCTTACTAACGGCAACTGAAAATACAATTGAGACAAGTGTTGCACTGGCACAACGCGAAACCGAGCAATGGTTGGAAAAGCTAACGCAAGAAATAACACAATACCAACAAGCATTGCAAGCACAGAGTAATGATAAAGAGGCATTGCAGCAAACGCAGCAACAGCTCGCCGTGGCAAACAGCCATTGTCAGCAATTACAGCGACAATTAAATGAACGACAAGTAGAATTAACGCAATGTCTGCAACAATTAGACGCGGCTAAACAACAGCGACAACAGTTATTTGCGGAGCAAGACGCACAAAAGGTTAGAGAGCAATTAAAGCTGCAACAACAGCAATTTGAGCAAAAAATTGCTGAGCAACAATTAACGCATAATGAACAGCAAAAGCAATTACAGATTATTCAAGGCCAAATAACCGGCAATAATGAAGCAAGGCAGCAGCTAGCGCCGCGACAAACGTCGGTTAAACAACTTTGGTTAGACAAATTGTCAGCCAGTGTTTTTGAAGATGAAGCAAGCTTTTTATCGGCATTATTAAGCCCTGAGCAAAAACAGAATTTACAGCAGTTGCAAACTCAACTTGATCAACAAATTCAACAAGCTAATGGACAATTAAAGCAGGCTAAGCAGCAATTAACGCAACTACAACAAGAAAAACAAGACTTACAAGAAAGTATACAAGCGCTTATTCGTTCGCAAAATATTGAAGAAAGCACTGAAAATTTAGTTGAAGCCAGTAGCACAACGGCGGTTATTTTTTCCGAGAAAGAAGATTTAACCGATATGACCTTAACAAGGTTTGAAGAAAAGGCAGCTGCTTGCCAACAAGCATTGAAGCAGCTGCAATTACGACAAGGGCAGTTAACACAGCAACTTGAGCAAAATGAAAAACAACAGCAGCAGCAACAAAGTTTATTGGTAAAAATTAACGATAAGCGTGCGGCACTAGATGATTTATCGCATTTAAATGGCCTAATTGGTGCGGCTGACGGCGCTAAGTTTAGAAAGTTTGCCCAAGGGTTAACCTTGTCGCACTTAGTGTACTTAGCGAATCAGCAATTAAATCGTTTACATGGTCGTTATCAGTTGCAGCGTCAAACAACGGATACCTTAGCGCTGGAAGTGGTAGATACCTGGCAAGCTGATGGTGTGCGTGACACTAAAACTTTATCAGGAGGAGAGAGCTTTTTGGTGAGCCTAGCGCTAGCACTGGCATTGTCTGACTTAGTCAGTGCTAAAACCAGCATAGATTCGCTATTTCTTGATGAAGGCTTTGGTACTTTAGATAACGATACGTTAGAAATCGCCCTTGATGCCCTAGATAACTTAAATGCCAGCGGCAAAATGGTTGGTGTTATTAGCCATGTTGATGCGTTAAAAGAGCGAATAAGCGTGCAAATTAAAGTGAAAAAGCAAAGTGGTTTAGGGATTAGTGAATTAGAATCTCGTTATCGGTATCAAGCTAAAGAAGCTTAATTATTCAATGCGTATAGCGTCAAAACATACGCATTGAAATTAAAAGCTTATTAATGATGTATATATTTATATCTCTAATATCTTTCACTTCGTCGATTACCCCTTGTTAAGCTATTTTGAGTTGCATAAAGTGACTCTACACTTTATCAAATACAAAATAGTATTTATGAAACCTCACATTGTTTTCAAAATCTTGTCCTGCTTAACCTTGATAATAGCTTGTCAAAGTTATGCGAAGCTGCAAAAGCTGTTACCGGATGATGGTAAAGCCGCAGACCAATTTGGCTATAGTGTTGCGATAGATGGCGAAACGGCGTTGGTGGGCGCATTAAAAGCCGATACTAAAAATAGCGAAGATTCTGGAGCAGCCTACGTTTATTCCTTAAGTTCGAGAGGGTGGCAACAGCAGGCAAAATTGGTCGCCGAACCTGCTTATGCTGATGACACTTTAGGTGGCAATGTGGCGTTGAAAAACAATACCGCCTTGTTAGGTGCATCAAGAAGAGATGATAAAGGTAAAGACGCTGGTGCGGTGTTTGCTTTTGAGAAAAAGGGAGATTTATGGTTGCAAACGCAAGTTTTAACAGCACTAGATGCCGAAGCTGGCGATGCTTTTGGTCAAAGCATCGCTCTTACTGAGCAGTTTCTTGTTATTGGTGCGCCCCATAGTGATTCACCGCATAAAGATTCTGGGGCGGCTTACGTCTACATACGAGACAAAAATACATGGCAGTTCCAAACCAAGCTAACCGCAATAGATGGAGCAGCAGGCGATTTGTTTGGTATCAGTGTGGCAATAGACGGAAGAACTATTTTAGTTGGTGCTGATCTTAATGATGAACAAGCAGAAAAAGCCGGCGCCGTTTATGCCTATGTTTTTGACGGCGAACAATGGAGGCATCAAGCAAAGCTTATGGCTAGCGATGGTGCTAACACAGATATTTTTGGCGTGAGGGTGGCATTGTTTGCAGATACAGCGTTAATTTCTGCTCGACGAGATGATATCGCAGGCGTTGGCACAGATGCAGGCTCAGCCTATATTTTTGAGCGCAGAAAAGGCAAATGGACGCAGACACAAAAGCTAGTAGCACCTGATGGTAATGCTGATGACAGGTTTGCTCGTGGTGTCGCATTAAACCAAGAGACAGCGTTAATCAGTGCTATGCACCATGATGCAAATGGAAATAATGCGGGTGCATTGTATGTGTTTAAAAAACAACAAGGCCAATGGCGCTATTCATCTAAAATACTAGCCAGTGATGGTGTGTCAGAAGACAGGTTTGGTTGGAATGTCGCTCTTACAGAAAAGGCTGCAATTATTGCTGCTCCTCATCGTGATGACAATGGCAGTGCTTCAGGCGCAGCTTATGTACTGGATATAACGGATTAAAAAGTTGTTTTTCTAAGTTATGAATCAAACAGTGCTGAGTCTAACTTTATTGATAATGCTGAAACCCGTAACTCGTTGCTGATAGTGGGGAATATATTCATTAGCGCCGCAATAAGTGGTGAGTATTAGTTTGTTAAATCGAGAGCTAAATTGAGTGAGCTGTTAGCCGCCTCATGCTTAATGCGTTTGGAGTGCTAATTCGATGACGGACATAAAAAAGCTCCGTAAAAACAGAGCTTATTCTTTTTGAATATTTGAACGGATTAGTCTAATAAATCTAGCGCTTCAAGTCTTTCTTTTGCCAGAATATATCTTGCGCGAACATCATCAATTTGCTGTTCAGTTAATTTCTTGCCTAAGGTACGAAGCCCTCCATCAGCATCATTATGATGAATGCCAAATGCAAACTTAAGGTATTCCATAAGTAGCGGTTGAGCATCTAGATACGATATAGAATTCATCGCCTGAGAAATTTTGTTTGCCTCAGCCCATTCGCCATTATTAACATATTCCTGCATAGTAACGCTTGCTTTTGGGAATATACAACCTACACCTGTAATTCCGCCGCATGCTCCAGCAAGCCCAGCATGCACAGTTACCGTGTCAACACCTGCCAAAACTTTTAAATCTTTATTCTCTAACATCAGTGTTTCAATAACTGACACATCTGTAGTTGAAATTTTAAGCGCAGTTACCTCAGGTAGCGCAGCAAGCTTTTTAAGAAGCTCTGTTGAAAGTGCATGATATCCGGCTGCATCAGGGTTGTTATAAGGCATAATTGTTACGCCTGCCTCTTTTGCCGCTGATGCAGAAAGCGCATAGTATGCATACATTTCTTCATCAGAAGGAACTTGCTTAGTTTTTGGCGGCATCACCATAACTGTATCCACGCCGACTGTCGCTAGTTCTTTAACAATTTCAGCAAGTTCTTCTTTAGTTTCCGCAGCTGCGCCACTGATTAATGGAACATTATATTCTTTAGCAACATCTGAAAGGGCATTAAGTAACGAAAGACGCTGTTCAGCACTTAGGTAACTATTCTCACCTAGCGTGCCAGAGCCAACAAGCCCACCCATTCTGCTTCCATTCTTTCCTTGAACTTTTAAAATATCTGCAGCGTATTTTTTTGTTGCCTCAAAATCAATTTCAAGGGCGCCAGATTTCGACTCTTTAAGCCATGTAAACACGGCTGGCATCACCGTATATCGCCAATCTGTACTATTTGTTTTCACTATGTTTTCTCTCACTTAAATCATATTGTATACATTATACCAAATAAATTAACTCAGTTAAACTACATTTTTCTATGCCGAGAATTATTAGGTTTTGCCCTTAAAGGACTTAAGTTAACGCTCACAAACTAGAGTGGGGGCTTTGCTAAATTCTTAGCAGTATCGTTTGAATGGCTTATTTGGCGACATTTAGCACCATGATAGTTTCATCAAACTCATCTTGCTCAACAACACTAAAATCAAAGCGTTCAAAAAAACCTTTCATTACGTCATGACCTTCAACGTAGCATATTGAAATAGCTTTACAATCTTCACGTAGCTTGATTTCATCGAGGGCTAACTTAATTGCTTTCGTGCCATAGCCTTTCCCTTGATGCGGTACATCGATCATGAATTGATCAATATAAATTTCATTTGGCTTATCCTCTTCATAATTAGGAAAGTACTGGATAAAGCCAACGGGTTCTTCATTATAATAGATTGCGCGATTAACATAGTGTTCGTTAAATTTAGAACCTGCGATTGATTCTGCATTTAAAGCGACGAACTCTTCTTGTTCTTTTGTGATTTCTAATAAGATAATATCTTCCCAATTATCTTTAGTAACTTCTCTTAAGCTAATTGCCATAGCTAAATAATACTCCTTGTTGCCTGATGTCCCATTAAGGGGGGAAATGCTTGGCTAGCCTAGCCAAGCGAAACGGAGCCAAGCTTTAGCAGGCCCAGTTTAAATTTTTGCTAGGTGTTGGCTCAGCTTTCCATAGCAATATTTTCAATGTTTCCTTCATCATCAAAGGAGACACTAATGACATAATCAGTAACTTTTCCTGGTAACGCAAAGTCATAAATTTCTTGGTCCTGCCATTTCTCACGTAGTGTAAGTAAACTAATAACCTGCTCAGATGATGGAATTGCTATATTAAGGTGTTGTAACCAATAACTCGAAGGTAGTTCCGCTAAGTGTAGTGAAATGAAAAGGTCTATTCCATATTCTCCATCTTCAGTTCCAAGAGACTGTTTAATTGCTTCTAAGGCTTTATGC
Source organism: Colwellia aquaemaris (assembly GCF_057548755.1). NCBI lineage: Bacteria > Pseudomonadati > Pseudomonadota > Gammaproteobacteria > Alteromonadales > Colwelliaceae > Colwellia > Colwellia aquaemaris. Next base: position 257,072 of record NZ_BAAJLV010000004.1, on the reverse strand, counting down.
TGGTTACTCATAATTTCTTCCTTATTTAGATGAGCTTCACTTGCGTTTACTGTCGTTCCAATAACATATGGTGATAAAAATAAAATAACAAATATAAACTTAATCATGACTGACACCTAAGGCCTTGTTGAAAGGCAATGAAATTGTTGATTAAAATAGTGCACGTAGTGAGCAAAAACCAACTGCTTTTGTAGGTTCTTGAGCGCCGTGTTATATCTAAACTTATCAGATTATGGAGTTGCAATATTCAGTCGCATTCTCATTAGGGATCTCTGGAAGCCGAACACCTCTTTCATGCAGTTCTCTATCTGATTTTATAAATAAACTAAAATGTTCCTTGGTATATAACGCCGCGTTAAGTGGAGAGCAACGCCTACCACAAAACTAAACCATTGTACCTTAAACACTAAATGCAAATTGTACTGAAATCGCTAAACGATGTGAAACCGTCTTAAACGCGTTGTTAGTAAACAGTTTCAACGACTTATGGTCAACTTCATTGCAACACGGTCAATTCCCTCACCAAAACCGTTACGCTCAATTCTCGTGACAGCAAAGTTACGCTTTTTGTAGAAACCTTGCGTATGTTGAGAGGTTTCAATTTCTACCGTATTTGCCAATGTATTTTGTTTTAAGTGAGATAACCTATAGTCAGTCAACACGGTTCCGAAACCTTGACCATGAAAGTTCTTGTGAACTAAGCCCCAAGCTAAATACGCTTTCGAAGAATTAAAACCAATCCCGCCGCAACCTACCAGCTTCTCACTTCCAGCTTCAATACAAACGTAGTATTCAGAGCTTTCTACTAATGCATCAATGTACTCAATAAATTCAGCTCGCTCTGATGGCGCAAAATATTGACCAATGTTACTGTCAAACGCTTCAAGACACTGCGCTCTATACTTATTTTTATATTTTCGGATTTCCATATTTACGCCTTGTTAGCTTGCCTTCGGCTTAATATTTGACCTTACAATATCACCTGTTTTATTACGACTATGAAAGCTTAACAAATCTTTAAAGTTGAATTCAGAAACTTCAATAGTGTTCCCCTCTAACCAAGACACTTTATATTCAAGTTCATTAGGATGACCATCTAATACAACTAAGATATCTTTATCTGCGGGTGAATCAACCCTATTGACAGAGATTTGAGTTTCATAATTGGTTGTTGCACCACAATTTATAATTGTAACCACTGCTTCAATATCTTGATTTGGTGATATGAAAATTTCATATTGCTCGGAACTACACCAATTATTTGAATTGTTTAATAGTAGGTATAACGGAAAAAGAATAAGTACCAGTCCCCAAAACAGAGCTGCTCCTATATTCCATAATGAGTTTAGAACTTTACTCATGACCATCCTTGATACTGGCTAGCTAACGCCCATTTAAGGGGCTGATAATAGTTTGCTAAAATTGTGTAACGTAGCTAAATCGAGCAAACTGTTAGCGGTCCCGTTTAATTTACTTGTTATTTTTACAGTACTTTAAACGAATTTACCCATTCATTATAACTATCGGTATTAACACCTAATTTATTAATCGGCGCGTGATTATCATTTGGGAGGATTTTTGAAATAAAAGCAACTCTATTTTTATACCATTTAATAGTGCATATCCAAGTACTAGGAACTCCTTTATAAGAGCCTTGTGCTAAAAATTTATGTGACTGCTTATTTGGTGTTTGCTCTTGCTCAATAACAGCGAACTTCCCATTTTTAGCAAATCGATTGTTAACGTGTTCATCTATAACCTCAGGAAGGCTCTCCTGAAACTGCTCCACAGTTATATTTTGAGGTAGTTTAACCCATTCAATGGTGTGCAAGCCTAAAGGAGTCCAATATCCAGAGCCAATGAAAAAATCTACAAATACCTGATTAGGAAACGATGTGTCAGCAGCATTAGGGTGGAGTATAGGGGGAAAATTGACAATAAATTCTTCGTTTGGCGAAATGTAAGTTTCATTTTTAAAATCCATTGAACCATTAAGTTTAATAGTTGAACATGAAATTAAAAACATGCACCCCATAAGTATAGTTAGAATTTTCAATGGAACCTCCTGTAAACATAACGCCCAACTAAAGGGCAAATTAACGCTTGGCTAAAATTAGCCACTAAGGAGTACAAGCCAAGCGTTTTGCGTCCTTTTAAGTAACTTGCTAGGTTTTAAATAGTGATAACTGCGAGCATATCTTCATCGTCTTCATCCATACCGACCTCAACAAAACCAAAGCTAGAATAGAACTCCTTAGCTACTGGGTTTTCTGGGTTATAACAAATCTCTATTTCTTTGAGGTTTGCATGCTGTTTTATTTCAGCTAAAGCAAGGTCTAACGCTTTACGGCCTATACCTTTTTTTTGGTATTTTCGGTCAATCATAAACCGCCAGATTGAAACTTTAGTCAGCGACTCCTTAACCCACATAAAGAAACCGACAGGTTCTTTTTCCAAGTAAATTGCTCTAGTTTCATGCCCGTCGTTGAACATAGATTCAACAAGTGACCACATATTACAAGCAACGTATTCTTCTTGTTCCTTTGACACATCAAGCTCACATACATCTTCATAATTTTCTTTTGTGACTTGGCGAAGTGACACTTTCAAGTTTTTCTCCTTAAAACCTAACGCCCTGTTAAGGGGCCGATAATAGCTTGCTAAAATGTGAAGCGAAGCGGAACCGAGCAAGCTGATAGCAGTTCCGTGCTTAATGCGCTTGTTATGCGGAAACTATGTAACCAGCTGATATAGCGTCTTTTTGATCTTTAAACATACACATACCAGTAGTCATTTTACCAAAGCCAAACTTTTCATAGTATTTCTCTAGCCCTGGGGTGCAAAATAACATGATTCGTTCATGGGGTGGTATTTGGGACATTAAATGAGTAATGATTTTCCTTCCCAAACCTTTAGATTGGTAAACTTTTAAAACGCAAACATCACATACTACAGCACAATCTCCACCATCAGTAAAAGCCCGTGCAACACCAGCGAGTTGACCATCGATAATTAGAAACGATTGGAATTGGCTATTGTCAAATACTCGAGCAAGACGCTCTTCAGTTTTATGTCCCATTCCTGCATTTAAATATAATGCAGATAGTTCAGACCAATTATTATTAGGAAGTCTATTTTTAAATTCGATATCCAAGGCATACTCCTTTACGCATAACGCCCAATTAAGGGGCTTTTTATTAGTTTGCTAAAATGTGTAGCGAAACGAAACTGAGCCAAGCTTTAACAGTCCTGAATTAATTGGCTTGTTATGAATCGCTTGATTTTTTTAAACCGCAATTAACTGTCGCGTTTATCTTAGGCGGATAAACAGAGCCAAATTGTGAATGCGAACCATAGGTACCCATTTTATATGATTTAACAAGAGCATCATTCGATTTACACAACTCTTTTCCTTTGAGTTTAACTAAATCAACCATATCGGTTTCATTTAAATCTGTATGACCAAGAACTTCAATTGAAAATGAGCCATCTGAATTCTTTGTAACGTCACTATATTGGACTACCACTCCGTTATACGTTTTCATTCCAACGCAACCAGATATTAGTAATACGAGTAACGGAAAATATTTTTTCATTCTAATCCTTAGATACATAACGCCGCATTAAGCGGTGAATAATAGTTTGCAAAAATGTGAAACGAAGTGAAACTGAGCCAAGCTTTAGCAGTCCCACTTGATTGTCTTGTTATAAGCCTTTTATATAAGTCACCCGTGTCTTGTACTGATTTTTATAAATAACCTTTTGCTTATCTGAAATTGTTAATTTTACAGTAGCGAAAAGAAAGTCTTCTTTTTTTAGTGATATGTCAAAACTATAAAGCCTATCAGGTAATAATTTATTGCTCTTTGTTAAAGAAACAGTACCGCCAGGTGATATAGAAGTATTTACAAGACTTGAATCATTCCCCACATCAGAGTTAGAAACCATAAACATTATAAAATATTTATCTGCTTCCGTTGACTCATCCACTTGTAAATATGTTTCATATTCAGCAAAAGCACTAAAACTAAAAAGAAATATTAGATATATAAAATACTTCACGAAATCCTCTAGGCTTATAACGCCCGCTTGAACAGCTTGTTACCTGTTATATGTACTATTGCATAAGAATGTCAGATAAAAACTTAACACTATTTATTTCGACTTTATCTTCAGATGATTGCAAAGCTAGTTGGACATGAGCAAGACCAGTAGAAAATGTGACTGGTACCTGATAAGTAGCATATGTAACACTTGGGCTGCCGATTAGTGAAAGTGTTTTCCAATTTTGAAGTTCTGCTTTACCAATTGATTGAAACTCACCTAGTTGTGAAAATTTATTAAGATACAAAGTCCACTGTTCTGGTGTTGCACCGTTAAAGCCCTTTTCTGACATCAACTCTCGATAAGAAGTTTGCTCCCATGAAGTTAACTTCGGAATCGCTTTAGCAATATAAGGTTCGAATACAACCTCTTTATCTACAGTATTGATTGAAGTCACAATTGCAATACCAATAAAAAATATAATAACGCTTAAAAACCCAAAACCTAGATATTTGAGGAACTTTCTCACCACAACTCCTTGTACATATAATGCCCTAATAAGGGGCTGACAATGCTTGGCTAAAATGTGAAGCGAAGCGGAAGCAGCCAACTGTTATTTGTCCCGCTTGAACAGCCTGTTATATGCTGACACTGCAACTCAAAACTGATTTACCACCAACAACTGATACTTTAGATTCTGTTTCTTTTACATCTACGCTATATTTATTTAATGTTTTTTTAGCTTTTTCAATTGCAGCGTCCATACACTTACTGTTTGAAATACTAAGAGTTTCATTCTCTGGTATTTCATAAGTGATAGAAAATAAACTTTCATTATCTTTTGATACTTTATTTTTTACTGAATGATAAATATCTTTAGTTGCACTAACAGTGTCTGATACTAAGTTATCAGGAGCTTTTATATTCACACAGCCAGTTGACATAAATATACAACCGACCCAGATAAACTTTAATTTCATTTCAATCCTTAAAACTCGACTCCAAATTAAATTGAAGCATATAACGCCCTGTTAACAGGCTAAAAATTGTTGGCTATAATAACGAACGAAGTGAGGCAAGCCAACTGTTTTTAGTCCTTGTTGAATTGCTTGTTATGTTTCTGATTTTTACTATTAATTAACTCCATATCTTGCTTGCTAGGTTTGCAGAAACTAAACAAGAAGATGAAATATGGAATTAATACTAGTACAGATAAAACCAACAACAATACAGTAGGTTCAATGATGAGCACCAGAGTTTTACCAACAATAACCGGCAACCCCAATAAAAGAACCATTGGGGAATATGCAACTACTTTTGCAGTTGTATCCGATTTACCTGAGCGAACTGCTGCCTTTTGGAGCACCCTGCAAAAATTACGGAAGATGAATGCGAATAACAAAGTGAGAACTATTACTGGGTAACCCCAATATAATTCGTAAGTTCTATTTAGAAATATCACATCCATATTGGCCTCTCACGAAGAAACATAACGCCCGCTTTAATTGCTTGTTATGTGTATTTACAAATCCAGCCCTGAATCAGCATTTTTAAAAACTTTACCAAGCCCTCGAATGAGCAAAGACATTGCTCTAAATGGAAGCTCAATTACCACCTCTAATATGTCATACCATGAACTTTCATCGTCATGTTTAGGTGGCCACAAATAATGCGAACAAACAAAACCAATAATACTGACAATTAACAGTAACCAATCAAAGCTATAAATAACCAAATCAACAATGAAGTACGAGCTGATTATAAAAAATGATATTGATAGAAAAACTCGAAAATTACTCATAATCCCTTATACACATAACGCCCGCATAAGGGGCTGATAATAGTTTGCTAAAATATGAAGCGAAGCGGAACCGAGCAAACTGTTAGCAGTCCCATTCTTAATGCGCATGTAAGCTTACTTTTTCATAAACCACTTAATCGGTTTACGTATGAATGCCCAAATTAACAATGTCAAAAATATTACGGATAATATAGCTATGTTAATTGATGACTTATAGTATGCTTTGTAATTAATATAAAAGTCAGTAACTAAATGATTACTTTTAGAATATTTACCATTTAACTTTTGACCTTGTACTAATTTTTTAAATTCGTCGCATGAAGTAAACTTAGTGCTCAAAAAGTAAGTTTCAGAGTTTATGTGAAAGTAACCTGTATAGTTTTCCCATTTTGGGTTCTTTTTACAAGATAGTTCAGCATTGGTTAATTCTATTGAGCCTCTATTATCACTAGAATTTACGGTGGCTACCCATATTGATAAGATAACCAATAAAACAACAACAATAGTAATATCTAATTTATGATCCTTCACTCTGATATTAACGACTTGTTAGCAGTACAATGATTATTCGTATAGTGTTTCTAACGTGTCTAAGAATACTATTGAATTTATCTTCCATTCATTCTTCGGTTTGTAAAAATCAAGTTGCCAATAAATAGAATGGTTCTCAAATTTATGAAGATAGTAATATCGTAAAAATGATTTACCAATTCGTTTTTCTTTTACAAACTCTTTAGCGATAGCTTGTCCAAATCTTTGATCGACAATAGGCCATTGTTGGCTAATTTGATTACCTAGCCCATCTATTTCAACTTCGGGAAGTGGCCAATATTCTTTTGCTGAATTTAAGCCTTCTGTAAATTTTTTCGCTATGAATTGATCCATTAATTTATCGGAAAACTCTCTAACTTGTTTCTCTGATTCTAGTCCTTTAGCAAAAGATATTGATGAGAATGCCATCATCATTATTAATATAATACTTTTCATATTATCTCCATAGTTGAATTGAATGTACTGCTAACGCCCCAATAAGCGGCGTATAATAGCTGGCTAAAATAGTGAGGAACGAATGACAGCCAGCTGTTATTCGTCCATTTGAGCAACTTGTTATACACCTTTTATTAGTGATTTCCAATCTACATATTTACCAATATTCTTGAGATTCGAATCATCAATATAACGATTTTTCAACTCTTCACGACAATCATCAACGTATGAGCAAATAGCTTGGTAGATTTCTATGTTTGGGGCTTCTTTATAAAATGAATTTTCAGGAGCTAATTTGTGAGTTACATATTTGAACTGTTTAGATCTCGATTTAACAAACCGCTTTTTATCATCTTGCCAGTATTCACCTCTAATTTGTGAGCCTAAAATATGGAGTTTGATAAAACCTATTATTTCATTATATTCCCAAGAACCTCCATATTTTGCATGGATTGCATCTTTATAATTACTTAAGTAATCGGGGTTAACTTTACAATACTCTCTTTTAAATTCAGCATCCGAGCCACCAAAAATAATCTTTTCCGTAAATGCACCTCTTTGTTCGTAATATGCTTCACGTTGAATTCTATAAACAGGTATTGTCATTAAATCGATTTGATGCATCCAGGCTCTCAATTGCGAATTAGGTGTATAACGCCCAATTAAGGGGCTTTTTATTAGTTTGCTAAAATTGTGTAGCGAAGCGGAACCGAGCAAACTGTAAAAAGTCCCGCTTTAAGTGCTTGTTATGTTTGCAGTAAATGCATGTTGTTTATTAATATAGCAATAATAAAAATTAGGACTGCTACACCACGAAGAATGATTTGAAATCTTCGGTACAAGTGTTCGTTGTTCCGTTTATCGTAATGATCAATTACTCGCAAGACAAAATACAATGAACCTACTGATGCCGCAATAAATGCAAACCAAAGCGAGTCCCCATAAAGGGTAACTTCACCTCTAAATATTGGCACATAGAGTTCTTGATTCCAAATTCCATACGTTCCGTATGCAACCATTAATAATGCAATAACTGCGTTAGCAATACGTTCTTTTACTGGTACTTCATTTGGGGTGTAATCCTTATCAGGTACAACCTTTTTAAACACGTGAACCTCTATGGCAAACATAACAGCTTATTATGTAGACTTCTCAGTAATTCCATCTACTTATATATCCAATAATTTACACTAAACCTTTTACATTTCAAACCGTTAAGTTATATATTTTGTGACTTATCATACATGGAGCTCTTATTACTAAGAACTCTCAGTAATAGCCAAATTCAAAACATAGTTAAAACCTTTAAATTTCAAGTTTTTAATGGAGGTAATCAATTGATAGGTGTGTATTAGTGATAATTGTCACTAATACACACAGTAATGCACTAAAAATAAAAACTATGCAAAATATCGCTAAATAGTTTGGAAGAAAATGAATTTAAATTTAATGTAATATACCCTCTATGTCGGCTTTGAAGGTTATTAGGCTTGATAAGAAGATATTTACCCAAAGTGCCACTTCTGGTTTGAGTTAGTAAAGTAAACATCGCTTAAAAATGTTTACTTTACTAACTAATGGCTTTATAGTGCGCGAGTTAGATATTCCTTATCTAGTTTATTTAACCGATTATTTACATAATCATGTTTTGTCTTTCCCTTTCACAGTTAGTCAACACTTAATTTATTAAGCTTAAATTATTGTCTGAATTTTCGGGCCGTTTGCCCGTAAACGTTGTTAATTTTCATACTTGCATAACAAGAAATATAGAAGTTCTACATCACAATAATATAGCTTTTGTTGTTTAAGCTGCTCATTGCAATTGCTTGTAGTAGCACAAAAAGAGAGTTTTATTATGTCTTATACATATCAAGGTACGACGTATTCGATCGTAGCACCGGTTCGCGCAGTTTCCGTTAATAAAAATGCCGTAGCAGTTACTGATAAATTAGGTAAAAAAATTATTCAATTTACCAATGTAGCTGAGTCTAAATCATTCCTAGCTTGGATTTATCAAAGCTAGGGGGTTATTTGGCGACTAAAAAGTGCTCGCTTAAATTTTGTTTTTACCGAGCGCCAATGCGTTACTGGTTTACTTGGAGCCATCGCCATAAGTTGATGCCATTGTTGTTCACTAAGTTGTACTTTATCGCCGTGCGCCAAAATTATAGCATCAGCGTTAAGGGCTTTTATTTTTGCTAATGAGCTGAGATAACGCTTAGGATAAAATACCGGGTAAGGAGGAATGAATTTATCTCTGACTTTAACCATTAAATCAGCCACATAAACTTGTTTGCTCGGAGTGTGATAAAGGGAAATGTCGCGGTCTGTATGTCCTTGAGTAAAGTGTACTTGCCAGTCTTCAAAGTCAGGTAATAAGGCATTGTCGCTAAGATAAATATCAGGTTTTAGTGTGCTTTGATAAAAAATATTTTGTTTGGCCTTGCCCATTCGTCCTGCCACCCACCACGTTAGCAACATGTCGGTTAAATGCATTAATTTTCCATCTATGCCTTGGTACCATTGTCCGGCAACATTAGCCGCGGCAATTTTACATTGGTATTTTTTGCGAAGAATATTGGCAGCACCAGCGTGATCGGGATGCATATGGCTAACTACCACTAGAGCCAAATCAGTTACTGGTCGCTTAAGTTCATTGCTGATAAAACTTTCAATTGTTGCAATATCAGCTCGGCAGCAACCGTCAAGTAAAAGTAATTTGTCTTGATATTCGGCAATTAAAATACGCTGAATATAGCCGTCAATAGAGTGAAGTTTTAGCATAAGTTCATTAATCACAATGGCGAGTTATTGTTGTAATGAACTTAAATTACCCTGAATGAGCAACTATATCAACAGGTAAGACCAGTGTTATTGTACTACATAAGAAACTTACGATAATTAACCATTACTTTTTTGTCTCAACGTGGCCAGTATTTAGTAAGTTGGTTAGTCGAGTTAATTGAATTGTTTGCACTTGATCTACTATGGGCGCTAATTTAGTTAAGCCTCCATCTATAAAACCAACCACTTGGTAATGGAAGGTAATTTTAGTGTGTGTGTCGTCAATTGCTTCAAATTTCCATGACATGCCACCATTAACACCTAACATTTGTAATGGCCCTAAACCGCCAATCATGCGAACTTCGTTATTAGGATCTACATAAGATACCGTCATATGCATTGCTTGTTTATCATCATTTCTTTCGCAAAAACAACCACCAACATTTGCTGTGATAGACAAACCTTGTGAGTTTCCAAACCAAGTGTGATCAGGATGCCACCATTGGTTAACTTTTAAAAATTGTTGGTATGCTTGTGTTTTTTCTACATTAACATGGCTTTCAATTTTTAGTTGAAAGCCGTGATTGTCGCTACTGACCACTTGTGAAAAGCTAATAAATGGCACAAGTAAAAGTAGTAATAATAGACGCATATGAATTTCCTTTTGTATGTTTTATTGTATTGTTAGTGACTAATGTAGCAGGGCATAAACAACAGAGCTAGTTAACCTAAGCTCGGGATAAGCAAAATGCTACAATAGCGCCATTAAAGCCAATTTCTATGTTATTCAAGTTACCAACAACTTATTTTGGATACACTTAAAGGCCTTAAGCCAGATATAAATACCACAACTGTAGATTGCATGATGATAATACTTTTAAGTAGTTATGCTTTTTATTCTCAACATTCCGAGTTCAGGTTAGTTAAAATATATCGACCGCAAAGCGTTCAAAATATAATGGTTAGATATTGAATATACGAATTCGATTATAGTTTTTCCTGTTTGTAAGCCATACAATATTGCTCTTAACTATTTGGATATTTGAGAATTTTTTGGACATTTGGATTTACTTCACCTTGTTAGCGGCTTTAATGCAGGCTATTCGAACGGCAGGGCAGAAGCAACTTACGGCACATTTAAATGCGATGGCAACCACAGGCGTTAGATATATCTATGCCTTACCGTTTGCTTGGTTATATTTATGGTGGATGCTTGATTATCGAGCATTGTCACTACCGCCTTTAAATTCTCAATTTTTGCAATATGCACTTGTTGCATGTGTTATGCAAATTATAGGGACTGCTTGCTTAGTGGCTGCCTTTAAGTATCGCAACTTTGCTGTGGCGACAAGTTTAGCAAAAACAGAAGCCATTCAAGTGGCAATTGTTGGGGCGTTATTGTTTTCTGCCAGTATGTCGGTGCTTGGTTGGGTTTCAGTTATTATTGGTGTTGTTGGTGTACTATTTGTTTCTAAAGTGAAGTTTACTTTTCGTGATGTTTTTCAAAACCCTGGTGCAGGGTTTGGTTTAGCTTCGGGCTTAGGCTTGGCAATTACAACCTTGCTGATCCGACAATCAAGTTTATCACTTAATAGCGATTTATTGTTAAGTGCAGCAGTTACCTTAGTTTTCATGATAACGGTTCAATCATTAATTTCACTTATCTATATTTATCTTCAAAATAAGCAACAATTGATAACTATGCTCCAGCAATGGCGTTTGTGTTTATTTGTTGGAGTTACCAGTGTTGTTGGCTCTATTGGTTGGTTTACCGCGGCTAGTTTGCAAAATGCGGCTTACGTAAAAGCATTAGGGCAGGTTGAGTTTTTTATTACTTTATTTATAACTTATCGCTTCTTTAAGGAAAAAATATCAGCAATTGAATATGTAGGTATGTTTTTAATTATTGCCAGTGTTGTTATTTTATTACTTTGGGCTTAGAGCAAATAGTTAAATGGCAGTGGTGTGACTATAGGTAATTTGTTAAACTCCTGAGCAAATATAGTTGCTATTAAATTGCAGCTGAATAAACCATTGATGGAAGATAAATGAAGATTACTGATAAAACTGTGGTTCAGTTTCATTACACCTTGAAAGATGAAGCCGGGAAAGAAATTGAAAACTCACATGCTGGCGACCCTCTTGCATATTTGCACGGTTATAAGAACATGTTGGTTGGTGTTGAAAATGCCTTAGCCGACAAAGAAACGGGTGATAAGTTCTCGGTAACATTACAGCCAGCAGAAGCCTACGGTGAGCGCCAAGATGATGCAATTCAGCGCGTGCCAGTAAAGCATTTACAAGGTTTGCCAACACCAAGTGCAAAATGGAAAAAAGGCATGACAGCAGTTGTTAACACTGACGCGGGTCAACGCCAAGTAACGGTTATTAAAGCTGGTAAGTTTATGGTGACTGTTGATATTAATCCACCGCTAGCGGGTAAAGTATTAACTTTTGATTTAGAAGTCGTTGATGTGCGCGAAGCAACAGCTGAAGAAATTGAACACGGCCATGCTCACGGTGTTGGCGGCCATCACCACTAAGTAGTTTAGCTACTATGATTAAACCGGCTTTATGCCGGTTTTTTTAATGCTAACGCCATTAATTTGACCTCAAATTAATTCGTATTGTTGTTAAACCGAATAAACTCACCATTTGTCGATTTCTCTTGCAACCCTTTTTGTCATACTGTTATTGTCATTATTCTGCTTAAAAAATAATAATAAGGCTTGGCAAATGAATACCTTAAAATCTTCAATGACATCGATTGCGCTATTGGTTAGTGCCGCATTATCTCAATCTGCGTTGGCAGACACTTCGGTAATTCATGCTGGAGAATTGCTTGTTGTTGCAGGTAAAGCCCCACTTAAAAAGCAAACTTTAGTGATAACAGATGGTAAAATATCAGCACTTAAGTCGGGTTTTATTGCGGCAAGTGATTTTGCTGACGATGCGAAACTAATCGACTTATCGTCAAGTTTTGTTATGCCGGGATTAATGGATATGCACGTGCATTTGCAAGGTGAGCTTGGGCCGAAAAATGACAGTGAAACCGTTAATTTATCTGATGCAGATACCTTAATGAAAAGTGCCTATTTCGCTAAGAAAACCTTAATGGCGGGTTTTACCACAGTACGAGATTTAGGTAGTAGTGCAGAACAAATATTTGCGTTGCGTGATGGCATTAAACGCGGTTGGGTACTAGGGCCAAATATAGTCGCTGCTGGTACAAGTGTGGCTGTTACTGGTGGTCATGGCGATGTAGATGGTATGGCACCTGATTTAATGAAAATAAATACCGCAGAAACTGTTTGTGATGGTCCTTATGATTGTCGCCGAGCAACTCGTCACGCCATAAAATACGGCGCAGATGTTATTAAAATTACCTCAACCGGTGGTGTTTTATCAGACACAGATACTGGCACTGGCCAGCAAATGGCAGACGATGAAATAAAGGAAGTTGTGGAAACAGCACATGCACTAGGCCGAAAAGTGGCCAGTCATGCCCATGCTGCGGCGGGCATTAATGCGGCACTGCGCGCTGGCGTTGATAGCATTGAACATGGCAGTTATGCCAATGAAGAAAGTATTAAGCTATTTAAAAAGGGTGGTGCTTATTTAGTGCCTACTTTAATGGCCGGTGATACTGTGGTGAATTTGGCAAAAACTACTGACTTTATGTCTCCTGAAATTAAAGCCAAGGCGATTCGTGTCGGAGGCGATATGATCGCAAATTTTAAACGCTCTTATAAATCGGGCGTTAAAATTGCCTACGGAACAGATAGTGGTGTTTCAAAGCACGGAACAAATGCCAGAGAAGCACAATTGATGTTTGAAGCGGGTATGACACCGCAAGATATTTTAGTGTCAGCAACACTTCATGGTGCTGATTTAATTGGAAAGTCAAAAAGTCTAGGAACCCTTGAGGTTGGGAAAGTGGCTGATATTATCGCTATGGATGCCAGTCCGCTAAACAATATCAAAGAATTGCTTGATGTAGATTTTGTGATGAAATCTGGACATGTTGTAAAAAACCAATAGCGAAATAAGCTTCTATGGCTACAAAGGGCTGCTTTATAGCAGCCTTTTGTTTATGGTTTTCTCTCATTTACAGCTTTTCTAGGCCATAGTGTTTTTCTGCAGAACATAAATAATGGGCTATTTTCGCTTAATTAGCCCTGTTGTTAATGCCACACCGAGTAAAATGACGATACCGCCAATTAGCATGGTTAAACTGATTGTTTCTCCTAGGAACAATGCTCCCCATAAAATACCAAACGCTGGAATAAGATAAGTTACTGATATAGCTTTGGTTGGCCCTAACTGAGCTATGAGGCGGAAAAATAAAATATAGGCAAAGCCTGTACAAATTATGCCAATGAGTATGACAGAAACTATTGCTGACGAACTTGGAATATCGTCAGGAATAAAAAATAAGCTAATAGGGATTAATAACGTTGTTGCCGAAATTTGGCTACCAGCAGCAAGCGCTAACGGTTTTATTCCGCTGAAATGCTTCTTGGTATAGTTTGCCGAAATACCATAACACAAGGCGGCAAGCATCGCGGCTAACGTCGGTAGTAATACGTTATTGCTACCTGTGCTTTCGCTATTTGGTAAATGGATATTTTCAGAAACCAATAAGTACACACCAATAAAGCCTAATATTAAGCCAAACGTTGCACTGACGCTGAGTTTATCTTTAAACCAAATATAAGCGACAATAGCGCCAAACATTGGTGTTGTTGCATTCAATACCGATGTTGTACCTGCGGTAAGAGTTAACGTTGCATAGCCAAATAATGCAAAAGGAATTGCGGTATTTAATGTGCCAACAATAAAAATTTGCTGCCAACGGCCTTTTAGCGCCTCTTTTTGTTTATATTTTACCAAGCAAAAGTAAAGAAAAAGTGCGGCAATGCCTGTGCGCAGCGCCGTAAACATAATTGGGCCAAACTCAGGTGCGCCAACGCGCATAAACATAAAGGAAGAACCCCAAATAGCGGCTAAAAGTAGTAATTCGATACTTGACTGGGTATTGCTAACTGTTTGCAAATTGGATTCTCGTATTTTGTGAATGTCGTTATTAAATTTTTTCGTGTGACTTTTTGCTTATTTATACATAGTGACAGATATTTAAATCAAGCAGTCGCGATAACCGGACATTTAGCTGCAATTTATTTAAATAGGATATTAAGCTAACTCGAGTTAGCAACTGCTTTACTGATACTTATAACATAAAGCGTTTTTAAATCGATCATCTGCCATTGAATATTAAATTCATATAATGCCATACCATATAGCTTTTCATCGAAAGTTTTTTGCTTATAGGCAGGGCGCGGATCTTGGCTTAACACTTGTTCAATAAGGCTTTGTAAAGTAGGGTATTCTGCACTAACTGTAGTTAATATTGTTTTCGCCTCAGCTGAAAACACTACGCTAATGCTTGTTTCTGGTTGCTGATGAGCATAGCCGCCTTGCGCTTGTTCGACAATATCAGCGTATGGCACGTAAGGCTTAATATCGACGATTGGCGTACCGTCGAGTAAGTCTAATTCATTGATATGAAGAATAACATGCGAGCCTTGTTGTACAACTCTATCGAGTTTAACCACTGACATGCCAATAGGGTTAGGTCGAAATGTTGAACGGGTGGCAAAAACACCAAGCTTTTTATTACCACCTAAACGAGGTGGTCTCACAAGGGGCTTCCAGCCTTGCTCTTGCGTGCCATGAAAAACAAATAACAGCCATAGATGACTAAATTGCTCTAAGCCTCGTACGGTATCAATATTATTAGCTAAGCCATGTAATATCACTTTACCTTGTGCAGCACTAACAATGCCCGGTTGTCGTGGAATAGCAAACTTTTCTTTATATGGAGATTCAACCGTACCAATAACATCAAAGTTTATGCTATTTGTCATTATTTGATTGCTCAACTTGGTATGCACGTCCGTAACATACGGTTGAAGCTACACAGTACTTTGCCGCTTGATCAGACTCGATCATCAGGCATTGGCTAAAAATAATCGCATTTGCTGCTAGCTCGTAGGCGTTACGTCGTGCCTCTGTGCGGGCATCAATTTCATTAGGCGCAGCATGATGGGCTTTTTCTTGGCAGGACTCCCCCTCAACTAAGCCAACAAATTTAAACTTACCGGTAAAGTCCTTTTCGCTTTCAACAATTTTCACTTTAGCGGGTGAAAAGTAATGTTTGAAGTTATCGCGATCAAGGTTTGTTGAGATATCATTAATTTTTGCGCAGCCAGTAAGCAATATTGCGGCCGTTAGCGCCAATTTTAGTGTTTGTTTTGTCATGATATTTAGTTAATTCTTTTCGGTTGTTTAGGTCTAATAGCCAATAAGTAATAGCGACAAAGGCAATAGAGTAAATAAAGTTAATTGGCTAAGTTTACATTACCTTTAATCCAATAATTAAATAGTTTATCTATTGTTTTGCTTTGTTGTTTCATTGAGATCCAGTTTCGCATAAATAGTTCAAAGGCATGGTCGTTTTTATTGATAGGAAATGCCATATATAAAGGCGGTAGTTCAGGTTTTGGTACAACAACTGTGTAGTCAGGGTTTAATAATGTCCAAGCAGAAGAAGCCGCCGCGCCAAATACCATAGCGTCAATATGGGCAAATTCTTCTTTAAAAAATAATCTAGGTGTTGAAATTTGCCAAGCTTTGCCATGGGTAAAGTTTCGCGCTATGGCTTTTTTATAAAAGAAAGTTTCAGGGATCCCTAAGGTTAAGTCTTCTCGCTGTGTGATATTTTCCCACTCGGTAAATTCTGCTCTTCGTTGGTCTTTAACAACAATAGCAATGTTTTGAGTACTATAGGGCATGGTTAGGGTAAATTGCGCCATATTGTCAGGAATAACTGGGACGCCCGAAGTAATATCAAGGTATCCAGAGGCTAGTAAAGGCTTAGCTTGATCATGAAATATTTTGACAAACTCAATTTCAACGTTCAAATCAATTGCTAGTTGGTTCATTATTTCAATATCAAAACCAACAAGTTTGCCCTCGTGATTATGAAATGAATAGGGTAGATCGTCTCGAAAGTAGCCAACACGAATAAAGCCACGTTGCTTAATTCGTTCAAGAACACCGGTAAAAGGTTGAATTGTACTACTGTTGACCTCAGGTTCGCTCAAATAATGGCTCTTAACCTCTTCCATTATAAAATCGCGTTTAATAAATTTGTTATAACCTTGGTATTGATAACTTATTGAGCTAAATGCAAATTTTAGTGAAATAAAGGCAACAATGGACAGTGCTGGAATAATCGCTATATTTTTAATTAACATGTCTTTTTTTAAGCGAAAAGCCTTTGCCATGCTGGTAGCGATTAATAGTGGCAAACAACTGGCAAAAGTGACAGATAATAACGCGGATAAACGGCCAACTGCCAAGTTCTCAGCGACAATAAAGAAGTCAAACATTGAGCTAGATACATTGAACAACTCTAATAAATTTTGCATTGCTAAGGTACTTGTACCAAATAGTTGTGGAATACCTATAACAATAAGCTGTAGGTAATCTTCAAAACTAATGTAAGCCCCAGAAAACCAAGCGGCAAATAGCACAAATAGTAACGCCAGTAATTTTCCACCTACCGGTAAACTAAAACTTATAGGTACAATTACTTCTGAGATTTTATCGGCGTTGGTGGTTTGTGGATAATAGGCCGCAATGAGCTGTTTGGTTTTTTCAACGATAATGGGAATAACAACAAAAAAGCTGCCAGTGGCAAATGCCGTGATCATAGCTTCGCGTGATACTTTTAAAATGGCGCGATAACTAAAAGGTGTCACCATAGCTAGTAATGCTGGGAATACCACAAAAGATAACAGCACAACAAGTACCAAAGCACTGGCGACATAGATCATTAAACCATCAAGTTGTGAGGCGTCGAGTGAGGAGGCTGCTCGCCAACCGATACAAAACACGCCAATAGGGGCAAAGCGCATTACCAGATTACTAATATTACTGACGGATTGCTGCAAACTACTAAGTACACTCAAGGCTTGCCGTTTATTTTTAATTGGCATTAAACCTACGCCAATAAAAACACTAAATAAAACGACCGATGGAACAATAGCATTAGCAAAGGCATTAAACGGGTTTGACGGAATAAACAGTTCTATTAAGTTAAATTCTTGACTGACTTTAACGGTATTAGCACTATAAAATTCAGCGGTTTGCCAATTAGGGAAAGATAATGGCGCTAAAAGAATAAACCCTAAGGTTAATGTAATAAGTGCTAATAACCACAGAAAACTGCTTTTTAATGCGCCTTTAGCTTTATGAGCCGACAAGCTGCCGATACCAACCATAAGTGACAATGAAATATAGGGCAGGGCTGTCATTTGCAATAACATAACAAAGGCGTTTGCTAAATGGTCAACGGTGGAAAAAAGTGAAGTTCCTAGACCACCAATGATGAGGCCTAAGGCCATTGCAACAATAATGCGTGCAGATAACGGAATTTGGCTAAGCTTAAATTTGCTCATGTAGGCTAAGGCTATGTCTTATTTGAGTTATTATTTTTACAGTATAGTAAATTGAATGAAAGATATATGTCTTCATTAAACTCGATTGTATTAAAAAGAGGATGTTTTTTTGAATATTTTGCCCTTATGTCATGATTTAACATCGATAAGCGCTGATATTAATTTATTTTGAAATATAAAAAAGGCAAACCTAAATTTGCGTAAAGGTTTGCCTAAATTAGTATATTAATGCCAGTTAATTATTTAACACGCATGCCTGGTTGTG
This sequence comes from Colwellia aquaemaris, assembly GCF_057548755.1. Lineage (NCBI taxonomy): Bacteria > Pseudomonadati > Pseudomonadota > Gammaproteobacteria > Alteromonadales > Colwelliaceae > Colwellia > Colwellia aquaemaris. The sequence goes on along the minus strand of NZ_BAAJLV010000004.1, from coordinate 238,666 downwards.
CGCCATCGTCTGGGTTTAAAATCCATAAATCTTTACCACCAGGGCCAGCAGCTAATACCATGCCTTCTGACATGCCAAAGCGCATTTTACGTGGCGCTAAGTTAGCGACCATTACTGTATGTTTACCAATTAAATCTTCAGGTTGGTAAGCTGATTTAATACCAGCAAATACTTGGCGCGTTTCGCCACCTTCTTCATTATCTAGCGATAAGGTAAGCTTTAAAAGCTTATCGGCTTTTTCAACATGTTCAGCGTTAACAATTTTCGCGATGCGTAAGTCAATTTTCGCAAAGTCATCAAACTGAATCTCTTCTGAAATTGGGTCATCGACTAATGGTTTGCCAGTAAGTTCTTGCTTTGGCTCTGACTTTTTAGATTTTTTCTTATCCGCTTTTTTCGCTTTCGGCTCTTCTGCTTTACTTGATAAGTTCTCTTTTGATGCGTCAGTCATGGCGTTGACTTTATCCATATCAACACGCTGTAGTAGGGCTTTAAACTTATTAATTTTATGATCTGTTAATAAGGTTTTGTGGCCTTCCCAAATTAATTCATCATTTAAAAACGCTGCTGTACTGTCAGCTAAAACCGGAAGCACAGGCTTTAAATAAATCATCAAGGTACGGAACATATTGATACCTAATGAACAAATGTCATGTACTTCTTGTTGCTTAGTTTCGTCTTTCACTAACTGCCAAGGTTCTTTTACAGCAATGTATTCATTTACTTTGTCTGCTAGCGCCATGATTTCACGCATACCACGACCAAAGTCACGAGACTCATAATGGGCCGCTATGCTATCACCAGCAGCCATTACTTCGTCTGCTAGTGCTTGGTCATCAATATTTGTTGATAACATGCCGTCAAAGCGCTTGGTGATAAAGCTTGCACAGCGAGAAGCAATATTAACCACTTTACCCACTAAGTCAGAGTTAACACGTTGTGCAAAATCTTCTAAGTTTAAGTCTAAATCATCAATACGGCTGGTAAGTTTTGCCGCGTAGTAATAACGTAGATATTCTGGGTTTAAATGCTCTAAGTAAGTACGGCCTTTAATAAAGGTACCTTTAGATTTAGACATTTTAGCGCCATTAACGGTAACAAAACCGTGCGCGTAAACTGACGTTGGCTTTCTAAAACCTGCACCTTCTAACATTGCAGGCCAGAATAAACTGTGGAAATAAATAATATCTTTACCAATAAAGTGGTAAAGCTCAGCTTCAGAATTTAACTTCCAAAATGCGTCAAAGTCGATACCGGTTTTATCACATAAGTTTTTAAAGCTGCCCATGTAACCAATAGGGGCATCTAACCATACGTAGAAGTATTTACCCGGTGCATTTGGAATTTCAAAACCAAAGTATGGCGCATCTCGGCTGATATCCCATTGTTGCAAACCTGACTCAAACCATTCCGCTAATTTGTTCGCCATTTCTTCTTGTAATGAACCACTACGCGTCCATTCTTGTAGCATTTCGCCAAACGCTGGTAGGTCGAAGAAATAATGTTCTGAATCACGTAAAACCGGTGTTGCCCCTGAAACTACTGAACGTGGGTTTAACACTTCGGTAGGTGAATAGGTTTCACCACAGTTGTCACAGCTATCACCGTTTTGGTCTTCACTTTTACATTTTGGACAGGTACCTTTAACGAAACGATCAGGTAAAAACATACCTTTTTCTGGATCGTATAATTGTTCAATGGTACGTGTTTTTATATGACCTTTAGCATGTAAACGATTATAAATTTCTTCGGCAAACGCTTTGTTTTCATCGCTATGTGTTGAGTGATAGTTGTCAAAACTAATGTGAAAATCAGCAAAGTCCGCCATATGTTCTTCGCGAACACCTGCGATCATCTCTTCAGGCGATACGCCAAGCTCTTGAGCTTTTAGCATAATAGGTGTGCCGTGAGCATCATCAGCACAAACAAAGTAAGTTTCATGACCACGCATACGTTGGAAGCGAACCCAAATATCGGTTTGAATATGCTCTAATAAATGGCCTAAATGAATTGAACCATTGGCGTAAGGGAGGGCACAAGTAACTAAAATTTTACGTTTATCTGTTGCTGATACAGATGACTTTGATAAAGACATATAAAGTTTACATATTATTGGTGGTAATTATGCGGTGAATGGTACAGAATTTGTCATTACTTTTCATTAAGAATTATCGCCTTTATGTGATAAAGGTAAGATAAAACGCGTTTTAAAAATGTTCTCAACTTTTTTCTCAAAAAATAAGTTTACTAAAAATATGTTTTCTAAAAATGACCCTACTAGCGAAACGCAACAGGCCGTTAATAATTTTCTTGATACTTATCGCTCTGATACTTTCCCGCTAGGCTTTTTATCGGTATGCCAAGCGCTGGCGATGAACTTAATTAAAGACGAGTTGCTGATCACTACCACGTTACCTTTTCCGTGTGACAGTGAGTTACATGAACTTGCTGAACAATTAACGGCGCAGGTCAATTTACCTGTGCATTTTGAGGTTGAATATCAGGTTGAACCGGTAAGGCAGCACTCAATTAAAGGCATTAAAAATATAATTGCGATATCGTCAGGTAAGGGTGGTGTGGGTAAATCAACCACGGCGGTAAATTTAGCATACGGGCTTATAGCTGAAGGTTGTAGTGTTGGCATATTAGACGCAGATATTTATGGCCCGTCAATTCCCACCATGTTGGGTTTAAAAGGTGAAAAACCGACATCAAGTGATGGTAAATTAATTACGCCGCTAGAAGCGAATGGTTTAGCAGCAATGTCGATTGGTTTTTTGGTTGATGATGCCAATGCAACTGTGTGGCGTGGGCCAATGGCAAGTCGCGCTTTTTCGCAACTGTTAAATGAAACAGACTGGTCAGATTTAGATTACTTAATTGTTGATATGCCACCAGGTACAGGTGATATTCAACTAACTTTGGCGCAACAAGTGCCCGTTGCAGGAGCTTTGGTGATCACCACGCCACAAGATATTGCCTTAGTTGATGCAGTAAAAGGCATGGCGATGTTTGACCAAGTTAAATTACCGGTTTTGGGTATTATTGAAAACATGAGTTATCACCAATGTGATAATTGTGGGCATCACTCGAATTTATTTGGTGAAGGTGGTGGCGAGCGTATTGCTAACACAGCTAAAACACAGTTATTAGGGCAATTGCCGTTAGATATTCGTATTCGCGAAGATGCTGATGATGGCAGCTGCTTAATAAATGAAAATAGCACTGGTGAATTGGCTCAGCTCTATCGTAAAATAGCGCGCAATGTTGCTGCTCAACTTTATTATCAGTTAGATATGCGCAGCCCAACAACCCCCGAGGTTGTTGATAGTTAATGTAGAAATTTAAAACAAAAATAATTTAATAGTAAAGTAGTGGTAATTCGTTACTTTATTTAACAGCTAAATCTAAGAAGAATAATCATGAGATTGTGTGACAAAGATATTGAAGAAAGTATTAGCAAAGGCGAGATAAAAATTTCTCCCACTCCTGACAGCAGCATGATTTCAGGCGTCAGCGTTGATATTCGTTTAGGTAATGAATTTAGGGTATTTCAAGATCATACCGCGCCATATATCGATTTGAGTGGTCCGAAAGATGAAATGCAAAATGCCATGAATTCAGTCATGAGCGATGAAATATTTATTAAAGATGGTGATGCATTTTTTCTACATCCAGGTGAATTAGCATTGGCGGTGACTTATGAGTCAGTTACTTTGCCAGATAATATTGTTGGTTGGTTAGATGGCCGCTCATCGTTAGCGCGCTTAGGACTCATGGTACATGTGACCGCACACCGTATTGACCCAGGTTGGTCAGGACAAATTGTTTTAGAGTTTTATAATAGTGGAAAATTACCGTTAGCTTTGCGCCCTAAAATGAAAATAGCAGCGCTAAACTTTGAAACTATGTCATCAAGTGCACTACGCCCTTATAACAAACGTGATGATGCCAAATACAAAGGGCAAATGGGCGCGGTTGCTAGTCGTATTAGCCAAGATGAAAGCCAAAAGTAATGTAATTTGGCCTAGCAATTCACATAAAAAAGCCAACGTTAGTCGTTGGCTTTTTTGATGGATAATTTTCTCTTTACTTTAATATGAGTTTTAATTTGAGTTAACGGCGTTGGCTGGCATTTCGTCATTGGCATTAAGTGCTTTTGATATACACATATTTAATGCCGCAATTAGCTTATCGCGGCTATGGTAATGGGCCACAGTGTCGCTGCTTAACTCATGATGGCAAACACTTATTCGCTTAGAGGTCACTTTGTGATCATGACAAATGGCACTATCGATAGGTAAACATCCTATATTGTCTTCTATCCAAGTTAGCTTTTCATCTAGGCTTAAATCTGCCGCCGGACTATTTTCGGCAATAATATTATCAATAAAAACACGGTGTGCATTGGTTTGCTTTAGCGCGTTGCTTATGTCGCGTACTAATAGTGGTGGTACAACACTCGTAAGAAAGCTTCCAGGGCCAAGTATCACCAAATCAGCATTTAATATGGCATCAATACAGTTGGGCAAGGTTTTAACGAGTGGAGCCAACATCAAATTTTTAGGCATTATCGGCATTTCATCAACAGATAATTCACCTACGCGACAACGACCTTCAGGATAAAAAGCCATCAAGTCTGTCGGTGTTTCTGACATAGGCAGTACCGGTGTCTTTACACCTAGTAGTCGACGAACAAGTTTAATAGACTCTAAAGGACGGGAGTGTATTTGACCTAAACCGTATAAAATTAGATTACCAAGATTATGGCCGCCAAGTTCATCTTGGCCATCGAAGCGAAAGTTAAATAATTGGCTACCCACTGATTGCTCATCAACCAGCTGAGTTAAACAATTACGCAAATCACCCCAAGCAATCGAACTACTGCGTTTTCTTAAACGTCCGGTAGAGCCACCATTATCAGTAGTGGTGACAATACCTGTTAATTGATTACCAAGGAAGGAGAGAGTAGAAAGTACACGCCCTAGACCGTGACCTCCGCCAATGGCAACCACATTGAGCTCTTTTAGCTGCATATAACTATTATTTTTTTCAATTGAGCTATAACCATAACGTTAATTATACGATAAATAAAGCTACAAGCTAGAGTTTCTGCATGAGTTAGCTTGTTAAGTAGAAAGCTTAGCGACCATTTTTAAATTAACACTAGGAAATAACAGCAAAGTTTTTATTTTATTCCTAGATAGTTATCGCATAACGACTAATATAAACGCTTGATAAGACAAATTTTAGTCAACTTGTTCTATAAGTAATCAGTTAGATGAAATCTTTGAAAAAAATGCATTAATATCTAAAATAAGTGTTGACAGTATCATGGTCGCTGCTTAGAATGCGCCTCGCTTTCAACGAGTAACTCGATTGCTTGTTTGGAGGAGAGTTAAGATAAGTATTAGGCCACTTATTTTATTTCTATGTGGGGCTATAGCTCAGCTGGGAGAGCGCTTCGCTGGCAGCGAAGAGGTCTGCGGTTCGATCCCGCATAGCTCCACCATATTATTTAGTGTTGTTTATGCAATATTAAAAGATAGATAAAAAGATAAAGGTGTTTGGATAATCTTTAGGTTATCGGAATACAAAAATAAGCTGAAAAGTTTATTTTATCGTTTTAGTGTCCCTATCGTCTAGAGGCCTAGGACACCGCCCTTTCACGGCGGTAACAGGGGTTCGAATCCCCTTAGGGATGCCACTTCTTCGGAAGACTTCTACGGAAGTAAAAAAGAAAATGAGTTCGTGTTTTAGACACAAACAAGAAATATATATGTAAACCATAAGTTCACTAGGCTAGAGCTTTATACGGTTTTATTATGCTAAGTATTTCAGGTTGATAATGTGTCCCTATCGTCTAGAGGCCTAGGACACCGCCCTTTCACGGCGGTAACAGGGGTTCGAATCCCCTTAGGGATGCCACTCATTTTTAGTTAGATAAGTTATTGGTAAGTGTTTTTGACACATACTATGGAATATATAAAGTTATCATAAGTTCACTAGGCTAGAGCTTTTTACGGTAATTTTATAACTAAGTATTTCATTTGGTATTGATGTGTCCCTATCGTCTAGAGGCCTAGGACACCGCCCTTTCACGGCGGTAACAGGGGTTCGAATCCCCTTAGGGATGCCACCATTAACTTAGATTGATAAATGTTTTTTTAATGTTTAGCAATCAGATACAATACGTGAACGGGTTAAATTATTTAACTTTAATCACATTGTCTTGTGTCCCTATCGTCTAGAGGCCTAGGACACCGCCCTTTCACGGCGGTAACAGGGGTTCGAATCCCCTTAGGGATGCCACTATTTATTTTGCTTTTATGCAGATATTCAGTGCTTAAAAGTGAAAATAATAAAACCGACTTATGTCGGTTTTTTTATGTCTGAAATTTGACGAATGAAACCGTGATTAGCTACCTTGTATCACATAAATAAAGGCAGCTAGGGTTGCGTAATACGATTATTGTTGTATCAAATTAATACTCTCTTCAGCAAAACCAACACCGGCTTCGTTGTAAAAGTTAAATACCTTATCTACACCAAAGTTCTCTAAAGCAATACGTTCATCATCGTATCGAGCAATAGCGGCAATTTTCCCTTGATAATTTGTACGCTTAATTTGTGCGGTAATATTCATAATATCTTGCACTGAGGGCAGGGCGAGTAGCGTTAATTCAATTTTACTAAGATCAATACTTTCCCAAAAGTCAGCATCTTCAGCGTCACCTAAATAGGCTTGAACGCCGTTTTCATTTAACCATTTAACTTTATTCTTGTCTGTATCTAATCCCCAGGCTTGGTTTTCTGTTTGTGCATTTAGGGCTTTATAAGCACCCATTCCAACACGACCCATACCTATAATGGCTATTGGGGCAGAGCATGGCTGAATAAAATTATCTTCGGCTAAACGTTTATTACTTTCAAAGCGTTTAAACTTCTCTTTGTTATTGGCAAAATAGTCATGAGCAAAGTTGTATAATATATTGGTCAAAATAAATGATAACGAAACCGCAAGTGACAAAATAACTAGCCATTCAGGTGATAGCCAACCAGATTTACTACTTAGTGATGCGATTATCAGGCCAAATTCACTGAAATTACTTAATGCTAATGCTGATAAAAATGCTGTTCTACCGCGCAGGTTTAGCTTCACTAAGATAAAGAAAAATAACAAAAACTTGATAGGTAAAAGCAAGGTTAAAATTGACGCTATCAGCAACATTTCTAGAGTAGGTAAAGCGGTGAAACCTATAGATAAGAAAAAGCCAATTAAAAATAAATCTTTGAAGCTTAACAGTGACTTGGAAATTTCAGTTGCCTTGCTGTGTGAAGCCAAATACATACCCGCAAGTAGGGCGCCTAAATCACCTTTAATTTTTACCAATTCAAATAATTCATAAGCGCCAAAAGCGACAAAAAAACCCATTAGAGGGATCAACTCGCCGTGACCTGCTTTGTCGATCATTTTTTTAATCAAAGGTTTTAATGGAATGAGTAGTAAAAGCGAAGCTGCCCAAGGGCTTGGTATTTTTCCGGTTGCTAATACTAAAAAAATCACCGCCACTACATCCTGCATTACCAGTATACCAATGGCTAGTTTGCCGTGCCGGGTACGCATTTCACCATGATCTTCCATTAATTTGACCACACAAACGGTACTGCTAAAACTAAGCGCGAAAACGATCAATGCAGATGTTGTGGTATCTAAACCACTAATAAATGGAATGCTGATAAGTGCAATAACTTTTAGAAGTACAACACCAATAACTAGCCAAATTAACGTATGACTTAAGCTACCAAGCCAAACTTCTGGTTTTATTAAATCTTTTATATTGAGTTTTAAACCGATAGTAAAAAGCATTAAGGTAATACCGATATCGGCCAAGGCCGTTACCATACTGTCAGCTTGATAGCCCAAAAAGTGTAGAACAAAGCCTGCAGCTAAATAACCAATCGATGGTGGTAAGGCAATAACCTTAGTAAGCAGGCCACATATAAAAGCAAATCCGATCCAAATAAATTCCATTGAGTATTAATGCTCCGAGCTCATTAAAGTGGCTAGTTGTTGCTCAACATAGTTTGCAATAATAGGTTGTGCGCTGGCATTGGGGTGAATGCCATCGGCTTGCATTAGTGCTTTATTTGTTGCAACTTCTTCCATAAAAAACGGCAATAATGTTATTTCAGTCTCACTGGCAACATCTTCAAATACTTGTTCAAACATTTTATTGTATCTTGGGCCATAATTAGGCGTTATTTTTATCTTAATCATTGATACTTTTATGTTTTTATCTTTTGCTAATTTGATCATTTGTAACAAATTATGTTTAATTAACTTAGGTGAATAGCCACGTAAACCGTCATTTCCACCTAGTTCGATCAATAAATGGTCAATATTTTCATTGTTTAAAATGCCTGCTAACCTTGATAAACCGCCACTCGTCGTTTCTCCACTAACACTGGCATTTATAATTGTGTATGGTTGATTTTGTTGCGCAAGTTTTTGGTTTAATAAATGAACCCAACCTTGAGTGGGTTTCATCCCGTAACTTGCGCTGATACTATCACCTAAGAGTAATATATTGGTTTTGGGCGTAACACTGGTTTTTGCAGCTGCCGCATTAACCGCAGTAACAATGAATAAACTAATAAATAATATAAAAAGTGGATAATTTTTCATGCATGTAAATTCCGAGAGTATTTTAAGCGTTAAAAGCTTAACTAAATCAGTTCAAGTTGAAGACAAAACTTTAGCTTTGCTTCAGCCACTCAATTTAACAGTTGCGGCAGGTGAGTCAATCGCTATTGTCGGCTCTTCTGGCTCAGGTAAAACCACTTTACTGTCAATATTAGCAGGGCTAGATTTACCTAGTTCAGGTGAAGTGTACCTTAAAAATCAGCCACTTCACCAGTTTAATGAAGAACAACGAAGCCAAGTACGCGCACAGCACGTTGGGTTTATTTTCCAGCAGTTTTTACTGATTAATAGTTTAACGGCATTGGAAAATGTCATGCTTCCGGCAGAACTTGCTAATCAAGCAGATGCCCAAGAACGTGGAGAAGCGTTACTGAAACAAGTGGGGCTTGGTGATAGGTTTGACCATTACCCATCGCAACTCTCAGGCGGTGAACAACAACGTGTCGCTATTGCTAGAGCTTTTATCGCCAAGCCAGATATTTTATTTGCTGACGAACCCACGGGTAACCTTGATAGTAAAACAGGGCAGCATATTACCGATTTAATTTTTGACCTTAACGCCAAAGAGGGCACTACCTTAGTACTGGTAACACATGATCCAAAACTTGCTGCTAGATGCCAACGCCAAGTAGAAATGGACAGTGGTGTACTACAAGAAAAACAAGCGGTGAATGCTATTGATGTTGCAAATGATGGTGACGGGCAAATTGTAATTCAAGAAAGTGAATTAACTAATGAAGACAATGCAAACAACCCAAGTTCAGTACCACAAGTAGGTTAATATGAGCGCAGTTAATACGAATAAATCATCTATGTGGTTTGCGCAGTCGTTACGGTTACTACACCATGAGCTTCGACGCGGTGAACTCACTATTATTTTCCTCGCTATTGTACTCGCCGTGGCAACGGTATTTTCATTAACGGGTTTTTCTGGGCAAATAAAACACGCCATAGTCGCTAATAGTACAAATACCATAGGCGCAGACCGTGTTTTACGTATGTCTTCAGAAGCAGATGCGAGTATTTTGGAGAAAAGCCAGCAGCTTTCGTTGAATCACGCACGAAAAATTGAAACTGAGTCAATGGCCTTCGCTGGCGATAATATGCTGTTAAGCGAAATTGACGCGGTTTCTGAAAGCTATCCGTTACGGGGTGAACTTCGCGTTAAAAAGTCTTTAACACAACACAATAGTGAGGTTGTAAATGCACCTAAACCCGGTACGGTTTGGGTTGAACCTAGTGTGTTAAGTCGCCTTGCTGTAAATATCGGCGATACAGTCGAAATTGGTGTTGCGCCATTAACCATTGCCGGTATTGTTACCGATATTCCTGACAGGTCTTACCGCGCTTTTATCGCTGGCCCAACCATAATTTTAAATATTGCTGATATGCCGAAAACTGAGCTCATTCAGCCAGGTAGCCGTATGGGCTACAAGTATTTATTTGCTGGTGAAACAAGTGACGTAGAAGCCTTTGAAGATTGGATAAAACCGCAAATAAATGAAAGTCAGCGGTGGTACGATGCTAAAGCGGCTCAAAATCGTTTATCAAACATACTAGATACCGCTGAAAAGTTTTTATCTTTAGCAAGTATGTTAGGCATAGTATTGGCGGCTGTTGCCGTTGCGGTGGCAAGTCGTCGTTATGGTCAGCGTCACCAATCAACAGTATCTATTTTTAAAGCTATGGGTGCGTCTATTTCTCATGTGCGTAAACTGTATTGCCTACATTGGACATTATTAAGCTGTTTGAGTATCGCTGTTGGTTTAATTGTTGGTTATGGCTTGCTTTTACTTGGCGTTAATGCCATTGCAAACTATCTTTCGTTAGATGATGCACCGCTAACCTTTGTGCCATTTTTAACGGCAATTTTTACCGGATTATTATGCGCCATTGCTTTTGCCATTCATCCAATTATGACCTTAGTGGCAAGTTCACCATTAAATGTTATTCGCGGTTTTAGTCAACTAAAAGTGGCTAGATTTGGTTGGCATCAATTACCACCATTGTTGGCACTATTTTTACTGCTGTTTATTTTTAGCCAAAACCTCATTATGAGTGCAGCATTGCTCTTAGGTGGCATTTTTGTTTCTTTTATTTTGCTGTTATTTGGCCGAGGTTTAATGAGTGCCGGCCGCACAGTTGGCACCAAAGCAGGTAAGTCATGGCATTTGGCGCTGGCCAATTTGAAACGCCGTGCCAGTGAAAACAGTGTGCAATTGGTGAGCTTTACAATTGCCATAAAACTTTTGCTGTTAATTACCGTGATGAAAAGCTCTATTTTGTCGGAGTGGGAACAGCAATTCCCTGAAGACACGCCTAACCATTATTTAATCAACATAACCCCTGAGCAAGTGTCTCCTTTGCAGGCATTTGTCAATGAAAATAATATTGCTAACCAAGGCTTTTATAATATTTATCGCGGCCGTTTGTCGGCAATAAATGGTGAAAAAACTATTCGTGAAGATGATGATAACCGTCAAGGTGGTAGTGCGGAATCAGATAACGAAGCCAAGAATGAAAAAGCTAACGATACTGACAATGAACAGCCGCGACAAGAAGGTCGTCGTGGCGCTGGCCGTGAACTTGGCTTAACTTGGCGCAATGAATTGCCAGTTGAGAATGAAGTAATCGATGGGCAGTGGTGGCAAGTTGATGATCAAACACCACAAGTGTCAATTGAAAGTAATATGGCAGAACGTCTAGAAATTAACTTAGGTGATGAATTAACTTTTACCTTAGGCTCTGATGAGTTTACCGTGCCAGTAACCAGTATTCGAGAAGTGAATTGGCAAAGCCGTCAGTTAAATTTCATTATGATCTTTAACCAAAGCGTGCTTGATAAATTTCCAACAACGGCAATTTCAGCGTGGTCAGTGACTGATCAAGACCGCGATATGGTTTACCGCTTTATGGCGAATTTCCCAACTGTTACATTAATGGATTTTGCGGCAATCATGGCGCAACTCAATAATATAATTGAGCAGGTGTCGGTAGCCATTCAGCTCATTCTTATTCTTGTAGTACTTGCAGGTAGTTTAGTATTAATTGCGCAAGTACAAGCCAGTATGGAAGAGCGAGAGCGGGAATTAGCTATATTAAGAACACTTGGTGCTAAAGGTAAGTTGCTGCGTAATAGTGTATTGTATGAGTTTGTTGCATTAGGTGCTATTGCTGGTTTAATGGCAAGTATCGGCATGGAAATCGCGGTTTATATTCTACAAAGCCAAGTTTTTCAAATGTCGGGCAGCTTTCATTTTCAATACTGGTTAGTCGGTATAGGTGCTGGTGCCTTATTTGTTGGCCTTATTGGTATGCTAAGTTGTTGGCGTTTATTGAACCTTTCAAGCGTTACTTTGATACGGAGAACCATGTAAGGAAGCATAAGTCGTATAAATTTAGTCTCTATACGCGTTTTTGCTGGCTAGTTAGCTATAAAATCGCGTATAGTTTTCTCAAGATAAATTGAATTAGACTAAGTTATGGGTTTACAAGGAAAATCTGAAGGCACAGTGAAGTTTTTATTAGTAACGGCGGCCTTATTTGTCGTGTTAGCTGGTGTTAAAACCGCGGCCACCATTTTAGTACCATTTTTACTTTCGGCATTTATTGCCATTATTTGTAACCCATTAGTGGTTAAAGCACAAAAATATAAAATACCAAAACCAATTGCGGTGATTTTTGTAATTGTTATTTTCTTATCAATTGTGTTATCTCTCGCCGGGCTTGTGGGTAATTCATTAAATGAACTTTCACAGAACCTTCCGCAGTATCGTGCACAACTTAAAGAAGAGTTTATTTGGGTTACTGCCCAACTTGATAAATACAATATAAAAGTATCCTCTGATCTGTTAATTAAATATTTTGACCCCGGTGCAGCCATGGGATTAGCTGCGAATATGCTTAGTGGATTAGGTGGCGTAATGACCAACTTATTTTTGATCATTATCACCGTAATATTTATGTTGTTTGAAGCTTATTCAATTCCAAGAAAATTGCATTTAGCAATGGATGATCCTGAAGCAAGGTTAAAGCAAATTGATGAATTTTTAGCGTCAGTAAATAACTATATCGCAATTAAAACATTGGTTAGTATCGCCACAGGTGTGTGCGTTTCAACCATGTTATGGATATTTGGTTTAGACTTCTTTTTATTATGGGGTGTGCTTGCCTTTTTGTTGAATTATATTCCAAATATTGGCTCTATTATTGCCGCAGTGCCTGCCGTATTGTTGGCCGTTTTACAATTAGGTCCGGCGGCGGCTGGCTTTATTGGTTTAGGTTATCTAACGATAAATACGGTAATGGGTAACGTTGTTGAACCTCGATATTTAGGACGAGGCTTAGGGTTATCAACGCTGGTTGTTTTTCTTTCTTTAATTTTCTGGGGTTGGTTATTAGGCACTGTGGGTATGCTACTTTCTGTACCATTAACCATGGTAATAAAAATAGCGTTAGAAAGTTCTGCAGAAGGGCGCTGGTTTGCGGTAATGCTTTCAAGTGAAGAAGCATAGCAACGCTTTATTTTGCTAAATTAATTCATTAAAGGTAGCTAAGGCTACCTTTTTATTTTTCGCTTCTTTATTGCTTACACTTTCTAACACTATGCCTTGATTAACTAACAGTTTCGTTACTGAAGCGAACAGTCCTATGTTTTAAGCTGTATTTACCAGGTCAGCAAACCCTATAGTAAGGACGCTCATGTTAGCGCATTCAACAATTCAAAATAAGTCGATAACGTTCGGCATTAAATACTTAATTACGCCACTAGTTATGGTACTTTTTTTAGCGGCGTTTAGTGCTAGTGCTAGTCAAGCACCTAAGTTCGGTTTTTTTGTTAAAAATGAAGTTAATGGTGATGACTATATTTCAGGTATTGGTACTGAAATTTGGTTAACAAATAGAGATTCAAATTTTGGTATGTCGGTTCTTAGCTCAATTGGTAAAGCAGAAGTGACAGATAGAGACGGCGATCAACACGACTATTTAGCCTGGGAAGCTGGTTTTAAATTCGGCTATTTTTCTGATATCTTCGCTTACGCAGAAGTGGGCTTTGATTTAGGTGAGTTGGCATTTCAAGATCGCGATGAAGATCATCATTATCGGGTTTTCTACAGCGATGATGATAATGACTATGTTGTTGCCAATAGAAGTCATCATGATGATTCGAATGACATAGACGGTTATATTGGTGTTGGTGCCGGTTTTAAGTTTGAACACCTGCAAATTGAAGCATTTACACGCTATCGACAAGTCGATGGCGAATATTGGAAGGCCGATAGCCAAGCTTATACCGGAGCCAAGTTATCAGTAGTTTTCTAAAATAAAAATAAAGGGGCACAATGCCCCTGAATTTTTGTCTTTGTTAGTTTAGCTAGTTCTATTACCCAATTTAAAATAACCGGTTGATAAAAATTGCACCGCTTCTTTGCGTTTTTTACCGATTAAAATAGGTCCGTCATCCATAAATAAGAAGTTTTTCCAACAACGTTTAAATACTGCCCAAGTGGTTTCAATAACGTTATTACGGCTTGAACAATAATAAATAACGGTATTATTGTCCCAGTTTAAATGTTGTAGAATTTGTTCGGGTAATTGTTCGTTATCACCGTCCCAAGTACTTTCCCATTTACCACTATCTAGCCATGAGCTACCATTTTCAGCCCAATCACCTTTTTTGAAAAAGTCAGGGTGGTCAACTTGTTTACTAATATTGCCGTCCCATAATACTTTTGCTCTATTAGCCGTCATAGGTTTAATTTTTTCTTTGTCGCTATCACTAATAGGTAAGCTTTTATGTTTGAATATCCAAGCGTTTTTTAATTCTTCAATCGTGGTGTAATTCATAGTCGTTTTCGTGATGGTCTATGTGGCCATTATAACAAGTGCAGCAGTTTTCTCATCAAATAATCTTTCAGTTACACGAACTTTTAAATGGATTGCATGAGTTTATTATCTTCAATTACTGTGCTTAAGAGTTGATTAAGTTTTTTGAATATTAGTGATGGGGCTTGTGTATGTATATAAAAGGTGAGGAAAATTATGTGCGCTAGAATGAACGTTATTAACGATCCTCTATGTAAAATTGTCAGTGATACCCTAGGTATTAAATTTTGGACTGAAACAAATTACGACTTCACCCAATGAAAAAAGTCAGCTTTATCATAAGCGCATTGATTATTAGTTTAATGCGGCAACTGAGCATTTACCACCAGTAATGCAGGCGGTACATAATGACATGATTAACGTGACTAAAGCTTATTAAAAACTAAATTAATAAGGCTTTTGCTTGTTAATGGTGTGTAACGAACGTGTGCTTTTATAGCGAAAAAATCGCGTGTAATGTCGTGTAATGGTTTTTATTAAACATTTTTGTATCATCAAGGCTTTATTAAACCTACGTTCATTTGAGGCTATATTTATTGCGGCCTACAGCTGAACACATAAGGAGTGCTGTTTTGGCGTTGTACTTTTTAACTTACGACTTATGCGATAGAGCAAACGATTTAAAATTAATTGACGAGCTTGAACATTTAGGGGCCATTCGGGTGTTAGAGTCAACTTGGTGTTTAAAAAAGGCAGACACATCGGTTGAGCGAATACGTGATCACTTTAAAGCCTTGCTTGACGATAACGACGGGCTAGTCGTTTCAGAAGTTAATCACTGGGCGGCGTTAAATGCTGAAAGGGCACCACTGGCTTTAAGTTAACGATTAATTCTTATATATCCACCTACTTAAGGTTATTTATTGGGGTAATGCTAACAGCGCTGATACTTGAAATTTTTGCATTTTGTACGATAGTTAAATGACCTAAGCAAGGAGTGCTTATTATGCATAATGCTAAACAAGAGCGCTTTAGCTATTTATCAGATAAAGCCACTAAACAAACAGCAACTCCGCAAGAACTGGCTGAGTATCACCTACTTCTTGATGAATGGGGACAGTCTCGCGACCACAATGTATTTGATGATTTTTTTCTGCGCGCTAAACAAGATAGTTCAACCGATAAATAAGGAATAATCGTAAACAGAAACGGAGTGTTTATGATGAATAGAGAGCAATTCAATAGCTTTAATTACTTGTGAGAGAAAGTACTAACAGAAACAGCCAGGCCATATGAAGTCAAAGAGTTTAACTATCTGCTTAAGCTTTGGAATGAATCCGCAGAATTTAACTTCATCAATCGGGTGCATATGTACAAAATTGTTGATGAGCACCACAAAGAAAAACGTTAACGCGAAATTTTACTGAGGTTGTGAACTTGTTCACGTTCTATTTAAAATTTGGGGTTGGAAACTAGTAAGCAATAATGACGTCATCAGATTAGGAGCTTAATTTAATATTGTCAGTTAGATAATGTTTGGATTAAGTTTACTACCTTGTCGATACTAATATTAGTACGAACAATTGCAGCAGATAGAAGTAACAAAGCAAATATTAATATTCTATTTATTATTAGCTCTTGAATTTTTTCTGAAGGATTTTTTAAATAGAGGGCAACAGCAGCAATAAGAAATAGAATAGCTAAACTGATTAAAACTAAAAAAATGGCCATATGGTTCTCCTTTAAAAAATAAATAGGAGAAACGTCAAAAGAATACTGCATTCTGGGCTAAGCGAAGTCAAGAGTGACTTTCTACTTTTGGCAATTCAATTGCAATTCATTATTTTCAAAATAATTTAATGAGCGATTGTAAAATTGAGAAGTAATCTAAGACCCCCGTCTTAGTAACACGAGGATAAAGTATTTTTCTGGTTTCTCATGTGTCCTATTTTTAAAGGGCTATAAAGAGCCTAGCCTTTGGGGATAAACCAAAAAGAAATATTTATAGTAAACTTTAGTGAGTTGAAAGATATATATCTAATCTTCCAAATTTCCAATAAAGTGGTTTTAAGCTTCTAAGCATAATTGATAGAACTAAGGCCATTAAATACCTTTCTGGTAAAGAAATTGAATTTTCTTTAATGATGAAATTCTTTAGAGAAAGGTGATTTATCACTTCCTTTTTGTAATCTTCTTGGCCTATATGATGTGAGGTCATAACGATACGCTTTGCATTCTTTTTTTCAAAACAAAAATTAATTTCATCCACTAATTTCTTTTCAGTAATATTATTTAAATAATTACGAGCGCTTATTGTGTTTTCTGCCTCTTTCTTTTTTATTCTTTTTAATTTATCAATGAGAGGGTTAGATAAATGGATATTGTATGACTTACTAAAAGGGATCATTCTTGAAAACGAAAATTCATTACAGTTAAACTTTGCTAGGAAAAAATAGGCCTGATAGCCTGTAATGAATGGTACTAAAAATATATATGCAAGAGGTGAGTTTTCACCTGACTCAATAACATAGTAAATCACAGATAATATGATTACTGAGATTGTTAGACAAAAACAAATAAATTTGAGCCAATCAAATTTTGATCTCATCTTCCCATATTTATATGAAAATACTCGGTGATAATTATCTGCAATTTTAAAATATAGAATAATGATTAAAAATAAAGCTACATATACCAATGCGTAGTTCCCTTGGTTATTCGTTCCTATTGTCGTATGGCTCGCAAGATACGATGAGATTTCGAAAATGTCTATTAGTTGTTTATGTTTTATGAATTATATTAAACTAATTTCTTTCATATGATATTGATATTGATATTGAGATTGAGATTGGTTATGTGTGGCAGAATGAACGTTATTAACGACCCCTTGTGTCAAATTGTTAGTGATGCAGTTGGCATTAAATTTTGGACTGAATCAAATAATGATTTGTGCCCAAGTCAAAACACGTCAACAATATCGTTAATTGACGGAAACTATCAGCAATTAGATACAAGTTGGGGAATACAACCTAGCTGGTCTAAAAGATTGCTTATTAATGCTCAAAGCGAAACTGCTGCTCAAAAACCAACGTTTAGAAATGCCTTTAATAGTAACCGTTGTTTAGTACCATGCTCGGGCTGGTATGAATGGAGAGCTGAAGAAGGTAAAAAAGTAAAATATTTGTTTAGTCATGCCGATAATCAGCCAATGTATATGGCGGGAATAACCTACAATAGTGATATTCATCAGCTGGTAACATTAACGACATCACCCAATGAAAAGTGCAAGCAGTACCATAAACGCATGCCTGTAATTGTTTTACCAGAGAATATTGACTACTGGTTTAATGCACGAACAGAACAGCTTCAGCCATTAATGCAGTCAGTAAATAGTGAAATGATAAACGTATCTAAAAGTTTTTGAATTCAAATTTTGCTAGACAAAAAGCGAACAGCTTAAACTAACTTATAAAGTAAGAGATTGAATAATAAAGAGAATTTTGGTACGTCCGAGTGAATTCGAATCACCGACCTCATCCATGTCAAGGATGCGCTCTAACCAACTGAGCTACGGACGTATACAAGTTGAAGGACTCAACGAGGCGCTATGTTAGCGATCTGTTTTAGCAAGTGCAAGCCCTTTTATGTAAAACGCTGCTCGATTGCTGCTTAATTCAACAAACCGCTTTGTATTCAAACAAAATACTAGCTAGCTAACGCTTGTTGGTCGAAACGGTTTTGCACCACTTTTAATCGCCATGCCAGTAGTATGGCGGCAACCGTTAAACCAGAAATAAAGCCTATCCAAAAACCATAAGGGCCTGTGGCAGGTACTATCCAGTCAGTAATGCCAAGAATTAATCCGAACGATAAGCCAACAATCCAATAAGAGAAAAAGGTAATATAAAGAATTGATTTAGTATCTTTATAGCCACGTAATGCGCCAGCCGATATTACTTGTATTGCGTCTGAAAATTGAAACAGTGCTGCTAAAAACATTAAGCTGGCAGCGAGTTCAAGTACATCTTCGTCAATGGTATAAATAGCCGCTATTTGATGGCTAAATAGCAAAGTTATTGCGGCAGTTACAACAGCGATAATTAATCCTAATATTACGGAATAGCGACAAAGCTCTTTTGCTTGTTCTAAGTTTTTATTTCCAACTTCAAAGCCTACTTTAATGGTGACAGCCATTGCCAAACTTAACGGAACCATAAACACTAAGCCGGAAAAGTTAATTGCGATTTGGTGGCTCGCTACGACATTGGCACCAAATGGCGCAAGAATAATAGCAACAGCGGCAAACAAGCTCACTTCAAATAGTAAAGACAGGGCAATTGGTACACCTAAAGCTAATATGGTTTTAATTTCGCTCCATTGTGGCCAGAAAAACTTGGTAAACAGTGGTGCGTGCTTTAAGTGTTTTGAAAAATAAGCATAAGTAAACATGCCAAGGAACATCACCCAATAAACAATAGCCGTAGCAACACCACAGCCTGCGCCGCCAAGTGCTGGTGCGCCAAATTCACCATAAATGAAAATGTAGTTAGCGGGAATGTTGATCAGTAAGCCAAGTATGCTGATGATCATAGTTGGTCGGGTATGTGACAAACCTTCAGAGTAGTTTCGCAGAACCAAGTACAAACAATAACCTGGGCCACCCCAAACGATATAACCAAGGTATTCAAACATTAAGCGTTTTAATTCTGGCTCTAAAGCAATAGAGTCAATTAATAGCGGTGTAGCTATGTAGTACAGCACAATAATGATGACAGAAAAGAATACGGCTATCCAAGCGGTTTGGTAACTCGCCTTGGCTACATCGTTAAATTGTTTTGCGCCTGAAAGCTGCGAAACAATACTGGCAAGTGCCATCACTAAACCAGAAATGGTTAATATAAGTGGCAACCACACGCTACTTGCTACGGCAACGGCTGCCATGTCAGTGGCGCTAACGCGTCCGGCCATTACGGTGTCGGCAAAACCCATTAAATTTTGGATAAGTTGGGCAATTAAAATTGGGTAGGCCAATTTCATTAAATTTTTGCTGTTGGAAAAAAAGCGATTAATGTTCATTTAGGTAATTATTTCGTCGACGGTAATTTGTTAAGATGGAAAAAAGTTTATTTATCTGGATGATATATGTTTACAGGTATAGTGCAATCACAAGCTGAGGTTATTTCGATAATTCGCAAAAATAATGCGATAACCTTAAAAATAGCGTTAGAACAATCGCTTATTAATAACCTAGAAACGGGGGCTAGTGTTGCCATTAATGGTGTGTGTTTAACGGCGGTTGAGTTTGGCAATTTAGCTGAGCTAAACGATAAGAAAAGTTTTATTACCTTTGACGTGATTGATGAAACCTTACGAGTGTCGAATTTAGCCGATATTCATGAAGGCATGTTAGTTAATGTTGAACGCTCGTTAAAAGTGGGTGATGAAATTGGTGGCCATATGTTAAGTGGCCATGTACATACACAAGCTGTAGTTGTAAAACGTGACGAAAGCTCAGACAACTGCACGCTTTCGTTTTCGATAGACGAACACTATAAAAAATACATTTTTGCCAAAGGCTTTATTAGCATTAACGGTGTTAGTTTAACCTTGGGTGCTGATGTTGATGAGCATTTTTCAGTGCATTTAATTCCTGAAACTTTAATGAGAACCAACCTAAGTAAAATTGGTGTGGACGATAAGGTTAATATTGAATTTGACCAGCAAACCATGACCATAGTGGAAACGATTGAGCGCATGAACTTAAAAGTACAGTAATGAAGCCGTTAGCCATTAAGCAAAATGCTAAACGATTGTTGTTGAGTAATGCGAAATGATGGTTGATTAAAAAACTTGTTCGTCGTCGCTATCTACGGCGAGCTGTATTTTTTGGTGATATTCATCAACGTGTAAATTTAAATGCATTTCCATACAACAAGCTGGGCATTCATCGTAGTAGTCTTGATCACCTTCACTGGCGTCTAATGTTACGCGAATATTATGTCCGCAATGCGGGCATTCAATGCGTTGTTCTTTAATCTCTTGGGGCATACTGCCTCCTAGATTTTTTGAATTAACCGTTAGTTTTAGTATGTACGCTTTCAGTTAAAGTGCGAATTTTTCATGGCGAAAATTCGCAAAAATATGTTAGCAATTATCTGTAAAACTTTAATATGTTAATGCAGTGCTAGAATACGTGATAAGTTAGCTTTTGACTGCTCAATATAAACACCGCCAAATAAATTGGCATGATTGAGAACATGGTAAAAGTTGTAAATTAACTTCCGCTTGTCGTAGTTAGCGTCAAGAGGAAAAACTTCTTGATAACCTTGATAAAACTCGTCTGGCATTTGGCCAAACAATTCCGACATGGCAATGTCGACTTCTCTATCGCCGTAGTAACATGCGGGGTCAAAAACATAGGCAGCGTTGTTGCTAAAACCGACATTTCCTTGCCATAAATCACCATGAACTAAACAGGGCATTACTTGGTGGTGTAGTAAGGCGTCGTGACAAACGTTAATAATGTGGTCAATTGAGCCCAACTTTACTGATTTCTCTGCGAGTAGTTGCAATTGCCAGCCTATTCTTTGTTCAGCAAAAAATGTCCTCCAATTACTTTGCCAACTATTTGGTTGTGGCGTTGTACCAATATAGTTGTCATGTTGCCAACCAAATTGGCCATGGCTTGATTGCTTATGCATTGTTGCTAGTTGTTTGCCAAATGAATACCAGTTTTGATTCGAGGCATGGTTAAATGGCAGATATTCAAGTACAAGGAAGCTTTTGTCTAAAGTTGTGCCTGTTGTTAAAACATTAGGGCAGCCCATGACATTTAATTGTTTTATTTGCGCTAAAGAATAAGCTTCAGACTCAAATTGCTGAAGTCGAGACTTGTCATTAAGTTTGACGAAATAATTGCGTTGATAGTTACTTAACCAATAACATAAATTGATATCACCACCCGTTACAACTTGCTTATGTTTGATATTGAACGGCTCGTCAATTACTTGGGAAATTTCTTGCTCAATGGTTTGCCACATTATTCTTTACCAAGTTAGGTGAGAATATGAGTAATTATAGTCGAGGATTAATAGAATATAAGCTTGGTAACGGTAATAACCGCCAAATAACAAACGGGAGATGTGCTTGCTACTCGAGGTCGGTAATTAAGTTTTCTATTTTATTGGCTACGCCGTCCCATTTTTCAGCGTCGGCTGGCGGCGCGATAACTTCGGTAATAACTGGCCAAGTTTTCGCTAACTCAGCGTTAAGCTCAATAAAGTCTCTTTGGTTTTCTGGTACTTCATCTTCTTGGTAAATTGCTTCGGCTGGGCATTCTATAGGGCATAAATCGCAATCGATACAGGAGTCGGGGTTGATCACCAAAAAGTTTGGCCCTTCATGAAAGGCATCAGCCGGACATACAGCTACGCAGTCAGTATATTTACATTGAATACAATTATCAGTGACGACAAAAGCCATTTTACTTACCCATAAAGGTTAATTTCTATCGAATGTGCGCATCATACCTTGCCGACCAACAAATTCAATTGTTGTTTTTGCTTTGTATTTGGTATCGCTAGCACTATCAGGTAAAATGGCGCCAATTTTTCCCCTAGTACCGCTTTGGAAACACATTATGTTGCGTTTAACAAACGTTAAATTACCGCTTGAGCATCAACCAGAAGAGCTAGAGCAGGCAATTCTTACCTTATTACAAATTACTGCCGAGCAATTAACGAGCTTTTCAATTTTTAAACGTGGATACGACGCCCGTAAGAAAAGCAATATAATTTTAATGTACACCTTAGATGTTGAAACCAGCTGTAATGAGCAATTGTTACACCAGCATGCGAAGAACTCTAATGTTAAAGAAAGCCCAGATACTAGCTATAAATTTGTTGGTGAAGCGCCAGCGAATATGACCGAGCGCCCCGTTGTTATTGGTATGGGGCCATGTGGTTTATTTGCTGGATTAATTTTAGCGCAAATGGGTTTTAAACCAATTATTTTAGAACGTGGTAAAGAAGTACGAGAACGTACTAAAGATACTTTTGGTTTTTGGCGTAAAAAAATTCTTAATACTGAGTCTAACGTCCAGTTTGGTGAAGGTGGTGCGGGTACATTTTCAGATGGCAAACTATACAGCCAAGTTAAAGATCCTAAACATTACAGCCGCAAGGTATTAAATGAGTTTGTCGATGCGGGTGCACCGGCAGAAATTTTGTACGTTAGTAAGCCACACATTGGTACTTTTAAGTTAGTGACTATGGTTGAGCAAATGCGCGCTGAAATAATCCGTTTGGGTGGGGAAGTACGTTTTGAGCAACGTGTAGAAGATATTCACTTTGAAGCAGCCGCTACTGATAGCGAAAAAATGCAGGTGACGGGCTTAACGTTAGCCTCGGGTGAAGTGATAAATACCAAACATATAGCCCTAGCGATTGGCCATAGTGCTCGCGATACCTTTGAAATGTTGCATGACAAAGGCGTATTTATAAAAGCTAAGCCGTTTTCTGTAGGTTTTAGAATTGAGCATGAACAGTCGGTTATTGATGATGCTCGCTTTGGTAAAAATGCAGGTAACCCGATATTAGGCGCGGCAGACTATAAATTAGTGCATCATTGTAAAAATGGCCGTTCGGTATACAGTTTTTGTATGTGTCCGGGTGGTACAGTGGTGGCAGCAGCTTCAGAAGAAGGTCGCTTAGTGACAAACGGTATGAGTCAATACTCACGTCATGAACGCAATGCTAATAGCGCGATTGTGGTTGGTATTTCGCCTGAAGATTATGATGAAAATGGCAGTAAAGATAACGTATTAGCGGGCATTGATTTTCAGCGTAAGCTTGAAGAAAAGGCCTTTAAGTTAGGTGGTGAAAACTATGACGCACCCGTACAGCTAGTCGGTGACTTTTTAGCTGGCCGTAAAAGTGGTGAACACGGTAGTGTTGAGCCGTCGTACAAGCCTGGTGTTAAATATTGTGATTTAAGTGAAACTTTACCCAGCTATGCCATAGAAGCCATTCGTGAAGCCTTACCTGCATTTGAGCGCAAAATTAAAGGTTTTTCTATGAATGAAGCAACATTAACTGCGGTGGAAACCAGAACTTCTTCGCCAATTAATATAACGCGCGATAAAGAAAGCTTAGAAAGCGTAAATACTTATGGTTTATATCCTGCGGGTGAAGGTGCTGGTTATGCTGGCGGTATTTTATCAGCGGGAATAGATGGTATTAAAGTGGCAGAAGCGATGGCACTTTCCATGCTAAAAAACGTTTAGTTACTGGTAAAAAATGAAAAACTAAAAAGCCGCATCTATTGAATTTCTTGAATGTGGCTTTTTTGTTTTTGTTGCCAATGACTTTTCGGTAACTGTTCTTGCAAGTTATTTAACGTTGTCCATATGCCCTTGAGAGTCATGCTTTTTGTTAGCCATTGTGGGATATTGCCTCTTGGGTCAACAACAAATTGATAGCTGATATCAATTTGATTGGCAGCGGTTGGGATAATTTTCCAATGGGCACTATGAACTTTCATTCTCACGGCTTTTTTATGCACAGCGATAAAATCATTCGCATCAATAACAGCAATTTCTAACGATAAATCGTCATTTTGCCAATATCGTGAATGCACTATCATTTCTCGAGCCGATACTGGCCATAAGCCGTTAAAGCGGGTGATAAAAATATTTTCGCTGGCAGTAAATTGCTCAAGAATTTCTGCCGAGTGAGTATTATCTAGCCATGCTGGCATATTAGTCAGGTCTTCAATAAAGTAAATAAAACCTGAAAGTGTTGAATTTAGTCTTGCTTGCGCTTTTATTTCAATAAGATCTTGATAGCTGCTTGGACGATAACTCACCTTTAAGTTTTTCGTGCGTCGCCATGTTTTCCAATTTTCTTCTTTGCTTTGCTCTGAGAATGGATCAGCTTTGTTTTTTGCTGAATTAGCTAATTTTTTTGCCGACTCATTTGCTAAGGCGCTGTGGTTCGATAGCAAGAAAAGCATGGTAAAAAAACAAAGCCAAATCGTTGTTTTTATGTTTACCAGAAATAAATTAGCCTGCGTGTTCAATATAGCGGTCCTGTTCATTGCAAATTAAGGCGAATTACCCTATATTCCTCTGCTCATCATGTTATCTTGGCGCAAACGTCTTATATATACGCAGTTAAGATGAACATAATAGTAAAATTAGCAGTATATAGCGCGCCTAATGACAATTATTTTTGTGTCATTATATGATTTTATTTCAATGCGTTATAAAAATTATTAATAAAATTCAAGCGGCGCTTAGTATGTGTCGCCACTGAACAAGGAAAATACATGCCTGTAATTACTCTCCCTGACGGTAGTCAACGCTCTTTCGAACAAGCAGTTTCTGTAATGGATGTTGCTTTAGATATAGGATCGGGTTTAGCGAAAGCGACCATAGCTGGTCGTATTAATGGTACCTTAGTTGACGCCTGTGAATTGATCACCGAAGACGCTACTTTGCAACTTATTACCAGTAAAGACGCGGAAGGCCTAGAGATTATTCGTCACTCGTGTGCGCATTTATTAGGGCATGCTATCAAGCAATTGTGGCCAAATACTAAAATGGCCATTGGTCCAACTATCGACAATGGTTTTTACTATGACGTTGATATGGAAGAAACCATTAGCGAGGAAGATTTAGCTAAGCTTGAAAAACAAATGACGACCTTGGCACGTACAGGTTATGAAGTTATTAAGAAAACAGGTAGCTGGCAAGACGCTTACGATGCATTTACCGAGCGTGGTGAAACTTATAAATTAGAAATTCTTGATGAAAATATCGATAAGTCAGATACGCCGGCACTTTATCACCACCAAGAATACATTGATATGTGTCGTGGCCCACATGTGCCAAGTATGCGTCATTGTCATCACTTTAAATTAATGAAAGTAGCGGGCGCATATTGGCGTGGTAATTCTGAAAACAAGATGCTGCAACGTATTTACGGCACAGCATGGGCTGATAAAAAGCAACTTAAAGCTTATATTCAACGTCTTGCTGAAGCAGAAAAACGTGATCACCGTAAAATAGGTAAAAACCTAGACTTATTCCATTGGCAAGAAGAAGCACCGGGCATGGTGTTTTGGCATAACGATGGTTGGACAATTTACACTGAATTAGAAAAGTATGTTCGTGAAAAACTTCATGAATATGACTACGACGAAGTTAAAGGTCCATTAATGATGGATAGAGGTCTTTGGGAAAAATCGGGTCACTGGGACAAATACAGTGATGCAATGTTCACAACTGAGTCAGAAAAACGTGAATATGCGATTAAACCGATGAACTGTCCAGGTCACGTACAAATATTTAACCAAGGGCTAAAGTCTTACCGTGATTTACCTTTGCGTATGGCTGAGTTTGGTTGTTGTCACCGTAATGAGCCGTCAGGTGCTTTACACGGTTTAATGCGCGTGCGTGGTTTTACCCAAGATGATGCCCATATTTTCTGTACCGAAGACCAAGTGCAAAGTGAAGTAAGCAAGTGTATCAATATGGTATACGATGTTTATAAAACGTTTGGCTTTGAAGACATTATTGTTAAGCTTTCAACACGCCCTGAAAAGCGTATTGGTAGTGACGAAATGTGGGACAAGGCGGAAGAAGGCTTAGCCCAAGCCATGAAAGATTTAGACATAGAGTTTGAATACTTACCTGGTGAAGGAGCATTTTATGGTCCTAAGATTGAATTTACCCTGCAAGATTGCTTAGGCCGTAACTGGCAATGTGGTACAGTACAGCTTGATTTTGCCTTACCGGAGCGTTTAGGCGCAACTTATGTAGGTGAAGACAACGAACGTTACACCCCCGTGATGATTCACCGCGCTATTTTAGGTTCATTAGAGCGTTTTATTGGTATTTTAATTGAAGAATACACTGGCAAATTCCCAACGTGGTTGTCACCAATTCAAGCAACAGTGATGAATATTACCGACAAACAAGGTGAATATTGTGAAAAAGTTGTTAAAAAACTAAAAGAAAATGGATTTAGAGCAAAACTAGACTTGAGAAATGAGAAGATAGGCTTTAAAATCCGCGAGCATACTTTAAAGCGTGTTCCGTATTTGTTAGTTGTTGGCGATAAAGAAATGGAAGCTGGCGAAATAGCGATACGAACTCGAGGTGGTGAGGACTTAGGAAAAATGTCAGTTGATGACTTTATTGCTAAGTTAACTGACGAAGTGAAAACTCGCAGTTAAGCCACTAATTTTATTTAAACACGCAAACTATTTATTTACCCCGAGTAAGTTATATTAAACTTACTCGGTAACAACGTTCTTTGGAGGAACATGGCTATTAAAGGTGGACAACGAGGCGGGCAGAAAGAGCCAGCACATCGTTTAAATGAGTTGATTACTGGCATTCCAGGTAATGAAGTTCGTTTGATTAAATATGACGGAGAACCAGGTGGTATCGTCACATTAGATGAAGCGATGAGCCAAGCAGAAGACGCTGGTGTAGATCTTGTTGAAATCAGCCCTACAGCTAAACCTCCTGTTCTTAGAGTAATGGATTACGGTAAGTTTCTTTATGAGAAATCTAAAGAACAAAAAGAGCAGCGCAAAAAGCAGAAACAAATACAGGTTAAGGAAATTAAATTCCGTCCTGGTACAGATGAAGGCGATTATCAAGTTAAATTACGTAACTTGAAACGCTTTTTAGAAGGTGGCGATAAAGTTAAAGTAACTTTACGTTTCCGTGGTCGCGAAATGGCCCACCAAGAGCTAGGTTTAGAATTGTTGACTCGTGTTAAAAACGATTTAGCAGAACTAACAGTAGTTGAGTTTTTCCCTCGTAGAGCGGAAGGACGTCAAATGGTGATGGTTTTAGCACCTAAAAAATAATCAATATTTGGTATATGCAAGTAATTAACGTTTTCGAATGTTAATTCACCAATATTGTTTTTAACGGGTAATTTTAGGCCTGAAAGTAAAATCTCCTGCTGTTTACAGTGTCGGATTTTCGCCTGAATTACTAAATTTCAATGGCAACATATTAACTATGAAAATAGTTATATGTGAATGCGGAGTAATATTCATGCCTAAAATGAAAACTAACAAAGGTGCTGCAAAGCGCTTTAAAGCGACAGCCACAGGCTACAAGTTTAAACAAGCCGGTCTTCGTCATATCTTGACTAAACGCCGTACTAAAGTTAAGCGTCATCTTCGTGCGAAATGCATGATTGCTGCTTCTGACATTAAGTCAGTTAAAAAACTTTTACGTCACGGTTAATAGGAGAGATAGAAAATGGCAAGAGTAAAACGTGGTGTACAAGCGCGTGCACGTCATAAGAAGGTTCTAAAGCAAGCTAAAGGTTACTACGGTGCTCGTAGTCGCGTTTATCGCGTTGCTTTCCAAGCTGTAACTAAAGCTGGCCAATACGCATACCGTGACCGTCGTCAACGTAAGCGTCAATTCCGTCAACTTTGGATTGCTCGTATCAACGCAGCAGCTCGTCAAAATGGTTTATCTTACAGCCGTTTCATTAATGGTCTTAAAAAGGCTTCTATTGAAATCGATCGTAAGATCCTAGCTGACATCGCAGTATACGATAAAGCAGCTTTCACATTCTTAGTTGAAAAAGCGCAAGCTTCTTTAGCATAAGTTTGAGATATTAGCTCTGAGATAAGGACGCCCTAGGCGTCCTTTTCTTTTTCAGGGTGTTAAAAAGTTGACTGAAAGGTCAGCATATTTAACTAAGCAAATTTGCAAGCCAATAAAAGTTTGCTTAGTTAAAGATTTCAATTCAATTATAGAAAGTTAAGGTTTTATTATGAGTCGTGCTGAGCAAGTTTTAGCGGTCAATAATGATTTACCCATTCGTACTGATAAAGCAGTACATAGTGGCAAAGTTCGCTCTGTTTACTGGTTAACCGAGTCTGATAGTCGCCGCTTGATTGATGAAAAAGGTTATGATGTTCCTAGTGATACACCGTTAGCCATTATGGTGATCAGCGATAGAATTTCAGCCTTTGATTGCATTTGGCACGGTGAAGGTGGTATGAAAGGTGTACCAGGTAAAGGTGCAGCGCTAAATGCTATTTCTAACCATTGGTTCAAACTTTTTAAAGAGCAAGGTCTAGCCGATAGCCATATTCTTGATATTCCTCATCCGTTTGTTTGGATAGTGCAAAAAGCACAGCCTGTGATGATAGAAGCGATTTGTCGTCAGTATATAACGGGTTCTATGTGGCGCTCATACAGTAAAGGTGAGCGTGAATTTTGTGGCATTGAACTTGTTGATGGCTTGGAAAAAGACAGCAAGTTACCAGCATTATTGCAAACGCCGTCTACCAAAGGTATTTTAGAGGGGATTCCTGGTGTTCCTGCCGTTGATGATGTCAATATTACTCGCAAGAATATCGAAGAGAACTTCGCTGCTTTTAATTTTAAGTCTGAAGATGATATTGCTCTGTACGAAAAACTTTTAACACAAGGTTTTGATGTTATATCGGCAGCACTTGCCAAGCTTGATCAAATTTTTGTTGATACCAAGTTTGAGTTTGGTTATGTCAAAGACAAAGCGGGCAATGACAAGCTAATTTATATGGACGAAGTTGGTACACCTGATTCTTCTCGTATTTGGGATGGTGAGCAATACCGCGCTGGTAAAATTGTTGAAAACTCGAAAGAGGGTTTTCGTCAGTTGTTATTAAATCACTTTCCAGATCCTGATATCCTGTTAAATAAAGATCGTATGGCTGAGCGTGAAGCGCTTGCACGTGATAATGCATTACCAGCTTCTGTGCTAATGGCAGTATCTGAAACTTATACGGCCATTGCTGAGAAAGTTACCGGCGATAAAATAGTTCTGTCAGATAACCCTAAGCAAGAAATTATCGACATTTTGCGTGAACAATATCAATTGATAGATTAATAAACCGTTTTCCATCCTTTTAAGCCTCGCACTCGCGGGGCTTTTTATTTTCTTTATTCACCTTGTCAATTAATGCTTGTAGCGTCGATTTATATTTTTACTAGCGTTAGCTGGCATAACGCACCTCACTTTGCACCTTGATATTTTTTATTGCACCAAATTAGCACTCTTACCTTTGATGCTTGCACTGCCTTGGTGCTTATTTGCATTGTTGTTTATGCTATATGCCTCTATTTGTTTGTAATTATTGGCTTTTTCACTTTGGGTATAATTGGTGCTTAGTGTTAGGTAAATAAAAAATTCAAAAATAAGAATTAAATTAACTGCACTAAAGGTGAACGTATGAAGTTAGTCACAGCAATTATTAAGCCCTTTAAAATGGATGATGTTCGTGAAGCGTTAAGCGAAATAGGTATCGATGGTATGACAGTTACCGAAGTAAAGGGCTTTGGTCGTCAAAAAGGCCATACCGAGTTATATCGTGGTGCTGAATATTCGGTTGATTTTTTGCCAAAAATTAAATTTGAAATTGCCGTGCGAGATGACTTTTTTGAGCGTGTTGTTGAAACGATTGTAAGCTCAGCACAAACCGGAAAAATTGGAGACGGTAAAATTTTTGTTACTAACATTGAAAACGTGACACGTATTCGCACCGGAGAAACTGATGATGAGGCTATTTAAGCTTTTATGTCTGGCATTGTTAGAGAAATCTTTGTTGCTAAATAGTGTTAATTTATCTTTGTGGAAATAAAAATGAATAAAATAATTATACTAATGTTTACTTTATTGTTTGCTGTGCCAAGCATAGCTAGTGAAACCGAGTTAAACGGTGCTAATACGGCGTGGATTTTAACATCTACCGCATTAGTGTTATTAATGACTTTACCTGGTTTAGCCCTATTTTATGGTGGTTTAGTACGTAGGAAGAATATTTTATCTATTCTAATGCAATGTTTTGCTATTGCAGGTTTGTCGTCTATTTTATGGTTTGTTATAGGTTACAGCTTAGCATTTGGTGAAGGCAATGCATGGATAGGTGACTTTAGCAAAGTGTTAATGATGGGAATAACAAAAGAGTCACTTTCAGGTGATATTCCTGAAAGCTTGTTTATGTTATTTCAAATGACTTTTGCGGTAATAACACCGGCTTTGATTATTGGCGCCTATGCTGAACGTATGAAGTTTTCTGCGGTATTATTGTTTTCTGCACTTTGGTTACTTGCTGTTTATGCGCCGGTAACACATTGGGTATGGGGCGGTGGTTGGCTTGCACAAATGGGGGTTTATGACTTTGCTGGCGGTATTGTTGTGCACATAACTGCAGGTGTTGCCGCTCTTGTTGCCGCCGTTGTTTTAGGGCCTCGCCATGGCTTTCCTAAGACGCCAATGTTGCCTCACAATTTAACCATGACGGTAACTGGCGCAGGCATGTTGTGGGTTGGCTGGTTTGGCTTTAATGGTGGTAGTGCTTTGGCAGCAACTGGTGATGCGTCGATGGCGATGTTAGTAACGCACTTGTCAGCGTCTGCTGGTGCGTTAACTTGGGCGGCTATTGAGTGGAAAAAATTTGGCAAAGCTAGTGTTTTAGGTGCGGTAACGGGTATGGTTGCAGGTCTTGGTACAATTACACCTGCCTCAGGCTTTGTTGGCCCTGGTGGCGCACTCATTATTGGTATTGCTGCCGGTATTGTTTGCTTTTACGCGACGGTTTATATCAAGCAAAAATTAAGAATTGATGATTCGTTAGATGTATTTCCAGTGCATGGTGTCGGTGGTATTTTAGGTACCTTGCTTGCTGGTGTTTTTGCTTCAACTGAACTAGGCGCTTTTAGTGGCTATGGCTATGCCGAGGGCATTAGCACTATGTTAGGGCAAGTGACGGTGCAACTTATTGGTATTGGCGCAACGATTTTATATACGGCGCTTGTATCTTATGTACTATTTAAACTCGTTGCATTAATGACAGGTGGTTTACGAGTATCAAAAGAGCAAGAAACCACAGGGCTTGATTTAATAGAGCACGATGAGTCAGGTTATAACCTTTAATACTTTCCTAAATTGCATAAAGGCTTACGCGTAAGTAAGCCTTTATTTGTGCCTAAAAGAGCAAGTCGCCAACTATTCTAAAAATAAAAGTTAATCAGTACTAACTTTTTGTTGAAAAACGTAGATTTACTCTACTCTCATAGTGATTTTTTGTGTAAAATCATTCACCATTTTTATTAATCGAAAAAGTCTAGCTAAAGGCTGAATTGTCGGCCGATGTTAATGCTAGGTCTCGTATTGTCGAGACGCAGGCATTTAAAACACGCTTTAGAGGAACTCATGAATTTAGACGATATTATATTGCAGGCAGAACAAGCCATTGCTGCGGCAACTGATCCTGCTGAACTTGACCAGGTTCGCGTTAACTTTTTAGGGAAAAAAGGTTTGTTCACGGAACAAATGAAAGGCCTAAGTAAGTTACCAAAAGAAGAGAAACCCAAAGCGGGTCAAGTGATTAACATCGCTAAACAAAAAGTTCAAAAGTTATTGAATGAACGCGGTGAGTTACTGCGTGCTGAAGTTATTAAGCAACAGCTTGCGGCTGAGTCAATTGATGTAACTTTGCCAGGACGTGGCGATGAATTAGGTGGTTTACACCCAGTAACTCGCACTATTGAACGAATAGAAAGCTTTTTTGGTGATTTAGGCTTTTCAGTGAAACAGGGGCCAGAAGTTGAAGATGACTTTCATAACTTTGACGCCTTAAATATTCCTGAACACCATCCTGCTCGTCAAGATCATGATACTTTCTATTTCAACCCTAAGTTAGTGTTGCGTACGCAAACATCGGGTGTACAAATTCGTACTATGGAGAAAGAACAGCCGCCATTACGTATTATTTCTCCAGGCAAGGTATATCGTAACGATTATGACCAAACCCATACGCCGATGTTCCACCAAGTGGAAGGTTTAATGGTCGATAAAGATGTCAGCTTTACTCACCTTAAAGGTATTTTGCATGACTTTTTACATCACTTTTTTGAAGAAGATTTAGAAATTCGTTTCCGTCCATCATACTTTCCGTTCACTGAGCCTTCAGCGGAAGTTGATGTAATGGGAAAAAATGGTAAATGGTTAGAAGTATTAGGTTGCGGTATGGTGCATCCAAATGTATTGCGTAGTGTTGGTATTGACCCTGAAGTATATACTGGCTTTGCCTTTGGTATGGGGGTTGAACGCTTAACTATGTTGCGCTACGGCGTAAATGACTTACGTTCATTCTTTGAAAACGATCTTCGCTTCTTAAAACAGTTCAAGTAGGAAAGCCATATAATGAAATTTAGTGAATCTTGGTTACGTGAGTGGGTTAATCCTGCTATTTCTTCTGATGACTTAGCGCATCAAATCACCATGGCTGGCCTTGAAGTTGACGCAGTAGAGCCTGTTGCAGGTGAGTTTACCGGCGTATTAATTGGTGAAGTGGTTGAATGTGGCCCACACCCTGATGCTGATAAATTGCAAGTTACAAAAATAAATTTAGGTCCAGACTTTAACGATGGCGAGTTAGTCGACATAGTGTGTGGTGCTAAAAATTGTCGCTTAGGGCTGAAAGTTGCGGTAGCAACGGTTGGTGCAGTATTGCCAGGCAACTTTAAAATTAAAAAAGCTAAGCTGCGCGGCGTACCATCACACGGTATGTTATGTAGTGAGTCTGAAATTGGCTTAGCAGAAAGTGCTGATGGGATTATGGAATTAGCAAGTGATGCGCCACTAGGCACATGTGTTCGTGAATATTTAGATCTAAACGATGTGACTATTGATGTTGATTTAACTGCTAACCGTGGCGACTGTTTAGGCCTTAAAGGTTTAGCACGTGAAGTTGGCGTATTAAATAGCTTAAGTGTTACTGAGCCAACGATAACAGCGGTAACTCCGACTATTGATGATACTGTTGCTATTAACTTATTAGCTGAGCAAGCATGTCCTCGTTACTTAGGCCGTGTGATCAAAAACATCAATGTTAATGCCCAAACACCATTATGGATGGTGGAAAAGCTACGTCGTTGCGGTACACGTTCAATTGACCCAGTAGTTGATGTCACTAACTATGTATTGTTAGAGCAAGGTCACCCAATGCATGCCTTTGATTTAGCAGCAATTGATGGCGATATTAACGTACGTTACGCTAATGAAAATGAAAAGCTCGTTTTACTAGATGAAAATGAAGTGACACTTTCAACAGAGACTTTAGTGATTGCAGATGATGCAAAAGCGTTAGCGATGGCGGGTATTTTTGGCGGCTTAGCCTCAGGTGTTACTACTGAGTCAAAAGATATCTTTTTAGAAAGCGCCTTTTTTACACCATTAGCTATTTTAGGTAAAGCGCGTCAATATGGTTTACATACCGATGCTTCACATCGTTATGAGCGTGGCATTGACCCGCAACTGCAACGTGATGCTATGGAACGCGCTACACAGCTTTTACTAGAAATTGTTGGTGGTGAAGCAGGTCCAATCGTAGAATCCGTATCGAAAGATAACATACCAGCAGAAAAAACAGTAACTTTACGTCGCAGTAAACTTGACGGTCGTATTGGTCATCATATTGATGATGCAACGGTAACAGAAATACTAACACGTTTAGGTTTTAACGTTTCTGAAACAGGTGAAAGCAACGAAAAAGTATGGTGTGTAGTTGTTCCTGCATACCGCTTTGATATTAGTATTGAAGTTGATTTGATTGAAGAAATTGCTCGTATTTTTGGTTATAACAATATTCCCAATGTTTCACCAACAGCAACTTTGGCGATGCGCGAGCAAAAAGAAGCTAAGTTAGCCGTGAGTAAATTACGTACCACCTTAGTTAATCGTGGTTATCAAGAAGCAATTACGTACAGTTTTGTTGACCCTAAGGTACAAGCTTTATTGCACCCAGGCCAAGAAACGATGATTTTGCCGCATCCTATCTCATCTGAAATGTCAGAAATGCGTGTCAGCTTATGGACAGGACTATTACAATCGGTTGCCTATAATCAAAATCGTCAGCAAAATCGTGTACGCTTATTTGAAACAGGTTTACGCTTTATTCCTGATGAAAGTGCTGAAAATGGCGTTCGTCAAGATAATATGATTGCCGGTGTCCTAAGTGGTCAACGCAGTGAAGAACATTGGGATATTGAAAAGGCCGCTACTGACTTTTACGATATTAAAGCCGATGTAGAAGCACTATTAAGTTTAACGAGTAACGAAGCTGCTTATCAATTTTCAAAAGCAGAAATTGATGCTTTACATCCAGGCCAAACGGCAGCTATTCATAAAGATGGCGTGTTAGTTGGTCATGTTGGTGCCTTACATCCTGAATTAGAAAGGAAATTAGGCTTAAATGGTCGGACATTAGTTTTTGAACTTTTATTGAGCGAAGTTTGTACGTTAAATATCCCGCAAGCGCGCGATATATCTCGCTTTCCGGCAAATAGACGCGATATTGCTGTTGTTGTTGAAGATCAAGTTAGTGCAAATAATGTACTACAACTTATTGAAAAGGTTGGCGGAAATTATTTAGTTGATCTAAACTTGTTCGATGTATACCGAGGTAATGGTATTGAATCTGGTTTTAAGAGCTTAGCAATTGCAATGACATTGCAAGATAACGATAAAACCTTAGAAGAAAAGGATATCACTGACGTTGTTGACCGAGTGGTTGATACATTGAAAACTGAACTTAATGCATCTCTGAGGGATTAAAAAATGGCGCTAACTAAAGCAGAAGTAGCAGAACATTTATTTGAAAAGGTTGGGCTGAGTAAGCGCGACGCAAAAGAAATGGTTGAAGTGTTTTTTGAAGAAATTCGTGAAACTCTTGAATCAGGTGAGCAAGTTAAATTGTCTGGCTTTGGCAATTTTGATCTTCGTGAAAAAAGCGAGCGTCCAGGGCGTAATCCAAAAACTGGGGAAGATATTCCTATTTCGGCGCGTAAAGTAGTTACGTTTCGTCCAGGTCAAAAGCTTAAAAGTCGCGTAGAAGACGGTAACGGCGAATAAAATAGCAAGTCAGTTTTGCATTGTGTGATTTGAAAAAGGTTGCTTAGGCAGCCTTTTTTAATATCTGCATTATATAATATCTGCTTTCTTTTTCTTAAATGGATATGTAGCCGCAATATACAGCAGCTCTTTTATAACAAGTGCTGTAATAGCTATAACAGCACCTGTGGCTATAGCTTCTAGCTCTAAAGGTATTGCCATAGAAAAATGCTCTGCTGTTGCTATTGCGATTTGCTGATCAAGGTGTCTGATAAAGCGATAAAGGCTATCTAGGTAGTTGGTTGTGTTAATTTGCTCTAGATGAGCGGTAAG
This sequence comes from Colwellia aquaemaris, assembly GCF_057548755.1. NCBI lineage: Bacteria > Pseudomonadati > Pseudomonadota > Gammaproteobacteria > Alteromonadales > Colwelliaceae > Colwellia > Colwellia aquaemaris. The sequence goes on along the minus strand of NZ_BAAJLV010000004.1, from coordinate 202,879 downwards.
GTATTGTATGCGTTCTAACAAGCGCTCTATAAGTTCCCCTGTATTGACGATAGAAGCTTCATTGTTGCTTTTATAACGAGTAATCATAGAGACTAAACTGCCGTCAAAATGCTGCTGTGCTATGGTTTCAAATTGAGCAAGCTGCAATTTTGCTTCGTTGAGATGGCCGCTAAGTCGTTGTTGGTATTGCTGAATAAACTCCGGCAGCTGCACGCCAAGAATAAAGGTGATAGTGAAAAAACAACGGTCGATTACGGTGTTAATGATTGTCAGCATAAAACGAATTATTTAATAACAAATTAATACATCATGTACTTTACGTTAGCACAAGCACTCGTAAAGATCCTAAATTCCCCGTAGCTGATTGTAAAAATTGTATTCTCTCGAACTAAAGCGGTTATTCATTGTGTAAATACCAATATTATTTCTTACTTATTTATTAATAAAAAATGTTAATATAGTGACTTCCCGATAGTGATGTTATTACATCACTATCGCTATTAAATTGTTGGATGCATTTTACTATTATGCGAAGACCTATACAGTCAGAACACGAAGTAACTACCTTTAATTGGCGTGTTGTTAAGCTTCTTCTCCCTTATTTATTTGAATTTAAAACACGAATATTACTGGCGCTAGCTTGTTTAATATTGACTAAAGTGGCCAGTGTTTATTTGCCTTTTATTTTAAAAGATATTGTCGATATTTTAGATGAGCAACAAGAGAATCGCATTTTCATTGTGCCATTTGCCTTAGTGGCAGCGTATGGTTTGGTACGACTTACCATAGTATTATTTGCCGAAATTCGCGATACCTTATTTGGCCGCGTAACAGAGCGGGCAATACGGCGCATCGGTTTAAAAGTTTTCCAACACTTACATAAGCTAGATTTAGACTTTCACCTTAATCGCCAAACCGGTGGTTTATCTCGAGATATTGACCGTGGCACATCAGGTATTAGTTTTCTCATGCGTTTTATGGTGTTTAACATAATTCCCACTCTAATCGAAATTGTTATGGTGGTGAGTATCTTACTGATTAATTATGGTATTTGGTTTGCACTTATCACGTTAATGTCAATTCTGCTTTATGTTGCATATTCAGTATTCGCCACCGATTGGCGCACGCGATTTATTCGCGCAGCAAATAAAGCCGACTCCTCAAGTAATTCCCGGGCAATTGATAGCTTACTCAATTATGAAACTGTTAAATATTTCACCAATGAAGAATATGAGGCAAAAGCGTATGACCAACAACTGGCCAGTTGGGAAAAGGCAAAAATGCAAAATCGTTTATCGCTATTTGCCCTTAATGGCGGCCAAGCGTTTATTATTTCATGTTCTATGACCGCAATGCTAGCACTTGCCGCGTATCAAGTTACCCACCAGCAAATGACATTAGGCGACTTTGTATTAATTAATGCTTTTATGATGCAACTATTTATTCCATTGAATTTTTTGGGGTTTGTTTATCGTGAAATAAAAGGCTCGTTAGCCAATATTGAGCATATGTTTGACTTGATGCTCAGAAAGCCAAAAGTAGAAGATAAAGTTGATGCCAAGCAGCTAACATTGTCAAAGGCGGAAATTGTTTTTGAAAATATTTCCTTTGCATACAATGACAAACGTTCGATCATTAAAAACTTATCTTTTACTATTAAGTCAGGGCAAAAAGTCGCCGTTGTGGGAGAGAGTGGCTCAGGCAAGTCAACGTTGGTGAAGTTACTGTTTCGATTTTATGATTGTGGTAATGGCAGTATCAATATTGACGGACAAAACATTTGTGATGTGAGTCAACACTCGTTGAGAAGCCATATTGGTATTGTCCCGCAAGATACTGTGTTATTTAACGATACATTATTTGCCAATGTACAATATGGTAACCCTGATGCTGACAAAAGTGCGGTAATGAATGCCTTTGACATGGCGCATTTGTCTGATTTTGTTAAACGTTTACCAGACGGTATAGACACGGTTGTAGGTGAGCGAGGTTTAAAGCTTTCAGGTGGCGAAAAGCAGCGAGTTGCCATTGCTAGAACAATATTAAAAAATCCACGCATCTTGGTTTTTGATGAAGCAACATCATCATTAGATAGTCAGTCAGAGCAAGCTATTTTAAGTGCAATAAAAGAGGTTGCCGAGCACCGCACGAGCTTAGTTATCGCCCATCGACTTTCAACAATAGTTGATGCTGACAATATTATTGTTATGCGACACGGCGAAATTGTTGAGCAGGGCACACATCAGGAATTATTAGCGAAGAAAGGCCACTACAATAGCATGTGGCAATTACAACAAAGCGACAATAATTAATTTTTTATTCAATTTTCTAGGCTAGTACAAAGGTATGACAGAAGTTTTGGAAGTGCAGCAAACTAAACAATGGCTTGAGCAGGTGATTATTGGACTTAATTTTTGTCCATTTGCTAAAAAAGAGTTTGTTAACGATACCATTTATTATCATGTGAGTGACAAAGCGCAAGTTAAAGCTGCTTTAGTGGAGTTAGTAAATCAACTGGAATATTTACGTGATAATCCTGATATTGAAACTAGTTTAGTTATTTATGAGCAAGGTTTCCGTGACTTTAATCGTTTTTTAGACTTAGTTGATTATGCTAATGATGTCATCCTTGATTATGGTTTCGAAGGTATATTTCAAATTGCCAATTTTCATCCTGAATATTGTTTTGCGGATACTGATTATGATGATGCGGGTAATTTTACCAACCGTTCTCCTTACCCAACATTACACTTAATTCGTGAAGAGAGTATGGAAAAGGTATTGAAAGTTTATAAAAATCCAGAAGCAATACCTGACAATAATATTGCCTTAGCGCATGAAAAAGGGGCTCAGTACTTTCAATCAATATTAACTCATATCAAGCCAAATTAAATTGTAAATATCACTTAGTTAATTGACGTATTGCTACGTATTATTACAGTTAGATAACAACTCGTTTAGGTTGAAAATTGTACAATGCCACTTCAGTATTGGAGGGCATTATGAAAACTAGTTACCAAGGGCAGTTATATTACTTTAAGTCTTTTGAGGATTTATGGCATTTTTATAGCGAAAAACTACAAGCAATTAAAGTATAAAGCTTTCCTTAGTCAAGCCGACAGCCACGGCTCATAAATATTCTTCAACAGCGAAAACACCTTTCTTATTATATTTTAAACTTTTGTTGTTTATTGTTTGTACAAGGTGTTTGAATTTTCATCACAATTACAAGCATATTCCCAGATACCCTTGAATTACGATATACTGCAGAGCATTGTGTGGTAATAAAGCAGTAAAATGCTTTTCAGTTAGGTAACTATTTTCGTGGAAAAACTTCCTGTAGTAAAAGTTGGTGGTAGCATAGAAAATGCTACTAAAGGTGAATATTCTCTTGATGTAAGGGAGATATTAAAAGAAGCTTGGCAGCTGACGTTAAAGTCTCGACTATCAATTAATGTCGGTTTATTTATTTGCTTATTAATTGCTATGTTTACCTCAATGCTGGTCAGTTCGCCAATGGGGGGTATTGAAGCGGTAATGAAAGATCCGCAATCAATAACATTACTCAATATAATCGTTACCTTAGTTGTATACCCTTTCCTTGCTGGCGTTGAAATGATGGGAGTTTTTCACTCGGTTGGTTTGAAAACACGCTATCAGTTAATTTTTGCTTTTTTAAAGCGTGGCAGCTGGGTTGCCGTTTGTGCGCTATTAACCTCAACCCTTGTTTCGATAGGGTTAGCCTTGTTTTATTTACCAGGTATATTTTTAGCTGTGGCCTTGTCGTTGGCGCTTCCGTTAGTGGTTGAAAAACAAATGTCACCTATGAAAGCGATAGTGCTTTGCATAAAAGCAACACGTTTTCAGTGGTTTAAAATTTTTGCTATATACTTAACATTGGTATTGGCGATGATCATATCGGCAATGCCGATTGCAGCAGCTGCAGGCTCTGAGTTAGGTTTTATTGCTATAGCATTTTTTCTGTTCTGTTTAGCCTATATAGCGCCAATGTTTTATAACGTTAAAGGCATTTTATATCGCGAAATTTTTGGCTTACATATGCAAGCTTCATCTGATAACTCAAATACTATTAACGATACATTTTCAGCTTAACTTGTTGAATTTATATCTAAAACTAAAAGAGAGTTTAATGATTAATATACAAACAAAGGAGTTGATGACTTGAATATATTTAGTAAACAGCATTTTATCGCCTTCGCATTTACTTTATTACTTATTGCCGGGTTAGTGGCTCCATTCACGTTTTTACCTGTACCAGTGCAACAACTAGTACCTGAGCCGGTAATACCTGAAAAAAAAGTTGAGGTGGTCAAGGTTGTAGAAAAGCCACTACACAATGTTCGTTTACCTGACTTTGCCAGTATTCGAGATGTAAAAGAGAAGAAGAGAACGTTTTTTGCTTTTATTAAACCTGCTGTTCTTGCTGAGAATGAAAAAATATTAGCATTGCGCACAGAAGTACAGCGTTTGATTGCGCAATTAACCTTGGAGCAGCCACTTAGTGAGCAAGAGCATGCTTTTATTGCCGATTTAAGTAAGCAATATCGCGTGAGCAAAAAGTTTTCCCTTTTAAGAAAACTTTACGAATTACAGTTGAAGGTTGATGTTATTCCACCAGCGTTAGTGTTGGTTCAAGCAGCAAATGAGTCGGCGTGGGGAACATCTCGATTTGCCCGCATAGGATTGAATTTTTTTGGTGTCTGGTGTTATAAAAAAGGCTGCGGTATGGTGCCAAATGGTCGCAATGTCGGTGCTAAGCATGAGGTGGCTGCATATAGCTCAGTAGAGCAAGGTGTGGCTCGTTATTTGAAAAATATTAATACCAATAGCGCGTATATGGTATTTCGTACCATTCGTGGTCAGTTGCGAGAACAAGAACAACCATTAGCTCCTGAAATATTAGCCACAGGTTTAATTCCCTATTCGGAGCGTGGTACAGATTACGTATTAGAGTTAACGGAAATGATCCGGCATAATCAAAGTTACTTAGCACTAAATTCAGATTAATTACTAAAAGAAAGCTCAAACAAAAAACTCGTTAGTGGTGCTAACGAGTTTTTATTTTTAAATTGCTTTAACATTTATCTCTTCGTTGAGTGAATAAACAAAGAGTAATAGCCCTTAGTTAAAGATGCACTTTTATCATAGCACTGACAGTGCTTTCGTTGTCGATACCCTGGATACCAAATTTATTATGCCAGTATGAGTACTCTATCCCGACTTCAAAAAACTTTGCTTTGCCAAAGTATTTGCCAACATCTAAACGGACTTGTGGGTTGAAGTGAAAATCTGCTTGATGATCATCGGCCGCAGATGACCAGTCTAGGTAACCATCAATAATAATATCGTGATCGCCTAATGCAACCGGATAACCCCAAGCAACTGTTAGTTGGTAATCGTTGTCTGTATCATCATTTTCAGCCAAATAAACATTACTGCTTAAGTAATTAAAGCCAGACACATCCCAAGAAGCACCAATGCCCACTAAATAGTTATTAAAGCCGAAACCTATACCATCTTTATTGCCTGTATCATGCTCATATGTACCAGCAAGATATAAATCAGTTAATGGGCCCATTGCTAGTTTGTTGCCGGTTAGATAGCTCAGGCTTAAGCGAGCTGAGACTTCACCATAAGTTTCTTCGTGTCGAGCATTGTTTTTATCTTGGCTAGCAGTGATGCGATCAGCAAAAAAGAAAACATCGCCCCAGTTATGGCCAGAGGCATGCTCAAAAGTGATGACATTAATATTGTCGTTGGTTAGCACTTCAAAGTCGCTGGTATTTTTTAAGTAGCTAATGGAGTTGTCGCTCCACAATGTTTCAGCGTTAACTGCTCCCGCGATTAAAATACCTACACAGGTAATTGATTTAGCCATCTTAGTAGTTATAGACATAGGTGATAATTCCCAAAAATTGATTAAGCGAAAAAGGCGAATTTGAATAGAAACAATAGTGCTAGGCATAAAACACTGATGTTGATTTTATTGAAGTGACCACTAAATGCTCGTACAGCAACATAGCTAATAAAACCAAACGCAATGCCATTGGCGATAGAAAATGTTAATGGCATGGTAATACAAATAACTGCTACCGGCACGGCTTCTGATAGGTCATCCCATTGCACATTAACTAAGCCTGCCAGCATTAATACAGCTACATAAAATAATGGTCCAGCAGTCGCATATGCTGGCACCATGCCTGCAAGCGGAGAAAACATTAAGGACAGAAGAAATAAAACGCCAACGGTTACTGCTGTTAATCCGGTGCGGCCACCAGCACTAACGCCTGCCGTACTTTCTACATAACTGGTTGTAGTAGATGTCCCCAACACACTACCGGCAACTGTCGCGGTAGAGTCTGCTAATAATGCTTTGCCTAAACGTGGAAAATTACCTTTTTCATCCAGTAAATTACCGCGCTGTGCAACGGCAATGAGTGTGCCCGAGGTATCAAATAAATCGACAAAAAGAAATGCGAAAATCACTGACAACATACCGACTTCTAATGCTCCGGCGATATCAAGTTGCATCAAAGTTGGCGCAACAGATGGCGGCATGGAAACGAGGCCCTGATATTGAACATCGCCAAAAATAATTCCTAGCAGGGTGATCACTAGAATCGAAATCATCACTGAACCATTGACCCCACGATTGGCCAAGCCAACAATTAAAAATAAGCCAACAGCAGCAAAAATTGCAGGGAGTGAGGTAATGTCACCTAAAGTAAGTAACGTTGCTGGGCTGTCAATTACAATACCGGCATTTTTCAAGGCGATAAAAGCTAGAAATAAGCCAATACCCGCAGCAATACCAAAGCGCAATGAATGTGGAATACTGTTGATGATCCATTCTCGAATATTAAAAAGGCTAAGGATGATAAAGACAATACCTGAAACAAATACTCCACCTAACGCCACTTGCCATGTATAGCCCATGTCGAGTACCACGGTATAAGTAAAAAAGGCGTTTAAGCCCATACCTGGTGCTAATGCAATTGGATAGTTGGCCAATAATCCCATAACAAAACAACCAATTGCAGCTGCGATACAGGTTGCCACGAATACTGCGCCATGATCCATACCTGAATCTGCTAGCATTGCTGGGTTGACAAAAATAATATAAGCCATGGTGAGAAAGGTTGTGAAGCCAGCAATAATTTCTTGTTTGACTGAAGTATTATGCTGTTGAAGCTGAAATAGTTTTTCGAGCATTAGAGAGCCTTGTTTGAAAAATACCAATGTTAAATGTTGAGTTAAGTTATTTAATTTCTACAATGTTTAATAAATCAGTAGGAGCGACATTTAGTGAAGACTTTTCTGTTATTGTGGCATCTACAAAACCTTCTTGGTCGAATGCGGTATCGCCGCCTGCAATGATGCCTGAGTCGCTATTGATCGTTTTAAAGTCGAATAATTGCGCATCACATAAATGTGAAGGTACAACGTTTTGCATGGCTGTAAACATTGATTCAATTCGCCCTGGGTGGTTTTTGTCCCAATCTTGCAACATGGCTTTGATATTTTGGCGTTGTAAGTTTGGCTGAGAGCCACATAGGTTACATGGGATGATAGGAAACTGTTTTAGTTCGGCATATTGAATGAGCTCTTGCTCTTTACAAAATGCTAATGGACGAATAACTACATGTTCGCCGTTGTCAGAAACCAGTTTTGCTGGCATTGATTTTAACTTTCCGCCATAAAACATATTTAACATCAAAGTTTCTACCATATCATCACGGTGGTGTCCTAAGGCTATTTTAGTTGCGCCAAGGGCTTTAGCGGCTTTGTAAAGTAGTGCTCTGCGTAAACGTGAACATAAACTACAGGTGGTTTTTCCTTCTGGAATCTTCTCTTTTACAATAGCATAGGTGTCTTCTTCGACAATTTGATAGTCAACACCAAGTGACTCTAGGTAATTAGGTAAAATATGCTCAGGAAAACCTGGTTGTTTTTGGTCAAGGTTAACAGCAACTAGTTCAAACTTTATTGGCGCAGAGGCTTTTAACAGCATTAAAATTTCTAGCAGCGCATAACTGTCTTTACCGCCAGATAAGCACACCATAATTTTATCGCCGTCTTCAATCATGTTGTATTGTGCAATAGCTTGGCCAACATGACGTCGTAAACGTTTTTCAAGCTTTTGTAATTGTGTGTTTTGGCTAGGTGTTAAGGGTGATTTTAAATCTGCGCTCATAATTAATTCCCAATAAATTGCGGCGCGTAGTATAGCCGAAGCTGTGAAATGAAAAAAGTTGAACAGGCCATTAAATCCGGCAAGTTCAACTTCAATTTATAAAAATTTGTACTAGATCACATTATTCAATGTCGAGTGGTGAAATATAACCTTCAGGTTTTAATGCCAATACATCACAGTTTAAGCGATCAATGACATGTTCGGCTGTGTTGCCAATAAGTGCCGCTGATAAGCCGGTTCGGCCTACGGTACCCAAAATAACTAACTCGGCGTCTAGGGTGTCCGCCACACTTTGAATAACGTCTTCAGGCAAACCTTCTTTTATATGGGTGTTTTCTTCAGCAATGTTAAACGCGCTTGCATGCGCTTTCATGGCATTCTCATGATGTTTTTGCATTGAACGGTTGTAATCGCTGGCATTGAACTCTGGAATTTCAATGGCAATATTAACTGGCGTGCCGGGAAAAGAGTTAACTAAGTGTAAGTTGGCTTTCATCACTTTTGTTAGTTGTTTAGCTTCAGCAGTAATTTTGTCATTAAGTGAACTGTGCTCTTCTTCGTCACTACCAATATTTAGCGCTGCTACTATGTTGCCATTGTCAGGCCATAAATGTTCTTTTACTAACAACACAGGGCAAGGGCACTTACGCAAAAGATGCCAGTCAGTTGGTGTAAAAATTACCGACTTTAACTTATCGTGCTGGTGCGTCCCTTTAATCACTATGTCGTAGCCATTTTTTAATACTTGCTCAATAATTTGCTCGAATGGACGGTTATGCCATATCACACGACAATCTACGTTTAAGCCATGTAAATCGAGCTCTGCAAGTAATGTTTGTAGCCATTGGGTTCTGTCATTGATAACGGATTGACGCATGGCCTCACGTTCATCACTTGATAACATAGTAGTCATTTCATAAGAAAAATCGTATATGGTCAAAAATGCAGTAATGTTAGCGCCAGTTTTACGGGCTAATTCTATAGCACGCTTTAGCGCTTTTTGATCTTCTGTTGTTGGATCAACAATAGCGAGTATTTTTTGATACTTATCCATATCTAATTCCTTTATCAATTATCTGCTGTAGCTATAACAATAGAATAGTTTGAAACAATAATAGTTGTTTTAAATCAATTTATTATCGTATCAAATATAAACAACATTTCACGCTAAGCATAGCGTGAAATGTTTAAATAAGGAAGTTTAAGGTAATGTAAGGAAGGAGATTAAAGTGCCGCGCACTCGTTTAATTTGTCGATATCAAGAATAGTTATTAACTTGCCGTCAACCTGAATTAAACCATTTTTGTGAAAACGGTTAAGTAAACGACTGATAGTTTCAACCGTTAAGCCAATATAGTTACCAATATCGCTACGGGTCATTGATAAACGAAACTCAGATGCAGATAAGCCACGAGCATGGTAGCGACTACTTAATGTGCTAATAAACGTTGCTAAGCGTTGTTCGGCATTTTTACGGTTAAGTAGCGTTAGCATTTCTTGATCACCGCGAATTTCCGTACTCATCATACGTAAAATTTGCTTTTTCAATTTTGGCATGCTGTTAGACAAGCTATCCAGCGTGTTGTAAGGAATTTCACATACCATAGAGGTTTCAAGTGCTTTAGCAAAGCTTGGATGCTCAGCATTAGCGATAGCGTCAAAACCCAATAAGTCACCGGCTAAATGAAAACCGGTAATTTGCTCTTCACCTTGCTCGTTGACCGTATAAGTTTTAAAAGTACCAGAACGAATAGCGTAAAGTGCATGCATAGGTTGACCATCATTGAAGATCTGCTCGCCTTTATGAATAGGGCGCTTACGATCAATAATATTATCTAACGTATCTAGCTCTTTATCATTTAGGGAAAACGGCAGACATAGCTCGCTAATACTACAGTTTTGGCAGTGAATATGTTGCTGACCTGTACACGATTTATTACTCATAGTAACCTATATAAATTTTGCATTTTAATGATTAGGATCATATTAGATGCGTTATAGATATGCAATAAGTATAGTATAAATACCGTATAAAATCAGTAAAACGGCGGCTGACTTTCTAAAGAGAGCGTTACCTAATAGGGACTTGACGCTAATTGTCCCTAAAGATACTGACAGCAAAGCAGGTAAAGTGCCAAGTCCAAAGAAAAACATAATTAGTGCACCATTAATTGCGTTTGCACTGGCCAACGACCAAGTTAATGTTGAATAAACTAAGCCACAAGGCAGCCAGCCCCATAACGCGCCTAATGCAAAAGCACTGCGATTGTTTTTAATAGGAATAAATTTTTTCGTATTTGGCGATATATACTGCCAGAGCTTTTTACCTAAATGCTCAATATGGCTTAACCACATTAGCCATTGTCCTAAATAAAGGCCGAGTAAAATTAAAAATATGCCCGCAATTGATTTTAGTGCAACAACAGGAAAGCCAATACTTTTTGCCGCCATTGAACTGGTAAGTGCTACTAAGCCACCAATTAAACTATAAGAAACAATTCTGCCAAGGTTATAGGAAAATACTATACGGTATTTTTTATTCTCAGCCGTTTGGGAAATGGCCGTGGTGAGCATAGTGCTAATGCCGCCGCACATAACGATGCAATGACCTGAGCCCAATAAGCCGATAATAAAGGCAGAAAAGTAATCGAGGTTCATGGCTTTAGTTATTACTTGTTTGTGACATTATTCTTGCCGTCAAGTTTGGAGGTAGTTTTAACATCAGTTTGATTGTTAGCTGACTCCGATTTTTGTTGTGCGTTATTCTCTTTTTTATCATTGGCGTCATCAAACAAAATACTCATACCTTGTTTTTCAAGATCATCAAATTGCTCGGTTTTAACCGCCCAAAAGAAAATATAAATACCTATTGCGGTGAGTAAAATAGCAATGGGGATTAATACATAAATTACGCTCATTTTTTTAATAGCCTTAAAGAATTACTTACCACTAAAATTGAACTAGCCGACATGCCTATTACTGCCATATATGGTGCAATATAGCCCATAACCGCCAATGGTAAAACGATGGCATTGTACCCAAACGCCCAAAGATAATTTTGTTTTACAATTACAGTTGTGCGTTCAGATACTTCTCTTAAGGTTTTAACACAGGCAAGTTTATTGTTGAGCAATATAACATCGGCGCCATTTTTCGCAATATCGGTACCGCTACCCATAGCAATTGATAGGTGTGCGGCTCCTAATACTGGCGTATCATTTACACCATCGCCAATCATGGCAACATTATGTGATAATTGCTGTTGCTTAATCGCGTTTACTTTGTCTTGTGCTGATAAATTCGCTTGTACTTGGCTTAAGTGTAATTGTGATTGTATTGCGTTACAGCCCGGCTTATGGTCGCCAGAAAGCATAAGGGTTTTCATATTGGAAGTATGAAGAAAGTCAACCAATGGCTTCGCATCGCTGCGTAGGTCATCGTGTAAATAAAATTCGGCAATTAGGGTTTCACCTTCCATCAGTACGCATTGTGCGTTAAATGCTTGAGAGTCGTTTTTTGCTAATAACCAAGAGTTTTTACCAATGCGATAATGCTTGTCGTTTACATAACCTGTAACACCAGCACCGGGCTCCACCACAACTTGTGTAGCTTTTAAGGTAAAGTCTTTGTATTGGCTAAATGCTTTGGCAAGCGGGTGTGCTGAATAGGTTTCAAGTGCTGCGGCAATCGCTAGTACTTGTTGTTTGCCTTCAGGGTTATTTTCAAGCGCGTAATCGCCGTAAGTAACCACATTGGCAATGGTAAACTCCCCCGTTGTTAAAGTACCGGTTTTATCAAATGCCATAACGTCAATTTCTGGCATGGTTTCTAATACATGGCCTGACTTTACCATGATCCCATCTCTATTTAGCCGAGTGGTTGCACAGGTAAGTGCAGTAGGTGTTGCCAGTGACAAAGCACAAGGACAAGTCACAACAAGCACTGATAGCGTGATCCAAAATGCCTCACTTGGTTGGTGCTGAGCCCAATAAAAAGCGGTGCAAGACGCCGTTACTAGAATTAAAGCAACAAAGTATTGGGCAATTTTATCTGATAATTTTGCCAGCTTAGGCTTATGAGTTTGTGATGTTTCACTTAAGCGGATTAATTGGCTGAGAAATGACGCTTGATTGTTATGCTTTACAACCGCCGTTAAATTACCATCGCCATTAATAGTACCCGCGTAAATAATGTCTCGTTCACCTTTTTGCAAAGGCAATTGCTCACCTGAGAGCATAGCTTCATTTATTTGACTACTTCCTGAGCTAATTTCACTGTCAGCTGGAATTGTTTCACCAGGCTTAATAATGATAACGTCACCGGCACTGAGATTGGTCGCTGCAATAAAACTTTCCTGATTATCAACTAGTTTAATCGCTGTCATTGGCATTAATTTTAATAAATTAGCCGAAACGTCAGCGGCTCGGGTGCGTGCTCTAAACTCCAAGAATTTGCCAATAAGTAGCAAGAAAGTAAACATGGAAACTGATTCAAAATATACTTCACCTTGCTGCGTTAAGGTTGCCCAGCCGCTGGCAAGAAATGCTAAACCAATAGCGATGGATACCGGAACATCCATCGATAATTGTTTTGCTTTTAAGGCATAGAATGCACTTTTATAAAAAGGGAAGGCGCCGTAGGTAACAATAGGTATAGTGAGAAAGAAGCTTGCCCAGCGTAAGTAAACTAAATTATGTTCGGCCATATCTGAAAAAGCGCCAAAATATAAACCAAAGGCAATCATCATCACTTGCATCATTAAAATGCCGGATATGCCTAAACGTTTAATAAAGTTTTTTGCCTGTTTTTTATTGATTTCTTCTGCGGTACTCGCCTTAAAAGGTAGGGCGTGATAGCCAATTTTTTCAATTAAGCCTAATATTTCACTTAGTTTAACGATGTTTTCTTGCCATTGCACCGTCGCTCTTTGGGTGGTGGCATTGACATTAATTTTATTAATGCCTTGCAGTTTACTAACCTGCATTTCTATTAGCCAAGCGCAGGCTGAGCAGCTTATGCCTTCTATGGTTAATATGGTTTCTTTAAAGCCGTCATGATAGTAAGCAAATTCACTTTGCAGATTCTCATCATCAAGAATTTCATTGCGCTGTAATTGCTCGGGAACTAGCATGTCGCCTTTTTGTGCCGGGGCACTGCGAAATCGGTAATAATCGGTGAGGTTATTATCAACAATAGTTTGCGATACAGCTTGGCAACCAACACAGCACATGGGCTGTGAAATATTGTCAATATTGGTTGCTAAACTAATACCGTTAGGAACAACTTCACCACAATGAAAACAATCTAGGCTCATTAATTCTAGGCCATTAATTAGCTTGTGCTGGGTTAGGACTAATATCGATAAAGTCAGACTGAGGTAAGGTAATGACCGACTGTATTTTCCAATGATTTTCAAACGGGCTGATCGTAACCCGCCATTTGCCCGAAACATTTTGCTCTGGCTCAAAATAATGGTTGAAATCACCATTACCGTCAGCGGTTAATACTAAATAAAAATCTCTATCAGCCAACGTAGAGTGATAAAAGTTTACATTTAATAATGGAAATTCTTTTTCGATACCGGTTGGGCGAATAGTTAATTGCTCATCATCAAGTTTTAAGTCAAAGCGCATACCTAGCTTTTGAGCTTGCTTGATTTTCCCTAACTCAAGGTTGATTGCTTTACCTTTTTTGTAGTAATCACCAACAACGAGCGTATCTGGGTTTGAGTTAGCAATAATGAAAGTAACAATGCCAGCAACAACTGCGGTAAAAGGCAAAATAAATACAAGCCATGCCCAAGGCTCTCGATACCAAGATGTTTTCATGAAAATTTCTTATTTACAGATAGTGTGCATATTATACGGCTTTTCTTAAATGGGAACTATCAAAAAAGCGTTAATTTAGAGAATTTTAATTTATCGCTAGAATTAAAAAAGCCTCAGTGTAATTAAACACCAAGGCTTTGTTTTTAAAAGTTAAACTTAATATTTATATATTAAATTTATTTTTGAGATAGGCTATAAACGTAAGCGCTGATCACGTGAACTTTTTCTTCACCTAAGATCTTATCCCATGCTGGCATAACGCCGGCACGACCATTAGCGATTGACGCTTCAACAGCACGTTGAGAGCCACCGTATAACCAAGTGTTATCCGTTAAATTAGGTGCACCTAATGGAATACCCATAGCAACACTGCCTTGACCTTCAGCGCCGTGACAAGCCGCACACATAGAAAATTTAGCTTTACCCGCTTGTGCAGCTGTAGCGTCAACTTCGCGACCACTTAAACTTAGCACAAATGCTGCTACTTCTTTCACGCCTTGCTCGCCGCCTAAAGCGTCTTTCCACGCCATCATGCCGTTCGCTTTACGACCGTGCATAATACTGGCTTTGATCATTTCTGGTGAACCACCGTATAACCAGTCTTTATCAGCTAGGTTAGGGAAGCCAGTGGTACCACGAGCATCAGAGCCGTGACACTGTGAACAGTTTTGTAAAAATAAACGTTGGCCTACTTTCAATGCTTCTTCGTCACCCGCTAAGGTTTCAATACTTTGTGCAGCATAAGCTTCAAAGATTGGACCATATTTAGCATCAGCGGCTTCAACTTCACGGTCATACTGAACTAGCATGCCTGAATCTTTCGCGGCAACAACGCTCGCCTTTGACTCAGATAAATTCAAAATGCCTTGGTTAGAACTTTTCCAACCTAGTAAACCTTGGAAGTTACCTAAACCTGGGTAAAGTAATAAGTAGCCAAAACCCCAAATGATTGTTAATAAGAAGAATGTACTCCACCATTTTGGTAGTGGGTTGTTCAACTCTTCAATTCCGTCAAAGGTGTGGCCCATAGACTCACCTTCTTCAACGCCTGCAAAGTTCTTTAAACACCAGCGCAATAGTAGGTAACAACCTACTAATGTACCTAAGGTAAGAACTGAAATCCAAATACTCCAGAAGCTAGACATTATTATTAGTCTCCTGTTTGTTATTTTTGTCAGAGTGATTTATTTCATCTTTTTCTTCGAAAATTGAATTTGCCGCTTCATCAAACGCGCCTTTGCGTTTTTTTGAATATGACCAAACCACAATGACAATAAATAGTGCCAATATTAATAGGGCAATTAACCCTCTAAGCGTGCCGTAATCCATAGCCATTACTTCAATGCATGGCCAAGAGATTGCAAATATGCAATCAACGCATCCATTTCCGTTTTTCCTTTAACTGCCTTTTTTGCATCAGCAATATCAGTTTCAGAGTAAAGCGGGATCGGGTTACCTTGCTCATCTTTATGGCTGCGATTACGTGTTAAGAAGTTAAAAGTTGCTAACTTCTTACCCGTTAATTCGCCATCAAGGGTATTTTCAGCTAACCACTTAAATGAAGGCATATTTGACTCAGGCACAACAGAGCGAGGGTCAAGTAGGTGAGCGCGGTGCCAGTCATCGCTGTAACGACCGCCAACACGGGCTAAGTCAGGACCAGTACGTTTTGAACCCCATAAGTGTGGGTGCTCCCAAACTTGTTCACCAGCAACCGAGTAATGACCGTAACGCTCTGTTTCAGCACGAAATGGACGGATCATTTGGCTATGACATACGTTACAACCTTCACGGATATAAATATCACGACCTTCCATTTCTAGAGCTGTGTATGGGCGTAAGTTGTCAACAGGTGTTGTTGTTGCTTTTTGGAAGAAAAGCGGCGTAATTTCTACTAAACCACCGATGCTGATAGCAAAGATAGTGAAGATAAAGAATAAGCCAACGCTTTTTTCAACTTTTTCATGTTTGTTGATCATGGTATGGCTCCTTAAGCTGCTTCAACTGGCTTAAGACTTCCGTCTTTAGCACCAATAGTTTTGAACATGTTGTAAGCCATTAAAACAAAGCCTGCAACCACTAACACACCACCAACAAAGCGGATAAAGTAGAATGGGTATGATGCTGTTAAACTTTCAACAAAGCTGTACGTTAATGTACCGTCAGTGTTAACCGCACGCCACATCAAACCTTGCATTACGCCTGAAATCCACATCGCAACTATGTATAAAACGATACCGGCTGTGTGCATCCAGAAGTGAATGTTAATTAAGCGAATACTGTACATACGACCTTGGTTAAATAGCACTGGAATTAGGTGATATAACGCACCAATTGAAACCATAGCAACCCAACCTAACGCACCAGAGTGTACGTGACCAACGGTCCAGTCAGTGTAGTGAGAAAGGGCGTTTACCGATTTGATTGCCATCATTGGTCCTTCGAACGTAGACATACCGTAGAAAGACAATGAAACGATTAAGAAACGTAAAATTGGGTCATGACGAAGTTTATGCCACGCGCCTGATAACGTCATAATACCGTTGATCATACCACCCCAAGATGGCAAGAATAAAACGATAGACATTACCATACCAACAGATTGTGCCCAGTCTGGTAGTGCTGTGTAATGTAAGTGGTGAGGACCAGCCCAAATATATAAAGAAACTAATGCCCAGAAATGAACAATAGATAAACGGTAAGAGTAAACTGGACGTTCAGCTTGTTTTGGTACGAAATAGTACATCATACCTAAGAAACCAGCAGTTAATAGGAAACCTACGGCATTGTGTCCGTACCACCACTGCATCATGGCATCAATTGCGCCCGAATAAAGTGAATATGATTTCATCATGGATACTGGAATAACCATGCTGTTACCTATGTGCAATACGGCAACTGTGATAATAAAACCACCAAAGAACCAGTTAGCAACATAAATATGTGAAGTTTTGCGCTTGACTAATGTACCAAAAAATACAATGGCGTAACTAACCCATACCACAGCGATAAGAATATCGATTGGCCATTCTAATTCGGCGTACTCTTTACTTGATGTATAACCAAGTGGCAACGTTATCGCTGCAAGCACAATAACCGCTTGCCATCCCCAAAAGGTGAATGAGGCTAATTTGCCTCCAAATAATGCCGTTTTACATGTGCGCTGAACAACATAATATGAAGTAGCAAACAGGGCACTGGTACCAAAAGCAAAAATTACCGCATTGGTATGCAGTGGACGAAGACGAGAGTATGTTAACCACGGTGTATCAAAGTTTAATGCAGGCCAAATTAATTGTGCTGCGATAAGAACACCGACTAGAGTACCAACGATCCCCCAAATAACTGTCATTACGGTGAATTGACGCACCACATTGAAGTTATAGGACGGATGATCAAGCGTTGTTGTCATTTTTATTGTTCCGTTACTAGGTTAGATTTTGCAATTTTTATTGATAAAACCACTTTTTCAGTAAAAATTGCTGAGAAGCAGTGATAAATGTCACACTCAGTTACGAGCTGTTTCAAATTCCATGTAATTTTACCTTTCGCCTATGACATAAATCAACTGCAAAGCTTGATTTAAATCAACAAAAAAAACGAAGTTGCTGTAATCTCGTACGGTAAATTTTTTTGAAATAGCGCTTAGCTGATCGAACAATTTAAAAGTTATTAGTAAAGGTAGACTAATTTATGAAAAACAGCGAGTTAACTAGCTGTATGAAAAGTGAACATTCGTGAAGTGCGATAAATAAAGAAATACTGAGGATGATAATCCTCAGTATTTAATAAAGTGCAACATTATCAGTTGTATGCAACTTCCTTTAAAGCTGCTAAATCTAAAATCTCAACCTCTTTGGCATGTATAGATAATAATCCTTTTTGTTGAAATTTTGAAAATATGCGGCTTAATGTTTCACGACGAAAACCTAAGTGATTGGCAATAACATCGCGTCCAACTGGTAAATGTAATTTAGTTTCAGTTTCTTGATAATGTGCATTTCTTTTTAACATATTGAGAATAAACGCTGCTAATAAGCTTTCAGCGGTATGTTTCGCCACAACTGATGTAAATTCTTCTCGAAGCATAGAGTTCTGTTTGCTAAGCAATGAAATTAAGCTCAGTTGTAGCTCAGGCATTAGTTTGCCACATTCATTTAGCTCAGCTAAATCGACACGACATACCGTGGTATTGCCTACAGCTACTGCGTTGTAGTTATAGTGTTGGGTATGAATCGCATCCTCGCCGATAAGCTCGCCAGGAAATCGAAAGCCAATAACTTTTTCTTTGCCTTCAGGTGAGGTTTCAGTCAACTTAAAACTACCTGAGCAAACGGCATAAATTGCTTCTGCAGCTTGTTTTTCTTGAAATAATGGTGTCGAAACAGTAACAATATTTCGCTTTGACAAATAACTGTCCATAATTGAAATTTCGGACTTGCCTGCTTTTAAAGGAATACAAACAGGTTGCATTGAACAATTATCGCAATCTATATATTTTGTATTAGGTTGTTTAACTTTAATGCATGTTGTCATTTTTATTGCCCACGGTATTTTTGCTAACTATTGCAAGTCATGAATTCTATATTGCGCAAAATTATAGCAATGACTAACGAAACGAGAGTTGTTTCAAATCAAAAATATGTCGGAATAAAGTGATAAATATCACCAGCTTTTCGGTATCATAGCTGTTACAGAAATTAATGATGTCGATTTCAATGATAAACCTTAAAAATTTACTACCTACATTATGCTGTTTTGTGGCACTAGGCTTAGTTGCATGTAATGAGTCAAAACCCAGTAGCAATAATAATCATTTGGCCTCTAACAAAACTATGCAATGTCTTGCTGAGCAAAGTCCGTGTAATTTTGCTGTTGGCTCTGGGCGCGTTGAAGTGCAGTTTGATGTTGAAAAAATTGTTGCAGAACAGCCGTTTAATGTTTCAGTCAATTACATAGGTAGCGATGCAATAATCTCTGTAACAGGCTATATGGAAGGCGTGGAAATGTTTATGGGGAAAATTCCGGTATTTCTTGAGCGTAGAGTTATTTCTGGTGAAATTGTCGATGAGCAAGTACAAACATTTACCGGTGAGTTATTTGTTGGTAGTTGCTCCGCCCAAAAAATGACCTGGAAAATGTGGTTAACCTTTACCACACAAAGCAATCAAAAAATCTCTAAAATGATCACGTTAGTGAGTTATCGCAGTTAATCTAGCTGTCGCTCAATACTATCAATTGAAACATAATGACCAACTTTAGCTTAGTGCCAGCCAAAGGGCGACGGCCATCATTAAGCTACCCGATATTTTATTGAGTAGTTGCACATTGTTACGCTGCGTTAAAGCTTTGCCAATAGTTCTACCGCCAGTAGCATATAGGGTCATACAGATAAATTCAGAAATTAAAATAACTACTACTAAAATGGTCAATTGGGGTGCCAATGAAAGTTTGGGATTAATAAATGGTGGTAGTAGCGATATCATAAATGCCCAACCTTTTGGGTTTGCAATTGCAGTAAAGAAACCTTGCTGAAATAAGCTACGTTTTTTGACAGCTTGAATGTTTGCAGTTGATGCAATTACCAGCTTACCTTTTGCTCGCCACATATTGATACCTATATAGCAAAGATATAAAGCACCTAAAATTTTAAAGCCCTGAAACAACTCTGGAAATTTATTCATTAAGGTTGCTACGCCTAATACAGCAGCGATGGCTACGGTTGCAACGCCTAGTAGTTCTCCGTACATCATCCAAAATGTTTTTCGCACGCCTATAGTAATGCCTAAGCTCATGGCTAAGGTCATACACATACCAGGCGTTATGCTAACAATAAAAAATGTTGGAATAAAAAGGCTGAGCAGTGTTAGATCGATCAATTTTGGACTACCTATGAGAATTTGAAGAGCAGTGCTATTAAAAACACAAATAGTATCGTAATTTATCAAGGCTATTAAGTCTATGATTTCGTTTTAGTTAAACTCATTCTAATTCAGGTAAAAAAAACGTGGCTTTGGCCACGTTTTATTGTTTTATGTATGCTGTTTTATCAGTCTTGATAAAAACCTATATGCTGATGAAAACGTACGGTTAGCTCTTCATTATCATTAATGTACTCAAGCTTTTCAGCAATGCTGTGTAGGGCATGTTCTATTTGCGTTAAAAACTTCCCAAATCCATGGCTAGTTTTGTCTTGATCACTAGCAACAAAGACAAATTGAATGCTGTCAACTAACTGATCTGCAGCCCATTTGCAGGTATAACCGCCACTGGTGTTTTTCGGATTATAGCCAAGCATAATAAGCTCGCCTTTGGCGATAGTGTTTTCATCTTCGTTTTTGCGAACAATAGGTACTAAACCATTGGCGATAACGGCACCATTATTTAAGTGGTGTTTTTTGGCAGCGTTGATAAAGGCATCGGCAATATAGTTATACAAAGGGTTATAGTTTTCACCTTCACTGTGATCTAAGGCTACTAAATTACGTAAACGGCGATTAATTGGCATGTCAACAACCGCATAGGTTAATTCATCGGTATTTTCAGGTATGGTAATTTCATCTGGTGCATAGCGTTTTGAAATACTGCGTAATTTATGTACCTGATTACCTTGAACACCTTTATCTTTTGCAAATAGGTCATATGTTAAGTGTTGGTGATCACAAATACGCATTTCTTGTTTGCTAATACCTGTTTGTTCAGTAAATTTGCTGATGGCAGTAACCACTTTTTGGTGGAAAAGTGCTGAGTTGTGTCTCACTTCATCGCCATTAGCTAAAAATACTAAATGAATTTTCTGCGCTTGTTTTTTTCCATCATAATGGGCGCTTTGGCTGAAATGATAACGTGAGTTATAAAGAAATAGAATTTGTTGTTCGGTTTGTGCCGTTATTTTTTCAGGACTGAAACGGATACGGGTAAATTTATCATTAGCAACAAATTGACCACTTTCGATATCTAGCTCTTCGTTAATTTTAAAAAACAGCTCTGAAAGTTTTTTATAAAACTTTTCAAATGGCTTTTCGCTTGTTAAATCAACAGCACCGGCAATTTTTTCAATTAATTGTTCGGTAATATTAAATTTCGCCAGTAAATACTGGTTTTCACGAGCCGAAGATGGAATATAAACTTTATGTTGAACGCTTCTTTTGCGGGAAAGTGGCATAGTAATTTACCTGTTGATTGAAAACGTTAGCATAGTAGCAACAATACCCTTGGTCAAATATGATTTATATCAAAATTTAGTTCGACATAGATAATTGTTATTTGTTTTAATTTCTAGTGTAGAGTGCTGATATTACAATTGAAACTTTATTTGTTCTTGTTTGTCATTGCGGTTATTTGCTTTGCGCAATTATTTTAATCTTTATAAATATTTTACTAGCGAGTTACAAAGAATTTGCAATTGTAAGCTATTAGCTTAATTTAGCAGTAAACCCTACCTAAAGATGACAAGATTTGTTTATAATCGGCAAGTCATTATTAACGTAAGAATAAAAATATGAAAAAAATTGTAGCTTTAACTTTGCTTGCTTCAACTGTGTTAGCGGCATGTGGCACACAAAATGTGGAAAAGTCTAATACTGCTGCCGATGTTATCGCCAGTTATGAGAGTATTAATAAAGAACAGCTAACTGAGCACATTAAAGTGTTGGCTTCCGATGAGTTTGAAGGGCGCGCTCCATCAAGTAAAGGTGAGAAACTTACCTTAGATTATTTAACCAAGCAATTAACAGCAGTTGGTTTTCAGCCAGGCAACGGCGATAGCTTTTTACAAGCCGTGCCTATGGTATCAATTGAAGCTTCTCCAGAAATGACATTAACCATAGGTGATAAAAATTACCAATATGGCCATGACATGGTGATGGGTTCAAGTCGAATTAGTGATTTTGAGCAACTAAAAGATTCTGAGTTAGTCTTTGTTGGTTATGGCGTTAATGCACCTGAATATAACTGGAATGACTATGAAGGCCTTGATGTAAAAGGTAAAACAGTTGTCATGCTAGTAAATGACCCAGGTTTTGCAACAAAAGATCCTGCGCTATTTAACGGTAATGCTATGACGTATTACGGTCGTTGGACTTATAAATATGAAGAGGCGAGCCGTCAAGGTGCTGAAGGTGCCATTATTATTCACGAAACTGCGGCGGCATCATATGGCTGGTCGGTTGTTGAACATTCATGGACCGGAGCACAATTTGGTTTTGTTCGTGAAGACATGAATAAAGGCCGAGTGGCTGTTGAAGGTTGGGTGAATACAGATGTTGCGAAAGAACTATTTGCTAAAGCGGGTTTGAATTTCGAAAAAGCAAAAGCTGAAGCGGCTAAAGGTAGCTATCATGTTGATATGGGTGATTTAACAGCGTCAGTTGAAGTAAACAACACGGTGAAGAAGTCGGTGTCATATAACTTTATAGCGACCTTACCAGGTAGTAAAAAGTCAGACGAGCATATTCTTTATACAGCCCATTGGGATCACTTAGGTAAAGATACCAATAAAGATGGCGATCAAATTTATAATGGTGCGGTTGATAACGCATCTGGTACAGCAGCTTTAATTGAAGTTGCAGAAGCATTCTCAAAGCTACCGGTAGCGCCAGAGCGTTCAATTACGGTAATGGCGGTAACGGCGGAGGAGCAAGGTTTGCTAGGCTCTAAATTCTATGCAGCAAATCCGATTATTCCGGCAGCTAAAACCGTAGCTAACATTAATATGGATGCATTAAATGTTAATGGTCGTAGTAAAGATGTTTCGGTATATGGTTTAGGTCAATCTCAACTTGATGATTACCTAACAACAGCTGCGAAAAAGCAAGGTCGTGTTATTTCAGGTGATCCGCGTCCAGCAGCTGGTATTTATTACCGCTCAGATCACTTTGCTTTTGCAAACATAGGTATTCCAGCGCTTTACGCAAAAAGTGGTAAAGAGCCTGTAGATGCAGCAACGAAAGCACTACGTGAAAAATTAAACCCTATCTTGTCTAAGTGTTACCACAATGCTTGTGATGAATATAACGAGTTATGGGATCTATCGGGTGCCGTTGAAGATATGCAAGCTTTCTTTGAAATAGGCTATGAATTGTCTCATGAGAATGTTTGGCCACAATGGAGTGAAACGTCAGAGTTTAAGCGCTAGCCATATTTTTTTAACTTATACTGATAGTGTTCGGTATAAGTTAAATACTTAAATTCGTTTTTAAAGCAGCAATGATTCATTGCTGCTTTTTTATTTTTAATGCTTTATTTTTTGGCTGGGCTTGAATCGGGGACAAACGCCTATTTATTATAAGAGTACAGTCCGTTGCGCTATCAACAAATCATTCTGAGATGTTTTATGTGGCTCTCTTATGTTTTTGACTGGGCTTGAATCGGGGGCAAACGCCTATTTATTATAAGAGTACAGTCCGTTGCGCTACCAACAAATCATTCTGAAATGTTTTAAGAGAAGTTGAAATAAAGTTTTAGGCGAAAAAAAACTGCTAAAAAGCAGGTTTCTTAATGTGGCTCTCTTATGTTTTTGAGACTGGGCTTGAATCGGGGGCAAACGCCTATTTATTATAAGAGTACAGTCCGTTGCGCTACCAACAAATCATTCTGAAATGTTTTAAGAGAAGTTGAAATAAAATTTTAGGCGAAAAAAAACCTGCTAAAAAGCAGGTTTCTTAATGTGGCTCCTCAACCTGGACTTGAACCAGGGACAAACGGATTAACAGTCCGTTGCTCTACCAACTGAGCTATTGAGGAATAAAACTTTTACTTCCTTTATCAGGGAAGAGAGCATCGCTCTTAATGTGGCTCCTCAACCTGGACTTGAACCAGGGACAAACGGATTAACAGTCCGTTGCTCTACCAACTGAGCTATTGAGGAATTGTTCTTCTAATATAACAGCTTGCAATAAAACTGAAAGCTGTTATTTAACATTTTATCTCATCACAAGGACTTGAATAACCAACAGGAACAAACACCTATTCATTATTAAAGTACAGTCCATTACTCATTTTTTGAGCTGTGAAGAAAACTCTTAGCAACCGTTTTTATTTTAAAATAATAACCATTGCTTATTAATTTGGCTCCTCAACCTGGACTTGAACCAGGGACAAACGGATTAACAGTCCGTTGCTCTACCAACTGAGCTATTGAGGAATTGTTTCGTAAGCCGCTATTGGCTAACGGGGCGGAATATTAAAGGGCACTTGTCAGACTGTCAACACAAAATTTAGAAAAAAATCATTTTATTGTTTGTTTGCTTAATTTGCAGCCATTGTTGGTAAGTTTTCTGCAGTTTTTGTTGAAAAAATGCTCGTCACTAATCCTGTGAGAGTAAATTAGTAGTTATCCACTTAATCTGTGGATAACTGTGTGAGTTAAAGTGTAAATTTAGGTAACTTAAACAGTAGAATGCGGCTTGTAGTAATGTAAAGTATTTTGTTGTTTTTTTATTATTTACTTATTTAACAATAGATTAAGTGTTGTATTTGCTGTTTTACTCTCGGGGCGTGTGTTTTTTGTTCAAGAGTGATTTTTCGCACATTTTGCTGTGTACTTCTACGAAAGCCAGTGGAGCTTAAATTATCAGCAGGCAATTAAATTTGTAATATTGTGACTTTATTACTGGAATTAAAATATTTCCATAGCGAGTCTATTCGTGATCTTTTACAATGGCTAACGCATTCTATTTATCTCAACAATTGAAAGTATTAATGACCACTCCAAAAAAAAATCGCCAAATTAATTTACTTGTAGATCCCGTTGCACCGACATTGAAAAATATGACCGTTCCGATGATCTACGGAATGATTTTATTAATGACTTTCAACTTAGTTGATACATTTTTTGTTGGTTTATTAGGAACGCAACCTTTAGCCGCAATAAGTTTCACTTTTCCAATCACTTTTACCGTGATTAGTTTAACCATAGGGCTAGGTATTGGTACTTCGGCAGTTATTGCTAAAGCACTTGGAAAGGGCGATAAAGAATCAGCGAAAAACTTGGCAACCAGTGCATTGTATATAACAGCCATTATTGTAGGCTTACTGGCCATTATTGGCTATTTTCTAATTGATACTATCTTCTTATTATTGGGGGCTAGTGAAGCATTATTACCACTTATTCATCAATATATGGATATTTGGTTTTTGGGTTGCATTTGTTTAATTGGCCCTATGATAGGAAATGCTGCATTACGAGCATCCGGTGATACTAAAACGCCCAGTTTGATCATGGGTAGCGCGGGGCTTATAAATGCTATTTTAGACCCTATATTTATTTTCGGTTTTGGCCCTGTACCGGCTATGGGCATACAAGGGGCTGCAATTGCAACTTCTGTGTCATGGATTTTTGGTTTAGGTTATGTACTTTATATTTTGGGCGCAAAACGTGATTTAATTCATACACATTTAATACCGCTTAAAAAATTGATTCAATCAGCGCGTGGTATTTTGCATATAGGCTTACCGGCTGCAGGGGCAAATATGCTGACACCAATTGCATCAGCAGTGTTAACAGCGATTGTTGCCAAGTATGGCGAGTCTGCGGTTGCGGCTTTCGGTGTAGGTACCCGACTTGAGTCTATAGCTTGCTTGGTTGTGCTAGCCTTGTCGATGACCTTACCGCCATTTATTAGTCAAAACTTTGGTGCCGGCAATATGAAACGTGTTGCTGAAGGTTATCAAGCATCAATAAAGTTTGTTTTAGTATGGCAAGTTCTTATTTATGCGATTTTAGTGTTAGCGGCTCCACTCATTGCAGAAGCTTTCTCTAAAGAGCAAGCCGTTGCTGATATTATTACATTATTTATTTGGATATTGCCTTTAGGGTATGGTTTACAAGGCGTTATTATTTTAACAAACTCATCATTTAATGCCTTGCACAAACCTATGGTTGCACTTGCGTTAAGTATTATTCGTTTATTCGTTTGCTATGTACCTTTAGCTTATATTGGTAGTGTATGGTTTGGATTAGAAGGTTTCTTTGTTGGAGCATTACTTGGAAACGTACTAATGGCAATGATTTCATATCATTTATTTAATAAACAATGTCAAAATGATCCCACGCCAACAGAGGTGACTGTTTGATGAAGAATTTGAAAATACATTCAGATTATATACCTAGTGGTGACCAACCAAGTGCAATTGCTAAACTATTAGATGGTATTGATTCAGGCTTAGCGCATCAAACATTACTTGGGGTTACGGGCTCAGGTAAAACTTATACGATTGCCAATGTCATTGAGAAATTAAACCGTCCAACCATGATGTTAGCGCCTAACAAAACCTTAGCAGCGCAACTGTATGGTGAAATGAAGGAGTTTTTTCCTGAAAATGCAGTTGAGTACTTTGTTTCTTATTATGATTATTATCAGCCAGAAGCTTATGTACCAACAACAGATACCTTTATAGAAAAAGATGCCTCTGTAAACGAGCATATTGAACAGATGCGTTTGTCTGCAACTAAAGCCCTATTAGAGCGTCGAGACGTCATTATTGTTGCTTCGGTATCCGCCATTTATGGCTTAGGCGATCCAGATTCCTATTTAAAAATGATGCTGCATATTAGTGTGGGTGACATTATTAATCAGCGCGATATTTTAAGAAGATTAGCGGAATTGCAATACACGCGAAATGATGTCGCATTTCAACGGGCAACGTATCGAGTGCGAGGTGATGTGATTGATATTTTTCCTGCTGAATCGGACCGAATGGCGTTGCGAGTTGAACTTTTTGATGAAGAGATAGAGCGGATTAGTGTTTTTGACCCGTTAACTGGCGAAGTAGAGCGTACGGTGGCAAGAGTTACCGTTTACCCAAAAACGCACTATGCAACGCCACGAGAGAAAATATTAGCAGCTGTTGAGCAAATAAAAGTTGAATTAAAAGATAGATCTGCACAGTTAAAAGAAAACAATAAGTTAGTTGAAGAGCAGCGTATCGTGCAACGTACGCAATTTGATATCGAAATGATGAATGAGCTTGGTTATTGTTCGGGAATCGAAAACTATTCTCGCTATCTGTCAGGCAGAGGAGCAGGGGAAGCACCACCCACTTTGTTTGATTACTTACCCAATGATGGCTTGCTTATTATTGATGAATCCCATGTAACTGTGCCGCAAATAGGCGCCATGTACAAAGGCGATCGTTCACGAAAAGAAAACCTTGTTGAATATGGTTTTCGATTGCCATCGGCGCTTGATAACAGGCCGATGAAATTTGATGAGTTTGAGGCATTAGCGCCACAAACTATTTATGTTTCCGCAACGCCAAGCAATTACGAAATTGAAAAGTCGGCGGGAGAAATTGCCGAGCAAGTTGTTAGGCCGACTGGCTTACTTGATCCACAAATTGAAGTACGCCCAGTTGATACACAAGTGGATGATTTGTTATCTGAAATTCGTAAACGTGTTGAAATTGGTGAACGTGTTTTAGCCACTACGTTAACCAAACGTATGGCTGAAGACTTAACCGAATATTTAGATGAGCACCAAGTTAAAACGCGTTATTTACATTCAGACGTTGATACGGTTGAACGAGTAGAAATTATTCGTGATTTTCGTCTAGGTAAGTTTGATGTTTTAGTTGGTATTAACTTGCTCCGAGAGGGCTTAGATATGCCAGAAGTGTCACTAGTAGCCATACTTGATGCTGATAAAGAAGGCTTTTTACGCTCGGAGCGCTCATTAATACAAACTATCGGCCGTGCCGCTCGGAATATTAATGGCCGAGCCATTTTATATGCAGACCGTATTACTGGCTCAATGCGTAAAGCGATTGATGAAACCCAAAGGCGTCGTGCAAAACAGCATCAATATAATCTCGATAATAATATTACGCCAAGAGGTGTTAAGCGTAATATTACTGATGTGATGGATATTGATGGCGGTAAGAGTCGAGCAGAGTTTGCCGCCAAAGCGGCAGAGCCAGCAGCCAAATACCAGACACTTACAACCAAAGAAATCGATGAGAAAGTAAAAGAGTTAGAAGCACAAATGTTTACGCATGCACAGAACTTGGAGTTTGAATTAGCGGCGTCAGTTCGTGATAGTATAAAGCAGTTACGAGAGCAGCAACTTGCCACTTAAAGCTAGTTGACATTATATTTATGGTTAACAACACAACTAACACTTAATAACATATCCCTGATCAATGACAGTTAACAAGTGTTAGGCGTATAGGCGCAGTGTTTGAAGACGTTATTTAAGTTCAAACGTCATGTATTGATTAATAATTTTTGCAACATCATCGGTATTGCAATGCTTTAAATGGCTTACGTCGTTGATGATTCTATCCTGAATATCAACAGGGAATAGCAGTAATTGCTCTAAATATAAATGAGCATGGGTATCGTTATTACTGTTAATCAATTCGATTAAACGGTTCGCATGGTTTTTCCAAATGGCACTCATACAAGCATCCTCTTAGGTCAACAATTGCATTGTTTAGTTACAAGGCAACTTTTAGCAGCAACAATATTGCGTGCCTTAACTTAAGTTTAGAGCATGTATACCGGCTTATTATACATATTGGTAATTAAAAACCTGTACTGGTAATAAAGCAATATAAACCCGAAACATATCATGACAATTGCCGTATGTAATTTAGCTTTTTATTTCAAATTTTTCTAAACGATACAAAAATGCTTTGTATGACATATTTAGATACTTTGCCGCTTTGGTTTTGTTACCATTATTTAAGGTCAAAGTTTTTGATAAACAGTCACGCTCAAATTGATGCCAGCAAAAGCCTTGTTCTGGTAAGTTGAAAACTGGCATATTCTCAGTATTTTCTTGAGCTGAATTGCTGTTAAAGTTTTGTGTTAATTCAGTTTCATCGTTGAGTAAAACAAAGCGTTCGATGCGGTTTGATAGTTCGCGAACATTACCTGGCCAATGATACTCTAAAAGTTGACGATATAAATCATTAGATAACTTGGCTGGCTGACATTGATATTGCTTAGCGTGGTAGGCAATAAAGTGGTCAGCTAAAATGGCGATGTCTTGTTGACGCTCTCTTAATGGCGGCATATCAATTGGCACAACATTGAGCCGATAATAAAGGTCTTCTCGAAAAGCGCCCGTGCTTACGTCTTGTTGTAAGTTTCTATGGGTAGCCGCTATTACTCTGATATCTAATTTGATCTCTTCATTGCTACCTAAACGCGTAATAGTGCCTTCCTGTAAGAAACGTAATAAGTGAGCTTGTAATGTTGCACTTAACTCGCCAATTTCATCAAGAAATATTGTGCCTTTGTCGGCAGCTTCAAATCGGCCAATTTTTAACGTGTTGGCGCCTGTAAAAGCGCCTTTTTCCGCCCCAAACAGTTCAGCCTCAGCAATTGATTCAGCAATGGCGCCGCAATTAATTGCAATAAACTTTTCATGCTTTCTATCAGATTTTTCATGTAAAGCTCGTGCGGCAAGCTCTTTACCAGTACCACTTTCTCCTAAAATAAGCACAGTTGCATTGGTTGCTGAAACTTTGTCGATGCGTTGATAAACCTTTTGCATGCAAGGCGCTTTTCCAACTAAACCAACCAGTTTATTTTGCTCTGATAGCCGAGCAGATAATTCGGTATTTTGTCCACGTAGTTTTCTAGCTTTCAACGCCTTTTCTATCGTTAGTAACAACTCTTGGCGCTTAAAAGGTTTCGGAATATAATCATCAGCACCTTGTTGAAGTGCTTGAACTGCATGGTTAATAGTGCCGTAAGCCGTTGCAATGACAAAGCCGACTTCAGCAATATTTTTACGGCAGTAATTGAGCAGGTCAATACCAGATAGTTCAGCTAGTTTCCAATCAGAGAATACCACATCGATAGGTTTTTCTTTGATGGTTAAAATGGCGCTTTCCACGCAATCTGCTTGTAATATTTTATAGCCGCTGGCACTGAGAATGTCACAAATTAGCGCACGTTGATCTGGTTCATCTTCAACAACTAGTACCGTACAAAGTTCGGTCATAAGTTTTCCTTTTTCTTAAATTTCGCTGTGGCAATACAACCAATGTCTGAGGCATTTTCAAGTGTAAGTTGTCCGTGATAGTGCAATGATATTATCCGGTTGGCAATATAAAGTCCCATGCCTGCACCTTCGGGTTTTGTTGAAATATGCGGCTGAAATAGTTTGTTTTTAATGGACTCTACAAGACCTTCACCTTGATCTTCTACCGTTAAAATAAGGTAGTTATTATCTGATATTTTTGCAGATATCCTGACTTCACCATGAACAGGGTTTGCGTCGCAGGCATTATAAATTAGCGTATGGCAAATACTTCTAATTTCTGACTCGGCGGCTAATATTTCAATGTTTGAAGCAATATTTGTGATAAATGTTTGCGGCTTATTTTGGCAAGATTTATATTCAAGCAGTATATCTTGTACAACAGCTAAAATTGGTACAGTATCTTGGCGATTAATACCTGTGGTTGTTAATGTCAGTAATGCTTTAATATTACTGTCAATATGGGTGATTTTATTTTGCACCATGGCAATTAAACTTTGTCGCTGAGCCGCTGATAACTCATTATCAGATATTTGCTCAATTGATAGCCCTATAGTGTGAATAGGGTTGCGTAAAGCATGAGCTAAACCTCGGCTAACTTCACCAAGCTCAGCCAAATGTGCTATTTCGCTGTGCTGCTTTGCAGCTTGGGTAAGTTCATTTAGGTGCTTAACCATGTCATTAAAGTGGCTGATAGTTTGGCGAATTTCATTAACTCCACTTTCAACTACTTGATGATTATAATTACCTTTAGCCAGCTTTTTAAAGCCAGCACTTAAATTCTTTAATGGTTTATTAAACTGCACACTTAACCAATAGGCTAAGATCAGTGCAAAGGTTCCGCAAGCAATCAGCACCCATTGAATATAATCAATAAGTTGGCTTGTGCTACTTTGTGTTATAGCTGACTCTTGGCCTATCCAGCGTTCGCTGACAATTTCAGGCGAGCTGACAAAAATAGCTACATCATTGTTTTTGGTGAGCGTCGCTTTATTGTCATTATGAATTTTTTCAACTAAAGATTTTAGCTCTCGTTTAATGATATGGCGCTCGTTGCTTTCGCCATTATTAGTGTCTGTATTGCTCGCTTTAGAATGTTTCGCATTTTCAGGCGGCACATTTTCAACATGCTCTTTTTGCTGATATGCAAAGTGCCCATTGCTATCCACCGTTACGGTTACTGTATTATCATCTTTATTGATAAATTGAACTTCAGGGGCAATTTCCTCTATCAGCTGTGTAAGCTCTTCTTCACTCTTAAAGGGGGCATGCGGCACATTGCTTTCTCTGATTATTTTGTGGCGAAATATTTTGCCGTTTTCACTTGTTTGGTCAAACTCTTCTAGCGCAAGCTCGATAACTTGTTCGCTTAAAAACTTCGCTTTTGTGTTGACCTCAATTGCCAGGTTATCTTCTATCCAATGCACAAGAAATAACTGGCTAACGGTGAGTAGAATTATCAGCCCACCAATTAGGCTGAATAAATAACTTCTTAACGACATATTTTTATACTTAGTGGTTTTTATCATTACATTGAATATAACAAGTATAATGCCAATTTCTTATGTTTATTAAAAGCAATTAAAACAACAGCTTAGTTTTATTTACTGATAAACGCTTTAATTAATATGAAAAATATCCTGATATCAGGAAAGTTGATTCCTTATATCAGGTTATTCTGCTGATCGCTAAATGCTGATATTTTTGATACAAATATTTAAGTTATTGATATTTAGTTAAATTGCTTGGTTGGTATGCTTTTGGCTGTAACAAGTGAGTAAGTGAAACTAATTCACGCTAATAACATAACAGATAATCAACAAGGAAATATCACATGACACTACTTAACAAATTACGTATTGAAAACAATAAACTTACTAAGTTAACCGCGGCAATTATTCTTTCATTAGGTGGCGCTATTAGTAGTATGTCTGCTTTAGCAATGGCTACTGATAACGAGGTTCACAAAGAAGTGCGTGAAATTTCTATTGAAGCAGAGCATGGTAAAAACGTTAAACTTTTTGTTGATAATAATGGCGACATGGTTAACGTATCTATTCCACATTCGGCATTATCTGATGAATCGCAGTTGGCTGAGTATTTACAAGATGTACCTGAAGATGTGCGTGAAAAATTACTTAATGAACTATCAAATTTATCTGAAAACCTTTTTGTTTTGTCTGGCAGCAAAGGACATGGTGAAGAGATGCGTTGGGTAACCAGCGGTGATAGTGATAATGTGATTATTATTGAGAATGATGGTGATCATAAACTTGATATTGAAAAGCATATTATTAAAGAGTTTACGGGTGATGGCGAGCATAAAGTTTTTAAATTTAAGCATGGTGGCGATATGAAAGCTTCCGCCATTATTAGTATGTTAGAATTTGGAAAATTTAGTGCTGAAGAGTTAGATAAAATTCAGCAAGCCTTAGATGCTAAAAGATAGTTTATAATTAGGTTATTCCAAAAAATATTTAAATTAAAGCCAGCAAAATTTTGCTGGCTTTATTGTTATTAGCGTTTGGGCTAATAGTTTGATTAGTATTAACTAAATTTGAAAATATAAAAACAAAGAAATGTAAAATACTTATTGCACTGACGCTATATCAGCAGGCGGAGTTGTCTCTATGTATAAAAGAGATAGTTTGTTATTACCCAGATATTAATAGTTGATATAGATAAGCGGGACAGAAGAGCAATAAGACCATTATAAGTTTAATATAATGATACAGTTCAAAAACTATTGTAAATTGTTATCGTTATTTTTTAGAAAAACATCTTGATAAAACCTTATAAATGCTTCTTTTTTACTTTCTTCAGGCCACCAGTAATTCATTGTTGGGATATGGTTTTCTTGTTTACGTTGTTGTAATAGCACCTTGTTAACGCTTTCTATCACAGACTTTCCCCATGCATTCTTAGTACAAGCTACGCTGCCCAATGTGTAATCGCTTAAACCAGAAATAGTGAACGCGTTAAATTGAGTATCGTTACTATATGTTTGATAATAATTAAGTTCAAATGGAAACGTAAAAGTAAAGTCAACACGGTCTCGTTCTAATAATTTAAACAACCTTGTGTTGTCGGTAACACTTATTTTGGCATGAGAGTAACTATTGTATTGTTTGCTAATTGCTTTATCAATGAACTTCCCATAAGAGCGCCCTTTGATAGTGGCAAATGTTCTTTTGCTGTTAAAAAGCTGTTCTAAATCAATCGGTTCCTCTAAGGCCAATAGTTGAGATAAATCAGCTTTCATAACAACACGTATCGAAGGCGTGATTGTTACAGGTATTGAAAAGTAAGCATGTTTTTTTCTCTGTTCAGTTACAAATAATAGAGGATGGCAGATATTCTTTCCTCGCTTCATGTCATCAAATAAGGTATCTAAGCCGCTGACAGTATTAATATGCTGATATTGAGTAAGTTGGTTGGTTAAACTGTTACGAATACGATCAATAAACCCTTTTCCTTGATGAGGGCCGTGTAAAATTGAGGCAGGAGGTCTATGATCTGTTTGCCAATATATTATGCTTTCTTTTCCACTAAGTGAATAACTGGTTATAAGAAGAATGAATATTAATAAACATTTAATAAAATTTATTTTTTGGAGGTTTTCGAGATAGGTCATTAATATTGGAGAGCACCTTAAAGTAAGGATATCGTTAGTGTCTATAAAGAGAAGCTTAGTTGGAATTTTGACTAAAATAAAGCTGTTTCTTAAGCCTATTCAAAACATGTATTTCAACCAGTAACTAACGCACAATTGGCAAGTGAGAACGCAATATGCTTTTCTAATGAACTTGGTGCGATAACATCAAGCCTTAAAGTGTAGTTGTTTAGCATGAATACTAAATAAAAGTGATGTTAGTTATTTTTTAAGCAGAAGTGATTTTTAATAAATAATTATTAGCCTGAGTTAAGTATTAAAGCTATATACTTAACTCTACATTCAAAGTTTACAACAGGGCTTCAATATCAGACTTAAGTTGCTCAGGCTTAGTGGTCGGGCTGTAGCGTTTAACTACTTCACCATCACGGTTGATTAAAAACTTAGTAAAATTCCACTTAATACGTTTACTACCTAATATGCCAGGTGCTTGCTGCTTTAGGTGCTTGTATAACGGGTGAGTGGTATCGCCATTAACGTCAATTTTGCTAAATAACTCAAACGAGATATTAAAGTTGAGATCACAAAATTGCTTAATTTCGCTGTTGTCACCTTTTTCTTGTTGGCCAAATTGGTTACAAGGAAATGCAAGTACTTCAAAACCTTTATCTTTGTATTGCTGGTAAAGCTCTTCTAAACCAGCATATTGTGGAGTAAAGCCGCAAGCACTTGCTGTGTTGACTATTAGTAATGTTTTACCTTGATATTTAGTAAAATCAATTGTTTCATTTTTATAATTATCAGCACCAAAAGTGTATATAGTTTGAGTTGTCATTTTGTTCAACTGGTCGGATCAATATAACACACAGAATAAGGCAATAAGCTGAAATACACAATGACTAAGCTAGATGAAAGTTTTTAAAACAATAATCTAGCTTGATAGTGCTAAAGGCTTATTTATAAACGGGTGAGTAAACTTGACGTGTCCCAGCGGTTACCGCCATTTTTTTGTACGTCAGCATAGAATTGGTCAACAAGTGCTGTCAGCGGTAAGGTTGAACCATTATTTTTTGCTTCGGTTAGCGCAATATCGAGATCTTTTCGCATCCAATCAACGGCGAAGCCAAAGTCGTATTCGCCATTGATCATACTTTTATGACGATTGTCCATTTGCCAAGAGCCAGCAGCACCTTGGCTTATAACCTCAACAACTTGCGCGCAATCAAGGCCAGCATTTTTGCCAAAATGCAAAGCTTCAGCTAGGCCTTGTACAACCCCAGCAATACAGATTTGATTCATCATTTTTGCCAGTTGGCCACTACCTATAGGGCCAAGTAATTTACTAAATTTTGCATAGGCTTGCATAACCGGTTCTATGGTTTGATAAGCTGCTGCTTCACCGCCAACCATAATTGATAACTG
Organism: Colwellia aquaemaris; assembly: GCF_057548755.1. NCBI lineage: Bacteria > Pseudomonadati > Pseudomonadota > Gammaproteobacteria > Alteromonadales > Colwelliaceae > Colwellia > Colwellia aquaemaris. The sequence continues at coordinate 167,809 of NZ_BAAJLV010000004.1, read as the reverse complement.
ACCGTTGACGGCGCCGGCTTCACCACCAGAAACTGGCGCATCTAGAAAGGTTAAACCAATGGAGTTAGCTTGTTGTGCTAGTTCTCGGGCAACAGTTGCAGAGGCTGTGGTATGGTCAACAAGAATTGCATCGGCTTTCATGCCTGAAAATGCGCCATTGGCTCCTAGAATGACTTGTTTTAAGTCATCATCATTACCAACACATACAAAAACAATATCACTATTTTTAGCGGCTTGTGCGGGGGTTGTTGCCATATCACCACCGTATTGATCAACCCAAGCTTTCGCTTTACTTTGGGTACGATTATAAACGGTTACTTGATAGCCTGATTTTTGCAAATGTCCCGCCATGGGGAAACCCATTACGCCTAAGCCGATAAAAGATACTTTTTTCATATTGTTCAATCTACTGCAATTAAAGTTGTTGATGTTTATAACATATCTTTAGGAGTAATTATTAGCTATTTAGCTGTGGTTTTGTATTTTATAAAGTGCTGATTTTAATTTCAGCAATATCGTCATTACTTTAGCTGTTAGTTTTATTCTATAATGAATAAAACCTTCAAGGATGGCTAACTATTGAGTTGTTATTATGCGCTTTCGCTATCTTGTCATTTTTATGCTGTTAACTGCTTTCCCGACAATTGCAGCCCCCGTTACGGTTCACATAGTTATTCCTGGCCCCAGTACGCCTTTTAAAGTTAGAAATCCGTTTATTGAAAAGCTATTGCGGGTTATTTTTGCTAAGCAAAATATTAAGCTAGAACTTGAATATGCCAAAGAAAGCATTAGCCAAGGCAGGGCACTAAAAGAGTTAAATAGTACTGGCGTTATTGACTTAACTTGGAGTGTAACAACCTATGAGCGAGAGCAATCTCTTATCCCGATTCGAATACCTTTGTATCAAGGATTTATTGGCTGGCGTGTATTTATTATAGATAAAGATAAGCAAGCAATATTTAATGATGTTAATAGTTTAGCTGATTTAGGAAAGTTGTTAGCAATACAGCGTTTTGATTGGCCAGACTATCAAATTTTTATTGAAAACAAGCTCGATGTCGATGGTAGTTTACCTTTTTCACAAATGTATAAAGCCATTGAAAATGGTTTAGCAGATTATTTTCCTCGTTCGGTATTAGAAGTTACTCGAGAGCTAAATTCTGTGCAGTCTGAGCAGTTAGCGGTTGAAAAATCTTTGTTACTAAAGTATCCAACCTCGTATTATTTTTTTGTTGGCAAAGATAACCATGAATTAGCTAGTATCATAGAAAAAGGTTTTGAATTGGCGTTAGCAGATGGTAGCTACCAATTGTTATTTCAAGAATGCTTTGGTAGTGCGCTAAAAATGTTAAACTTAAAGCAAAGAAAAGTACTGCATTTAAAGAGTTCACTAACGCCAAATTAGCCAACTCTTTACATGGTAAATAGATTATTTATTAATATATTCAAACAGCGTTTTTAATATTTGCATTTTTTCAGTGTTGTTTTCGTGCTCAAACGCTAAGTTTTCTAATTTGATCATAAATTCGTCTGCACTTAGTAAACCATTAGCGCCGTATTGAATACGATTTTGGCAATGTGCTTGCCATTTTTGTTGTTCGCTATCGGTTAGTGTTAACGGAAAGTTTCTCGCTCGATATCGAAATAATAAAGTTGCTAGTCTGCTATCTTGAAATTGAAACGGATGTGTGGCGAGCTGCTCTGGCGGTAATTGGTGTAAAATTTCCATTTGCGCCTTATCGCTATGCGAGAAAAACTTTCCGCCGTAAAGGGCAAATTCGGCATCAATATCTTCATCACCAAAATCGTTATTAGCAAACACGTCGGTAAGTTTATCTCTTAACTCACCAAATTCTTTAAGCTTTTTAAGATTACTCAAACAAAGCTCTCGTGGAATATCTAACCGCTGTGCATTTTCAGGTAGTAGTGTTTTGGCTGGTGCGACAACTGGGCACTTATTTAAGTGGATCAACTTAATAGGAATTGGCAATTCATCGTCAGCCAATTCGTCATAACGGGTATATAAACGCGCTTTAATTTCTTCGCTAGACAAGTTAAATAATGGTGACGGGTCTCTGGCTAGATCTATTGCAACAACAGCGTTTTTGTTCACCGGATGATAACACACAGGGGCAAACCAACTAGTACAACCGTGCGCCGAAGATACTTTACTTGAGGTATGTACAACTGGTGTCATGTTATAGACATCAATAAGCTCAGCAACCTGTTTTTTATTTTTTAAGTTAAAAATAAATTCATATAATTTAGGTTGCTTTTCTTTAATGAGCTTTGCCATGGCAATTGTCGCGTAGACATCACTCATGGCATCATGAGCGGCTTCATGGGCAATACCATTAGCTTTTGTTAGTAATTCTAAACGAAAACTAACTACTTGCTCATCATCTCGTTCAATAGTTGGCCATTCGATACCTTCTGGGCGCAATGCATAACATGCACGTACCATATCGATAATATCCCAACGGCTATTACCATTTTGCCATTCGCGGGCGTAGGGGTCGTAAAAGTTACGATAAAGTAGGTAGCGAGTTACTTCGTCATCAAAGCGTATACTGTTATAACCGGCAACACAGGTGTTTGGTTGAGAGAATAAATCATGAATGCGCTTGGCAAATTCAGCTTCTGTTAAACCTTCGCGTAACGCTTTTTGCGGAGTAATACCTGTAACTAAGCAGGCCTCAGGTTGTGGCAGATAATCTTGTGGCGGCTGACAATAAAACATTTCAGGCTCACCAATTATGTTTAGGTCTAAATCGGTGCGAATACCGGCAAATTGTGAAGGTTTATCAAACTTAGGTGACACTCCCCAAGTTTCATAATCGTGCCAAAGAATGGTTGGCTGATCTATATCATTATTGTTAGTTTTATTTTGTTTTGAGTTGTTCATATAAATCAACTGAAATTTTTATTTTATTAGGTAATGTAACACGTGAATGCATTGTGCGTACTAAGCCAATGATTAAAACGCAAACAGCACTTTTAATTGCGGTATTGCTATATGCCTGCGACGATAACAGAATTAGAGAGCATGTTAAACAATGCTGTGACTATGGTTGCGGTTTTAATTAAAAATAAATGAATTGTTACTGGGTTAGTTTGCTAATAATTGTTAGAGCACAGCAGAGTAAAATACGTTTTTTACTTCCAATTTTGTCTTCATTTATCGGCCGGGAAGAAAATTTACTATGAATTATTGATCTGTCTCAAGAACGTGCATGAGACGTGATTGCCATTTTTAATTATCTCTTCTAGTACTTTACATAATAGCTTGAGTTTCACTGGCGATTAACGTGAATATTGGAGGTAATATGAAGTATATAATCTTAACTATATTGTCTATCATCATGGTTGCAGGCTGTGATTTAGGGCCACAGTCTCCAAGAGGGTTTAGCTTACCAGAGGGCAATGCAGAGCAAGGTGAGCTTGTACTACAAAAATACCAATGTTTATCTTGTCATATCATAGAAGATACTAAGCCATTGGCGTCTACAATTAATCATCCTGATTTTGCCATTCGACTTGGCGGAAAGTCGACTAAAGTCACCACTTATGCCGAGCTGCTTACTTCAATAATAAATCCTTCTCACAAACTTGCTAAAGGCTATCCATTAGCGAGTATTCAAGAGAAAGGAGTATCTAAAATGAAAATTTACAATGATGTGATGACAGTATCTGAACTTGTTAATCTAGTAACGTTTTTGCAAGGAAAATACCAGCTTGTGCCTTATCGCAATACCAATTATCAATATTATGGCTATTAAAAATTTACTACTACGTTTTTAACGGAGATGAGTTATGAGTGACTTGTTATATCTTGTCGCCGTTGATGGCAGTGAATGTGCTCAAAGAGCTGCACAGCGAGCGATTAACTTAGCGGTGAAATGTCGTGCAAAAGTTCGTTTATTGACCGTTATGGATTGGTCTTATTTGCAGCCCTTAATGATGGGAGATGCTGTTATCTCTGGGCCAATGCTAAATAAAAGTGAGGAAGAAATAAACATTCGTAAGCGTGTAATAAAACCCATTCTAGATGCGTATGATACTCATAACGTTAATATTAGTAGTGACGTACTGGAAGGGGAACCGGTTGAAGTGATACTAGAGCAAGCAAAAACGCTACATGCCAATATGGTGTTTGTAGGGCGACAAGGGCGCTCACGTGTCATAGATTTGCTCCTTGGCAGTGTCGCAAATAAACTCGCGCATCGCATTGGTGTACCAATAGTTTTGGTGCCATAGAGATATTGCTAAATTTGAATCTTACTATGCAAATGAGAATTAATTGCATTTAAGTGTTGACATCGCTTTTATTTTATAGATAATGAGAATCATTCTTGTTTGGTTGCTTGAGTTAGTTTTCTGAGCAACCGTATAAGATGTGAAAGGTTCTACAGTGATGAAGCAGTATAGACCTATTTACGAATTAAATTACAAGCTTGAACTAAATTACTACTCCCTCCAATTTAGTAATAAAGGTTAAGTCTATAAAAATTACGACGAGGTTTTTATAGGTGTTGATAGCAATGTTGTTTTTTCGTGAATAGGCTTCTATTAATCATTGAAGCTAGGATTATTTTGGGTTGAGTTTAAAAAGTTTAATTTGTTAATACTCAGGCCAAAAAGAATTAAGTGAGTGGGATGGTGTTTAAGCCGTCATATTAACTTAATACCGTACTTCTTTAATCGTCGCCGAAAACGGTTAAAGAAGTACCAACGTTATCGTTAGCTTTATATTTTTATGGGAATTGTGTGCTCGTAATTATATAAATAGCAACAGCTAAAGGTGATGGCGGGGTGATCCCGAAAATTAGCACATGTTGAAATATCTAGTTAAAAGTAAAATTTCTATCGATATTTTGCTGAAAGTATAGTTATTGTATTTAATTGGCTTTTGCCCAGGATCTCAAGCCGAGAAAATTAATTGCGATATCAGTAGGCAAATGATGTAAACAGGCAAACTATTTAGATGGCACTCGCTATATAGTTTGTATGTGTAATACCTAATGGATTGGGTGTTTTCAAGGAAGAATTTAACAGGGAGCGAGAGACGCTATAAATCGTCAATTTATAGCAAGTAGGGCCAGTTAACGCTGGCCCTTTCTTTATATACAAAACAACAAAATTACTATGTGTTTGATTTGTTAATTTACACCGTGTTGATTAAGGTGGGCACTGTATTCTTTATCCGTGCCATTGATATGATTTATTAACCAGTTAGATAAAAACTCGCTAATTTCATTCAACGCGTCATGACCCTTTTCATTGTATAAGTCCATAAAGCCATTAACTTGCTCTATCATTTTTTTGTGTTGTTCTTTGTGTGCAACTGTATCCGGATAGTCGTGTTGCTCTAATAACTGCTCTTCGCGTTCAAAGTGATATTTGGTATAGCTGATCAGGTCATTTAACGCTTCACGTTCATATTCTTCACTCATGGCATAGTCATAGGCCATAGTAAATTGATTCAATAAACTGATCAGTTTTTTATGGTCATTGTCTAAGCTGTCAATGCCGACACTATATTCATCTTTCCACACCATTTCATTGTTTTTAACTGTTTTCTTATAAAACACTGGAATTAAAATTAATACCGCAATAAGTATCCATGAAACTGGGTTGGTAATACTTGATAGGAAACCCAAAAATATGGCGACAATAATTAAGCCAATTATGGCGGCGTATATTAAAGATTTACTGCGACTATTCATAAATAATACTCATATAAAAAATGTGGTTAAATTATATTGTTAACTGATTAACTAAACTCGCATTGATTCTAATACGAATCGTCACAGATTCCCGTAAAACCTTTTTATTTGTTGACCTTGATCAAGTTGTAAATGCATTCCGTTTGAATATTTTTAAAACTTGATCTGCATCAGGTTTTTAATTCGCAAAGTAATGAATAGTTGCACTACTTTAAATTTATTCTTGAATTTAAGCATAGCGATGAAATTTGAGTGATCAAATTAATCGATATAAATAAAAAAAGAGTAAGTTGCAAAAACTACAAATTTGTCTATCTATTGTCTACATTTGTTAAGAGCGTCAGATAACAAAGTAGTTGATAGAAGTTATAGATGGATAAGAAACACACATTTTAAACATGAAGCTAGTTAATATTGTAAACGGAGATAATCCTATGAAAACGATTAAGTATAGTCTTTCAGCACTTGGTTTAGCTATTGGTATGGCAGCTACTGGTATCAGTATGTCAGTATCTGCAGCAGAGCCAACGTTATCTGAAGCAGATTTTGAAAAAGCGCAGCTACAGTACTTCCAACGTTGTGCTGGTTGTCACGGTACTTTGCGTAAAGGTGCTACAGGTAAAAACCTTGAGCCAAAAAATACCCTTAAAAAAGGTCAAAAGCGCTTAGAGAAAATTATTGCTCTAGGTACTGAAGGTGGCATGAATAACTTTGATGATTTATTCACCAAAGAAGAAATTGCTAATATGGCAACGTTTATTCAAATGACTCCACCGGTTCCACCGGAAATGTCGTTAGAACAAATGCGCTCTCACACTAAAGAATACGTTGCACCGAAAGATTACCCAGCAAAACCATTACATGGTCGTAACTGGAAAAACTTCTTCGTTGTTATCGAACGTGATGCTGGTACTGCCGCAATCGTTGATGGTGATACAAAAGAAGTTATTACGCATATCAATACAGGTTACGCGGTTCATGTAATTAAAGGTACTGAGCACCATAAAATTGACCATGCGAAAGATGTTGGTCGTTTTTGGTACACCATAGGTCGTGACGGTAAAGTTAACAAAATCGATTTATGGCAAACTCCTGAAAAAATGTTAGTTGCTGAAACGAAAATGGCATATGACGCTCGTGATATCGCGGTTTCTGGTGACGGTAAATACGTAGTTGCTGGTGGTTACTGGCCTGCGCATTTCGTTATCATGGATGCGGTTACCTTAAACCCACTTAAAGTTGTTTCAACTCGTGGTTACAACACTAAAGGTGAGTTTGTTAACGAAGCTCGTGTAGCAGCTGTTTACACTTCTCCTAATAAATCAGAGTTTACCATTGCTGTTAAAGAAACGGGTCAAATGTTACAAGTTGACTACAGCGATTTAGATAACTTAACTATTACTAGCATCGCGTCTTCTGAATTCTTACACGATGGTTTCTACGATCCAACTGGTCGTTACTTCCAAATTGCTGCTAACGCATCAAACAAAATGGTTATCGTAGATACAGAAACTGGTAAGTTAGAAGCTCAAATTGATGTTGATTCATTACCACACCCAGGTCCAGGTGCTAACTGGATTGATAAAGAATGTGGTCCTGTAGGCGGTACTACTCACTTAGGTACTGGTTTAGTATCTGTTTGGGGTAACGATCCAATCAACCACCCAGACAAAGCGTGGAAACTTTGTTATGAAGTTGAAACAGACGGTGCTGGTGCCTTTATCCGTACTCACCCAACGTCTCAATATGTTTGGGCTGACCAATTGAAACACCCTGAGCCAGAAGTTCAACAATCAGTACAAGTATTTGATAAAGATACTCACGAAATTGTTAAAACTATTCGTGTAACTGAAGAAGAAGGTAAAGCTGCACTTCACATGGAGTTTAACCAAGATGGTACTGAAGTTTGGGTTTCAGTTTGGAACCGTACAGATGCGAAGAATCCTACTGGTGAAATCGTTGTATATGATGCAAAAACTCTTAAAGAGAAGCACCGTATTAAAGGTTTAACTACACCAACGGGTAAATTCAACGTATTTAACCGTTCTAACCACAAAACTTAGTAAGGAACTTAATTGATAGTCGGTGATATTGTTTGTGACTATTCTCCTCACTTAAATATCACTTTATCAACTTAGGTTAGTGGGCATGGTAATTGCCATGTCCACGCTTTTTCGCTTTATTCTGTAAGAGTTAATTATGGTAAATAACACAGTAAATAAACCCAGCTTTTGGTCTCGTCGACTAATTCTTGGTACAACGGTATCAGGCGCGGTGATCTTCTTTGTCGTTGGTATTATCTTTTGGGGTGGTTTTAATACCGCAATGGAAGCAACAAATACCACCGAATTTTGTATCGGTTGTCATGAAATGGAAGACAACGTTTATCAAGAATACAAACCGACCATACATTATTCTAATAGAACCGGCGTAAGAGCTGGTTGTCCAGATTGTCACGTACCTAGGCCTTGGATTCACAAAGTGGTTCGTAAAATCCAAGCTTCATATGAAGTTTATGGCTGGTTAACAGGCAAACTTGATACCAAAGAAAAATTTGATGCTCATCGCTTTACTATGGCGAAAAGCGTTTGGAAAGCAATGAAAGATACTGATTCAAGAGAATGTCGTAACTGTCATAACTTTGAATCTATGAATCCAGAATTTCAGAAACCTCGTGCCCGTAAACAACATTTAAATGCTTTTGAAACCGGACAAACATGTATTGATTGTCATAAAGGCATTGCACACCATGGTGTGAGAGATAAATTATCTGATGAAGAATTAGAAGCAATTGAAGCGCCAAACCCGGCTTACATTCGTGAAATTCCGCAAATGTATAAAGATGGTTTAGCAAGAGTTGAAGCGAAAGAAGCAAAAGAAAAGGCCGCAGCAAAAGCAGCAAAAGAAGCTGAAAATGCAAAAGTGCAAGCGCAAATTGAAAAAGCGGTAGCTGCAGCAACAAGTAACATGACGGCAGCACCTTCAGCAACAAAAGCTGAAGCAAGTAATAAGCCTTCGGCAAATGGTAGTGATATTAATGTTGATTGGGGTAAATCTAACTCAACAGATATCAGTGTATTTTACCCAGGTACAGCATCAATTGAATGGGTACTTGGCCGTAAACACGGTGGTAAACGTGCCTTTACCAAAGGTGACCGTTGTGTCGAGTGCCACGGTGATGAAGTGGCTGATATTGGTAACAACATAGCATCAGGTGAAAGTGAGAAAGTTGAAGACCCAGCCTTAATACCTGGGAAACGCGGTAGCTTTGATGTCACTATTAATGCCGCACATGATGCAGAAAACTTATACTTGAAGTTCAGCTGGCCTGAAACTGACCATGTACCAGCACCATTTGTTGATGGTGGTAAGATGGACCCTGCAAACTCAATGAAACTGGCGTACATGGTTGCAACAGATGAAGTTGAATATGCTGACAGAGCAGGTTGTTGGGGCACATGTCATGCCGACGTTAATGGTATGCCATTTGTACCAGAAAAAGATGCGTTACTTGGCTCTGATTTAGCCAAACGTTTAGACTTTAGTAATGGCTTAACAAAATACACGAAAGAGTCGCGCACTAAACTTGAATTGAAAGGTCGTGGTGGTAAAGCTCTTGGTGGTTGGGACCAGTTAAAAGACGACGCAGCTATTAAAGCCGAATTAGACGCGAATAAATTTATGGATATCGTTCGCTATAAAGCCGGTGAAGGTAAAATTGAAGATGGTTATATTTTAGCCGAACGTCAAATGCACGGTGGCCAGGGTGGTGAAGTAAGCGCAACACTTGAAAACGGCACTTGGACTGTAATGGTTAAGCGTAAGCTGAAATCTGATAAGCCAGGCGATGTCGATATTGAAGCAGGTACAGTATATAACTTTGGTTTTGCCATTCATGATGATTACACCAGCGGTCGTTACCATCATGTATCATTTGGTTATAAGTTAGCGCTTGGTAATGCTGACGTAGAGATTAATGCAGCAAAACTGTAATTGTTGCGCTATCGAATGATAGAGCCCATTAACTAGCTTATGTAATTAAGCGAAGAACTGAAAAGCCTTTTGTGAAAACAAAAGGCTTTTTTATTAGCAAAGATGGCATTTATGAACAGAATGTTCTAACCGGGTTTATTGTTCTTTAAATAATCGCTTGCTACATTGTTGGCTTCGATGTAATTGATGGAGTTAAACAGGGAATAAGGATGAGTTTAATTAAGAATTTTAGGATGTTGGCTCGATATAACCTGCGGGTTAATAGCCAGCTTATGCAAGTGAGTATAGCCTTACCACAAGCGCAACTTACCACGGACACAAGGTCGTTTTTTTCAAATATTGTCGATTATTGGAATCATTTACTCTTTGGTGATTTGATTTTACTAAGGCGCTTAGCAGCAAATAACCTTGGCATGTTGTCACAACAAAGTTTTGTTGGTTTACCTCTAGCCAAATCACCCGCCGATGTCTACGCAACGGATATTCATGAACTTAAAGAATTGAGGCGAAAAGTTGACCTTTTACTACTACAGTTTTGTGATAACTTAAATGATGATGAAGTTGAAAATATGATCACTTACACAACAACTGAAGGTGAAATTATCAGTAAACTTGCTGCAGATATTCTCCAGCATCTATTTAACCATCAAACCCATCATCGAGGCCAATTAACTTGCGTTTTAAGTCAGTTTGGGGTTGATTATGGCTGTATGGACCTTCCTGTTATTGTTGCGGAGGGGAGTCAACGTTTTTAAATACCTATTCGATATAATTTCACGATCACAAAATGAGAAAATATCCATTATTTTTCATTTTATTTTAAAGCTACTCAATGTTTGATATAGCGCATGTGAAGCCGCCAAAAGTTAATGTACTTGTTGATGGCACAGAGTTAGCAGGTTGGGGGGCACGTTGCTTGGGATGACTTTAAGTTGGTCTTGAAACAAAACAATGAATTTCAAAAAATCGCAACTTATGGCAATAAAAACTGGCAAAAAATTAGCGTTAAAATAGGGGCTTGGTTTGTTACTGGAGAAATAAAATACTTTGAGAGTCTAGACGAAGCTCTACTTTGGATTAATAATTAATGTGAGCTAGCTATTATAGAAAATAAGGGAGGTTACTTATGCGCACTTTTATTTCACTGTGCCTGTTGTTGGGCGCGTTTAACTGTGCATATGCAAAAGATATTGTTGTTGAAGTTTATAAAAAGAAATTTACACCGGCAGAAGTCATCATTGAAAAAGGTGATACGGTCATTTGGAAAAATATTGAAAAACGCCAATATCACAACGTTTGGTTTAAACAACTTGACAAAGAAGAGCCCGATTATTTTTTCCCGGGAGAAAGTTATCAACGTACCTTTAATGATGTTGGTAAATTTCCATACGAATGTGGCCCTCACCCGAAAATGACTGGTGTTGTGACCGTAACGGAAAAGTAATAGTTATAAACTGAGAAGATTTAGTGACATTGCTCACAAATAGGCAAAATTTGTAGCTTGGTTGATCGGAATCAAACACTATTCATTCACATTACAATCTTGATTGCCATCGCAATGGAATGAGCGTACTTTATCGGCATATTCTGTATCAAGAGAGAATTCTTTTCTAACTTGGTATTTCGTTGTTCTTTAGTGAAAGCGTGTAAATAGGAAATTATGACTACTGTAAATTTAAATTCGATAGACGAAACGGCTGACAATTCTTTGTTTTATCAAGAACAAGATAATGAGGTTGCTCTTTTTGAATACGCCTACGGCCATCAATTACCTGTGCTGATCAAAGGACCGACGGGCTGTGGTAAAACGCGCTTTGTTGCGCATATGGCTGAGAAACTCAATAAACCTCTTTATACCGTTGCTTGTCACGACGATTTAACGGCAGCGGATTTAGTTGGCCGCCATTTAGTGGGGCCAGAGGGGACGTATTGGCAAGATGGTCCGTTAACTAAGGCGGTTCGTGAAGGCGGTATTTGTTATTTAGATGAAGTTGTAGAGGCGCGTAAAGATACTACTGTGGTATTACATCCACTGGCTGATGACCGACGTATTTTGCCATTAGAGCGCACGGGGGAGCTAATTGAAGCAGCACCTGGTTTTATGTTGGTTGTTTCATATAACCCAGGTTATCAAAACTTGTTTAAAGGCATGAAACCTAGTACGAGACAGCGTTTTGTCGCATTAAGGTTTGACTACCCAGAAACTCAAGTTGAGCAAGATATTATTATCAAAGAAACTGGCGTAGAACCTAATATTGCTTTTAAATTGGTTGAGTTAGCGCAAGCGTTACGCCGTTTAGAAGAAAATGATTTAGAAGAAGTGGCGTCAACTCGTTTATTAATTTATGCAGCCAAAATGATATCAGCGGGTATGGATCCAATAGAAGTGTGTCGGTGCTGTTTAGCTGAGCCACTATCTGATGATATTCAAACGGTTAATTCGATAATGGAAGTGGCGAAAATTTATTTTGATGCCTGAGTTTACCACGCTATCAAGTGATGTTTTAGCTGCTAAAACATCACAATCTCAAACAAATCAAGCTAAAAAACTACCGGGCGATCTCGCTATGTGGTTTTTCATTTTGGCTGAACTCACCGTTTTCGCTATATTTTTCATTGGTTTTGCTATTGCTGAAAACTCAAATTTAGCAATGTTCGCACAAGGTAAAGCACAACTGCATAAACTGGCAGGCCTAATTAACACCCTTGCCTTAATTACAAGTAGCTATTTTGTTGCTATCTCTTTGCATTTAATGCGCAATAAACAAGAACGTAAAGCTGTTAAACAACTCATTTATGCTTTATGTTTTGCAAGCATTTATATCATACTAAAACTATGGGAATACCAAGCCTTATTTTCACAAGGTATTGATATAGAAACCAATACATTTTTTACCTTATATTTTTTAATTACCGCTTTTCATTTTATGCACATACTTTTAGGTATGGTAATTTTGGTATACATGGCAGTAAATGCCTATAAAGATAAATACAATGACCCAACAACTGAAAATGAATTTTCTGGTTTTGAGTCTGGTGCATGTTATTGGCACATGGTTGATTTATTGTGGATTATTCTCTTTCCATTAATTTATGTTATTTAGGTTGAGTGAGGGATTATTACCATGAACAAATTACTCAAAAAAATAGCTTCACAACACTTCGCGCTAAGCTGGTTTTGGTTAGTGATTTTAACGTTTGCGTCGGTGGCCGCAGGTTACTACTTTCAGTCACCGACGAATAATTCACTTCTTTTTATCGCTGTTGTGATGCTTATTATTGCAATGAAAGGGCAACAAGTTATTGATGTTTTTATGGAGCTTAAGCAGGCGCCTAAGCTTTGGCGTTATGTAATGCTAAGTTATGTTGTTATTATTCCTTTGCTGATAACTATTATTTATCTTTAGTCATTTTTATCTTATTTGTTGTTTGGTATTCGGTACTGACTAACTTTATTACCTTTCAATAATCTCTGTTTTTGCTGTTGATAATAAGCCACTTAATTTATTACCTTCTTGTTATACGGTATTGCCAAAACCCTTGATAAAGCCATTGGAAAATTAGTGAAAATATCAAGATAGTTATTGCTTGGTAAGTGCTAAAGCTGAAATGCAACGTCGAATAATTTCCTTACTAAAAATAGGGCTTTAGCATTAAGTTGTCAAAATAACTTAATTTTTCAGCGTTGCGGATTTGATTTTTAACAAAGTTCAAACTTTTTCGAATTTTTTTGTTACACATCTTCAAAAACTTGATTCTTATCAAGGTGAAAAAATAAATATTGTCCTATTATTAATTTGCTTTATTACATTATTCTTTAATAAGGGAAACACCATGTCAGAGCGTTTTACAAAAGGCATGGCTCGAAATATTTATTACGGTGGAAGTGTATTCTTCTTTCTAATATTTCTTGCTTTGACTTTCCACACAACCAAAGAGATGCCCAAACGGGATCATCGAGAAAATATCACTGAGTCTGTAGCGCGCGGTAAGGCGTTATGGGAAGACAACAACTGTGTCGGTTGTCACTCATTAATTGGTGAAGGTGCTTACTTTGCTCCTGAGCTAGCTAATGTTTATGACCGTCGCGGTGGCGAAGCTGGCTTCAAGGCATTTTTTAGCGGTTGGATGAAATCTCAACCATTAAATATTCCTGGTCGTCGTCAAATGCCTAATTTTCATTTAACAGATCAAGAAATTGATGATCTAGCTGAATTCCTTAAGTGGACTTCTGAATTAGATGATAATAACTGGCCACCAAACATAGAAGGATAATGGCGTGAATACTCTTAAATATCAATCACAAGCCGTTGCAAAACCTTATTTTGTTTTTGCTATGATCTTGTTTGTAGGCCAAATCTTATTTGGTTTGCTCATGGGTTTACAATATGTTGTCGGCGATATTGTCGGTGGCTTAATTCCATTCAACGTAGCACGTATGGTTCATACTAACTTGCTAATTGTTTGGTTACTTTTTGGCTTTATGGGTGCTGCGTATTACTTAGTACCAGAAGAAGCTGAAACAGAACTACATAGCCCTAAACTAGCAATTGCCTTATTTTGGATATTTGCTGCTGCAGGCGTGTTAACTATCTTAGGTTATTTACTTGTACCATATGCAACGTTAGCGCACATTACAGGTAACGATTTATGGCCAACCATGGGGCGTGAGTTCTTAGAGCAACCAACCATTACTAAAATTGGTATTGTTGTTGTCGCATTAGGCTTCTTATACAACCTGGGCATGACTATTTTGAAAGGTCGTAAAACAGCTATCAACATGGTGATGATGACGGGTTTAATTGGTTTAGCCGTATTTTTCTTATTTGCTTTCTATAACCCAACTAACTTAGCGCTTGATAAGTACTTCTGGTGGTTTGTTGTTCACTTATGGGTTGAAGGTGTATGGGAATTAATTATGGGTGCAATCTTAGCATTCGTATTAATCAAAGTTACTGGTGTTGACCGTGAAGTTATCGAGAAATGGTTATATGTGATTATCGCTATGGCGTTGATCTCAGGTATCTTAGGTACTGGCCATCACTTCTACTGGTTAATGACGCCAGAGTACTGGCAGTGGGTTGGTTCTATTTTCTCTGCAATTGAACCGTTACCTTTCTTTGCTATGGTACTTTATGCTTTCAATATGGTTAACCGTCGTCGTCGTGAACATCCGAACAAAGCGGCAACGTTATGGGCACTAGGTACTTCAGTAATGGCTTTCTTAGGTGCTGGTGTATGGGGTTTCCTACACACACTTGCTCCTGTGAACTACTTTACTCACGGTACGCAAATTACAGCAGCTCACGGACATATGGCATTCTATGGTGCATACGCAATGATTGTTATGACGATAATGTCATATGCTATGCCTAAGTTACGTGGTGTTGGTGAAGCAAACTGTAATAAAGCTCAAGTAACTGAAATGTGGGGCTTCTGGCTAATGACTGTCGGTATGGTATTTATTACTTTATTCCTAACAGGCGCTGGTGTACTACAAGTTTGGTTACAACGTTTACCTGAAAGCGGTGAAGCATTAAGCTTTATGGCAACTCAAGACAAATTAGCTATCTTCTACTGGTTACGTGAAATTGCTGGTGTTGTATTCTTAATTGGTCTTATTGCTTACCTTGCTAGCTTTTTCGTTAAAGAAAAAACAGCCGCATAGTAAATGAGTTTGAATTCAAAATTTTGAATTTCTCACTATAATTAGTCTATATAAAGCCGTGATAGTGATATCACGGCTTTATTTTTGCCTTTCAGGTTAGCGATAAATTATGATGCTCTATGAGAGCTGAGTAAAATTTTTTAATAATGAAATTTGGAGATAATCTTGAGTGAAGAGCAATTAACACAGCGTAAAAACAAGCATATTTTGCAGCGTTTTTCTAAAGTTGTTGGCGTTATCAGTATTATTGTTGCTTTTATTTGCGGCGGCTATTTACTGACATTAACTGACAGTGAAGATAAAGTGATGAAAGCCTTTTTTGGTTCAATTTCATTTTTTTGCTTTATGATGGGTTTAGTTTTACACAATATTGGCAGCGCAAATTTACCTGATTTAACTGTGCCAAAGGATAAAGTTGAGCAAGAGCCCACCGAAAAACAGTAGCCGCTTTGGCTGATTTAACTGAATAGTAAAATATTGGTTAAACAAAATAAGTAGTTGTCATTACGAGGTAATTTGACATACATCACAATGGGCGTTGAAAGCTTTTGCTAGTATATAGTTACGTTAAGATCAGTAATGCAGTTATCCTTTTAGGTAGGGCAAAATGGAAGAGTGGGTAGGCGGCCTTTGGCACAAGTATATAACACGTAAAGCAAGTACCGACTTTACCGAAGCTGCGGTGCAGTTTTCTCAAGTAAGCCATGCCGTAGGTATGGTTTATCGTGCGTTAGGTGGTGACGCTATTAAACGTGTGGAAGCCGCTAGTGAGCGTGATTACATCGTTCGCCGAAGCTTTTTACAAAAAATTGCAGGTGAAAACCAACAAATTAGTTTGGCTTGGCAAGACGACGACAGCTTACGTTTGCCAGAAACATTGGCGGTTTTTCCTAGCGCAGAACTCAATCATGATTTATATATTTGGCTAGCTGTGCTTGCGGCTCAGCATACAGGTAAATTTCGTCATTGGGCCAAAGATAACCAACAGTTAGTGGTTGATGTTTTAGCTAAGTACCCGGCTATGAAACCTCGTTATGAACGTCTTGCCGAAGCTTTTGTAGAAAGTCGAGTTAATATTGCTAAGCGACCAAAATCAGAACAAGTTATGGAAGATGCAATTGTTCAGGCTATTAAAAAACCTGGCTCAGTAACCGATTTTCCAATGGTAAATTATGCACCACAAGCCGTTTATTTATGGTTATACCCTTCAGCACAGGTTGACCCGCAAATATTACCTGAATATGAAGATGATGAGGACACTGAAACTGCAGAGCTAAGTAAAGCAAAAAAAAGTGATACCAGTCGGAAAAAAGCTGAACGAGTTGATTCGGGTGACGAAAAAGACGGTATGATGATATTTCGCCTAGAAACCATGTTTTCTTGGAGTGAATTTTCAAAACTCGACCGTGGTACAGATGACAGTGATGACGATGATGAAGACAATCAAAGAATTGCTGAAGATCTTGATAAAATAACCGTATCAAAAGAGCAGAGCCAAAAAAGTGCTCGTATAAAAATTGATATGGATTTACCTTCGGCGTCAGAAGATGATATTCCATTGGGTGAAGGCATTAAAATTCCTGAATGGAATTATAAAAAGCAACGTTTAGAAGAAGATCGTTGTTTATTACATCCAATGTTACCAAAAGATGCAGCGGCAAAGGCGCTGCCAGCTAAATTACAAAAAACGGCTAAAACTATTCAAGCTCAATTTGAGCAACTGCGTAGTGTTCGTTATTGGTTAAAAGGCGAACATCAAGGTGAGGAACTCGATTTATCAGCCTGGTTAGACTTTCATGTTGAGTCGAAAATATCACCAACCCAAGAGCGCGGCTTATACCGTAGTTTCCGCGGTAATAATCGTGATATATCAACCTTATTGTTGGCTGATTTGTCGATGTCTACTGATGCCTATTTAGATGACAATAATCGTGTTATCGACGTTGTAAAAGACTCTATGCTGTTATTTGGTGAAGCATTGCATAGTGTTGGTGATAGCTTTGCTATGTATGGCTTTTCATCGGTTAAGCGCAGTAATATTCGCTTTACCTTATTGAAAAACTTTAATGAAAAGTATGATGATATAATTCGCGGTCGAGTACAGTCTATACGCCCAGGCTTTTATACGCGCATGGGAGCGGCCATTCGCCAAGCAACCAATGTTCTAGTTGAGCAGCGCAGTTCACAAAAGCTTTTATTGATATTAACCGACGGCAAACCCAATGATATTGACCATTATGAAGGGCGTTTTGGTATTGAAGACACGCATCAAGCAATTAAAGAAGCTAATCGATTAGGTATTAAACCGTTCTGTATAACCGTAGACCAAGAAGCACAAAGCTATTTACCGTATCTTTTTGGTAGTAATGGTTATACGGTTATTTTGCGTCCAGAACAATTGCCGATTAGGTTACCGCAATTGTATCACCAAATGACAAACCAATAAGAAGGCTCGCTATGTCTCATGAGAAAATTAGCTGTTTGTTTTGCCAAACAAAGAATGATAAAAATTTGGAAAATTGTAGTAACTGCGGCATGGCTTTAGCGGAAAATCACCCTGAAGGAAAAGCCCGTTGGAGCTTTTTTATGAAGGCATTTGTCTTTATTGTGGTTTTTTGTTTAGTGATGGTTTTTTATTTGCCACGTTAAAAAATATAGTAATTACATGTAGGTGGTTTAATTATTGCTTTGAGCTTTGTTATGATAATAAATGTAATTACATTGTGGTGAATTAATAATGAAAACCAATAATAAAGTGAATAAAAACAATAAACTTGTAAGTAAATTCAGCAAAATAGCATTTGCCGGAATTTTGACATTATCATGTTCAAATGCAATGGCATTAGACACTAGCTTCAGTTTTCACAAAGGCGACGAGTCAAAAACTAAAGGCCTCAGTGTTGGTCTTGCAGATAGTTTTAGCAAAGGCAGTCCTTGGTATTGGTCTCTTTCGTATAGCACATTAGATGACGTGCAAGTTAAGTGGAACAATGATGAGTTGTATTTTAAGAATGACACAATTGACGCTTTAGTAAGTTATCGTCAAAAACTTAAAAGTTATAATGCATTTTTTAAGAAAGTAACCATTGAATATCAGTTTGGTGCTTCCGTTGCCTTGACGGAAAATAAATTCTTTTGGCAAGACTTAAACGAAGAAAAGTACTTTTCTGAGAAAAACGATATTAATGCTGTTTTGGCAATTGCAGCTCATTACAATGTTAATAAAAAAACCGCGCTTACCTTAGGTATTAAACATCAACCAAGCTTTTCCGAATTTGGTGATATCAGTTCTGTTTTTCTCGGTATCAATTATACCTTTGGCAAAGGCGTTGGATATTAAATTCTAATATTCATCAAAATCTCAAATCTATTGTAAAATAATAGTCATAAAAAACCGTTAGCAGTCGATAATATTATATTATTGACTGCATTATTGCGGCTCTTGTTTTCACTCATCTTATTTTTGGCGGAGAAGTTTATGCCAGGTAAATTTAAATATTCACTTTTGGCTGTTGTGATAGCCAGTAGTGTTGGTGTAAGCCAAGTTTCTTATGCTGCGGCATGTCCTATTCCAACCCCTGTTACTGATACCGACAATGATGGAGTTGATGATAGTATTGACCTGTTTCCAACAGATCCCACTGAATGGTTTGATACTGATTTTGATGGTATAGGTAATAATGCCGATACTGATGATGATGGCGATGGGATACCTGATACAGCTGACAATAATAATGATGGTGACCCCGTTATTGACCTATATGATCCATTTCCTGAAGACGCTAATGAATGGCTCGACCGAGATGGAGACTGTTTAGGCGATAGCGTAGATACTGACGATGATAATGATGGCTATTTAGATGTTGTTGATGTTTTTCCACTAAACCCGAATGAACATATAGACACAGACAGCGATACGATTGGTGACAATGCCGATAGTGATGATGATGGTGATGGCACTATAGATGCTTTCGACGCATTTCCAAAAGATAATACTGAACAGTTAGATACCGATTTAGATGGTATTGGCAATAATGCTGATACTGATGATGACGGCGATGGTGTGCCAGATAGCAGTGATGCATTTCCTCTAGACTTTACTGAGTCTAACGACTTAGATGGCGATGGTATAGGTGATATTGCCGACAGTGATAATGACGGCGACGGCTTTAGCGATAATATTGATGTTTGGCCAGATGATCCAACAGAATGGGTTGATACCGATGGCGATACCATAGGTGACAATGCAGATACCGATGATGATAACGACGGCGTGCCTGATAGTGCTGATGCCTTTAGAACTGATCCTAATGAATCGGTCGATAGCGATGGTGATGGTATTGGTGATAATGCTGACAGTGATGATGATGGTGACGGCATTACGGATGATCGTTCAACACCAAGTGGTAGTGATGTTTTCCCTGATGATGCCACCGAGTGGGTCGATACTGACGGTGACGGGATAGGAAATAATACCGATACAGATGATGACGGTGACGGTGTTCTCGATGGTAATGATGCTTTTCCGCTTGATAATCGAGAGTTTTTAGATACAGATGGCGATGGCATTGGCAATATTGATGACAATGATGATGATGGTGACGGTGTTGCAGATAGTGCAGATCCATTTCCGTTAGATAGCACAGAAATATTTGATACTGACGGCGATGGTATAGGTAACAACACCGATACCGACGATGACGGCGATAATGTTCCTGATGGTAGCGACGCTTTTCCTCTTGACGCTACAGAAAGTGCTGACTTAGACGGAGATGGTATTGGTGATAATCTAGACACGGATGAAGACGGCGATGGATTAGATGCTATTGCAGATGGCGGCACCGACCCTGACGATAGAAATATGCTTGCCACCACAGATACCGATGGCGATGGCCAGGCGAATATTGTTGACAATGACGATGATGGTGATGGCGTAACCGATGGCGCGGATGTCTTTCCGCTAGACCCGACAGAAAGCTCGGATATTGACGGTGATGGTATTGGTGATAATGCTGACCAAGACCGGGATGGTGATGGTGTGGTAAATGCCAATGATCCCGAACCGAATAATCCACTAGCCACCACAGATACTGACGCAGATGGTATCGCTAATTTAACCGATACTGATGACGATAACGATGGCACACCCGACGCTACAGATGCTTTCCCTTTAAATGCAAATGAAGATACGGACACTGACGCTGATGGTGTAGGTAACAATGCTGATGCAGATGACGACAATGATGGCTTTGTCGACGGCAATGACGACTTTCCACTTGATGCCAATGAACATTTAGATACTGATACTGATGGTATTGGCAATAATGCTGATACTGATGACGATGGTGATGGTGTTCTTGACGCCAATGATGCTTTTCGTTTAGACGCGAACGAGTCAATAGATACCGATGGTGATCTTGTTGGGAATAATGCCGATAGTGATGACGATAATGACGGCCGTGTCGATAGCATTGACGCATTTCCACTCAATGCCTTGGAATGGTTAGACACGGATGGCGATGGAATTGGCAATAATGCCGATTTAGATGACGACAATGATGGCACCGCTGATAGTGATGATTTATATCCCCTTGACCCTCTTGAGCAACGCGATGACGATGGCGATGGTCTAGGTAATAATGCTGATGGTGACGATGACAATGATGGCATTTTAGATGAAGACGATGAGTTTCCTTTAGATCCGGGTGAAAGCTTAGATACTGATGGCGATGGTATTGGTAATGTTTTAGATACCGATGATGATAATGACGGTGTTCTCGACAATGTCGATTTATTTCCGTTAGATCCAAACGAGTGGGCAGACGCTGATAACGATGGCATTGGTAATAACGCTGATAGTGATGATGACAATGATGGCGTTATTGATATAGAAGATGCATTTCCGTTAGATCCTGTCGAAACCACGGATACTGATGGTGATGGTATTGGTAACGTTTACGACACTGATGATGACGGTGACGGTGTTTTAGATTACCTTGATCAATTGCCACTAGACCCGACCGAAAGTCTTGATTTTGATGGTGACGGCTTAGGTAACAATGCTGACCCTGATGACGATAACGATGGTATGAGTGATGCGTTTGAGCTGCAATATGGCTTTAACCCATTAGATGCCAGTGACGGCAGTATCGATACTGATGAAGACGGCGTGATTAATGCGGATGAAGAGCTCAATGGTACTAATCCGCTTATTGATGACTACGCGCCATTAATAAGCGTTCCACAAGCCGTACATGTGCAGGCAAATCATACCTTTACAAAACTATCCTTGGAAGAATTGGTCGCTATTACCCGGGTATATGTTGAAGATGGGCGTGATGGTGCGAACTGCTGTTCTTTAGTGCCATTAGGCTTTGAAACCGGCGTAAATAACTTACCATCTGGCATATATAACGTGACCTGGCGAGCAGTTGATTTAGCCGGTAATATTGCTACGGTTGAACAAACCATGAATGTACACCCACTTGTAAATTTCTACGATGGACAAATTATTGCCGAAGGTGGAGTAGCCAGAGTTAATGTTGTTTTATCAGGAGAGGCACCTGCTTACCCTGTCGAAATACCGATTGAAATAACTGGTACTGTTGATAGTTTCGATTACAGTATTGCCGATGATAAAATAGTGATTAATGAAGGTACTGATGGCTTTATTGATATTCAGTTACAGCAAGACTTTCAAACCGAAGGGAATGAACAGCTACTAGTATCATTTAAACCGCAAGTTAATGCGGGAGTAAATGCACGCCATGAAATCACTGTTACTGAAGACAATGTTATGGCCAATTTGTCAACGCATTTAAGGCAAAATGGTATTGCGGTCGCAGCAATAGCAGCTAATGAAGGCGAAGCTCAATTAACTTTAACTATCGATGATAAAAATATTACCGATCAGCACGTGGTAACTTGGGATATTCCTGCTTATATCAATGCAGAAATTACCGGAAATGAATTATCGGTTTTTATTAATCCAAGCAAAGTTGATTTACCGACTGATGCTCAAGGCATAATCTCTCTTTCTGTCACCGTTATTGATAATGGCACGCCAGCATTAGAACAAACGCAAGACATTAATATACCGTTAATTTCACAGCGTCCACGCATTGACGGTAGCGATACTGACAGAGATGGAGTCGCGGATAATATTGAAGGATATCATGATGATGACAATGACGGTTTACCAGCCTTTATGGACCGTTGGACTATTGGTTATTTACAACAATTACATGTAAATTCTGCAGAAGTAAAATTAATGGAAACCGAACCTGGTTTAACCATACAGTTAGGAAAATACGCCCGACAACAATACTCAGATGGCGTGCAAATGTCGCAAATAGATATTGATGATACGGGGTTAATTGCTAAAGACACCTATGACCGACGCAGCGATTACTTTGACTTTGTTATTAACGGCATAATGCCTTTTGGTAAGTCAATTTACGTTGTTTTACCGCTTGATAAACCTGTACCAGAATTTGCGCTTTACCGGAAATTCTCCCCTGAGAATGGTTGGCAAAACTTTGTTGAAAATGCCAATAATGCATTGGCAACTGCCGCATTAGATAATGGTGTTTGTCCGCCACCACAAAGTACGAGCTACAGTGCTGGTTTAACACAAAACCATCAATGTGTACGCTTATATATTGAAGATGGTGGGCCAAATGATGCCGATGGTAAGGCGAATGGTAGTATTGATGACCCAGGTGGTATTGCGGTAGTCCCTAATAATGAAATCGCTAAAGAAACAGATCCTGAACAATCAAGTAGCGGTAGTACTTTTTGGCTATTATTAATTTTAGTACTCAGAAGTATTCGTTGGAAACTCAGCCATAATTTTATTAGAGCTAGATTTTTTTCTGATAAATAACCAAAGGGCTCAAAGCAAATAAATAAGTAACAAGATTAATGAGTTTTTAGCTGCTAATTGTCTTGTTGCTTTTTTTTTCGCGTGTAAAATACCGCCATCTTTATTTTTACTTTCGTATAGCAAGACTTATTTATGTTCGAACTAAAATATCAAACGCCTAAAGAATGGGCGCAAGTAGTGTTGAGTGATTTTGACGCTTTTCTTACCGACCATGCCGCGGCAGAAAAAAAAGCCTCAGGCATGGCGATGTCGATGATTTCTCATTATCCAGATAGAAAATCTGTGGTAAAAGCCATGGCAGATTTAGCAATTGAAGAGTTAATTCACTTTAAACAAGTCTTAAAGTTAATTAATGCCCGTGGTGGCCAGTTAGGTGCTGACGAAAAGGACCCATACATTAATCAACTACGAAAAGTCTTTCGCAATGGCAGTGATGTTTTCTTTATGGACAGATTAATTGTCGCAGGTGTTATCGAAGCGCGTGGTTATGAACGTTTTTCACTGGTAGCAGAAGCCTTACCTGCTGGCAAAGACAAAGACTTGTACCAAAGCATTGCCAAGTCAGAAGAAAAGCATAAAAACCTATTTATTGAATTAGCCTATGAGTATTTTCCAAAAGATGAAGTAAATGCACGTTTAGATGAAATTTTGGATATTGAAGCTGATATTTGTTTGGCGCTGCCATTTAGAGCCGCATTGCATTAATACCAACATAGAGCATGTAGGATATTTTCCAAATGCAGAGTAACCAGCTTAGCAAGCAGCAGTTTAAATCCGTCAGTAAGTATGTTGCCCAATATGCTGAGCATGAAGTTACAAGCTTAGCTAACTTTCCTAGTAAGCAGAAATTTGAGCATGTACTTGTTATTCCAGCTTTTCAAGAAGACAAGGTATTTCTTGAACGCTTTATTCAATCGCCATTGGCACAACAGCAATGTCTAGTGATAGTAGTGATTAACCAGCCTAACAGTGGCTTAGGGCAGCAATATGCTCATGCTCAACTAGAATTGGCCAAGGCTATATATGAATTTGGTCAACTTTGCTGGCAAAACGGAAGCTTACGTTTAATTGAACTGTTAGCGCAATCTCAGCCGCTTAATAGTGCTGTTCTTGTTGTGGATCGATTTACCCTACCTATTCCTGCTGAGCAAGGTGTAGGTTTAGCGAGAAAAATTGGTGCTGATATCGCAGCAGCATTATATTTGAATGGCAATATTTCCTCACCCTGGATACATTCAACTGATGCTGACGCTGCGCTGCCGGAAAATTATTTTACTGCCCATCAACAAGAAAATATAAAAACAAAAAACAACACGGGAAAAAGCATAGTCGCTAGCTGTTGTAACTTTTTTCATCATAGTGATCATCAAGCTATTCATCAAGCAAATGCCTTATATGAGAAGGCATTACGCTATTATGTTGCGGGCTTAACTTATGCGCAATCACCTTACAACTATTTTACCATTGGCAGTATTTTGTCTTTTGATGTTATTGCTTATAGTCAGGCCAGAGGGTTCCCAAAACGTAGCGCAGGAGAAGACTTTTATTTACTAAATAAACTCGCAAAACTTGGTGCGATAGTACACTTACCAGAAGTTGTTATCAAACTAGATGCTAGACCATCACAACGAGTGCCCTTTGGTACTGGGCCTGCCGTTAAGTCGATAATGGAGTTAACCGCTCAAGGTATGGATTACGATTATTATCACCCAGAAGTATTTATTGAACTAAAACACTGTTTAGCTGCATTTGATAGCCTATGGCAACAAAGAGAAAAGCCAGCGTTATGGTTAGAAAAATTAACCGTACCGACACAAAACGCGTTAACAGAAATAGGTTTACTTGCCTTTATAAGTAAGCAAAAGGGTGCCAGTCAAGGTCAATTTAATAAGCAGCTTATTGTTTGGTTTGATAGCTTTAAAACCCTTAAATTTATTCATGCCCTACGAGCGAATGGACTTAAAAATATAGCATTAAAGCAAGCACTTAACCTTGCACCTTTTCATCTATAGTTGTTGCATAGCTTTTAAACCACACCAAAACGCGCATGAGCTATTGGTGTGGTTATTAGAGCTTATAAGTAGTTATTGACAGCGTTAACAACGTAGAACAAACAGTCAGAACGAGCAATGTTACTCTGATTAGAGGCCATAAATATTTTTAAGTTTGTCGCACAAACAAGTTTATTATCAACTAATTTGAAGTAGTTTTCGATGACGTTAATACCCTGGTCGTTTAGCATTTCAAGGTTTTCTAAGCCTTTATCATCAAGCCACCCCAATAGCAAACCTTCACAACAACCGCCGTAATTAAACTGCTCAATATTTTGTCTTAAGGTTACGCCGCTATAATTTTCATCATGTTCACTAAACGACAATTTACGATCAGCTTTGATCACTAAGCGTAGCGGTTTATAAAGTATTTGTACTGCTTTGTCTTGTGGAAGTGTGCAACTACTATCGCATTTAGCAAATTGTCTAATGCCATTAAATGCCACTTCATGGGCTTGGTCATCATTACTGCCGCCACATTCAATGGTGACAACCGGGCATGAAAAGTCCAGCTCCATCATGGCACCAATACTGATATCAGATAAAATCAAGGTGTCGCAAAAATAAGACGCTAACGATAAAACGTTTGGACTAATTAAGGTGCTCACGGCAAATGCAGGGCCATTACCTGAGGTATTGTGTAAGTCAATTATTGCTTTTGGATTGACTTCACGAATTGCATTTTCAATTAATTTTGCCCGTTGAATATAGCCATCAATATCTTTATTAGCACCGTCTTTACTGTTTAGGATACTTTTTTCATTAAAACAACGGTTTAAGTCGACGCCATCAGGTAGGTAGCGATGCGTGAATAAATGCTGATACGTTGCCGCTTCAACTGAAGAAATAATAATACGAATATTAGTTTTAGGCTTAGGTAATTCATTTTTACTGGTTAGCCAACGGTGAATTGCAATGAGGCCAGACGGTTCATCGCCGTGCAATAGTGTCGAAATTACTCTCCACTCGTCCTTGTTTTCACCACTAATATCAATAACTGTAAGCCCAATTAGCGATAAAAGAAACTGCTGATAATCAGCATGTAAAGTTCGACTACATGGGTCTACTAAATAATTTATTTCGCTAAAATCTATGTCCATAACTTGCCCCAGAACGCGAAAGGTACTTCGCGCGTTTATTAAATTAGTTGCTTTGATAATCCAGTCACTCTGCAAATATCAGAGTAACTTGGCTATGTGTCTAATATTGATATCGAAGCTGAACATTCGTAAATGCATCAATTGACAACATTTCACTAGCATGACACAGAGTATTATTTGAGGTTATTGACTAAGGTCAAATATGCAGGCGTTATTCTGATAGAATTTTCGGCTTTTTATGCTTTTTTGATCTTAAGTAAACTTAACGGCAGGCTGTAAAATATAAAGAGTGAGGATGATAAAAATAGTAATTTAAATTGTGATATATGACACATTGCTAAAGTTAATTTTTCTGCTGAATAACATAGTGGATAATTCGCACTCTGTAATTCAAACTTACTTATTGTTATTGGCCTAATCACAATAACACCGATAACAAAAAATAGGTGTAACCAAACCAATATCAACATTTCACTAGTTACAGTAATTCACCTTCCCAAGAAATTGCTATCCAGTAAGCATCGTTAAGCCTAATTAAGTTATCGAGAGAATATCTGTTAGGTAGTTTATTTCGAAACTCTTAACGATAGTAACCTAATGCCATAAGAAATATTCGAAAAAAAATGTA
Source organism: Colwellia aquaemaris (assembly GCF_057548755.1). Classification (NCBI taxonomy): domain Bacteria; kingdom Pseudomonadati; phylum Pseudomonadota; class Gammaproteobacteria; order Alteromonadales; family Colwelliaceae; genus Colwellia; species Colwellia aquaemaris. The sequence continues at coordinate 140,758 of NZ_BAAJLV010000004.1, read as the reverse complement.
CATATTTGTTTTTTAACTATAATGTGACATATATCACATTGTGGTTGTCGATGGACTTAATCTTGTTGGTAGTAGTTGCTCTCATAAGGTGCAATTTTAACAAATAGGGAGATTAAAATATAAATATGGATATTTTATTAGTAGATGATGATCAAGTAGATAGAACTGCTATTACTCGAACGCTTAAGAAAAGCAACTTAAATGTCAATATAGAAGAAGCAGTTACCGTAGATCAAGGATTAGAATTATACGCTAAACATGCCTTTGATATCATTCTGCTTGATTACAGCATGCCCGCTCGTGATGGCATAGAAATGATCCTAGATATTAGGAATGAATCCAAAGGCTCAAGCACTGCCATTGTAATGATGAGCACATTTGAAGACGAAAGTATTGCACTTGAATGTATTAAAGCGGGTGCTCAAGATTTTTTAATAAAATCTGATATCTCGGAAAAAAAGTTACGAAGAGCGATACTTCATTCAACGACACGGCATGAATTAGAAGTAAAGCTTTTTGAAACATATCAGCAGGTTAAGCAATTAGCAGAAACAGACTCTTTAACAAAGTTACCCAACCGTTATTTTTTTGATGAGTCACTTAAATTAGCTATCACAAATAACAGACGAAATGACCATACACTTGCTCTATTACTCTTTGATATAGATAACTTTAAGTTAATCAATGATAACTTTGGTCATGATGTTGGCGATCTTTTACTGAAGAAGAATGTAGCAAAAATAAAAAAGTGTCTTAGAGGCAATGAATTGTTTGCACGGTTAGGTGGAGACGAGTTTGCAATCACCTTAAGTAATTTGCAAAACAGTGAACAAGCACTATTGGTGGCACAACGTATTATTAGCACAATGCAAACACCTATTGAAATAGCAACCACTACAATAAACTCTACAGTGAGTATTGGCATAGCACTTCACCCATGTAACGGAAAGACGAGTGAAGAATTATTTAAATATGCTGATATTGCTATGTATCGTGCGAAAAAATTAGGCAAGAATCGAATTTGTTTTTTTGAAGAGGAAATGCAACAAAAATTTCATCGACGGCTACAAGTAGAGTTAGAGCTAAGAGATGCAATAGAACAGCAGCAATTTGAGTTGTATTACCAGCCAGTTATCGACCCAATAAATCAGAGTGTAACAGGATTTGAAGCACTCATACGTTGGAATGTTGCTGGTGCTGTTCGTTCGCCTGATGATTTTATTGAAATTGCAGAAGAAACCCAACAGATTTCTGATATTGGGCTTTGGGTGATTGACGAAGCTATTTCAACGCTAGCAAAATGGAATCAAAATCGAAGAAAGCCTTTAACAATGGCAATTAATATATCGGCCGTACAATTAGGCGATTTTACCGTTGTGGAAGCCCTTGCTGACTGTTTATCGAAATACGATGTATCCGCCCATTTAATTGAAATAGAATTAACCGAAACAGCATTACTCAAAGACTCTATAACCTCCCGTCAAGTGCTCACCGATATAGTAGAAGGTGGCTGCCATTTATCGCTTGATGATTTTGGAACAGGTTACTCTTCAATTGCACATTTAAGAAATCACCCCATTTCAATTGTAAAGATTGATAAAAGCTTAATGCCATACGATACCCACGACATCAAGCGTATTGCATTAGTCGAAGGACTGGTATCTATGGCTAGTATTTTAGGCTTAGGTGTCATAGCGGAAGGTGTTGAAACAGAACAACATGCAGAACTCTGTAAGCAACTTAATATTGGACGTGCTCAAGGTTACTATTATTCTCGTCCTCAATCTCAACGTTATATTGAAGAAACTTACCTTTAAATGTCACATTGCTTTTGCTTAATAATTCAAGGATAAATCATGACTATAAAGGTAACTAAACCGAATAGTTTTCTACATTGGTATCATTGGGTCGTTATATCGGCTTCCCTTATACTAACCATTACGGCCTGGAAAATATCAGATAACCAAATACAAGAAAAAAGATCTGAGTTATTCAAAATCCAGTCTGAACAGTTACTTGCCCAAATTTCTGAACGAATGTCGCATTATGAAGTTGCATTAAAGGCTGGGGCAGCCGCCATCCAAACATTTGCCCCAAAAACACAGGTAAACGATTGGAAGGTATTTTCTAAAAGGCTAAACCTTACCGACACTTACCCAGGGATTAATGGCATTGGTGTAATTTACTTTGTCCCAGATAATAATATTAGCCAATTTATTGAGCACCAGCGTAAATACAGACCTAACTTTAATGTTCACCCAAAACACGATGAGCAAGAGTATTGGCCAATTACCTATATAGAGCCGCTTAAAGGTAATGAAAAAGCTGTTGGACTAGATATGGCGTTTGAATATAACCGTTTCAGCGCAGCTAAAAAAGCGCGAGATAGTGCAACTACGCAAATAACAGCCCCAATAGTACTTGTTCAGGATGCTAAAAAAACACCAGGGTTTTTAAAGTATATTCCATTTTATAATTCTTCGAATATTAGCACTGCAGAGCAACGCCAAACACATTTTGTTGGCCACGTTTACGCTCCTTTCATTATGCACAAATTAATGGAAGGGACACTTATGCAAAGTAATAGACAATTGGCATTTAGCATATTTGATGGCGATAGTAATCTTTATGATGAGCTTACGCCTGACAATGAACACTTTGACTCTAAACCTCTATTTCAGAAAACTGTCACTATAGATATGTACGGTAGACCGTGGACATTTAATATTCAAACAGCACTTTCATTTAAAACATCGACACATTCAAGTCAGCCGCTGATTATTCTAGGAGGCGGTATTGTTATTGACGCCATGTTGGTGTTTATTTTTCTTATGCTAGCACGCTCTCAAAAGGAAGCAGTAACACTTGCCAATACAATAAATCAGCGACTGTCTGTGAAAGATAAGTATTATAAACACATTATAGAATCAGCACCTTGTGGCATGATTATCACGAATGTTGATGGCGTGATTGAAACAGTAAACCCACAAACCGAATTGCTTTTTGGCTATAAGAGCGAAGAATTAATTGGCAATAAGATTGATATGCTGCTCCCCAAACGCTTTCAAAAGCAACACCCACAACATCGTGACAGTTTTAATAACAGCCCCTCTAATCGCCAAATGGGACTTAACAGAGAGGTTTTTGGTTTAACAAAAACAGAGCACGAATTTCCTGCGGAGATAGGGTTAGCACAATTTAAAAGTGGTGATGACATAAAAACCCTCGCGACGGTTATTGATATGTCAGAGCATGTAAAAATGTCAAAAGAGCTAGATGAAATAGCTCAGGCAATTATCATTCAAGAAAGGTATTTTAAGCATATTATTGAATCAGCTCCTTGTGGCATGATTATCACTAATATCGATGGTGTGATTGAAACAGTAAACCCACAAATTGAATTACTTTTTGGCTATAAAAGTGAAGAGTTAATCGGCAATAAAGTTGATATGCTGATACCTAAGCGGTATCAAAAACAACATCCACAGCATCGTAATAGCTTTAATAAAAGCCCTTCTAATCGCCAAATGGGGCTTAACAGGGAAGTTTTTGGTTTAACAAAAACTGAGAATGAGTTTCCTGCGGAAATAGGGCTAGCGCAATTTAAAAGTGGCAATGACTTAAAAACACTTGCGACCATTATTGATATGACAGAGCATATTCAAATTACAGAAGAGTTGAAGCGGAGCAATCGGGAACTCAGTGATTTTGCCTATGTAGCATCTCATGATTTGAAAGCCCCTTTAAGAGGCATAATGCAACTTTCATCTTGGATTGAGGAAGACATTGCTGACTTTGCTGATGATGATACTAAAAACAACTTAGCGTTACTAATGAATAGAACCTCACGCTTAGAGAGTTTATTAGAGGACTTATTAGCATATTCTCGCATTGGCCGTAAAATAGGTGATGTTCAAGTTGTTAATATACGAGAGCTTGTTTTGAATATATTTGATTTACAGAATCCATCAAATGAAATTTCAATAACATGCGATAATTCTCTTCCTGAAATTAAAACGTACCTCGTACCTTTGGAAACTATTTTTCGTAACCTAATTGGAAATTCGATTAAGCATAATAACAATAAGAGTAAGCTAGCAATTAACATATCTGCTATTGAACACAGCACTTTTTACGAGTTTTCGGTAGAAGATAATGGCTCAGGTATCCCTAAGCAACATCATAAACAAATTTTTGAACTATTTAAAACATTAAAACCTAGAGATGAAGTAGAAGGAAGTGGTATGGGACTTTCTATCATAAAGAAATTACTTGATTATCAAAACTGCAAGATATCGGTTGTTTCTGATGGCAAGAGCGGCACTTGTTTTACTTTTACTTGGCCTAAATAAAAAATTGGAATAAATAAATGAGTGAAATTAGTTATAAGCATGCGACCATTTTGTTAGTAGAGGATGATGATGTTGATGCGAAAAGTGTTGAACGAGCATTTAAAAAATTAAAAATAGTTAACCCTATTGTTCGTGCTAAAGATGGCATGATTGCATTAGAACTTTTAAAAAAATGTGAAGTATCTAAGCCATACTTGATTCTGCTAGACCTTAATATGCCACGAATGGGAGGGCTAGAATTTTTATCAGAAATTCGTAAAGATGAAGGCTTGAAGAACAGTGTCGTCTTCGTATTAACGACCAGCAAGGATGACGAAGATAAACTTGCGGCATACGAAAAAAACATAGCAGGGTACATTGTTAAGGAAAGGTTGCAATATGGTTTTGACGAGCTTGTTAAACTACTTGATCACTATTGGAGAATTGTAGAACTTCCAGAACAATAACTTTTAACAGTTTTTCTTTTATAAAGCCCTTGAAGAGTGAGTTATTTTCACAAAGTTGCTTATGGTAGAATTGAGTACGAGTGGTCGTTGAAAGTTCAATAACCTGAGAAACTCGGATGAGTTCACCTTAGTCTAATGTTTAACCAATCTCAAGGGCCGCAACTGGTTTGTTGTGGGTGCTAGGACTATATCTAGTTTACGCATTCAATACGCACAAAACGGCTTATGTTTGCTAGCTGTTTTTCTGCTTTTTAACATTTCTTTAGCAACCTTGATGTAAATTTTCAATAAACTCATTTTAATCTATTTCAATTTGGCTACAGACCAGAACATTATTGAACAAGAACTCTCATAGTTTGTGATAGTGCACAAAATTTTATATTGTTTTAGACTCAGATTTTCTTATTTATGTCATTAATCATTTTTTGTATTTCGAACTTTCAAATAAATTGGTGATACTTGCTTACTTTCACCTCCCGTAAATAAAGTGTTAACCTACTGTGCGTTTGTCAGTAATGTTTTTAGCGTAACATAAGGATTTAAATTTTATGCAAACATTGGTTGCTAATATCTTGGCTCAAATAGAGTCTGTTGTGATCGGAAAGCCTCACCAAGTTAAATTGGCATTGGCGTGTTTATTAGCTAAAGGCCATATTTTAATTGAAGATTTACCTGGAATGGGTAAAACAACATTGGCAAATACTTTAGCTTATACTCTGGGACTATCTTATCAACGCATTCAATTTACTTCTGATTTAATGCCCGCTGATGTTATAGGTATAGCGATATTCGATGAGCATAAAAAGGCCTTTCAATTACATCAAGGGGCAATTTTTAATCAGGTGGTATTAGCCGATGAAGTAAACCGAGCTAGCCCTAAAACTCAAAGTGCATTGTTAGAAGCTATGGAAGAAGGGCGAGTCAGTATCGATGGGGTAACTCATCAACTTCCTGAGCCATTTTTTGTTATTGCTACACAAAACCCAATGTCACATGCAGGTACGTACCCATTACCTGAGTCGCAACTTGACCGTTTTATGATGCGGATTTCGCTAGGTTTTCCGAGCCAAGAAGCTGAACGTAAAATACTGCAATCTACAGACTCTCATGGGCATAGCAGTGAAGTTAGCCCTTGCTTAAATGACCAACAATTATTAGAAATACAGCAACATATCAGTGAAATCGTCGTTGCTCCGGCTATAATTGATTATGTTATCGCCCTTTGTCAGGTCAGTCGTCAGCCAAACCAAGTAAATAAAGCCTTATCACCAAGGGCAGGTAAGGCACTAATTGCCGCAGCAAAATCTTGGGCGTTTATGGAAAATCGCGATTATGTTATGCCAGAAGATATACAGGCAGTTTTCTCACCAGTGTGTGAGCATAGATTGGCACCACAGCAGCTAAATGTATATGAGCAAAGTGATGAGTTTTCAAAATTATTGCTTGAGCAAGTTGACCCAACTAAGCCATTGTCGAATTAGTAAATTAGGTTTTTGATGAGTATTAAATCCACGCTTATTCGTTGGTTAATAAAGCCAAGTAAATCTTGGCTACAAAAGCGATTAAATGCTTGGCTCGCAAAACGCATCCCTAAAGCAAAACAACAGCAAATAAATTATCGAAATATTTTTATTATGCCAACTCGTTTTGGTACAGCATTTTGTATTTTTACTTTCTTGTTATTTTTATTAGGTACTAATTATCAAAATAATATTATTATTTTGATCAGTTACTTGCTAGTAAGTTTTTTTATTGTCGTTTTACATCACAGTTTCTTTAATTTATCAGGCTTAACATTCATTGCCAGAATGTCTATTAGTGGTTTCGCTGGGAAACGACTATTATTTCCACTAACGATAGTAAGCAGTAAACAACGCTTTAATATTCAATTATCTTTTCAGCAAGAAAGCGACAGCCAATATAGTAAGAACGTGCCGATAATACAGCCAGGCGAGAACGAAATATTGGTGCCCTATAAAGCAATAACGCGAGGACAATATGCATTAACACGTATCTTAATTACGAGTGAATATGGCTTTGGTTTGTTCCGCTCTTGGACTCGGTTAGACTTTGCGCAACGAGTTACGGTATTTCCAAAGCCAATAACGTATGCTTGGCATCAGCAACAAAACGCTGCCACAGCGACCGAGTTAAATGAAGCGGTAGAAAGTCACCGTGATAGCTTACAAATTGGTCACGATGAGTTTTATCAATTACAGCAATATCGGCAAGGAGAGCCTTTTAGTCGTGTCGCTTGGAAGCAGGTTGCTCGCGGTCAAGGTTGGTTATCTAAACAATTTCAGCAAACATTGTCTAATAAGCTGCAATTAGATTTTGACTCGTTGCCAGATTCAACGTTAGAGCAAAAGTTAAGCCTCCTCAGTTACGCAGTTAATGACTGTTATCAACAGCAAATTTCTTTTTCTTTAAAGTTACCTAATCAAGAGTTTGCCTATGATAGTAGCCCAGAGCACACCACTCGGTGCTTAACAGCACTTGCCTGTTATTGAGGGAATAGCAGAGATGATGAAAAGCGCTTTTAAAAGTGATATTACTCAAGCTAAAAACAGCCAATTGTTGCTAAGCAACCAGCTGTATTTTATGTTGCTGGCGCTACAACTGATAAATTTACTAACGCTAGTGATGCAATTACATATTGTTTATATTGTTATCGCAATATTTTTATTAGTGATACAGGTGTTGGCTCACAATAAACAACGCAGAGTTATACCGCTTACGGCTAAACAACATCCAGCATCTAAAAATAGTCTCATTCAATTTTATGCAGCGCCCAAAGTACTCTCTACATGGGCAATAGTATGCTTAGCAATTGCGGGCAGTATTGTTATCGCAATTTCAGGGCGTGAACTTGGCTTACTACTGAGTATGGTGCACTTACTTTGTTTTGCTTATAGTTTAAAAATATTTGAATTGCCAAAACGAAAAGATTTATATCAATTGGTAGTACTCGGCATCTTTATTGCCACATCGTCATTAATTTTTCATCAATCTGTCTATTTTTCTATAGCTGTTATTGCTTTGGTTTTTGCCAACCTTATGGTTTTATTATGTTTCCTTGCGCCTAGAGTCACAATCAGACAGCAAGGTAAAACGATGGCGAAATTAATGTTACTGTCGCTACCGTTAACTATTGCGTTATTTATCGGTTTTCCAAAGCTAACACCGTTTTGGCAAGTACCTAATGTAGAGTCAGCAAAAGTTGGATTGTCAGAACAAGTAAAAATAGGTGATATTGCCCAGCTGACACTATCTGATGAATTGGCATTTCGTGTTAGTTTTAAAGAAAGTATTCCTGCTCAATCTCAGCAATATTGGCGTGCTTTAGTCCTAGAGGACTTTGACGGCACTACGTGGCAACAAGCAACTTTAAGAAAGCCACTATCAACAAACAGACGATTTACTGAGCGCCAAGGCCTAGCAGTTAATGCTGAAGTTAAAGGCCAAGGTATTGACTATCAAGTTATTACTGAGCCTAGTTTTCAGTCTTGGCTATTTGCATTAGACTTTGCAACAAGTGAACAAGCAAATATTGGCCAACGTGCTGATTTTTCATTATATTATCGCGGAATTATTAATAAAACCTTAAGCTACAATGTCACCAGTTTTCCCGAAGCAATTTTGGCGGAAAACCTTTCTGATCTTGAACGTACGTTAAACCTTACCATTCCCATAAATAGCAACCCAAGATTACAAGAGCAAGGGCGAGTACTTAGTCAACGTTTTACTGACAACAGGCAGTTAATTAATCATGTTTTAGCGCAACTTAATCAACAGGCATACTTCTATACTTTGCAGCCTCCCAGATTAAGTGGTGATACCTTAGATCAGTTCTATTTTGATACTAAAGCAGGGTTTTGTGAACATTATGCGAGTGCCTTTACCTATTTAATGCGTGCCGCGGGTATACCTGCGCGTATGGTGGTTGGTTATTTAGGCGGGGAAATAAACCTAACGGGTAATTATTTAAGTGTTTATCAGCGCAATGCTCACGCGTGGTCGGAAGTTTGGTTACCAGGGCAAGGTTGGGTGAGGGTGGACCCAACCGCCGCTGTTGATCCTGAACGTGTTGAACGTGGATTTTCATCTAATCTAATGCGTGAGTACACTGATTTGTCAAGCGGCTTGTTTTCGTTTTCCTCGTTTAAGGCAAGTTGGATATATAGAGAAATAAAGCAGCAGTTTGAAGCGCTTGATTACCAATGGACGCGTTGGGTTATTGGGTATACAGGCCAACGTCAAAGCCAGTTGTTACAGCGTTTGTTATCGTCATTACCATCACTGAAAAGTATTATTAATTTAATTTTAATTACATTGGTGATGGCAATTACTATTATATTTATTCGCTTTTTCTTGCCAAAGAAAAATCAAGCTCATCATTGGCAAAAGCAGTATTTGACTATAGTGAATATGCTTGCCAAGCAAAATTTGGTAAAAGAGATCTCGATGACAGAAATGCAGTTTTGCCATTTCGTTAGCCAAAGCAAAACTGACTTATCAGAAAATTTTAGGCAGCTTTCAAAGTACTATTGTCAATTACAATACCAGTTCACAATACCAAATAGCGCTCCTAATCACATAGTTTATGACCAACAAGTAGCTGCGCTGAATAAATTTGAAAAATACTACCATGCTATACGTTGGCAACTTTGGAAAGCTAAATTCAAATTTAATTAAAAATACCGCTGATATTTGAAAAGTGGTGCTTCAACAATAGATAATCACTTATCAGTTCTAGTGTTATTGACCTTGATGTGATTAAATTTAGCCATAAGAAAAAATGGCTAAAAAGGCGCGCATTTGTTCTACCTTTACCCTGCTAACAAAATGGAAAATTTGTTAGTTTTGCTTGATAAAATTCAACAACTTTCTCCACTTCCTGTTTTCGCTCAAGACACCGTCATTGTGCAAAATGCTGGTATGCAACACTGGCTTAATATGTCGTTAGCTGCGCAGCGCGGTATTAGCATGAATATGCAATACAAATTACCGTCTCAATATTTATGGAATTTGATCAGAAACCTAGCCAGTGAGGAAGATGTTCCAGAGCAGTCACCATATTCACGAGAAGTGCTTGCCTGGCGTATTGACACCTTGTTGGCGTCAAATGAAGTACTTAATGATGATACTTACCACGTTGCTACTGAGTATTGGCGCACTCATAGCAAGAATAATAGCAGTGAAAGCTATAGTGAAGCAGAGCAACTAAAGCGTTATCAACTTGCTTGTCAATTGGCTGATTTATACGAGCAGTACTTAATTTTTCGCCCAGAGTGGATACATGCTTGGCACCAAGGAGAATTTATTGCATATGATCAACCACAACAACTTACTCCAGATGGCTGTATCGATAGTGATGAAAGCAGTGCTATTTGGCAAGGGAAATTATGGCAGTTATTAGTAAACGAGCAGCCATATGATCCCCACGAGTTAGTGACACTAGCCATTGCTAACTTAAATTCCTTAGACTTGAACGATAAAAAAAATAGCAGGGTACAATTGCTGCCCCAGCGTTTATCCTTCTTTGGTATTAATGCCATGGCACCATTGTGGCTTGAGTTTATTCATGCGCTAAGTGAAAAAATTGATGTTCACTTCTTTCATCTAAACCCGTGTTTTGCTTACTGGGGCGATGTGGTAACTGAAAAGCACGCGATTGAATCATGGCTCAAAGGTCAAGATTTTAGCGATAACACTGAGCGTGAAAATGTAGCAAATTCAAATTTTAGTGATAATTTGGCTGATATCAATCGCCAAGTTGGAAACCCTTTATTAGCAAATTTAGGCCAGCAAGGCCGAGAATTTATGGCATTGCTGTATCAATACAGTACGGTGAATATTGAGGTGTTTGAGTCAGCCGTTGCTGATATTGAAGCAAAATCTGCTAGCGATGAAAATCTTGATACAAACCTTAAAAATGACAAGCTGTTAACGGCGAAGGCCAGTGTATTATCACTTGTACAGCAAGATATTTTATCTTTGTCAGATGCTCGCCATATGCCTGAAATAAGGGCACAAGTTGATGATTCTATTGTTATTACTAGTGCTCATAGTGCCTTGCGTGAAGTGCAAGGTTTGCACGACTGGCTTTTGCATCAATTTAATCAAGATAAAAATTTAACACCTAAAGATGTTTTAGTGATGTGTCCGCAAGTTGAACAGTATGCCCCATATGTGAATGCTGTTTTTGCCCGCGGCTGGCAAGATATTTCGGATGAAGTGCCACCATTACCTTGCTCAATTGCCGACCGTATCAGCAAAGATGCTGAACCTTTAGTTGCAGCATTTGCTGAACTTTTAAAATTACCCGATAGCCGATTTCAAGTCTCTAGTTTAATTGCATTGCTGCGTTTACCAGCAATGCAAAAGCGCTTTGCCATCAATTTAGATGATATTGAAAAAGTTACCCAATGGCTTGATGCCGCCTCTATACATTGGGGTTTAGATAAAGCACATAAGCAGCAAGTTTTGGCACAAAGTCAAGCTGAAATTGCTCAAGAATGCCCGTCGCCTGAAGCCAGTGTATCTGACAGTTTTACTTGGCAACAGGGGCTTTCGCGCTTAATGCGAGGTTTTGCTTTTAGCGATCAACGGGTGATTTATCAAAATCAAATGTTGTTACCCAATATTGAAGGTAGCGATAGTGAGTTGCTTGGTAAGTTAATGTTGATCATTGAGCAGTTGCAAATATCAGCTATAAACATGTCAAAACCACGCTCTGCAACGCAATGGCAAGTATATCTTTTAGACTTTCTACAACAGCTGTTTGATGACGAAAGTGACAATGGGTTAAGTATTATTCAAAACGCCATAGAGTCATTAGTTGAATATTGTCAACATGCTGCCTACAGCAGTGATATAAGTTTGTCGGTTATTAGAGATTACTTAAATGCCCATTTTAGTCAGCCAGATCCTGGGCGGCAGTTTATGATTGGGCAAGTTACCTTTTGTTCTATGCTGCCCATGCGCAGTATTCCATTTAAAATTATCGCAGTACTTGGTCTAAATGACGGTGAATTTCCACGTCAGCGTCAACCCTTAAGTTTTGATTTAATGGCAACAACGCCGGCAAAACTGGGTGATAGATCCCGTCGTGGTGATGATAGATACTTATTTTTAGAAGCCATTATCTCGGCAAGGCAAGCACTATATTTAAGCTATCAAGGTCGGAATATTAAGAATAATAAAGAGCGTCAGCCCTCATTAGTACTAAAAGAGCTAATGGAATATTTGGCGCGTGGTTATGGCTGGCGCTTGCTTGGCTTGAATGAAGGTACAGATCAAGAGTCAGGTGAAACATTAGCTGAACACATCAGGCAATTGCCAATGCAGGCATTTAGTGAGCAAAATTATCTTGGTCGTTATGCAAGTTTTGATGCAAATTGGCTACAGCTAAAGCGTCCTAATGAGCAAACCAGTAACAGTGATGTACAAAAAAATGTCATTAATGAGGCTCAAATAGAGCAGAGTCTAAAAGTGACAAGCGAGTTGTTATCGGCCAGTGAACTTATTGGTTTTTATCAACATCCAGCCAAGTACTATGGTCAACATTCGCTTTATTTATATTTACAACAAAATGATAGCCTTATTAATGATGTAGAGCCTTTTATTGCTAATAGACTTGATAGCTATTTGTTGCGCCAGGAATTACTCAATTATTATTTGTCTGAACAGCAAAATGACTCTATCTGTGAAGATATTCTGCTTAGCGCTAAGCTTTCTGGCAACTTACCTGACCTTCCTAATACCGATGCGTTACTACAAGGTTGGCAAACCGACAGTGAAGACTTTAGCCAGTTTATACTCACAGAATTGTCACAAAACCAAGCAATTACGCTGGAACCGGTTGATTGTAGTGTGAACATAGAGTTAAGCCTGGACAATATTGTCCAGCAAGATTTGTTTACTGGCGAGGAAGTCACTCTTTTAAAAGCCAGTTTGCCCAACACTATTACCTTAAATACTAAGTTGATTGTTGTTGATAATAAAGCGCTGTTCTATCGTAGCAGTAGTGCTAAAGCAAAAGACTTATTTACCCTTTATTTACATCAGCTTATTGTTCAAGTTGCGCAAACAGAGCAAACCATCAGCAATCAAGATTGTTGGGCTAATATCGCTACCACTCATGGTTACTACTTTGATACTAAAAGCCAAAAACCTAGCCAATTTTATTTCAGCGATATTGTTGATGCGAAAAGCCAACTGCAAACATTAATCGCCATTTTCTATTTAGGTCAGCAGCAACCCTTGTTACTAAATGGTGAACTGGCTGAAAAAATAAGAAAAAGTAAAGTTTTTGAGCACGCTCAGTTTGAGCAGTTTTGGACAGATACCAATAGTTTTCAGCCCTTTGGTGCTGATCCATATATACAATATTTTTGGCCTTCACCGCCACATTTTGATGATATTTCAGCAAGACTATTCACTATATATCAACCTATGTTTGATGCATTGCAAAGCGTAAAAGTGACGAAAAAGTCGACCTCGAAATCGGAGGCAAAATAATGAAAAATTTAAATGCCAGTACGATTGCTTTATACGGTAAACATTTAATTGAAGCGAGTGCAGGTACAGGTAAAACCCATAATATTACCCGTATATTTTTGCGCTTACTGCTAGAAAGAGCGCTGCCAATAGAACAAATATTGGTGATGACGTTTACTAAAGATGCCACAGAAGAAATTCGAGGCCGTATTGATGACTTTATTCGAGATAGCCTGCACAATTGGGACGATTTGATTGTCAACGATGACTATTTTATCGCGCTGAGCAATAATCTTGCAGAACAAGGTGTTAGTAGCGCGAAAGTCAAAGCACGATTAACACAAGCTTTACTTTATATCGATGAAGCGGCAATTTTTACCATTCATGGTTTTTGTAAGCGGGTATTAAATCAATACGCTTTTACCAGCGGTGTTAGTTTTAATGCGCAAATGGAAACTGATACCCAAGATATTACGCTAGAAGCCTGCCAAGACTGGTATCGTCTACTTGCTTTGGGCTCTAAGACAAACGAAAGCCAAGCAGTAGAAACAACGTCATTAGCAAGTAAATTCAACCATACAGATTTTCATTTAGTGACTGAGTTTTGGCCAGAGCCAAATAGTTTTATTAGCCAGTTCTCGAAAGCGTTAACTGGTCATAATGCCTTAAACGTACAGGCACCAGAAAATATAAGTATTGAATTCAAAAGCTTAGTTGAACAAGCTATGGCCAGCTTAAATCAACATAAAGACATGCTAACGGCGTTACTTATTGATGTTAAAAAGGGAGCGGAAAGAGCAAATCGTCAACAAGAATTAGACTTATTATTAGCTTGGTTGGCTGATTTATCGAATGATGTTGAAGGCCAACATAGAAAAATGCCTGATGCGTTTATTGACGGCAGACGTTTTGCCCGTTCAAAAGCCAAAAGTGAACTTGTTGAAATATTTAGCAGTGTTAACACTGTTAAAAAGCAACATCCAGCTTTGGCAAAGCATATCAATCGTGCTAAGGCCTTGTTGGTGGTGCGACAAGGAATTTATCATATTCGTCAACAAATAGTGCGAAAAAAATTACATGCCAATGTGCTGGGCTTTGACGATCTTATTACGACATTAAATAACTGCCTTGTTAATGAAAAGTCGACTGACAAAGAGGCGGTGCTTGCTAATAGTATTTTTTCTCAGTTTCCAGTTGCCTTAGTTGATGAATTTCAAGACACTGACCCGCAGCAATTCTCGATATTAAAAGCAATATATTACCATCAACCACAAAGCGCCTTGTATATGATTGGCGACCCAAAGCAAGCCATTTACGGTTTTCGCGGTGGTGATATTTTTGCCTATTTATCGGCTCGGAAAGATTGTGATCATCAATGGTTAATGGATACTAATTGGCGCTCAAGTGCGGAGATGATCACAGGCTATAATCGATTATTTTATGGTAACCATTTATCAAAACCTGCGCAGGATGTTTTTGGCTATAACATACCTTACTTACCGGTAAATGCTTCTCCGAAAGCAGCAGGTAAAGTCTTTTCTGATAGCCAGTTTAATGCCTTACAGTTTGTGCATTTTAATGTTGAACAAGAAAGTAAAAGTGGTAAAGATAAAGCTGTTAAACAAAGCTATCGCGCTAATATGGCGCACTGGTGTGCTAATGAAATTGTTCGTTTATTGGCAAGCCCTGAACTTAACATTGTTAGTGGTGATATTGCCTTACTCGTACGAGATGGTACAGAAGCGGCAAATATTAAACAGGCGTTAAATGATTGTGGCTTGGCAAGTGTGTTTATGAGTAATAGAGCCAACTTATTACAAAGTGAGCAAACCACGCAGCTGCTACAAGTGCTAAAAGGTATTTTATTTCTAGAAAACGACCGACTTTATACTGCGGCATTAGCTAGCCCACTAATGGGCTTTAATCGTGAAAAACTTATCGCATTGCAGCATGATGAACATCAATGGCAGCAATTAAAAATTAGCTTTGAAAAGCTGCGAAACGAATGGCAATACAAAGGCTTTATTAGCATGGCGTTGCAGCTGATGCATCAGCATTTTCATTTGGTTGGCGATGATAATTCACCAGACAATAATCTCGACAGAGCCCTAACTAATTTACTGCACTTATTTGAATTATTGCAAAGTGCCAGCCAGCGTCATCGCCAGCCGCAAGAATTACTGTTTTGGTTTGAACAGCAAAGCCAAATTGATAACCCTGAAGTAGAAGCAGAATTGCGTTTAGAAAGTGATGAAAACTTAATTCGCATTATTACTCAACATGGCTCGAAAGGGATGGAATATCCTGTAGTTTTTGTACCATATGCTACCCGCCATAAAGACCCGCTTAAATTTGGCAACCGTAACGTAAGCTTAATAGAGTTTCATGATGAACATGGGACTTTACAGCATAGCCTTGATGGCAATGAAGCAGCAAAAGCAAGTATGGCAGCAGAAGCCTATGCTGAGGCTATTCGCTTGTTATATGTCGCGGTTACTCGGGCAGAAAAGCGTTGTTATATTTTAAGCTCGGCATTTGAGCATTTCGACAAATCTCCGTTAGGCAAAAGCTTAAAGTGGACAGCTGATACGGATATTCCGGCTCAGTTAATGCAATTAGCACAAGATAACCCAAATGAGATAGCACTAGAGGTGCTCGACAATTATAATGTTAGCAATGAACTTGATAACTCATGTAACGACAGTGATGTTAACGAGCTAATTAGTAACAAAGTTGCTAATTTTAAAACCGAATCTCGAGCATCGGTGGCAAAGTTTAAAGGTAAAATTGAACGAGATTGGTGGTTAAGTTCTTTTTCAGCGTTAAGTAAAAACTTACGTCACGACGGTGTTTCATCACCCGATCGCGATACCCAAATACAAGTGAGCGCGGAAGAACAATCTAGTCATAAAGCAATGTTAAATACTGAGCCAGAGCTGCGTTTTACCTTAACTAAAGGGGCTCAAACCGGTAATTTGCTGCATGATATTTTAGAACATACAGATTTTTCTGCACCCAACTGGCAAAAAAGCTGCCATTGGCCGCTATTAAAATACGGTGAAAGTAACTTAGCAGTACAAGGTAATGGTGAAGTATTACTAATCCAATGGTTGGAAGAAATACTACGAACACCGTTAAATAATGAACAATTATCACTAGCTGAACTTGACCATTATGATACTTTACGTGAAACCGAGTTTTATTACCCAATGCAAACAGCAAGTAGTCGATCATTAATTAAACTGTTGACCGAACATCGAAACCACTTTTGTAATACACCAGCAAGTCAGTATAAAAGTCGTAGCCATGTTCACTTACCGTCCTATCAACAGCTTAAAGGTATGATGCATGGTTTTATTGATTTAATTTTTCAAGCCGATGGTAAATATTATGTTTGCGATTACAAGTCTACGCATTTAGGCGAGCAATATAGTGATTATAATCATTATGCTATGCGAGAAAATATTGAAAAAAATCATTATGACTTACAATACCTTATTTATTCATTAGCGCTGCACCGTCACCTCAAATATACGCTGGCAGATTATGATCCTGAGCAACATTTTGGTGGCGTTTACTATTTATATTTGCGTGGGATGACAGACCAAACAGAGCATCAAGATTGTGGCGTTTACTATCGTCAAATTAAGGTGGCTGAATTATCGCAACTTGATAATATTTTTGCTGGAGAAACAACCGATGCCTGAATTAGCGGATAGCATGACCATTGCCGATAATAGTAATAGCATGGTTTCAGTGTATTCATCGTTTAACCATGCAACAAAATACTTAGCGGGCTTAGTTGCAGTCGACTACTTTTTTGCCAGAGAAATTAGCCAATGTATTACGGTCACTGACAATATAGCCATCGCTCATCAGGTAAATACCGAATTGCAACAACAGTGGTTTCATTTGCTTGTTTTATTAAATGCTAGTCTACGAGATGGTCATAGTTGCCTACCTATTAGTGAAGTTGCAGGTAAACGCTTTTTTATTGGCGAACAAACACCAATTAAAGCGCTAGAGCCTGTTACCACTAACGGTTTTTTATTCAAAGATTTGCCAGTACTTATTTCATTATTAACACAATTAACCATTACTGAAGAGGCTGAGCAGCCAATTGTATTTAGTCATGGGCGATTATATTTAAGGCGCTACTACCAGTTTGAACAGGAGTTAAAACAAGCGGTCGCTGAGCGTAGGGCTATTAATCAAGTATCAGAGCAACAATTACCAGCTGGTGTAAATACTATTAAAGCGATAATTACGCAATTGTTTGCTGACTCGGTAACGAATGGCTCAAGCAAAAGTTCTGATATTGATTGGCAAGCCTTAGCGGTAGCCAATGCCATTAACAAAAACTTTGCTATTATTGCCGGAGGCCCAGGTACGGGTAAAACCTATACTGTGACTAAGCTTTTAGCAGCATTGTTGATGTTGTCGTTAAAAAATCCGCATAGTGTCGACATACCAAGGATTTCACTTGTTGCACCAACTGGTAAAGCGGCACAAAGATTGTCGGAATCTATTATCAATGCTGTTAAAGGTTTTCGCGGCATTATTGATGATAATGTGCTTGACCTAATACCTGAGCAGGCGCAAACCATTCATCGATTGTTAGGTGTTATTCCTGAACAAGTTAACTTTCGTCATCACCAAGATAATTTATTGGCCGTAGATATTCTACTTATAGATGAAGTATCTATGGTTGACTTACCTATGATGACTCGCATTTTTCGAGCCTTACCTGCTCATAGTAAAGTCATTCTACTCGGTGATGCTGACCAATTACCTTCGGTTGCGGTTGGCAGCGTATTAGCTGATTTTGCGCCGCGGCCACACCCCGGCTTTAGCGCAAAAAATTTCCAATATCTTGCAGAAGTTACAGGTTTTGCAGGCTTAAGTAAGCAGCAAAGTGATATCGAAAATAAGCAAGAATACAGTATTGCCGACTGTGTTACTTTCTTGATGAAAAGCCGACGTTTCGACGGCGAAGGTGGCATTGGAAAAATTGCTAGCTATGTAATTAATGGTCAATATCGAGAAAGTTGGCAGTTACTCAAAGACAGCCAAAGTACAAATCACAATGAGCTTAAAAATAACCAGTTAACATTGTTATCTGGTGCGGTTGAAAGCTGGCTAGCTCCGTTAGTAAGTCAATATTATCAGGCCTTATGTCAGTGCGATAACTTAGCGGATGCCTTTGCATCATTGGCAAAGTTTAGAATATTATCGTCAACACGAAAAGGGCCGCAAGGTGTTGAAAGTCTCAATGCCTTGGTAATGGATATTTTAAGAGCAAAAGGCGTTATTCCTAGCAAGCCGTTTGCATCGCAAAGTGATTTGTATCCAACTCAGCCAATTATGATCAGCGAAAATGATTATCGCCTAGGGCTTTATAATGGCGATATTGGTTTACTTTGGCGTAATCAGGAAGGGCATTTAATGGCGGTATTTGAAACTGCTGAGGGCGGCTATGACTGGGTAATACCATCACGTTTGCCCAAATTTGAAACGGTTTATGCCATGACCATACATAAAACTCAAGGTAGTGAGTTTGAGCACGTTGCTATGGTGTTGCCTGAGCAAAAAGACAATAAGTTATTGTCACGCGAATTATTATATACTGGTATTACCCGAGCAAAAGTAAAATTGAGTATCGCCAGTTCAGAAGCTATTTGGCACAGTGGTGTTAGTCAGCAAGTTATTCGCTATTCCGGATTAGCAATAGATAAATAATTCTCGTAACCGTTAAGGCTAGTTAAATAGCCATTATTTTAGTGTCGTTAAGAAAAGTTAAGTAAACCATGAATTTGAAAAATATTGAAAAAGCCATTTACCGTAAACGTTTAAATATTATTATTGTTAGTTTTATCGCCAGTTTATTAGTATTAGCATTAGCGTATGGGCAGGGACTCATCGCTTTATTCGCCGACACAATGCCTGCGACAGTTGAAATAACTACCGCTACTACGGCAGAAGCTGGCAGCAACGTTGAAACTACAGAAAGTAATTTTAAGTACAACTTTCTTGGTGTTGTATTGGCATTATTAACATGTGCGTTAGTGCTGCATAGATTGCGACATAGTGAATTTTTCACAGAAGTGTTTTATGTTTGGCAGATAAAGCAGCAACAGAACTTTATTTATCGTAAGCTAAAAAAAATAAAAGCCGCAGCGGCAAATGATGATATTAATGCCTTGATTATTCTAAATTTCTATTATGAAAGTTTAAAGCAAGTTTACCTGCTAGATGACAATACTCTAACAATGTCTAAACTAAACAAAGATATTACCGATTTGCAAAGTCAAATCGATAATAAACAATTAACAATATCGACTGAGCAATACCAACAAAGTATGCTGCAAGAGTTTTAATAAAAACAGCGTACTTCATAATAATATAGCTAAAAATAAGGACTTTATCATGATAGGTTATGTTACGTTAGGCACCAACAATTTAGAGCGAGCTGTGGCGTTTTATGATGAACTGCTAGGTACAATAGGAGCAGGTCGTTTTTTGGAAACCGAGCAGTTTGTGGCATGGTCAAAAGGGCCAGATCAAGCGGGGATTT
This sequence comes from Colwellia aquaemaris, assembly GCF_057548755.1. Classification (NCBI taxonomy): domain Bacteria; kingdom Pseudomonadati; phylum Pseudomonadota; class Gammaproteobacteria; order Alteromonadales; family Colwelliaceae; genus Colwellia; species Colwellia aquaemaris. The sequence goes on along the minus strand of NZ_BAAJLV010000004.1, from coordinate 120,884 downwards.
CAATTACTAAGCCGTTTGATGGCCAGCCAGCAACTGTAGGCAATGGTGTTATGGTTGCTATTATGCTTAATTCGACCGACGAAGTTGATGCTTTCTATCAAAAAGCACTAGAGCTTGGAGCTACATGTGAAGGTCCTGCTGGACCTAGAGGAGAAATGGAAGGCTTTTATGCAGGTTATTTCCGTGATTTAGACGGCAATAAACTTAATGCTTTTTATTTAGATATGCCAACGGCTTAAACAATAATGCGTTAACAGGCTTGGGTAAGACTTTTCCTAAGCCTTATTGTCATTTTTATAAGTAATATAGGATAAAGCACCACGAATGAAGAAGTTAAAAAATGAAAATGAGCTATTAAAGAAAGCCATTGTAATTGGCGAGAATTATGCAAAAAATCGTGGTTATAAAGGCTTTTCAGCAACTAACGCCGCGAAAGAAAAAGTTGAAGCTTTATATCGTTTATTGGTAAATGATAAACTTATCCAGCCTTTACCCAAAGATGGTGAAGACTTAGCAAGCATGAAGCACAAGCTGGCGCTATGGATTGCTAAACAATTACCTGAGAATCATCCACTGCTGAAGTAAAGACTCAAAGCATAAGTTTTTAAGATAGCCCGTCGATACTTGTTATCAAACCAACTGGCTGCTGTAGCCAGTTGAGTTTTTCTCAATTGCATCATTATTTTTTCAAAATAACTGCTTAAATGATGTAATGAACTAACCGTAAATTTAAAAGTAAATTAGTGCTATGAACCGTAAAAAGAAAATTAACCAAACCTTGAAAGCTAAGGTTAAAAAAATGAACGCCAAGCGTCAAAAATCGAATAAGCCAAAATATATTTCTAAAGCTGAGCGTGCTGCGATTGCCGCCAAAGAAGCAGAGGCGAATGTTGACAGTCATTCGTTAGCAGATTCAGAAGAAATTGTGATTGAAAATGCAACCCAAAGTGCTGAAGAGTAAACTCGCAAAACACAATAAAGATAAATCAGTAGCCAAGTTAAAAAACGCATTAATGAATTTGAGTGGCCACTATAAAGCTGGCAGAGATTACTAATAATAGATAGGGGTTAATAACAAATATGGAAATAAACTCTAGTCAAGCAAGAAAAATTGTCGTTTTTGGTAATTCAGCGTCAGGAAAGTCGAGCTTAGCGAAAAAACTAGCGGCAGAATATCATCTAGCGCATTTAGATTTAGATACTTTAGCTTGGTTACCAACAACCGATAGTAATCCTATTCCTCAGCGGCAAAGTATTGCGGTATCGGTTGCCGAGATTAATAGCTTTATCAACCAACACCAAGAGTGGGTTATAGAAGGGTGTTACAGTGATTTGCTAGCGCAAACTTTAGCAAAATGTAGTGAAATAATTTTTATGAATTTGCCGATTGAACTTTGCATTACAAATGCTAAAAATCGTCCTTGGGAGCCACATAAATATGAAAGTAAAGCTGCGCAAGATGCAAATTTAGCTATGTTAATTGACTGGATTGCTCAATATGACCAGCGCACAGACACCTTTTCAAAATTAGCACATCAACAGCTTTATGATGAGTTTGCAGGCAAAAAAACTCAGTATATTAATAACCAGTAATGATAAATTAGTAAGTTAATGAGTTCGAATACTTTTATACTCAAAATTGGCGCTTAAATATCCAAACTCTGATCAGGCTAATTTTTTAGTCGTTATTCTCTAAAGCCTAAAATATTAGCTTCTAATAGCTTTTGTAATGGTTGGGGGCGATAGCTATTTTCAATAGCTTTTAACTCTCCCGATTTTTGTAATTGTAAAATAGCTTGGTTGATAGCGATTAAATCACTTTTATCAATAGATTTGTGACTAAACATCAAAGACGCTGGGCTAATATGCAGATTGTTACCAACTAATGTTACCTGTTTATACCTTTCTTTACCCAGGTGAAGATAAAATATGTCAGCATCTACTAACAGTAGACTGCCTCTACTGGGTTCAATAAACAGTAATTCTGTCGCACGTTTGGCATCAGGGTACGCGGTATAAAGCCGCTCTTGTTGCCATTTGCTACGCAGTTTTTCAAATTCTTCACCATACCAACCACTTACAGGACCAATCAAACGTAACTTTTGCTCGAGCGCGTCAGCTATATTAAATGTAGGTGGAAGTTCAAGCTGTTTTCGACTAAATAAACCAACAACTTCATCACGATAAGGAACACTAAAATATGCGTATTCTTGTCGCTTAACGGTTTTGGACGCACGGATCATAACGTCAAATTTACCCTCTTGCAGGCTTCTTAAAATTCTCTCTCCAGTCATGGGGGCTAGGTGCCAACGAACTTGACAACCAGCTTGGGTTAAAATCTTTTTAGCCAGCATTGCGTCCATGCCAGCCACTTGTTCATTGTTATCGAGATAAGCTGAGGGAGGGTGCAAATCTAAATGTACTGTTAAAGTTTTATTACACCTGACTTCAGCAGTTTCGCCATATGGGGAAAAGAAAACCGCCAATACAAAACTGACTATCAGGTTGAACTTTCCAGCTAGACTGGATAAATAATTCATTTGAGTAATTGTTACTTCCTTAACTTATTAATATTGACAATGATACCTCAATTAATATCACAAGCTTAATTGGCATCGAGGGGAGGGTATCGGAGTTAAAGTTGATTGTCGCGTAAGCATACAATTATGTGGAATTAATTTCGATAGTATACTTTTCTTAATGCTTAACAATTTCAATTTATAATAACGTCATGTTTTTAGTTTGTCATTGCTATGGCAGCAGGTAAACGGCAAATAATCTGATTTAAGGAAAGGATCTATATTCATTATCCAAGTTTTTTTTCGGTGGTTTATATTCAAGTAATGACGCATGAGTAGGTGTTCAAATTTTGGTTATTAACGATAAATTAGTAGCAGTGAATTAGAAATCTGTGTCATAAATTGGTTATTTCTGCTTTCGTGATTTATACCTACAAAGCTATTGGCTGCAATGGTGAGTTTTGGGCCTTAATCATTCTTAAGATTAGTAACTCTAACTGCTCTTTCTCATTTGCGGAAAAGCCGTCAAAAAATTTCTCGTTGACCAAAGCAGCTTTTGCAACCGCTTCTTTGGTAAGTGCTCGTCCTTTCTCTGTTAAATAAACTAGATGTGCTCTTCTACTTTTTGGGTGAGAGCAACGCTCTACAAGCTTCATCTTTTCTAACGTATCTAATAAACGAGTTGTAGTGTAGTGTGCAGTATTACTGCGCGCTGTTAATTCAGATTGGGTTAAGCCATCTTCATTCCACAATACAAGTAGTGTTGGCCATTGGTTAATACTTAAACCTATTTGCCTTAGCTCCTTGTCTAAACTCGTACTCATGCTTTCTGCCAATACGGCTATTTTCCAGCCAAAGCTCATATGAATAAACACCCTTTAAACACATCAAATAACAACAAAGTAATATCCTTAGTTCAGTAGGTTAATAGTTAAGGTCACAAGCAATATGGTCATCATCAGTAACATAGCAGCTCGACGTTTGCTGGCGAGTTCTGGACGAGCCGAAGATATATTGTTTGTAGAGCCCGTAATCATTGCCATAAGCAAAGGCTTGCCTTTGAGTTTATAAACCAATATCGCTAACACATGAAAGCAACTGCATATTATTAAGGTCCAGGCAATAATTTCATGATTGCTTTTTAACATCTTAAGCGTTTGCCTTTCAAACAAGCTTTTACCATCGATAAACTCCGAAATAACAACCCCAGATATGATCTGAAATAATAGTAATATCAGCATACTTAACACCATTAATGCGCCTAGAGGATTATGGCCAACACTCTGTTTAGCGTTACCTCGCACATACGCCAATATTTTACTAGCGCTAGGTATAAAGTTTACAAAGCGCGAGGTGTCACTTCCGATTACTCCCCAGCCAAGGCGCCAAAATACTAATACAGCCAAAGCAGCCCCAAACCTTTCATGTAATTGTTCTGAGCCAAATAACTCGAAGCCACTCAAGGCCAACACCATAAAGATAAGTGCTTGAAGCCAATGATAAATTCTTGTTGGCAAGTCCCAAATTTTCAAAATATATACCTTACAAAATATAGTTGCATTTGCAAATGTATCATATGCAAGTTATAGTGTCATCATATTTAATTTGATCGATAAGGAAGAAGATATGAAGAATTGGTTGTCTATTGGCTTAATTACATTGCTTTTTAATTGTCCAAGTTATGCTGAACAATTAGTCGTCGACGAGCGTCAGCAACTTTATAAAAAAATAGAAGATGATTCTGAGTTATTAGAAGATTTTGTTGACGATGCAAACTGGGTAAAGTCCGCAGAGCTTGCTAATCGCCTAGCAAAAGATGTTTTAAAACTTAAACAATTATTTCCTGAGCATTCAAAAGGAGATGGGCGAAGTAAAACAAAAATTTGGGCAAATTGGCCTGATTTTGAGAATAAATTGGATAACTGGTCTTTGCTATATCTGCAAGTCGAAAGCGCCAGTAAAGTTCGCGACATTAATAAATTAGAGCATGCTGTAGATACGGCAAATTCAACTTGTCGTTCATGTCACATGAAATATCGTTCACTTTGGTAACCGGAGAAAGACTATGAGAAACACACTAATCAAGATACACGCAGCATCTGCAACCACCGCGCTGATACTTATATCAATATTTTTCATTAGTAGCATAGTGTCAGAATTAATCGGGGACCAAGCACTAATTATTACAGTTAAGACCTATATTTTTTACGCTATATGGTTCGTTATTCCTGCCATGGCTATTGCCGGCGGCACAGGCCATAAACTAGCGCCTAAGGCGAAATCAGGTGTGATAGGCAAGAAGAAGAGCCGGATGCCATTCATCGCGGCAAATGGAATTTTAGTACTGACCCCTGCCGCTATTTACCTAAAAATGCTAGCAGAATCGGTAAGTTTTGGTACTACATTTTACATAGTACAAGGAATTGAGTTATTCGCTGGTTTTACCAATATAAGTTTGATGTCTTTAAACTTAAGAGACGGGCTTAGTATCTCTAAAAATAAAAAACGCAACTAAAAACCATATTTTTCATAACACTCAAAAAAACATCACAGGGCGAATATCACAGTTATAGTCTGTCTAATTAAAGGACAGCTATAGTATTAAACCTGACATTCGTCCGCCATCATTCTTAGTGTAATAATCGCTTGTCTAAAACAATCAAAATACAATATCCATATTGGCATTCACTTTACCTTTCTCCATTCAAAACCTACACTTAAGTTGTTTATTCTACAATTCGATTCATGTTATTAAGGTAGCAAATGATATTCACTGCTCATGGAAACTACTCTGTAGCGTTACAAAACAACATTTTAACACTTGAGCTTATCGGTGGCTTTAATTTGGAAGGTGTACAGAAAAGTTGTGCTGACGCTTTAAAACTTGCCAAAAGCAAAAATTTAAATAGCTGGCAAATGTTACTTACATTAGATAAAGAAACGTTAATGGTTTGGGAAGCAATTGATGATATCAGGCAATTTCTTCTATTATGTAGTGAACTTGGCTGCCAGTTTTTCGCGTATACTATTGTTCTTGAATCGCAAGAAGTCATCATTGATAAGATCTTCCAAACGTTGAATTTAGAATATAAGTGCTTCTCTAAAAATTCAGATTCACTGCAATGGCTACAAGCAAACCAATTAAATTGAGATGCTTTTCTAAAGTAAAACTTTCTCATTGCCAAAGTAAATTCATTGACATGCTAAAACTTTAATTATCATGCGCTTAATGTCATTTGGTTATTGCTACTTTAACCAATACCTACATTTCTATTTGCTAAAATTTTCAGTAATAACTTTTTTATCTGGACTTGTTCATCAGACGAAAGTGCCGACATAAATTCAGCGTTACAGTCAATAGCTTGTGCAGTAGCAGTTTCTTCAAGGGCTTTGCCTTTTTCGGTAAGGTAAACCAAATGCGCCCTTCTACTGCTCGGATGAGGATGCCTTTTTACTAATGCTAACGACTCAAGAGAATCTAATACCCGAGTAGTTGTATAATGTGCTGTGCTGCATCGGGTCGCGAGTTCTTTTTGCGTTAAACCATCCTCTTCCCAAAGGGCAAACAGTGTTGGCCACAAACCCAAATTCAAGCCGATTTCTTTTAGTCGCTTATCGAGGCTATCAGCCAAATCAGCTCCCAATACAGCTACTAACCAGCCAAAACTACTGATCCTAGGTAATTTAGCGCCATCGCGTTCTTCTGCCAATTGATGATCCCCACAACATAAAAATCTGGCTGTAATTTTACGCTAAAAAGTATGGCCACGGTACTAATTTATATACACAGCTTTTATATACTTTTATCTAGCTTCAGCAATTTTTAATAAAAGCGACTAACACTTATTGATTACTTGCCTTTACAATTATATCATTAGCAACCATTGCATTTGCAACTATACTTAAAAAATGCAATATTATTTATTGCACAATGACGTTAACTAGTGATTTCTGGCGGAAGAATGACACGCTTTCCTATCAGAGCACTTGTCAGTTAATCACTGATTAATGAGAGAACAAACAATGAAAATTTATATCGCTCCACAGGTTAAACAACTGCAAAAAAAACTAGGCTCCTTGGTAGCTGTATCAGTATTAGCTGGGTGTACGACAGTTGGTTCAGATTTTATTCAGCCAAAAGTTGATGTTCCAAAAAAGTGGTCATTCAATAACAACGAGGAAGCATCAAAAGCTACAGGGAAAGCTTGGTGGTTAAACTTTAACGACTCAACGCTAACGGCTTTGATTTCTCAAGCTGAACAGGAAAACCTTAGTTTAAGACAGTCAGCATTAAGAATTGTCGAAGCAAGGGCTATTTTAGGGCTAACTAATGCTAACAATCTTCCTAATATAAACCTCAATGGCAACGCTTCAACAACCAGCCAAAGTGAGCATTCCTCACCGTCACCATTAGATAATAACGAAATGTATTCGCTAGGATTTGATAGCAGCTGGGAAATAGATGTTTGGGGGCGATTGTTGCGCCAACGAGAGTCTGCTAATGCGAGTCATCTATCTTTGATGGCAGACTATGGCGATATGTTAATTTCGGTAACGGCGGAAGTAGCGAGTAATTATATTGGGATACGAACACTACAACAACGTATTTCACTATTAAAAAACAATATTGAATTGCAAGAGCGTTCACTGGAAATCGCACAAGTTTGGTATAAAAATGGCGGACGAACCGAATTAGATCTACAACAAGCCCGTGCCTTAGTATTTGAAACGCGTTCACAACTTCCCTCCTTAGAACAACAATTATACCAAATGGAAACAGCACTCGCTGTTTTACTCGGTACCCACAGAATGGCGATATTGGCAAAGTTAAATGGCTCTTTGAGCATCCCGCAATTTGATGATAAAAATGCGGCGAACATTTCTGTAGATCTGCTCAGACGTAGGCCCGATATACGCTCTGCTGAATATTTGGCAAAATTGCAAAATGCCGAGCTTGGCGTTAAAGAGGCAGACTATTACCCAACATTTTCACTTTCTGGAAGCTTAGGGTATTCATTAACAACGGGCATTCCAACGCTTGCTGGCGGTTCTTCAGGTAGTTCAACCAGTGACTTATTGAGTAGTGACGCACTCCAATATACTGCCGGATTAGGGGTTTCATGGAATATATTTAACTTTGAACGCGTTGCTAACAATGTGCGAGCCGCCGACGCTCGACTACAACAGGCGATAGAAGCTTATAAGTACACGGTAATTAGCGCAGTAAAAGAAGCAGAAGACGCGCTAGTTTCACTAGATAAATCGACACAGATAGAGAGTCATCTATCTCAAAGTGCACAAGCCTATGACCGCGCAACCTCGTTGGCATTAGAGCAATATAAAGATGGCGCTACAGATTACCAGTCAGTACTAGACTCTTTACGCCAACTGGTGAATGTCAGGCAAAACCAAGCTCAAGCCAAAGGGCAAATAGCGTTAGATGTTGTCTCTTTATTCAAAGCAATGGGTGGTGGATGGGAGTTAAATGACTCGATTTCATTAAACAAAGCGACCATTTCTCAAATGACACAAAGAACAGATTGGGATAATAACCTTGAGAACTAATCTATCCTTATACATACAGCGATAACACAAAAACAGTATTTTTCGGAGAACAGAATGAAATTTATCCCAAGTATCAACCGTAGTTTTACCACCTTGATAGCCCTTGGAGTGTTAACTGCTTGCCAACCGGCAGCACAGCCACAAAAAGAAGTAGTACGTCCAATTAAAGCAATGCAAATCGGCTCTGCTGAAAAAATTGCAGGGAAAAGTTTTCCTGGTGTTGCAAAAGCGACACAAGAAGTTGACCTGTCATTTCGAGTATCGGGCACACTCGATAAAATGCCGGTAAAAATAGGGCAAGAAGTGCGTGTTGGTGATGTATTAGCTGTGCTTGACCAAAGAGATTTTGAAGTTGAAGTCGCCAATGCTAAAGCAGGATTGGCCAGTGCAAAAGCGCAACTAAAAAATGCAAAAGTAGAATATGAAAGGGTTTTACGCATTCAAAAATCAGATCCAGGTGCAGTTAGCCAATCTACTATCGACTTGCGCCAAGCGACTTTTGAACAAGCAGATGCTGCTCAAGCGTCTTCAGAGGCCCTATTAAACGCAGCAGAAGATAAGCTAAGTTATGCCACCTTAAAAGCACCGTTTGATGGTGTCGTCGTGCAACGTTTCGTCGACAATTTTCAAGATATAAATAGCAACTCTGCGATTTTTCGCGTGGTCGATATGTCTAAAATCGAAATGGACGTTAATATTCCTGAAAACTTAATTTCAAACTTACCTTACGTACAAAATATTCGAGTAACATTCGATGCTTTCCCTAATGTCACCATACCGGCAAAAATTAAGGAAGTAAGTAACGAAGCATCGCAGTCAACTCGCACATTCCAAGTGCGTATAATTATGGAGCCACCGGTTGGTATTGATATTCTTCCGGGTATGTCAGGTAACGCAACAGGTGATGTTATTCGTGCTACTGATGGCAACCAACCCGTTATCGTGCCGTTAAAATCAATATTTAGTTCTACAGATGCCAAAACAACTTATGTATGGCTATATAACCAAGACTCACAAACCGTCACTAAACACAAAGTACAAAAAGGCAATTTAATAGACCAAGGGGTAACCATTACCCAAGGCCTGAAGTCTGGAGACTGGATAGCGACAGCGGGCGTACATTTTTTAACAGAAGGGCAAAAGGTTCGTCTACTAGAAAGTGAAGGAAAGTAACTATGAATCTCACTGAATTTGTTATCAAAAATAAGGTTGTAACCTTATTTAGTGTTTTTTTGCTAACGGTAGCTGGGATATTTAGCTTTTTTTCATTGGGGCAATTGGAAGATCCTGAATTTACCGTGAAAAATGCGTTAATTATGACGCCTTACTACGGGGCGACCCCAACAGAGGTTGAACAAGAAGTCACTGATCGCATAGAAAATGCATTGCAAGAAATGCCTGAACTCGATTCATTACATTCTCGGTCAATGGCGGGATCTTCACTCATTACCGTGTCAATTAAAGCCGAGTATTGGGCGGACAGACTACCTCAAGTCTGGGACAAATTACGTCGTCAAGTCAGTGATGTTCAAGGTGAGTTGCCTAAAGGCGCGGGCTCATCTCAAGTGATTGATGATTTTGGCGCTGTATATGGACTCATGGTCGGTGTTATTGGTGATGGTTATAATAATACCGAAGTTCATGATTACGTTAAATTAGTTCAAAAAGAAGTTAGTCTGGTAGAAGGCGTTGCTCGAGTTAGCCTATGGGGTGACCAGCAAGCGGCAATTTATATTGACGTATCAGAAAGCAAATTGGCGAGTTTAGGCTTATCAAGCGCATCAATTACCACCTTGTTAAGCAACCAAAACCTTATTGTCGATGCAGGGCACATTGAATCAGGCGGATACCGATTAAATGTTCAGCCTTCAGGCAGCTTCAAAACACCACAAGATATTGGCAATTTATTAGTTCACGGACAGTCTCGCGACAATATTAGCGAATTTATTCGTATCAGTGATATCGGGACAATCAGTGAAGGTTATGTTGAACCCTCTACCGCGACAATGCGCCTTAACGGCAGAGATGCAATTGTACTATCCATATCTCCTATTGAAGGCACCAATGTCGTAGAAATGGGTGCACGCGTTTCACAAAAACTAGCAGAAGTTAAAGAACGATTGCCTGTTGGTGTAGAAATGATACCTATTCATTGGCAACCAAGCGCCGTAGACGAGTCAGTACAGTCATTTTTAATTAATTTCATGCAAGCTGTTGCCATCGTATTGGTCGTCCTCACCATCGCTATGGGTTGGAAAATGGGCATAGTTATTGGTACTGCATTAACCTTAACTATTCTAGGCACGTTTATCTTGATGGCAGTTTTTGGCATTGATCTACACCGCATGTCATTAGGGGCGTTAATCATAGCCTTAGGCATGATGGTAGATAATGCCATTGTTGTTGCTGAAGGCTATGTTGTTAAAATTCAAAAAGGATTAGATAAGAAAAAGGCCGCTGTTGAAGCCGCGAAAGGACCTTCGATGGCGTTGCTTGGTGCAACTGTGATTGCCGTCATGGCTTTTTATCCTATCTTTGCCTCAGTTGAAGGTGCTGGCGAATATTGTCGCGCCTTATTTATTGTTGTTGCCATCTCATTGATGGTGAGCTGGGTAATATCACTAACGATAACGCCACTGCAATGCATGTATATGCTGCATAATGACGCTCAAGAGAACCACTCTGAAGGTAAGCTGTTATCTGGCTTTCGCCGTTTGCTCGAGTTTTCATTACAAAAACGCTTACTCACGGTTATAAGTATGGTGGCGCTTTTAGTTGTTGCTTTAGGTACATTTGGTAATGTAAAACAAATATTCTTCCCAAGTTCAGCAATGACCAAGTTTATGGTGGACTATTGGAGTCCACAAGGTACACGAGTGCAAACAACCTCGAAAGGCATCATTCCTATAGAGGACTATTTATTGGCTGATGACAGAGTGCAAACGGTATCTGCATTTATCGGTCAAGGCTCACCACGATTCTACTTACCGGTAGACCCTGAAAAACCTAACTCTTCCTATGGACAGCTTATTGTCAATGTCCATGAACTTGACGACATGGCAAATGTTATTGACGACCTACAATTATGGTTAGGAGAAAATATCCCTGATGCCATGACTCGGATCAGAAAATACACCGTAGGCCCGGCACTAACATGGGAATTTGAAGCGAGATTTATTGGCCCAGCCGATGCTGATCCTGAAGTATTAAGAGACTTAGCGGCAAAAGGTATGGCAATTTTACATCAATCACCACTTGCTAAAGAAATCTCCACCGACTGGCGTCAACAAGTATTAGATGTAGTACCTGAATATAATCAAGTAAAAGGTCGTCGCACAGGAATTTCTCGCTCCGACCTTGCCAATACCACTAAACGTTATTATGACGGGTTCACTATTGGAACTTACCGTCGAGATGACAACCTATTACCTATTATAGTAAGAGAAAATATTGATGAAAGAAGCATCAATAGCTTAGAAACGCTGCAAATTGAACCAGTAAACCAGTCAATATCAGTACCTTTAGGCCAAGTTACCGATGGTATTGCCACTGAATGGGTTAACCCAACAATATGGCGATATAATCGCCATAGGGCAATTACGGTGCAAGCAACGCCTGTTGATACAACAGTCGCGGCACTAAGAGCGTCAGTATTAGACGAGTTCAGTCAAATAGAATTACCAAAAGGTTATAAATTAGAGTGGTTTGGTGAGCATAAAAGTACCATTGACTCTCAAGCATCATTAATTCCAGGTGTGGTTCCTGCGTTAGCCATCATTTTATTTATTTTGGTTGCATTGTTTAATGAACTTCGCCCTATGGTAATTATCATGCTACTCATCCCGTTTGTTATGATTGGGGTTTCGCCTGGCTTACAAATGAGCGGTGCGGCATTTGGTTTTGTGACCTTGCTTGGCGTTATGAGTTTATCTGGCATGATGATAAAAAATGCCATCGTACTCGTCGACCAAATCAACCTAGAGAAGGCTGATGGAAAATCACCGCATCAAGCCATTATTGATGCTGCAATTTCTCGTGTCAGACCGGTATTTTTAGCAGCTGCAACAACAGTGTTAGGCGTTATACCTTTAGTGCCCGATCTGTTTTGGCAAGGGTTAGCAGTAGCCATTATGGCAGGCCTCGCGTTTGGTACATTATTAACCATGGTACTCTTGCCTGTACTTTATTCGCTATTTTATAAAACAAAACCAGCATAATACTGAAAATACAGTTATGGAGGTAAGTTACTTTATTTACGAATGGCTGATCGCCATCTTTACGATAGTGATCAGCGTATGGATACATTCGCAAGTTATGCTGTGGTTAAAGAGAAGTAGAGTGTCTGGGCTACAAATTGGACGAAGCAGAATATTTAAGGTAATGCTTTGCCTTATTTTTGCTCATATTGTTGAAATATGTATTTTCGCTTTCGCTTATAAGTTGATGTTATCAAACCCTAAATTTGGTTCATTAACCGGCAGTGACTTAACTTCAATCACAGATTATTTTTACTACTCATCAACAGTATTTACTACTTTAGGCTTTGGAGACATTGTGCCCCAGGGCCTAATTCGTTTATTCACTAGTGTAGAGTCATTAACGGGTATCAGCCTTGTTGCATGGTCAATGTCAGTCGCTTTTGTTGAAATTCAGTACACCGAAGCCGATTAACGTAAGCTTATTTGAATAGCTTAATTATCTATTGATGAATTATTATGGTTAGATTGAATTTTTGAGTACTTAGTTATGTACTGTGTTTAATATATTAAATAGCACGTGTCATAAATCGGCTATTGTCATCTAATTGGTAATCACCAAATGGACCACAATAGTTAAAACCAAACTTTTTATACAGTGCTCTAGCAGGTTTGAAAAAGTCCATTGACCCCGTTTCTAAACTCATTTGTCGGTATTGTCGAGCAGTTGCTACTTTTAGCAAGTGTTGCATTAAGGCTGAAGCAACGCCTAAGTTTCGTGCCTTGGTTGTGGTTCTCATTGATTTGAGCTCAGCGTGATTTTCGTCAATTTCACGTAGGGCGGCACAACCAAGTAAACTATTGTTTTTCCAGCAGCTGTAAAAAGTGATTGCAGGATCTTTTAAGGCAGAAATATCTAAGGCATGTACGCTTTCTGGTGGTGAGGTAGCGTACATATCAGCTAAATGTTCTTCGAGTAAAGCGATAACTTCGCCGCCATTTAAATCATCAACTTTTATCTGCATATTTTTAATTTTTCTTAATGGAACAATCTATACTCATGTTACCATTTTTTACGCGGCAAAAATTGTTTTTGTTGGTCAATATCATGGGTTTGATTGTAGATTTTTCGATGAACATTTTTGCCAATTAAAATTTTAATTTGATAATAAGACTCACGAAATAATGCCCAGCCATTGCTGCCTTGCCAACTTTTGTTATAAAGCTTTTTATTGGCGGCAAGGGCATCGGGTGATTTCGTCAGTAATGACTCGGCAAAGGCTTGTGCATCAGTAAGTGGTGTTTCACTAACTTCGGTCACTAAATTTAATGCTAGTGCTTGTTGGCCGGTAAATTCTTCTGCTGTCATAGCCAGCTTTTTGGCTTGGTCAATCGGTATTAAGTCGCGCAGTGCAATGGTGCCACCCATATCTGGTATTAAGCCCCATTTGCCCTCCATTATTGAAAGAGAGGCATCAGGCGTTGCAAATCGAAAATCAGCGCCTAAGGCGATTTGTAATCCACCGCCCCAACAACGGCCATGAATTGCGCATATCACCGGAGCTGGAATATCTCGCCAACTTGTCGACACCCGCTGTGCTAAATTAGCGCGCCATGGTAGCGTTTTAAAAAGTAGTTTAATCATGCTCATTGGTGATTTCATAATGGATTTAACGTCTAAACCTGAGCAAAAGTCATCACCATTACCTGAAACAATAACGGCCCGAATTGCCCGATTTTTACGTAACATTTTCATGGTTTTATCAATGGCAAGAAACATTGGCATATCTAGCGCATTAAGTTTTTCGGCTCGATTAAGTGTTACGTGGGCAATATTATCGACTATGTCAACGGTAATTCTTTGGCTGATCATGGGCATCCTTGTTCTAGTCGTATTTCAAATGGTATGACCAGTACCTTAGCGAAAGTCAATATTGATGTCCACTACCAGCCGGGCTCTTTTGGAACAGATACTTGTAAAAGCCGACTTTTTATCGCACATTGTCATGCATTATTTTTTATATTTTGCGAAACATTGGTGAAAGGTTATGAAAAACAAGTTAATTTTATCGAGTGTTATCACGTTGGCGACTATCCCGCTTTTAGTGAGTAATATTGTTCAAGCCTATCAAGATAAGCCGTTTGCCATTGCTATTCATGGTGGTGCAGGCACGATAAGCAAAAGTAAAATGACTACAGAAAAGCGTGCTGCTTACGAAAGTAAATTGAAACAGGCGCGTGATGCGGGCTTTGCGTTATTAGCAAAAGGTGAGTCTAGTCAAGCAGCTGTAATCGCGGCTATTCAAATATTAGAGGATTCACCATTATTCAATGCTGGTAAAGGTGCTGTTTATACTTTTGATGGCGAACATGAGCTTGATGCTTCCATCATGAACGGTAAAACTTTAAATGCTGGTGCAGTTTCTGGTGTTAAAACGATAAAAAGCCCGATTGCATTGGCTGAAAAAGTGATGGAAAAATCGGTACATGTAATGTTAAGTGGCGAAGGTGCTGAATTATTTGCCAAACAACAAGGTGTTGAACGTGTTGAAAATAGTTATTTTGATACCGAGCACAGGTATAAATCATTACTGCGCGCGAAAAAGAAATTAGCCGAGCAAGAAAAAGAATTGAAAGACTTTCAAGCTGCTCATCAAACGTTACCTAATGAATATAAATTTGGTACCGTCGGTGCGGTAGCATTAGATAAGTCGGGCACCTTAACGGCAGGTACAAGTACTGGTGGTATGACCGCGAAACGCTTTGGCCGTATTGGTGACTCTCCCATTATCGGTGCCGGTACTTATGCCAATAATGAAAGCTGTGCAGTTTCCGCCACAGGCCATGGAGAATATTTTATTCGCTATCATGTTGCAGCAGATATTTGTGCCCGTATGCAGTATCAAAATATTAGTCTTGAACAAGCGGCGGATGTAGTGGTTAATGACGTGTTAGTGTCAGCCGGTGGCTCAGGTGGTATTATCGCTATTGATCATGCGGGTAATATTACCATGCCGTTTAATAGCTCAGGCATGTATCGTGCAAGCAAATCGTCAAATGGCGAAGCATTCATTGGGATTTTTAAAGATGATAAATAGTATCAGTAAAACATCTAGTTTGAAGAAGTTAACTGCAGTTTTCGCAACCGTGTTGGCACTATCTGCATGCTCAGATGATGTCGGGAAAGTCAGTTTAGGTTTATTTACCACTAAAGATGTTGTGATAACCGCTAAACAAGACCCATTAGTGACTGGCGTCACTTGCCATATTAGTCATGTCGAAGCGGATTTAGATTTTTCCGACCCGTCCGATATGAGCATCGCTTGTCGACAAACGGGAGAGATATCAGCGCAAGATTTAGCAAAAATTGACCGTTCAAAAAATGGTGAAGTGGTATTTAAAGAGTCAAAAAGTATTTTATTTAAAAGCTTAAAAGTGAGACGTATTTATGATGCTGAAAATAAAACTTTAATTTATCTGTCTTATTCAACAAAAGAATCTTCAGGTAGTCACCATCATTCATTATCAACTGTGCCGCTATATAACACTAAGGCGTGGAGTTGGGCATTAGCACAAAATGCCGATGGTAACCCTTAAGCCTGTTTTGATTAAAAGGCTTTGAATAAAAATATTTAGCGTTTAATTGTAAAAGAAAGTAGTAGAAATTATGTTAGCAAAACTGTTTAGCCCAAAAGCCATTATTGATGAAAATACCCAAAACTGGATCCTTGATACTTTTGCGTGGGCTATTGAAAATTTTGATATTAATGTATTAAAAAAAGAAACACGTTTGGTGTTACCAACAAATGAGTTTTATCCTGGCACAGTGTCGAGTATTGATGAAATGGCGCAAGCCATGTTTGCCAATACTAAAAATTATGCGGGTATGCAGCAATGGCCTGTGCAGTTATCCAATAATGCTTCAGCGCCAAATGCCGCGCTGGAAGATTTGACCATAGGCAAGGTTATTCGTGGTGAACATGCCGAAGTTACCTTTAGTACTAACTCAGAGTTTTTAAACTTGGCATACTCGCCTAACCAGGTGAATCAACCGCAAGACTTAATTGCCGGCATTAGCCAAGCACTTGCCAGTATTTTAGTGGTTTCAAATAAAGTGTTACCGCCAGGCGGTAAAGAATACTTACCGCAAGCGATTGATTTAGTAGCCTGTTTTATGGGGTTTGGTGTTATTTTTGCCAATACCGCTTATCAATTTAAAGGTGGTTGTGGTTCGTGTAATAACGCCAGTTTGAATCGTCAAGCCGCGTTAACTGAGCCAGAAACTTTGTACGCATTGGCGCTTTTTTGCGTATTAAAAAAAGAGCCAATTAAAAAAGTTAAAACGCATTTAAAGTCACATTTACGAAAAGACTTTTCGAATGCTTACAAAAGTATAGAACAGTCACTCACTAGCAGCGCACAACCGGCGTTATTAGCCGTTATGAATTAATCGTTGAACACCATGTTAACTAGGATGAGAAAATTTAGAAAATTTTCGGTAAATTGATGATTTATTTGCAAATGCGTCTACAGTTAAGATGTGTAGGTTTAATTTTAATTTTTAGGGATCCGCTATGGAATCATTACAAGTAAAAGAATATATGAACCATTATCCAGTAACCTTTACACCTGAAATGGTAGTTGAGGAAGCAGCGTTAAGGTTTTTAAAAACCAAGCAAATAGGTGGTCCTGTTATTGATAAAAACAACCAATTAATTGGCTTTTTATCAGAAAGTGATGTCTTAGCGAAAATGATAGAAACCATTTATTACAACGAGCATATTGCCGATGTGAGTGACTTAATGCGCAAAGATGTGTTGACGGTTAAGCCTTATGATAGTGTTATGGAGCTAGGTCAACAAATGCTGAAAAATAAACCGAAAGTTTATCCGGTTGTTGATGATGATGAAAACTTAGTCGGTACTATCTCGCGTAACGATGTGTTGCGCGCCATTGATTTGCACTTACGCTCAGGTTATAAAGCGTAGTAATTTTATTAAGCACTAGGCAGATGAATACTTTCCCGCTAGGTAAATATTCATTTGCTTTCTGATACCTGTTAAACTGTTCTTTTGTTAGCTGTTTTGAGTCTGTTTTGTCCACTGAAACCCCTGTTAATCCTACTGCCAATATTGTTGAAAATATCACAGTAAAATCACTTTTCGAGCAATTACACCGAGTTAAATTGTCGGATAAAGCGCGTATTAAAAAGCGTTTACTTGGCGTTAAAAAAATTAACAATGCAGGGAAGCAACAAAAAGCTTTGCAGCAAATATCTACGTCAATTGTGCAATCAATAGAGAATAAACAAATTCGCCTGACAAATTTACCTAAAGTAAGTTATCCAGAAGGTTTACCTGTTTGTGAAAATGTTGATGTCATAGCAAAAGCAATTGCTGAAAATCAAGTGGTGATTATTGCCGGCGAAACCGGCTCAGGTAAAACGACACAAATTCCAAAAATATGTTTGCAACTTGGTCGTGGTGTTGAAGGCATTATTGGTCATACTCAGCCACGTCGTATCGCCGCACGAACCGTTGCTAATCGTATAGCCGATGAACTTAATACTAAACTAGGTAATGCTGTTGGTTATAAAGTGCGTTTCAATGACCAAGTCAGTGAGCAAAGCTACATTAAATTGATGACAGACGGTATTTTGCTGGCTGAAATGCAAAAAGATCGTTTACTGCGTCAGTACGATACCTTGATCATAGATGAAGCTCATGAGCGTAGCTTAAATATCGATTTTATTTTGGGGTATTTGCGTCAAATATTGCCCAAGCGTCCTGATTTGAAAGTTATTATCACTTCAGCAACTATAGATCCTGAACGGTTTGCTCAACATTTTGCCACTAGCACAGGGCAACTTGCGCCAATTATTGAAGTTTCAGGTCGCACCTTCCCCGTTGAAATGCGCTATAGACCACTAAATGAGTTGAGTGACGAGAGTAACGGTGATGCTGATATTATTTCCGGAATTCTAAACGCGGTTGATGAGCTTGGTTTAGAAAGTAGTGGTGATATCTTAGTATTCCTCAATGGTGAACGAGAAATCCGTGATACTGCTCGCGCTTTAGAGAAAGCGAATTTACGTCATACTAATGTATTGCCATTGTACTCGCGCTTAACGGTGGCTGAGCAAAACCTAATTTTTAAGCCGCATAGCGGTCGAAATATTGTTCTGGCAACCAACGTTGCTGAAACGAGTTTAACAGTGCCAGGTATTAAATATGTGATTGATCCGGGCACGGCAAGAATCTCTCGCTATAGCTACCGTACAAAAGTGCAACGTTTGCCAATTGAGCCAATATCACAGGCCAGTGCTAATCAACGAGCAGGGCGTTGTGGGCGTGTTTCTTCAGGTGTTTGTATACGCCTTTACTCTGAAGATGATTACTTGAATCGTCCAGAGTTTACCGACCCAGAAATATTGCGCACCAACTTAGCCACCGTTATTTTGCAAATGTTGGCGTTAGACTTAGGCGAAATCTCAGACTTTCCATTTGTACAGCCACCTGATAATCGCAATATTAATGACGGTGTTCGATTGTTGGAAGAATTAGCAGCAATAGATGCCAGTGCTAATCGCGTGAAGTTAACCCAAGTTGGACGTTCATTATCGAAATTCCCTATTGATCCGCGTTTAGCGAAAATGATTTTAACGGCGGCTGACTTGGGCTGTATTGAACAAGTTTTTATTATTGTTAGTGCTTTAAGTATTCAAGACCCGCGTGAACGACCACACGAAAAACAGCAAGCAGCGGATGAAAAACATAGCCGTTTTAAAAATAAGCAATCAGACTTTGTTAGTTTATTAAAATTATGGAACTACGTAGAAGAGCAACAAAAACAGCTGTCAAATAATCAATTTCGTCGATTGTGCCAGAAAGAATTTTTATCTTATGTGCGAATTCGAGAATGGCAAGATATTTACAGCCAGTTAACGCACTCACTGCGCGAGCTGAAAATTCCGATGAGCCGTATCGAAGTAGACTTGTCTGAAGAAGAGCATAAACATAAAGCCGATCCTAATTTAGACATTGTTCATCAAGCCATTTTGTCAGGCTTGTTAAGCCATTTAGGGCAGCAAGACGAAAACCGTGAATACAAAGGTGCTCGTGGTAGTAAATTCTTTATATTCCCCGGTTCTGCACTAGCAAAAAAATCACCTAAATGGTTAATGGCGGCGGAGCTGGTTGAAACGAGCCGTTTATTTGCGCGTATGGCAGCGAAAATTGACCCGTTATGGCTTGAGCCTTTGGCTGGGCATATAGTTAAACGTAACTACAGTGAGCCGCACTGGGAGAAGAAGCAAGGCGCTGTGATGGCGTTTGAGCAAGTAACGCTTTATGGTTTGATTATTGTCGGTAAGCGTAAAGTTAACTTCAATAAAATTGAGCCTGATACTTGTCGTGAAATTTTTATTCGTGAAGCCTTAGTTAATGGTGATAGCACTATTAAGGAAGCGTTCTTAAAAGAAAATCGTCAACTGGTTAATGAAATTGAAGCGTTAGAGCAAAAAGCGCGACGCAAAGACTTTTTAATTGAAGAGCAACAGTTAGTAGATTTTTACACTGAAAAATTACCTGAAACGGTTATTTGTCAACGAAGCTTTTTAGCATGGTGGAAAAGACAAAAGCATCACAATGCTAAGTTATTAAATTTTACCAAAGGTTTTTTGTTAAAAGAAACCGCAGTAAAACTATCAGTCAATGAATACCCGGAAACTTGGCAACAGGGCAGTTTAACTTTGCCGTTAAGTTATCATTTTAGCCCAGGTGATATTGACGACGGCATTAGTGTTTTAATTCCTATTGGCATTCTTAATCAAATAGAGAATATTGGTTTTGATTGGCTAATTCCCGCATTACGACTTGAACTAATTACTGCGTTAATTCGGGGGTTACCTAAGTCGTTACGCCGAAACTTTGTGCCAGCACCAAATTATGCACAAGCGTGTTTTTCTGCGATTTCAGACACCGACAGTACGTTAACAGCAGCGCTTGAGAAGCAACTATTACGAATGACGGGTGTGCGATTGCCTGAGGACGCTTGGCAAGATATTGAACTCGTACCACATTTATCAATGAACTTTAAAGTTGTTAACGAGCACGGCAAGTTACTTAAACAAGGTCGTAATCTTGATGACTTAAAGGATAGCTTACAAGGCAAGGTACAAGCTTCAATTAAAAAGGTAGCAGATAAAGGTATTGAGCGCAGTGAAATTGCCAAGTGGGATTTCAATAGCTTACCAAAAAGTTACGAAAAGAAAATGGCAAACATCACCATTAAAGCCTTTCCCGCTTTAGTTGATAAAAATAAATCTGTCGCCATTGAGCTATTTGAACATGAAAGCTTAGCTGAGCAAGCTATGTTAGATGGTGTCAGTCGCTTGATATTATTGAGTATTCCTTCACCAGTTAAGTATTTGCAGCAAAAGCTACCTAATAAGGCAAAATTAGGACTATATTTTAATCCGTTTGGCTCAATCAACGATTTACTCGATGATTGTATTGTCGCCGGCTGTCAATTTTTAGTAAACGAATACGGTGAGTTACCTCGAACGCAGCAAACTTTTGAGGACTGCAAGGAACATGTACGTGCTGAAATTGCTGATTGCGTATTAAGTGCAGCGATAAAAGTTGAACGTGTACTAAGTTTGGCGCACGATGTAAGAAAGAAAATGAAAGGTAAATTGTCGCTTAATGTTGTGCAATCTCATGGCGATATAAAAGGCCAATTAGAAGCTATAGTGTTTAAAGGCTTTGTAACTAAAGCAGGTTATCAACGTTTAGATGATATTGCTAGATACCTTACGGCTATGCAGCGACGTCTAGAAAAACTGCAAATTGACCCGAATCAAGATCGATTGAAAATGCTTGAGATTGAAAAGGTACAAAAAGCGTTAGATGCGGTAGTAGCACAACAACCGAAAGGGCAGCCTTTAAGTAAAGAGTTAGTACAGGGCTATTGGATGATAGAGGAGCTTAGAGTATCTCTTTTTGCTCAAAACTTGAAAACACCTTATCCAATATCAGCTAAGCGAATATTGAACTACCTCAAAGAATACAGCTAAAATTGCCACTACGATTTGACAGTTCTAGGTATCGTGAGTATAAATAAAAATATACTAATTATAAAAACACATTGGAGTAGTAATGGTTAATTACGATGATAAGCGCAACTTTTATCGAATGATGTTAAACAGTGAAGTAACGGTGACCATTATTGATGACGAAGCTAATAGTAAAATATCTGCTACTTGTCGTGATTTAAGTGCAACGGGGATTGCCATTGAAATGCCACACCCGCTTGAGGTTAATACCGCGGTTCGTATAAGTGTTGAATCAGCCAACAGCGCAGTTCAACCGCTAGATGCTAAAGGTAAAGTGGTTAGAGTGAAGGAAGAAGGAACCGACTGCTATCTAATTGGTGTAAATATTACGGAAATTGACTAATTTTAAAATTAATTTTGTTTTAAATGCCCCTGAAACTACCTGATTCAGGGGCAAGTTATTCTTAACCTAAAGCCCAATTCGCGGCAAAATATACACCTACATAGCCAACAGTATAAGCTATTGCTAAATAACCTATATTACGAAAATAACTAATAAAGCTTAGCTCTTTAAGCTTACTCATTGCAATAATACCTGCAGCTGAGCCAATCACTAAAATCGAGCCACCAACGCCGGTTGCGTAGGTTAACAGTAGCCATTCCGTCACTTCCATCTCTACATCGGCTTTTAACAATGCGGCAGTTAATGGCACGTTGTCGATAACCGATGACATAAAGCCGATAATGTAATTGACTTGCAATGGCGGCAAAATTTGATAGAGCTGGGTAAAGCCATTAAGTACGCCAGTTTCTTTTAAAATACCCACTAACAGCAATACACCTAAAAAGAATAACAAGGCGTCGAATTCAACTTCGCGAATGTAGTGCAAAACGTCTTGGTTGTTTTTATTGGCTAGCTTGTTGGCAACTAAGAACATAACAGATAAACCAAACAAGAAACTTAATACCGGCGGAATGTGATAAAAAACGTTAAGCAGTAAAGTTGCTGAAATAGTTAATAAGAAAATGCTGGCAATTATAATATCGCCTTTTTCAATTTTTAATCGTGTTTGTGGTAAGTAAACAGTGCCGGAAAGCTTTAGTGATAATAGGCCGGCTAAAGTTAATACACCGATAAATGATGGAATAATAAGTATTAATAAGTTGGTAATGGTGACTTTATTTTCAAGGAAAATCATCAACGTAGTTACATCACCGGTAATTAAAGAAACGCCACCACTGTTAACAGAGAAAATTATTAAGGTTGCATACTTTAAGCGTTTTTTAATTTCAAATTGCAAATTCATAATCACGGTAATTGCCACTAAAGTGGCTGTGACATTATCGGCAAAAGAGGAAAATACAAAGGCAAATATGGCGATGACAAACATTAACCCTCGCTCTGAAATACTTTTTGGTAGTAACCTTTGCACAAGTGCAGAAATAAACCCTTTACTATTTAAATATGCTACAAAAGTCATCGCTGACATAAGAAATAGCCATAATGTTGCTATTTCTAATAGATTTTCATTGAGTTGATGATTGGTATGTACGCTATTACTGTCATTTATGGGGAATATAAAGGCTAATATCCAGCATAAGGTGCCGAAAAATAACGTAGATTTTGCTTTATTTATGTGAATTAAATCTTCGGTAATGATCATTATGAAACTGATAATTACCAAGATGAGAATAATCGTAGTGATCATGACTTTCCTGAACCTGTTAATAGTTTTTTGATATAACAAAACTATCGTTGCACGAACGATAGAAAATTGTCTGATGTAATTGAAGCTAAGAGATTAACGGCATGTGACAGGAGGGTCGCGATTACTTAAAAGTCTAGGAGTAATAAAAGCCGTGGTGACTTTATTTGTAGTAAAAATAAATGTTAACGGTTCAACATTAAACAAAGCTGTGTGATGGCTAGCCGCTTCTGAAGAAGAGTTTTCAGCAATAACACAAAGCTGGCAATGATGCTCTTCAATGAACGTATGGTCGTGAGCATGGGTAATCGATCCCCCAGAACTTAATAGCCATAACATTAAACCAAAAATAACTATCAAATATTGCCGTATTTGCTTTGACGTTTGTGTTAGGCGTTGTGGGCTCATAATTGCTGCATATTTCTGTGATGGGGCATTATAATAGAAACTACGCCAATCGTCAGTGGTTATTTATTAGCCGTTGCATGAACTGGATCAAAGTAGGCGAAGTTTGTAATTGCTCGTTGCTGGCTGTAGCAAATATCGTGAGTAATCTGCTACAGCTTATGATATTACTCTACTTGGCAAACCAAACCTTTCAGGTAGTAACCTTCGGGATAGTTTGATGATACCGGATGATCTGCTGCTTGATGTAATCGGTCAACAAAGTAAACATTTCTGTTAGCGTCTAAAGCCGCATCAGCCACAACTTTTTGGAATAAACTCGCTTCCATTAAGCCTGAACACGAAAAAGTTAACAGCGTACCGTTAGGCTTAAGTAATTGCATCGCTAACATATTGATGTCTTTATAACCACGACAGGCACCAGTTAATTGCGCTTTTGACTCAACAAATTTAGGCGGGTCGAGAATGATCATATCAAAAGTACGTTTTTCATCACGATATTGGCGCAGTAGTTTAAAAACATCGGCTTTAATAAAAGAAATGTTCTTGTTGCTTAAACCATTTAATTCAACATTCTGTTTAGCAAGTGCTATTGCCGTATCTGAAACATCGACATTAATTACTTCTTTGGCACCATTAGCTGCACAGTGCAGTGAAAAAGTACCCGTATATGCAAAGCAATTTAATACGCTTTTATTTTCAGCATATTTACCAGCAGCCACACGAGAGTCTCGTTGATCTAAATAAAAACCGGTTTTATGGCCTTGCGCGACGTCAACATGAATTTTAATACCGTGCTCTTCAATCACACATGCTGTTGATTCTTGTGGTTCTGTTAACCAACCCGTAACGGGCTCTAAGCCTTCTTTTTTACGAACGTCAACATCAGAGCGTTCATAAATATGACAGCCTGGATACAGCTCTTTTAAGCATTCAACTAGCGTATACCGGTGAAAGTCAGCGCCGGCACTCAATAATTGGCAAACAATAAAATTGTCGTATTTATCTATAGTGATACCAGGCAAGCCGTCAGATTCGCCGGCAATTAATCGGTAGCCGGTTAACCCGCCCTTTTCGATAAACCAATCTCGACGAACTTGTGCTTTTAACAATTTATTACGAAAAAAATTAGCGTCAATTTCTTCATCAATATCAAAACTCCAAACGCGAATTCTAATTTGAGACTCTGGTGAATAAGCACCTTTAGCTAGCCAGTTGCCCTTATTATCAAAGACATCAACGGTATCGCCTAACAAAGGGTTACCTTTAACTTTGTTGATGGCTTGTGAAAAAATCCATGGATGCTTGCGACGCAATGACTTTTCACGAGCAACTTTTAAATAAATTCTTGCTGACATATGCCTATACTTATAAATAACAATAATAATTGCGCGAGTGTAGTCAATGCATGGTGCTGGCGCAATGTTCAATTTAACTATTTTTTCATTCGGTAAGAGGTCGAGAATGAAAATCAGTATTAGCTAGATGCTAAGTGTAAGGTGAATGATGATGAATGTGAGTTATTTGGCGCATGTCAGTGGTAAAGTGCAAGGGGTGTATTTTCGAGCTTCAAGTCAACAAGTTGCTATTGATCATGGATTAAGCGGTTATGCTCGTAATTTAACTGATGGTGATGTTGAAGTGTTAATGTGTGGTGAAGAGCAAGAAGTTGATAAAATGTTGGAATGGTTAGCCCATGGGCCGCCTCAAGCTGAGGTTGCGAGTATTGAGTCTAAGCAAGTCCCTTGGCAAGAGCACCATTTTTTTGCTATTAGCTAGCGGCTGTTGGTATTGATAGTTAATTAGGGCACAATGTTGGCTAATTAAAAGTAGATATAAACGAGTAGTAAATTGAAGTATTTGGCCGTTGATGAAAAGCAAAAATTGTTTTTTTCTGAAATTGAAATGCCTGAGGTTGCTGACGATGAATGTTTGATTAAAGTTCAAGCCATTGGCGTTAATCGAGCTGACATTTTACAAAAGCAAGGCAAATATCCTGCGCCAAATGGGGAGTCTAAAATACTTGGCATTGAAGCTTGTGGAGATATTGTTGCGATTGGTGATTCATCAGCACAAGTTAATGATAATGGCTTTGAAGTTGGTGATAAAGTTTTTGCAATTGCCCCTGGTGGCGCTTATGCGGAGTATGTAAAAGTTAAAACAGCTCATCTTATTAAATTACCTGCTCACTATTCCTATGCGCAAGGGGCTGCTATTGCAGAAGCCTACTTAACCGCTTATCAATGTTTATTTTTCATCGCTGACTTGAAAGAAAGCTCCAGAGTGCTTATTCATGCTGGTGCAAGTGGTGTTGGCAGTGCTGCCATTCAATTAGCAAAAAGCCTTCATTGCTATATTACCGTAACTGTAGGTAGCGATGAAAAAGTTAAGGCATGTAAGGCACTAGGTGCAGACGAAGCGTTAAATTATCATAATACTGATTTTGTCACTTGGTCGAAACAGAAAAAGCAAAGTTACGACACCATTATCGATGTTGTTGCAGGTGATTATGTAAATCGAAATATTAACGTTTGTGCGTTAGATGGGCATATCGTGATGTTATCTATGCTTGGTGGACGCTATGCTGAAAATATCGATGTCGCAAAAATGTTGTTAAAGCGCGTTAATATTAGCGCCACCACTTTACGAAATCGTGATGATGCTTACAAATCAAAATTAATTAATGCTTTTAAAGCTAACTTTTATCATTTGCTAGAAAGTGGTGTTTTGCAGCCGGTTATTTATCAACAACTACCATGGAAAAATGTTGAGCAAGCTCATCAAATAATGATGAGCAACAGCAATATAGGTAAAATTATTTTGACACTTGCCAAGTAAATAAGTGTTATTTAATGCGGCTGATATTAGTATCTAAATGTCGAACTTTAACATCGACACCTGAAGCTATTAAATTTTCAAAGAAGTCGTAAATTTGGCACGAAGAGACTTGTTTACAAATAATATCGTATTTTAAGATAGCCTTTTTGTTACTTTGTAATGAAGCTAGGTTTAGCCAATACAGAGCTTGAACAAGGTCTTTTTCAACATATTGCCCATTGATATACATTTCGGCAAGGTTTACTTGTCCCTGAGCGTAACCATAATTTGCAGACTTAGAAAATTGTTCGAATGCTTGTTGTAAATTTGTTTCACTATGAAGTTCATTTAAAAATGCTTCACCTTTTAAGCTTTCTTTTCGCCCTTGGATAAAAATACTAGAACGATAATGTACGGGCTCAGGTCCGACTCTTTGTCCTAGTAACTTCTCGTGAACAGGGCGCATTGCTAGATAAATAGCGCCAGACATTAGTTTGTCTTGAATTTCACTGTATTTATAATCAAAGCGTTTGGTTTCAAAGTAATCTTTATAACTTAACTGGCCATAATAAATACTGTTTATAGCGGCGTGTTGGCGTTGATAATAAAAACTTCCATAAACTAATGTGACAATATCTCCTGTGATATCAACAACTTTAGCTAAGCGATACTTTTCTGTTGGCCTTAGGTTATCCTTGAAAACACGAAAATCAAAAAAATAGATATCGTTAACTTTTGGTGCAGATACAATTTTCTGTGTTTGTTGCTGCTTTAAATGATTTTGATAAAGAACATAATAGCCGTAGTAGATTGCAACGCATAATAGTGGCAGCAAAATTAACGTTTTTGAAAAAAACATGTGTTGTGAAAAAAATCGTAAAGAAGGTAATTTGAGTTGCTTTACATTTATTGCGAAATCTTGCTTGTGCATACTTATTCCTTTAAGACGTGTTGGCTAGGTGAGTTTAACAGTTAGATGCTGCAGCACCTGTTACCGCAACGCTGCTGGTTGCTGCTCCCGTTTGTTGTGTTGCTATTTGGGTAGCGATAACGGTGGAGTTTTGATGTTCACTAGCAATAATACATGTACCGTAGCCTAACCCTTTAAGTTGGTTTTCCCAAATTATAGTGCCGGTTAGCGCTTCTAAGCAAAATAAATGGCCACCAGAATAGGCAAATACACAATCATTTTCGAAATAAACATTGGTGATGGTAGAGCTGCGTAGCTTTGTTTTCCATAGCTCTGTGCCATCTTTTTTGTTTAAGCAAACTACGTGATTACTAATACCTAAAAATAGTTTAGTCATGTTATATACCTTAAATTATAAATTTATATTCTCTTGATTTTTCAACCATTGTTGAGACATTAATCCATAATCATATTGATCTGTCCATTCATCACCAATGCGGAAATGTTCTTTAAAAAATGCTTCTCGATTAAAGCCAAGCTTTTCCATGACCCGATACGAAGCGATATTTCTTGGATCACACTTTGCAACTAATTTATAAAAGCCCAACTCTTTCACGATATAATTAATTAGCAGGGTGGCAGCCTGAGTACAAATACCTTTACCAGCAGCTGCTTCACTGAGCCGGTAACCAATTTCGGCGCGTGAATTTTCCCAATCTTCTACCCGAAACACAATTTCACCGACTAGAGAATGGTCTGCTTGCAGACAAATAACAAGTCCGTTCCAGTGGCCCGTTTTTATTTCCCATGGCTTAGACAATTGTTCGACAATACTCATTGTCTCTTCGTCAGTCTCAGCTGGACGAATATAGCGACAGTTTTCGGGATCTTGACGATATGCCTTGATGATAGGGTAATCGGATAACTTTGCTGGCCTGAGGTAAATCTTTTGAGAAGATAAAGTTGGTGCTGGATGTATGCTATCTAGCTCAATTTTCATGGTCATCGTATTTGCTTAGTTATTTTTTAACTTATTTTGTGCACGACATAGTTGAATTGTAAAGAATTTTATAAGTTATAGTGGTTTTGAATAATGCCGACAAAGTTTTTTGACGCAAGTTTAGTTAAATAGAATTACATCAGTACCTTTAGGCTAGTAATTGAGATGAGCTATATTTATAGGGGAGGGAGTGTACATACTCCCTTTTTTAATTTAATTTGCTTTGTAAAAAAACATTAAAGGCTATTACCAACATACTGAAAGCGTTTGGTAACTTTTCCATTTCGTTCTATGGTTTCATCAAACATCGCAAGTGGCCTTACCCAAATAGCTTTGTCACCATATTCTGGTTGATAAACCACCATAACTTCTTCGGTTTCACTATGAGTAGCTATGTGTAGTACTTGATAAAAGTTACCTTTAAAATGTTGATATCGTCCAGTTTTTAGCATAAATAATCTCGTTTATTGTTTGGGGACTACTTTAATTTTTCTTGCCATTGTTGAGATGCGTCGTCATCACTATTTTTGGCGTCGAGCCAAACACTACCGTCGCTGGTTAATTCTTTTTTCCAAAATGGTGCTTTTGTTTTCAAAAAATCAATAAGAAATTCACAGGCAGCAAAGGCCGCTTTACGATGTGGGCTTGTCACACCTATGAAAACAATTTGATCGCCTAAGTTTAAATCACCAAAACGATGGATTATGGTGACTTTATTTAATGGCCAATTGTTACGTGCGGTGGCTTCTATTTCGCTAAGTACTTTCTCTGTCATGCCAGGGTAATGCTCTAATGACAAACCTTGAACATTAAGCCCTTCGTTAAAATCTCTTACTTTACCAACGAAAGTAACTACTGCACCATCTTGGTTGTCGTTGGCTAATTCTTGATATTCTTCGGCAACATTAAAGTCGCTTCGCTGAACTTTTATCATATTAACCGCCGGTAACAGGAGGAAAAAAGGCAACCTCGTCGCCATTATTAACTTTATGTGACCAATCTGTGACTTCCTGGTTGACCGCAACCAGCAAACTTTCAGCGTTCATGGTTTTTGCCCACAATTCATTTTTGTTAGCCAATTGTTGACGAATAATATCTGTGGTTAAGCTCTCGCTTGCTTCTAGCTCTATGCTCTCTGTTGATAGTTGTTCGCGTAAACGTGCGAAAAATAATATTTTTATCATTGTCGTTCCTTGGTTAAACGGCCTTATTGTGAAAGTAGTTACCTGATTTTCCACCACGTTTTTCACACAAATGAATATTTGTGATCACCATATCTTTTTGCACAGCTTTACACATGTCATATATGGTTAATGCTGCAGTTGAGGCAGCGGTTAACGCTTCCATTTCAACACCAGTTTTTCCTGATAACTTGCAAAGCGCGGTAATTTCTACTCGGTTACTTTCAGGCTGGGCAACTATATCAACTTCTATTTTGGTTAGCATTAGAGGATGGCAAAGTGGAATTAACTCGCTGGTTTTTTTTGCCGCCATAATACCGGCAATTCTTGCGGTGGCGAATACATCGCCTTTATGATGTTTACCTTCAACGATCATGGCTAAAGTGTCCGCCGACATTTCAATGTAGGCTTGGGCGATAGCTGTACGTTCAGTGACGTTTTTTTCTGTTACGTCAACCATGTGGGCATTGCCTTCGGCATTTATATGAGTAAAGTCTTCGCTCATTAAGAATATTCTCTATATCGCTAGCTATTTAGCTGTATGTAAATTTTAAGTTTATATTACCTTATCTCAAACGGCATTTTGTGATTTATATTAAGAAATTTTGTTATTTACGTTGGATATTTTAATGTGAGAGATGCAATCAAAGGGAAGGGATGATAAGAATACTTGCATTGAAGTTTACCCTAAAGATTTTTATTGTGATTAGGGGAATTATAAGGAGCTAAACTTTTGAAGAGTTGGTTGCGGGAGCCCATATCTTATGAAAAGTGAACTGACGACCTACTTTCTATACTTAAGCGAAGTTGGTTGCTGGAGTCCTTATCTTATGAAAAGTGAACTGACGACCTACTTTTTATAATTAAGTGAAGTTGGTTGCTGGAGTCCTTATCTTATGAAAAGTGAACTGACGACCTACTTTTTATACTTAAGTGAAGTTGGTTGCGGGAGCCAGATTTGAACTGACGACCTTCGGGTTATGAGCCCGACGAGCTACCAGGCTGCTCCATCCCGCGTCCGAATGACCTACAGTGAAGTAGGAAAGCCAAGTTATTTTAATTCAAACTTAAGAATTGCTTTTTATACTTAAGCGAAGCTGGTTGCGCGAGCCCTTATCTTATGAAAAGGGAACTGACGACCTACTTTTTATACTTAAGTGAAGTTGGTTGCGGGAGCCAGATTTGAACTGACGACCTTCGGGTTATGAGCCCGACGAGCTACCAGGCTGCTCCATCCCGCGTCCGAATGACCTACAGTGAAGTAGGAAAGCCAAGTTATTTTAATTCAAACTTAAGAACTGCTTTTTATACTTAAGCGAAGTTGGTTGCTGGCGCCCTTATCTTATGAAAAGGAACTGACGACCTACTTTTTACACTTAAGTGAAGTTGGTTGCGGGAGCCAGATTTGAACTGACGACCTTCGGGTTATGAGCCCGACGAGCTACCAGGCTGCTCCATCCCGCGTCCGAATGACCTAAAAAAATAGGTAAGCCAGCTTGTTTTAATTCTAGCTTAAGAATACTTTAAAGGTGTAAAAACTTGCTCCCTGAAAGCGAGGCGTATAATAAGGATACATTTCGCAATTTGCAACCTGTTTTAAGTTTATTTTCTGCATTAATCGGATTTATTTTTTACTTGCTGCTTTTTTGTTCGTGAATGACTCGTATTTCAATCAATCAGGACGATTCTTAGAAACAGAGCAGATAAATTTTATCAGTTTAGGATTACTTTGCGCTAATTTGTAAAATGGCTATAAGTAATGTGCTGCTTTAGTTTATAATCGCGGCATAAATTAGATTGGAAACCTTTATGCAGCAATTTTTAGCATTAACCTCTCCCGGAATAGAAATATTACTGGCACAAGAACTTAAAGATTTAAAAGCCGAGCAAGTTGTTCAAAAGCCTGAAGGGGTTTATTTCAACACGACGATCGAGCAGGCTTATCATATTTGCCTTCGTTTACGCTTAGCGACTCGTGTGTTGCTAAAAATAGGTGAGGGTGCGGCAGAGAATAAAGATGAACTTTATGCTGCTGCAAAATCGGTAGCTTGGTCTGATGTTTTCTCGGTGGATACCACCTTTGCTATCGACTTTGTCGGGACTAGTGATGAAATTCGCAATACACAATTTGGTGCATTAACGGTAAAAGATGCCATTGTTGACCATTTTCGTGAGTTAAGTGAAGAACGTCCTTCGGTTGATAAATCAGCTCCTCAAATTAGTTTTCAAGCTCGACTGTTAAAGCAGAAAGTGGCTATTTATTTAGACTTTTCCGGCCGAAGTTTATTTAAAAGGGGTTATCGAGAAAATACCGGTGCCGCACCACTAAAAGAACATTTGGCCGCAGCTATTATTACTCGCTCGGGCTGGTTAGAAGATACGACTAAACCTTTAGTAGACCCGATGTGCGGTTCAGGTACGGTTGTTATTGAAGCTGTTTTAATGGCAGCAGGTTATGCACCAGGTATAGATAGAGCAAAATGGGGCTTTGATTTTTGGTTAGGACATGCGCATGATGCATGGAAAAAAGCGAAAGCAAGTGCGGTTGAACAGTCGCATATAGGTTTGACACAACTTAAAACAAAAGTGTTTGGTGTTGACCTTGATAGTCGCGTTCTTAAAACGGCACAGCAAAATGCTAGAAATGCAGGAATTCAACGCTTTATTGAATTTTCTTGTAAAAATGCTAACGACATTAAAAATGCCTTTGGTCCTACCGGAACAATATTATTTAACCCTCCATACGGCGAGCGTATTGGTGAGCTACCAGAGCTTGTTGAAACTTTTGCTTTATTGGGAAAAAAGTTTAAATCACACTTTGTTAACTGGCGCGTAGCGGTTTTAACTGCCAATGTTGAGCTTCTAGCTATGATGAAAATGGTCAGTTTTAAGCGTTACAAGTTTAAAAATGGCCCATTAGATTGTCAGTTTGCTCTATACAACCTAGATGAAAAACAAGTTGCTAGTAGTAATGTTAATGCGGAGTTTGAACAGAAAGATTCAGCTTTTGCTAACCGACTTTTGAAAAATAAGAAAACCCTTAAAGGCTGGTTGAAGCAAGGGAAAGTGGAGTGCTATCGCTTATACGACGCTGATATTCCGGAATATAACGTTGCCGTTGATGTTTATGGCGAACACTTGGTTATTCATGAGTATGCAGCACCTGCGAAAATTGATGCGGAAAAAGTAGCTAAACGACTACAAGAAGTGGTTTATTTTGCGCCTAAAGTACTTAACGTTGCAACAGATAAAGTAATTATTAAGACGCGTGCCAAACAAAAAGGTAAAGATCAATACCAACGTGTTGAGCAATCAAAAAAATCTATAATTGTTGATGAATATGGTGCCAAGCTAAAAGTTAACCTGTGGGATTATTTAGATACTGGTCTATTTTTAGACCACAGAAAAACTCGTCAAATTGTTGCGAAAAAATCTAAGAATAAATCACTGTTAAATTTATTTTCTTATACAGGCTCGGTATCAGTGCAAGCAGCATTACACGGTGCAAGTTCAGTAACTACCGTAGATATGTCAAATACTTACTTGAGCTGGGCGCAAGATAACTTTGTTTTAAATAATTTATCAGGCCACAAGTATCAGTTTATTCAGGCTGACTGTTTACAGTGGTTGAAAAATAATGAACAAAAGTTTGATGTAGTATTTATCGACCCACCAACTTTTTCAAACTCAAAACGAATGGGTGAAAGTTTCGATGTTCAACGTGACCACGTAAGCTTGATTACTGACGGTTTAAAATCATTGGCTGAAGATGGAGAGTTAATATTTACCAATAATAAGCGCAATTTTAAAATGGATTTTGATGCTATGGCTAATTTGGGAGTTAACGTACAAGAAATGAGTGATATAACAAGAGACAAAGACTTTCAACGCAACAAGCATATCCACAATAGTTGGTTACTTACCCGTAAGGTAAATTAATATGTCGAGCAAATTTAACTTGTATGGCACCGAAGGGTGTCATTTATGTGAAGAGGCGTTGGCATTGTGTTTACTTGAAATGCCAGCATCAGAAATTAACGTTGTAGATATCATTGATGATGAAAAGCTAGTGGAATTGTATCGTATTAGCATTCCTGTGTTAGAGCGTCTATCAGATCATAAAAAGCTTTTTTGGCCGTTCGAGCAAAAGCAAATTTTGGAGTTGTTGTAATTTATGGAATTAATTCGTATTTCACAAGGTGAACTGGCCATTGGTGAAGACAAGATTTTAGATAAAGCAGATTTAAGTGTACAAACGGGCGAACGGATTTGTTTGGTTGGAAGAAATGGCGCAGGTAAGTCAACATTGATGAAAGTATTAATGGGCTTACAAGTTTTAGATGATGGGCAAGTGCTTAAATCTAGTACTATGCATGTTGCTATGTTAGAGCAAGATCCTCCAGAATCTTCAGATATCAGTGTTTTTGATTATATTGCACAAGGTGTTAAACTAAATGCTGATTTAATTAAACGCTACCATGTAACTATTCAGGAAGTTACTGATAACCCATCGGAAGAAAATTTAGCAAAATTATCTCATGTTCAAGAGCAACTTGAACTAGCTGATGCATGGCAAGATGAGCAACGTATTGAGCAGGTAATGACCACATTGTCGTTAAATGCCGATGATAATATTTGCGACCTGTCTGGTGGTTGGCTACGAAAACTAGCTTTAGCAAAGGCACTTGTAACTGGTCCTGATATTTTATTACTTGATGAACCAACCAACCATTTAGATATAAAAAGTGTTTTATGGTTAGAGTCATTTTTAAAAGACTTTGCCGGCACAATACTATTTATTAGTCATGACAGGGCATTTATCCGTGGTGTATCGACGCGTATTCTCGATCTTGACCGGGGAATTTTGAAAAGTTACCCAGGAAACTACGACTTATATATCCAACAGAAAGCTCATGATTTGCAGGTTGAATCACAGCAAAATGCCTTGTTTGACAAAAAGCTAGCAGAAGAAGAAGTGTGGATCAGACAAGGTGTAAAAGCGCGTCGTACACGCAATGAAGGGCGAGTTAGAGCATTAGAAAAGTTAAGGGAAGAGCGTAAAGCTCGTCGCGAAGTGCGCAATCAAAGCGCCATGAATATTAGCCAAGGTGACCGTTCAGGAAAACTAGTATTTGAAGCCGAAAAAGTTTCTATTGCTTTTGACGACAAAGTTATTATTAACAATTTAGATTTATTAATCACTCGAAATGATCGCATAGCGTTTATTGGCGCCAATGGTACAGGAAAGTCAACCTTGATTAAGATGATCATGGGTAAGCTTGAAGCCACTAGTGGTAAAATGCGCTCTGGTGTTAATTTAGATATAGCCTATTTTGATCAACATCGTGATGCTCTTGACGTTAACAAAACCGTACAAGAAATTGTTGGCGAGGGGAAACAAGAGGTTATGGTGAATGGTAAACCGCGCCATGTCCTAGGCTACTTGCAAGACTTTTTGTTTAGTCCAAAACGTGCAAGAACGCCTGTTCGAGCATTATCTGGTGGTGAGAAGAACCGCTTGTTACTTGCTCGACTATTTTTGCGTCCAAGTAACTTATTAATACTCGATGAGCCAACAAACGATTTGGATATCGAAACATTAGAATTATTAGAAGAAGTCGTTGCAAATTATGCCGGAACGGTTATTTTAGTCAGCCATGATCGTGACTTTGTAAATAACTGTGTTAGTAGTTGCTTATATTTCGATGGTACTGGTCATATTACGCAAATTGTCGGTGGCTATGATGATGTCGACGAATATGTTGTATATAAAGATAAGCAACGCCAAGCCATGGCGAAACCGATTGTAAAAGAAGAATCAAATAAGAAAACTGTTGCTAAAGAAGCCGCAATTGTAGCAACTAAAAAGAAAAAGCTTTCTTTTAAAGAAAAAAGAGAGTTAGAAAGTTTACCTGAGAAAATAGATGAATTAGAAAATTTAATTGATGAGTTACAGCAACAAGTCAATCAGCCTGAGTTTTTTAATCAGGATCAAGAGCTAAGTAATAAAATATTGAACCAGTTAGCTGAAACTGAGTCCAACCTCGAAGTTGCCTACGCTAGGTGGCAAGAATTAGATGAATAATAACGATAGTGAGTTTAGTAGTTACATGAACAAATTTTTTAAATCGATTTTAGCATTAGGTATTACTAGTGCATTAGGAATATCTGCTGTTAATGCTGCCACATACCAAGTTATCGATAAAGGTGACGTATCTTCATTAAAGTATACTTATTCGCAACAAGAAAATAACAACGGTGAAGCTGCAATTTCAGGCACGCAAATTTATAATTTTCCGGTGCAATTTCAATATCTAGATGAAGATGATTTTGACGCTATCGTTGCATTAGCAAACAATACATTTGAAGCAGTTTTTGAATTAAATGATATTGAAGATGAAGCCGCCTTAAGAGCTGGAAATCCTACAGCGAATGATCTTTCATGGGTTATTAGATTTCTTAACGCCAGAGCAAACAACAGAAGATATCAAAAAGTTGGTAACATATTTGCTTTGAAAAATTTTGGTAATGGCACAGAGTTGTTTAATGTATTTGATAAAAATATAACCGGTACTCAGGTTTTAACTCGCTCTACAAACGATTATATATCAGGTATCACCAATGAAGGCTGGGTTTATGGAAATGCTTCTGCGCCATATTTACCATATTCATATACGGTTACCGATAATTTTGATCAACTCTCTGGTGATAATGAGTTAGGTACTGTTATTACAAATTGGCGTCGGAACTTTGCTACAAGAGGTTTTTTCTCACCGGATGGTGGTGTAAATATTATAGAAATTATTCCACCAAGTGAAATTGATTTGCCTGAAGCGCAAAGGTTTGGCGGCCTATCTGCAATATTGGATATCAGTGATTCTCATATTGCTGTTGGATATGGTAGTACAAGTGTTGGTCAACAAGCGATTGATTTTATTTTTAATACTTCAGATGAGCCAGATAACGATAAACCAAATAGTTGTGAGTCTCCAAAATATTTGGAAAATCAAAAATTTACGTTTGAGGATTGTGTTCAAGCAACTATTGCTAATAGTTACAACACGGAAGCAATAAAATGGACTATTGATGAACAAGGTGTTGTTACCTCCGAATTGCTAGGCCAATTAGTTACACCACATGTAGATGACAGACGAGTATACAGTAGTTTTGCACAGGCGGTGAATAATCATGGGGTAGCGGTTGGATTTGCTCACGGTTGGTTTGATGAGAGTGTAACTGCACCTAGCCAAAATGAAACACGAAATTTTTATGCTGTGGTTTATAAAGATGGCGAAGTAAAGGATTTTACCGAAGATCATGCAGAATATATTGACTCGCGCGCCTACGATATAAATGATAAAGGTATAGCTGTGGGCCATGTAAATACTAATATCAATGGAAGCCTTCGAACCAAGTTCTATCATGTAGATACTAATGCCGAAAATATGGAAATGATATTTCCGGGTGACTTTTTTAATGGTAGTTCGAGTACCGCTAGAGCAATTAATGAAGCGGGTATGATTGTCGGTGAAGGTGAATTTGAAACCCATAATGACAATAATGGCGCTAATCCCCGACGAACGCATGGCTTTTTGTATGACATGACAGCAAAAACCTTTACTGACCTTAATGACTTTTTAGCCTGCGATAGTGCTTATACGGTTATTGAAGCGCGTGACATTAACGATGCAAATGAAGTTTCAGCGACAGCTTTAATCAAAGTACTGCGTCGTGATTCTAAAGGTGAAATCATGTTAGATGATAAAGGCGAGCAGCTATTTGAAGATGTAGTTCGGGCTGTAACTCTTAAGCCGATAGATGGAGAAATTGAAGACTGTAGTACTGTTGAAGAAAAAGTCAAACGTCAAGGAGCTGGCTTTGGTTTCACTGGCATAATGTTGCTAATGATAGCTGGAATTCGACGTCGTTTTCATTAAATCAAATAGCGGTTATTAAATTTTAAAAGCCAGCTTCAAGCTGGCTTTTTTATTCTTAATACTTAATACCTGTTAGGCTCTTAGCGCTTTTTCACCACGAGCAATACCAACACAACCTGAACGAACCGACTCTATTATTTCGGTTTCATTTGCTAAGGTTTTAATAAATGCATTTAACTTATCTGCGTCGCCAGTTAACTGTATGGTATAAACTTGTTTACCAATATCAATAATAGCTCCTCTAAATATGTCGGTTATGCGTTTTACTTCGGTGCGCGATTTATCGTTCATTGCTAGAACTTTAATAAGTAATAATTCACGCTCGACGTGCTGACGCTCAGTTAAATCGGTAATTTTTATTACATCGATTAATTTATTAACCTGCTTAACAATTTGCTCAAGAATTTTATCATCACCTTTTGTGGCTATAGTAATACGAGACAAACTTGCATCTTCCGTTGGTGCTACCGTTAAACTTTCAATATTAAAAGCGCGTTGAGAAAACAAGCCAACAATTCTAGACAGAGAGCCTGCTTCATTTTCCAGTAATATTGCTAAAATTCTACGCATTACGCTTTTACTCCTTTTTTGATCCACATTTCATCAATTGCACCGGTACGAATTTGCATCGGGTAAACATGCTCTTTTTCATCAACTAATACATCGACAAAAACCAGTTTATTTTTAATAGCAAAAGCTTGGGCTAATTTGCTGTCTAACTCATCCAGCGAGTTTATTTGAATACCGACATGACCATATGCTTCAGCAAGTTTTACAAAATCTGGTAAAGATTCCATATAGGAAGAGGAGTGACGACCGCCATAAATCATATCTTGCCATTGGCGCACCATACCCAGTGAACGGTTGTTTAATGAAATAATAACGACAGGTAAGTTATATTGCATGCAAGTTGAAAGTTCTTGAATATTCATTTGAATAGAACCATCACCGGTAATACAAATTACATGGCTATCGGGGAATGCCATTTTTACGCCCATTGCCGCTGGTAAACCAAAGCCCATTGTTCCCAGGCCGCCAGAGTTAATCCATTGACGAGGTTTAGCAAATGGGTAATATTGCGCGGCAAACATTTGATGCTGACCAACATCAGAGCATACATATGCATTACCGTCTGTGGCTTGGTACATAGCTTGAATAACACGTTGAGGCTTAATTTTATTACCTTCTTGTTGATAACTAATACTTTTAACATCACGCCAAGTATTAATTTGTTGCCACCAATTGTTATTGTCTGTTTCGTTAATGGTAAAATTAACCTCATTAAGCTCGGTTAATAATTGTTTGATCACAATATCAACTAAGCCGACAACTGGAATATGGGCATTGATAGTTTTCGAGATGGAGGTTGGATCTATATCAACATGGACTATGGTGGCATTTGGGCAAAACTTTTTAACATTATTCGTTACACGGTCATCAAACCTTGCACCTAGTGCTAAAATTACATCGGCGTGCGCCATTGCTTTGTTCGCTTCTAGGCTGCCATGCATCCCTAACATACCGATAAAGTTGTTATGCAAACCGGAAATGCCGCCTAATCCCATTAAGGTGTTGGTGATTGGTGCATTTAGTTTTTCAACTAACGTAGTTAATAGTTCTGAGGCATTCGCGGTAATAATGCCTCCGCCCGAATAAACCACCAATCGCTTCGCTTGAGCTATCGCTTGCACCGCCTTTTTAATTTGACGGTGGTGGCCTTTAACTGTTGGATTATACGAGCGCATCTTTATACTTTGTTCCATTATAAATTCAGCGCTATTGCCTGGCATTAACAAGTCTTTCGGTAGCTCTATAACAACAGGGCCCGGACGGCCGGTACTGGCAATGTAAAATGCTTTGGCAATAATATTGGGGATTTCAGCAATATCTCGGCAGTTAAAACTATGTTTAACAATAGGGCGAGAACAGCCAACAATATCGGTTTCTTGGAATGCATCATCGCCGATAAGCCCTGTGGGTACTTGTCCTGATAGTACCACCATAGGAATGGAATCCATGTATGCGGTTGCAATACCGGTAATACAGTTGGTGGCACCAGGACCAGATGTTGCTAGTACCACTCCAACCTCACCAGTAGCACGAGCAAAACCGTCAGCCATATGTGTTGCTGCTTGTTCGTGGCGCACTAAAACATGCTCAACCTCTTGCTGTTGAAACAAGGCATCGTAAATATCTAATACCGTGCCGCCCGGGTAGCCGAATAGATATTTTACTTTAAGTGCTGACAGTGCTTTTACCACTAGTTCTGCACCACTATATCGCTCTGATGTCATATATAATCCCTTTGTTTTTGCTATTAAATTGCCATAAAAAAACCCTCGGTCTTTGCAGAGCGAGGGTTTATTTTGATATTTCTTTATTTACTTTTTACACACAAAATCGCCCACGCAATGGATTCAAGACCACGACGACAATGAGGAGCGCTTTAGTTGTATTTAAAAGTTTCATTTTTCTTTATTAATGGTAAAAAGTTTAATTTAGTAGCTATAGTTTTAAGTGGTTTGCTTAGTAGTGTCAACGGAAAGTTAATTATTTTTTAATAAAATTCTCATCTAAGTTATGTTCTCTTTGAGTGTAATGCACTAAATTTACAAAATGTCGGGTCTTATCTAGTAATCTTATTGTTTTTATTATTATGCTGGCTGTTATTATTAAGTTTTATTTATTATGATTGCTATATCATAGAGTTACAAAATCCAACAGATTTTTATCAGCGTTATGTTAATCTGTTGATATAACGTTTTGTTTATCAAAATTTACTGGAAGGGCTTATGTTTAAAAATAAATTAATAGTTGTTATTGCACTTATTACTGTTGTTGTCGGTTGTGCGTCAACACAAAAAGCAAGGGTAAATTTCGATAGAAATAGTGATATTTCAACCAGTCACTATAAAACATTTGCTTGGTTAAACGAAACCAAAGTACTTGCAGAGCCTGTAGATGTTAACCCAGTAATGAAAGTCAGAATTGACAATGCGATAGAAAGTGCCTTTGTTGCCAAAGGATATCAATTAATTGATGATGCTGAACAAGCTGATTTCACTATATCTTACACTATGGGCAGCCGAGATAAAGTAAAAGTAGATTCTTTACCAACAACATATCGAACGGGTTTTGTTTGGGGGCATAGATACTACGGTGGCATTGGTGTTAGTAATGAAACCCATGTTCGAAACTACACAGAAGGTAAGTTAGCGATTGATGTTTATGATGTGAAAAGTCGCCAACCAGTTTGGCATGGTTGGGCGGTAAAACGCATTAAAACGGCTGATCAAGATAATCCAAGTAAAGCTATTAAATCGGTAGTTGAACAAGTGGTCGCTCAGTTCTAATTTAATAGATAGTATTTTGTTTAGAAAAGCGCAGATATTCTGCGCTTTTTTATGTTTAATATTGCTATTTGGGCGGGTTATAAGCAAATTCAATACGATTACCACTAGGCTCCCTGATCATCATATGAACAGTTGGGCCTTTACCATTTAATTCTGGTGCAAACTCTATCACTAATCCCGGCACAGTTTTAAAGCGTTTATGCAATTCATTTAAGGCTTCTCTACTTGCAACCGTAAGTGCTAGATGATGAAGGCCAACATTAT
This sequence comes from Colwellia aquaemaris, assembly GCF_057548755.1. Classification (NCBI taxonomy): domain Bacteria; kingdom Pseudomonadati; phylum Pseudomonadota; class Gammaproteobacteria; order Alteromonadales; family Colwelliaceae; genus Colwellia; species Colwellia aquaemaris. Next base: position 79,976 of record NZ_BAAJLV010000004.1, on the reverse strand, counting down.
TTTTTCTATCAAACGAAACAACTTTATCGGCTTGCTTTGTTTGCCACAGTGTTAGAAATAGATTGCCATCGGTAACAAATACAGAAGGGTAGTCGGGGAAACCACCAACATTTTCCCATCCAAGTGTCTTGATAAAAAAATCTGCAGAAGCATCTAAATTTTTAACCGTTAACCCTAAATGGTTGAGTCCTTGGGTCATGACTTTTGTACTTTCAGCTGGGCTCTTGGCCTGTGATAAAGTAGCAAACATTACCAATACGCTGATCGTTAAAATTCTTTGTAAGTTCATTGTATTATGATTACCTGTTTAGTTGTTTGGTATATTGACCTGAATAGTCGGCTTATAATTCATTTTTATTTAACTTATTGTATTTTAACATGGATATAATGAGTAACTAATAACAACCACAATAAGGAGTAAGTGATTTACAATGAAATATTTTAAGCTAGGAATATTCGGTATTTTAAGCTTGTTATCGGCATGCTCACAAACGTATGTTCATGTTGTTAATCAGGGGGTCTCTGATGAAAAATTTGTTTCAATCACTAAGCAGTTAAATAACCTTGACCTTGTCGTCATACGCGAAAATATCACCATACCGTCTGAATTTCCTGCTGCCACTATCGCAACCCACCCTAATTTCAGTAACCTTGAGTTATTTCATCAGATAGAATCCATTGTAGTAGATCAGGGAATAAGTAAGCTTCAGCACCTCACATTTGCTCAAGGTCGGCATTTCTATAATGAACAACATATTGGTTTATATTTGCGAAATGAAGATGATAAATCTCACGTTATGCCTGCGTATTTACGAACGCAGTATTGTAAATTTGCCGATGCGACAATTATGTTTAAAAACAATGGGAGATTTGTGCTCGAATTTGAAAAAGGTAAATATGAAGACGGTTTAGCCGTTGTTCAAGGCAGCTATATTTTTGATGGTCGACGGCTATCGATTACAACAGACAATGAGCAATCTCAATTTTTCTTGCTCCATCAAGAGATGAAGCAGACCCATCTTGGTCAGCGTCAAGCTGATGTTTTTAAACCTTCAACAGAGAATAAAAACTTACAGTCACTAAACTGTGAGTTTTTAATTATCTACATGGAGTAGCGAAAATATACTTATGACTAGGCCCATCGACAATAATTATAAGTGGTTTTGTGATTAATTATCCGTTAAGCAATTCTACAATACCAAGCTAAACTTAAGGCATGTATTTATGCAAAAGAGTATGCGAGCTATTTATGAAGTTGTTTATTACGATCTCTATTATATCGGTACTTTGGTTAGCCTTGCCTATAAAAAGTTATAGTTATAATGTAGCTAAGAACATTTGTGAATATGTTGCTGTTGATGATAAAAGCCGGTTGAGAAAGTTACTAAAAGCGAATCGGCTAAAATTGAGGAATGTTTTTAACGATGTTAGTTGTGATAATGACAACATCTTGTTGTTTGCGGCAAAGAAGAATGCTGAAAATATCGGGCAATTATTAATTAAAAAACTACCCAAAGCGGTTATTGCTGATGAGTTAGGCCAGCTTGAAAAATTATCTCCACCACTGGCTAATATTGCAAAAACACGTATAAATTAACTATGGCTATACGTGCTTGAAAAGTGTGTTCTTAAGCCTTAAACGGGTGTTCAACCACATTAAAGCTTGCATTGTTTTCGCCATAGATGAATAAATTGCAATGCTGCCATGACTCTGGAATTTTCCAAGTATTATTTTCTTCAATGGTATACACGTGTCGTTTGTTGGCACAGCGAATATCCATTTTTGACAGACTACCTTCAATATTAGTGAGGCTAAACTCATTGCGGACAAGCGAATACTGCCAATAATCGTTATTTCTCATGTTAGCATCGACAACGATATTTTCATTCGAGCCAATAAAATCATCGATCTGCTTAATAAGTGCTTGATATTGCTCCAAATAGGGCTCCGCAAGTTTACTTTTTTCAATACGTTTAAAAGTTCTAAAAGCTGACTTGAAACGATTGAGTTTAACTTCTAAGGCAAAGCGCTGTTGTAAAACTGATAATTCTTGTTCGCTGTTGCCATTTTCAAATGCAAGACTGACTTTATATAAATGCGATAATTGCTTACTGTCGTCATCTAGAACGCGAGCATATTCAGCGAGTAATAATTGCAAATAATTATTCTCAGACTTATGCATATATTTGATTTTCTTCAAACTAGCTAAATACTTATCAACTTGTGCGAAGTCTTTTTCTGTTAATGCATTTTGTGCTTTTGAAAATAAGCTTTTAAAGCGCTTAGTAGCACCCGTAGTGCCGTTTTTGTTCATTCTAAAATCCATTTGCACGCTATTCACACATTGCTGAATGGGTTCGCCATTTTCCATTGCTGGTTCGTACTGCCATTTCATCAGGGCTTTTTTAGCCGCCAATGTAAAATCTTTACTGCCAGAGTTTTCAGTGCTTATGACGTTAGAAACGCTGCCATCTTTTTCAATAATAAAACTAAATCTTGCCCAACCTTCACGTCGCTCTTTTGCGGCATTTATGGGATATTTAGGTTCGATGCGTGATATTGGAACTGGGTCTGTAATGGTGCTTAAGTGTTTTGACAGTTCAACGGCTGATGTGTTACTTGTTATCAAAGGAGCCAATAAAGCGATAAGAGAATAATGCTTTTTCATATTTACATCCGTGTTAATTATTTTTGTAAATTATTGATTTTATGTTTATTAATTATATCTATTGTTCCACATGATAAACGCTTGTTCAACTGCTCGGGTAACTTTTGGGTCAGAATTTAAACTCAGCGCCATGCAATGCTCAGTATTACCATCTTTATGCAATTGAAAGCCAACGGTAAAATCACTTAAGGTAAAACCACTGCCTTTTATTCTATAAAGTAGTGCCTCGCGAGACTGAATTACTGCGTCTATTTTGCCACTAAGCAAGTGCTTGATGTTGTTTTCTTCATTTGCAGAAACAAGCAAGTTTTTATCCTCAACAAACCCTTTATCTAGCATGAAGTTATGACTATTATCATTTCGTAAAACACCAACAATGGCATTTTTTAACGTTACTAATTGATCAATATTTGTTTTATTAGTTTTTAGCTTATAAATATTTACGGGTGTTTTAGGGTGTATGGGACAAAACCATTTAAAATGTGGTGTGCGCTGCTCTGTTTTATAAATTGAATAAATTAGCGTATTAGGTTGATTTTTCGCCAGAAAATAGCTTCTCGCCCAAGGGTAAGCTGTAATTTCATATTTAAGTTTAGCATTATCAAATATTGTTTTAATTTTCTTTGTTACTAAACCTGATATTTCCCCATTACTCTTAGGAGATTGGATTATATAAGGTGGCCAATGTTCAGTAACAATATTTAATGTTGGCTCAACTGCATAGGCAGAGGTACACAAAAAGCCAGCAGTAACTATAGAACACAAGTATTTCAAAGCTAATTCCTAGATAATTCTCTTAATAAAGACAAAGTATAAGAGCAATTTATTTCAGCTAGAGTAAAATTTAGTCTAATTGTACTAAAAATTTTCAATGAAAAAGACAGGTTAAATCAATAAAGGTGAAAATTATAGATTTGACCTGTTGAGTAATAAGCTTGTAATGGCTGTCGCTGTTTCAATAGGTTGCTCCATAGGGAAACAATGTCGTTCACCAAACTCTTGCCATTTTATTTGGCTATTTTCTTTAGCTGCTCGTCGTACCGCACTTGGAATAAAAAAGTAAGTATTTTTGGCCACTAAAATATTAACCGGTCGTTGAATTTTTCTTACTGCCTGCCATAGTCCTTTCGGGTAAGAGCCAAATATCGACGCTTCCCACTTTGGTGAACAGCTAAGTTGTACTGAGCTATCTTTATTAGCCGTACTGGAGTATTGGCAATAGTCATCAATCACTTGTGGATGCCATGATTTATAAAAAGGTTTCTCAGCAATGTTTTCTTTCATATCCGCTAAGCTTGGCCAATGCGATGTACGGTTGGCAACCGATTTAACTAGAGCGCGCTGACGCCATGCTCCGGTTGCTCGCATCAGCTGTTGCGCAATAATCATTTCATTTTTAAAAAGTACCGGATCTAAAAGAATTATTTCGCTGAAAAGGTCGGGGTATTTCGCAGCGGCCAACAATGTTAAAACGCCGCCCATTGAATGGCCAATGCCAATCAAAGGCCCATCGTTTTTTACATTTGCTTGTAAGTAAATAGCATCCGCTACAGTATCTGCCATTTTTTGCCAATTAGGCATACGCTTTGAAGGTTGAGTAGATAAACCATGGCCAGGCACATCGGTTAACCAAATAGAGCTGTCGCTGGGTAATTGCGACGCCATAGCCGCTAATGTCATGGCAGAAAACCCAGTACCATGCAATAGATGAATTCGCTTTCCATTGCCAGTTCCAGAGCGATAATAGCCATTAACAGTCATTTGGCTTTTAGATTTTTGCTGCCAATTTTCGATATCTTTTAGTCTTAACGGCGTCATAGTTTAGCTTTATCCGAATAAAATAATTGAAGATTTAGTGGGGGCACATGTTGATAAATTTTAATGCTAATAACATACCAATTAACTGGTCGGATGTGAATGCCTTTTTGCATTTGTCGCATTTGGAGAGTTAAAAGCTAAGCTTTTGAAATTTACATAAAAGCTGTAAAGTGGTAGATGAGTGTTGTTTAATAAATCTAATACAAGTGGAAGGAAATTAATGAAAAAGCCAAGCGGACTTCATAAAATATTTTTAATCATAGCACTGTTCGGCTCATTTATAACTACTAGTCATGCTAGTGCAGATATTGTTAATGCACATGCTATCGCGACTCAGTGCTATTCTGAAAAATGGCCTAAGCAAACTTTATTAACATTAGCTAAAGATAATTTTGAAGTAGAGAGCGAGTTAGAAAGAAATAATTTAGCATTACAATTAATGAATTGTTTAGCAGTATCGGAAAGTGATATTCGTGATGGTGTGGCATTTACAGGGCTGTCTGCTTGGTTGAGGAACGAAAAACTATCGTCAGACGTTTATAAAAAAATGTTTAATGAATTATTCAAAAATTTTGCTCGAAAAACGGTTGATGAGCATGACGTATATCAACCATTTGTTGCCTTAGTGCTATCAGAGCTTGCGAGGGTTGATCGAAAAACACCTTATTTAACCGATGAACAACGTCAATCTCTTGTTGATAAAAGTGCTGCTTACCTCGTTAATACTAAAGATTATCGAGGCTTTGATAATGTGGTTGGTTGGCGTCACAGTATCGCCCATACAGCTGATATATTTTTGCAATTATCGTTAAATCCAGCAATAAAAAAAGAGCAGTTAACCTCAATGTTAAATGCTATTGGTGACCAAGTTCTTGCAAAAAATGAGCATTTTTATATCTATGGGGAATCGAAACGTTTATTAATGCCGCTGCTTTACATATTTCTAAAGGAACAGCATAACGAAGAAGATTGGCAACGTTGGTTAAAGCAATATATAAACCCAGCGCCACTAACGAGTTGGCAACAGGCCTTTTCAAGCCAGCAGGGGTTAGCAAAATTACATAATGCTAGGCAGTTCCTAAATGCTATGTATGTAATAATTGCAGACAGTAAAAATGCACAACTTCAAATGTTAAAAGCGGAACTAACAAATACGTTAAAAACATTACCGTAACCTGAACTCGGTTTAAGAGATAACTAACAGCATAAAATATCCAAGAAAGTCATCTTGTTTAATCTATAGCGTGATAGTTTTTCTTAATTCAAGGCAAATTTCGCGTCAATAGCCGGTCTATTGCAAGTAAATTTAACGCTGAAGTAAGTAAAAATAGCCGCTAGAGAAATATTTATTAAGTCGAGCTCAGGTTACCTTAACAACAAGCCCTAGCGGCCAATATTTCCAAGTTCATCATGAATCTTTATTCTCATATGACTTGGATTTATCTTTAGCCGTTACACCATAGCTATAAATAGCGATGTTATTGCAATCTTTAGGTGCGCTCTGGTTAAATCTGCTGATATAATGCCGCCATAATATTATTTAAATTTTCATATTTTAGGGGTTTGTGGATGTCGGAAGTAGAAAACCGTCCAACCAATTTTATTCGTCAAATAATTGATGCCGATCTTGCTAGTGGTAAGCATAACAGCGTGCAAACACGTTTTCCGCCTGAGCCAAATGGTTTTTTACATATTGGTCATGCGAAATCTATTTGTTTAAATTTTGGTATCGCTCAAGATTACCAAGGCCAATGTAATTTACGCTTTGACGACACAAACCCTGAAAAAGAAGACATTGATTACGTAAACTCAATTCAAGAAGACGTAAAATGGTTAGGTTTTGAATGGGCTGGCGACATTCACTATTCTTCTGACTACTTTGACCGTTTATATGGCTACGCTGTTGAGCTTATTGAAAAAGGCTTAGCGTACGTATGTTTTTTAAATGCCGAAGAAACTCGTGAATACCGCGGCACATTAAAGCATCCGGGTAAAAATAGCCCGTACCGCGATACGTCAGTTGAAGAAAACCTCGCATTATTTGAAAAAATGAAAGACGGTGGCTTCAAAGAGGGCGAATGTGCATTACGTGCAAAAATAGACATGGCATCAAGCTTCATGTGTATGCGTGACCCGATTATTTATCGTGTTAAATTTGCTCACCATCACCAAACAGGTGACAAATGGTGCATTTACCCAATGTACGATTTCACTCATTGTATTTCTGATGCTATTGAAGGCATTACGCATTCAATTTGTACGTTAGAGTTTCAAGACAACCGTCGTTTATATGACTGGGTCATTGAAAATATCTCTATTGAATGTACGCCTCGTCAATATGAGTTTTCACGCTTAAATCTTGAATACACGGTAATGAGTAAGCGTAAACTTAATAGCTTAGTTGAAGAAAACTTAGTTAGCGGTTGGGACGACCCACGTATGCCAACCATTGCCGCATTTCGTCGTCGTGGTTTTACACCAAATTCTATGCGTGAGTTTGCCAAGCGCATTGGTGTCACAAAAATGGATAACACAGTGGAAATGAGTGTATTAGATGCTTGTATCCGCGAAGATCTAAACGACAACGCGCCACGCGCAATGGCGGTTCTTGACCCTATTAAATTAGTAATTGAGAACTACCCAGAAGGGCAAGTTGAAAACCTTGATGTTAAAAATCACCCAAGTGATGAAAGCCAAGGCTCTCGCGTTGTACCATTTGCCAAAGAGCTATTCATTGAAGCAGAAGACTTCCGTGAAGAAGCGAATAAAAAATACAAACGCCTAGTGCTTGATAAAGCCGTGCGTTTACGTGGCGCTTATGTGGTAACCGCAACACGTTGTGATAAAGACGACGCAGGCAATGTAACAACCGTTTATTGTCAATACAATGAAGACACTTTAGGTAAAAACCCAACTGACGGTACTAAACCAAAAGGGGTTATTCATTGGGTTGCGGCTGAGCAAAGCCTTGACGCTGAAGTTCGTTTGTATGACCGTTTATTCACGGTACCAAACCCAGGTGCAGAAGAAGACTTTCATACCGTAATGAACCCTGAGTCGTTAATTACTATCTCGAATGCGAAAGTAGAGCTAAGCTTAGCTAATGCTGAACCTGAAAAGGCATTTCAGTTTGAACGCCAAGGTTATTTCTGTCTTGATAATAAAATTTCAGCAGAAGATAAAGCCGCGGGTAAATTAGTGTTTAACCGCACGGTTGGTTTGCGTGATACTTGGGCGAAAATCTCAGGCTAATAACCGTAGAACAAGTAAAGCAGTAGTTTAAAAAAAGCTCATAAGTTAACGCTTATGAGCTTTTTTACGCTCAGGTATTAGCCATGGCATCACATAGAGTTTGCTACGTGTTATAAAGATACATAAGTCTCTATAACTAGAACAAAAAATAACATAATAAATCTTTGAAAATAAAAGATATTACGTTAATTTGGTTCAAAATATTGTAGGTGGTAATTACTTAAAGCAACTACATAATTAGCAATTAGGCTTTAATTACCCGCCATCAGGACTACGAATAGTAAATTATGTCTTCTTTTTTCGATAAAATTAAAAACAAATCAATCAAAACACCAACACAAAGAGGATTTAGCCTTAGTAAATGGGATGCGTGTTGGGAAGGGTGTAAAGATGGTGCATCTGAAAGAAACCAAAAGCTCCATTTAGCCGGTGTTATTATATTCAACTTATTAGAAGAAATTCGAAATGAATTGAAAACACTTTATAAAGAGCAAGCACCTGACATAGATAACATACAGTTATTACTGGCATATATTTCTTTATCGAATAGAGATAGAGCTATTATGTCCAGTAAACAACGAACAAAAAATAAAAATGTACATAGCGCTACAATTACCAATAAAGCGGCAGGTAACGAAATTACTCTTCAAGAGGTTTCAGATGGCGCTGTTGATGGCTTAGAAAAGGCAATATACTTTTGTAAAAGCCGAATCAATAATTCTCAAGAGATAGGCAAAGGTAAAAAACCATTAGATATAATAGATTTTATCGAAAAAGAAGCGATCTTGTCCCAGCTTTATGGAATATACGAAAATTATTGGCATGCAATATTATGGAACGATTATAATTTAATAGAAGTCGATAAAGAAAAGAAGCTATATATTGTAGAACAACCTATGGATCAATATGAGATAGGTTCACATGTAAGTCAAATTAGAAAGTCTAGATTAGGAGCGCAGTCGGCAATGATTGCAACTAGTCCAGATGTTTTGAAATTTTACGATAAAAATAAATATATAACAGTTGTTAAGAGTGGTCGTAATAAAAAGTTACTATGTAAAGATGTAAAAAATGGTGACGAAGAAATTAAAGCTAGGAACTCTGACTGGCAAATCAGTTCGATGTTTTTGTCTGATAATTTCTGTAGTGAAATGTTGAAGCGTCAAAATCACCTTGGTTTTAGTATTAACGAAGCATTGGAGGTCTTTAGAAATTTAATTATTCTGTCTGCCGAATACGCAAAAAAATTTCCTAGCAGTTTCAAAATCCCCAATCTGAAAAAAATATCTGAATTTTGCCCTAAGGTGAATAAAGTTGAATTGAAGCAAGCAATCAGTAAGTCAACTGCTATAACGGTTTGCAGGGTTAAAAAGGTATTGGACTTTCTTGAGTATAAAGCTTCTGAAAAACAAGACCTATGGTGTCACCCCATCATCAGTGCATCGGAACAACAATACGCTTTAGTCACAAGTTCATTAGCTACTCCAGTAATTTTAAGGGTCGTTGAACACTGGTTAGTTAGTCTAGGTGAGGAATTACAAGATAAAGGCCTTGTATATGAGAATTTAATAATAGATGGCTTGAACCAAGCATTAAAAGAGAACCATCATATATTAGATTTCGATAATGCTGTATCTCGCAGAATAAAGTTCACTGACGCAGAGGAAGAGATTGATTTACTATTTCGAATTGGAGACCTAATTGTAGTTGGTGAAGCAAAGTCTATCGTAACCACGGACTCTCCTATTTCTAACTATAGGACGGTAGAAACCCTCAAACATGCCGCGAAACAGGTAAAACGCAAAATGAAATTTGTAAAAAGTAACCTTGAGCGCGTATTTACTAGTTTAAACTGGGATTATGACGATAATGCTAATTATGAATTTACTGGTTGCATAATTAATAGTGGAAGAATGTACGTAGGTTTTGATATTGAAGGAGTCCCTGTTTGTGACGAAAAAGTATTATTGAAATACTTTCAAGAAAATGAAGTCCCTCTTGCAAGTGTTTTTAATGAGAAGACTAGAGAGCCTAAACATTTAGCATGGTTAACACTCTATTCAAATTTTGAACAGTTAAAAGGTAACTTGAGCAAATATTTGAGTAATCCTCCTCAAATATTTGAAAACAGGGAGCACTTTGAATACAAGCCCATTACCTTGCCTTACATTAGCGAAGAGTCTTATAAAATTGTATTTAATAGGTTTATACCTACAGAGTTAGCAGTAAATGATAGGGTTAATATAGAGCACTCTTTTCCTGTTGGAAAAGTCGCTGATTATGATAAAGAGATAGAAAAAGTAGATTTGATAGTTTAGCTAAAAAACCTAACTAGAAATTAAACAAGGACAAAAAACAGTTAGCTGTTTGTTTCTTGTTGCTAATTTCAGCAAGCAATTTTATAGGCTTTACCTTTGGCTTCAAGGCATTATGCGTTCTGTATGACTATGTTAGTGGGCTGCGCTACAACGTCACTAAATCGAAATTAGCCCAATCAAATATTGTTAGATTAGGCTATTTCATGTCGCAATAACTAAAGCTTAGTCGCTGCCTTCATGGCAGTAATAAATTCAGCTAATGCTTTTAGCATAGCGTCATTATCAGCTAAGTTATTTTCAATAATTTTAACCACTGCAGAGCCACTAATTGCACCTTTTGCGCCCGTTGCTAATGCTTCGGTTACTTGTGCTGGTTTAGATATACCAAAACCAATCACTGATGGTGCAGCTTTAAAATTATTCAGGGTACTTATAAGTTTATGGCCGGTCATTTCCGCTTCAGTTTCTGTGCCGGTTACACCAACTCGGCTAAGCACATAAGTATAGCCAGCACCTAGTTGTGCTACTTTTTCTAACGTTGCTGCACTGGCGTTAGGTGGCGCGATAAAAATAGGGGCAACACCATGTTTTATCGCAGCTTCCCTAAAAGGCTTACTCTCACGAATAGGCAAGTCAGCAATTAATACCGAATCAACGCCTGCTGCGGCAACATCTCGGTAGAAATTATCAATACCACGGGCAAACACTAAGTTACCGTAGAGTAATAAACCAATTGGCATATCAGGTGCGTAAGCTCGAACACGCGCTAAAATATCTAAACAAACATCAGTATTGATGTTGGCATTTAGAGCTCTAAGTGCTGCCATTTGAATGGTCATACCGTCTGCACTTGGGTCAGAAAACGGAATGCCAAGTTCAAGGGCATCAGCGCCAGCGTCGATCAGGGTTTTAATGATCTCAAATGACTGCTCTGCATTTGGGTCACCAATGGTGACGAAGGGAATAAAAGCGCCTTCGTTTTTCTCAGCTAAATTTTTAAAGGCTTGGTCATAACGGGTTGTAATTTGGTTAACTTGGCTCATTATGCTTCTCCTCTATGTTTTACTTTACTGCCATCGAGAGTACTTGGCTCTGCTGTTTCCGGCGAGATTATTGCATTTACGTGCGCTAAGTCTTTATCGCCACGGCCTGATAAGTTAACTAAAAATACTGTTTTTTCTGTGACTTTATCTGCCATTTTTAATGCTTGTGCTAAGGCATGTGAAGATTCAAGTGCCGGAATAATACCTTCATTGCGAGCCAATAATTGAAATGCTTCTAATGCTTCATCGTCATTAATTGGCACATATTGCGCACGACCTGAGTCTTTTAATTGTGCGTGTTGTGGGCCAACAGCAGGGTAGTCTAAGCCAGCAGATACCGAGTAAGACTCTTCAATTTGACCATTTTCATCTTGCATAATATAGGTGTAGTTACCGTGTAACATGCCTTTACTGCCAGCTACCAGCGTTGCACCATGCTGATGAGTATCAATGCCTTTACCTCCCGCTTCTACGCCGATTAATTTAACGTCTTCATCTGGAATAAAGTCGTTGAACATACCAATGGCGTTTGAGCCGCCGCCAACACAGGCAATAACGTAGTCTGGCAGGCGACCTTCTTCAGCTAGTAGTTGCTGTTTGGCTTCTTCACCGATCATTTTTTGAAATTCACGCACTATGGTCGGGAACGGGTGAGGACCAGCCGCTGTGCCTAACAAATAATGCGCTTTATCATAATTTGCTGACCAATCACGTAGGGCTTCATTTACTGCGTCTTTTAATGTGCCGCTACCAGCAGTAACAGGAATAACTTCTGCGCCCATGAGTTTCATGCGAAATACGTTAGGTTGTTGACGCTGACAATCAACCGCGCCCATGTAAACTTTACATTTTAAGCCCAGTAGCGAACAGGCAATTGCGGTGGCAACACCATGCTGACCCGCACCTGTTTCAGCAATAATTTCTGTTTTGCCCATGCGCTTTGCTAAAAGAGCTTGGCCAAGTACTTGGTTAGTTTTGTGTGCGCCACCGTGCAGTAAATCTTCACGTTTTAAGTAAATTTTTGCTAGCGGGTTTTTAACAATATTTCGACATAAAGTTAGTGGCGTAGGGCGGCCAGCATAGCTGGTTAATAGCTTATTAAATTCATTAAGAAAAGCTTCATCGCTTTGTGATTCAATAAAGGCTTGCTCTAATTGTTCTAAGGCGGGTACTAAAAGCTCGCCAACGAACATGCCACCAAATTCACCAAAATAGGCGGGTAAGGTTTTTGTTTCTGTTGTATTTTTTACAGTCATGTTAGTAATTCCGAATATGCGTGAAAACTTGCGTTAGCTTTTCACGGCTTTTTATACCTGGGCTGTCTTCAACACCTGAGTTGATATCTAGACCAAATAAATCTTGTGTGGTTAATTGCGCTACTGCGCTGTTAATGTTGTCTTGGTTTAATCCGCCGGCGAGCAAACAATGCGACAAGTCTTGCTCGCTTTCTGCTAACGCTCGCCAACCAAACGACTCACCACTGCCCGGGTTTTTGCCATCAAGCACCCAATGGTCAATGTGCTCAAGAGTTAATGGAGGAATGTCATTTTCAACTTTAACCGCTTTCCAAATTTGACATGTTTTAGGTAATACGGCTTTTAGTTCATCGATAAAAGCCTGATCTTCATCACCGTGTAATTGCACGGCATATAAGCTTAAAGTGTTTGCATGCTCAACTATCTTGATGATGCTTTCATTAACGTAAACACCAACATAATTTAAGCTAGGCACGGTGTTAACAATATCTTCAGCTTGTGAAAGTGAAATACAGCGCGGTGACTTTTCAGCGAAAATAAGTCCGCCAAATTGCGCGCCGGTATCAACCGCTGATTGGGCAAATTCTGCGGCGGTTAAACCACAAACTTTATTATTGCCATAAATAAGCGTTCTGCAGGCGAGGTCAATATCATTTTGCGCCATTACTGAACTGCCAACTAAAAAGCCATCAACAGCAGGGGCGAGTTCTCGCACTTGCTCGTTGGTATAAATGCCAGATTCTGAAATAACGATTCTATCGGCAGGAATTTTTGGCGCAAAATCAAAAGTACGCGAAATATCCGTTGAAAGGTCGCGTAAGTTACGATTATTAATGCCAATTAATTTTGCGTTGAGGTCGATAGCACGCGTTAGTTCTTCGTCGTTTGACACTTCGGTTAGAATGGCTAAGTTTAACGATTTAGCAACGCTTTCTAGTTGCTGATATTCCTCGTCGTTCAGTACGCTTAACATCAGTAAAATTGCGTCAGCGCCGTAGTGACGAGCCAAATATACTTGGTAGGTATCAACAAAAAAGTCTTTATTTAATACTGGGCAGTTAACAATGTCGGTGACGGTTTTTAAGTAGTCAAACGTGCCTTGAAAGTACTTTTCATCGGTTAATACTGAAATAGCCGCGGCATATTTATCGTAAGTTTTGCAAATACTGGCAACGTCAAAATCAGCTCGAATTAGGCCTTTAGACGGTGACGCCTTTTTACATTCTAAAATGAAGCCTGCGTGTGACTTGCCGCTGTTTCTATCGAGTGCTGCGTACATATCTTTTTCAGTTGGAATTAATGCACTTTTAAAGCTTTCTAATGGCATATCAATTTTTCGTTGTGCCACTTCAATGCGCTTATCAGCAACAATTTTTTCTAATACATTGGCCATGTTATTGATTACTCTCGTTGCTGTTTGAAATTTTAACTAATAGTTCTAAGCTATTTAATGCTTTACCTGATGCCAGAACATTTGCAGCTAGTTCGGCAGCCGCTTTTAAATTGTCAGCTTTACCATGTAAGTAAAGTAGGGCAGCACAGTTAATAATTACCGCACTGTTGTGGGCAGTTCGCCCATTGCCAGATAAAATGGCTTTGATAATGTCGGCGTTTTCTTGCGGTGTACCACCTTTGATGTCTTCAAGTTCATAACGGCTTAAACCAAAGTCTTCTGGCGTAACCACTTTATGTTCGAGTTTACCTTGGTTAATTTCACAGACATGCGTTTCACCGTGTAAGGCGATTTCGTCTAAGCCACTGCCATGAACAACCCAAGCGCGCTCAACGCCGGTAAGCATTAAACTTTTTGCCATAGTCGGAATTAATGTTGGTGTATAAACCCCCATTAACATCACTTTTGGCGCGGCAGGGTTCACTAATGGGCCAAGAATATTAAATAAGGTTCGAATGCCCATCGCTTTTCGCACCGGGCCTGCATGTTTAAAACCCGGGTGGTAAGCAGGTGCATAAAGAAAACAAAGGTTGGCTTGGGCTAAACATTTACTGGCCGTTTCGGGTGACATGGTTAAATTAACGCCAAATGCTTCCAGTAAATCGGCAGAGCCTGACATACTGGAAACACTACGATTACCATGTTTTGCCATAGGTAAACCACAAGCGGCGGCTAATATTGCTGCCGTGGTTGAAATGTTAATGGTATTTGCGCCGTCACCACCTGTGCCAACGCAATCGCTAACCGCATGTGTTTGTGGTGGAAATGCCGTGGCATATTCACGCACAGCAACCGCTGCGCCGGCGATTTCTTCAGGTGTTTCGCCTTTAATTTTTAGTGCGGTAAGTACGCTAGCGAGCAATTCAGGAGCAATGTTGCCTTGCATAACATCGGCAAAAAATGTTTGTGCTTGTGACTGCGACAATGATTGACCATCGACTAATTGTTGTAGAATATTTTCCATGATTACTCCGTGTCCTGCTTGTTGCTCGTTGTTTTAGCGTTCGATAAATATTGAATACTTTGCGCTAACAACGTACTGCCATAGGTAGTTAAAATTGATTCTGGATGAAATTGAAAACCAATAATATTATCTTGCTTTTGAGCAATTGCCATTGGCAATTTTTCGCCGTTATCTGTGGTCAAAAAAGCGGTGGTTTCAAGTGCTTCAGGCATGGTTAACGCCACTAATGAATGATACCGAGCAACCGGTAGTGGTTGTTGAATATCGCTAAATTCATCTTGTGCTGTGTGGATAATATTTGAGGCTTTGCCATGCACTATTTCAGGCGCTCTACCAACCTTACCGCCATAATGTTCAATTAGCGCTTGATGACCAAGACAAATACCTAATATTGGGAATTGACCTACAGCAAGTTTGATTAACACCATTAAACAGCCAGCATTCGCTGGTGTGCCTGGCCCAGGTGATAATACTAAAATTACCCCATTTGGGTTGTTTTGCTGTTTTTCTTGTAACTTTTGAAAAATAAACTCAGCATTTAAGGTATTGCGATAAATGGTTAATTGGTAGCCCAAGCAGCGAAATTCATCAACTAAGTTATAAGTAAATGAATCGAGATTATCTAGCATGACTATTTCTGGTAGGGAGCTAGGTAAAGAGTCTGGTAAAGCGTCATTGGTGATAGTTGACGTTGTCATTATTTAACCTCCTTGTTATTGAAGCTAATAATAAGTTCTTTATTTTCTGCTTCGTTAACGGCGCTTATTACCGCTTGTGCCTTTTGTCTGGTTTCATTGGCTTCTGATTGTGGATCAGAATCAAAAACCACACCCGCTCCTGCTTGTACTTGGGCAATATTATCTTTAACAAAAGCGGAACGAATAACAATACAGGTGTCCATATCACCATCACCTGTTAGGTAACCTACAGCGCCGCCATAGCTGCCACGGCGTTTACCTTCTACTTGGCGAATGAGTGACGTCGCTTTTACTTTTGGTGCGCCTGAAAGTGTGCCCATATTCATACAGGCTTGGTAGGCATGTAATGCGTCAAGTTCATGCTCTAATGTGCCGCAAACACGAGATACTAAATGCATAACGTGCGAGTATCGGTCAACTTTGAGTAAATCAGCAACGTGGCGAGTACCCGGCTGGCTTACTCTGGCAATATCGTTACGGGCTAAATCAACTAGCATAATGTGCTCAGCCAGTTCTTTTTTATCGAGGCGTAAATCAAGTTCTATGCGGCTATCTAAATCAGGTGACAAACTGCCATCGGCGTTAAAGCCGCGTGGTCGTGTACCCGCGATAGGGTAAATTTCAACTTGGCGATTACTTTGTTGATATTTTAATGCTGATTCAGGTGATGCGCCGAAAATACAAAAATCACTGTCTTGTAAATAGAACATATAAGGGCTTGGATTACGGCGTTTTAACGCTTTATAGGCGTTAAGGGTATTGGTACAAGGCAAACTAAAAGTACGAGACGGTACAACTTGGAAAATATCACCGGCTAGAATGTTTTCTTTTAAGTTGTTAACAATTTGGCAATAGGCTTGGTCGTCAATGTCAGTGCTTAAATTGTCTGTTGCAGTGCGCTGCGCTGATGTTTTTGGCACAAGTGCGGCACTAACATTATTAGCCAATGTTACTTTTATTTCTTCTATTCTGGCAATTTGTGCTGACTTAGCCTGAGAGTAATTTTCACCAGTAAAAATATTGGTAATCACTTCGCTTGATTGCTGTTCATGGTCAATAACAATTAAGGTTTCCGCCAAGTAGAAAACAAAGTCGGGACAAGTGTTTTCGCCATCATCAACGCTAGGTAATGCTTCGCTTACTGCCATCATATCAAAAGCAAAGGCGCCACCAAGAAATACTGAGAAAGGGTGACCAGTTAAATTAGTTAACTGTTGAAAAAGGCGTAAGCTTTGAAAAGGGTTAGTCGCGAGTAATCGAGAACGCTCATCTAATTGCTCAGCAACGTCTGAAAAGGTTGCTGTAAAGGCTAACGTATCGCTATTGGCGTTAGCAGAAACAGAATCAGAGATTGCGGCTTCTGTGCTTAATTGCTGTTTGGCAAAAGCTAAGGCATGCTCGCCGTTTTTACTTAAGGCAGTAAAAGTGACTGAATTGCCATGACAAACAATTTTGACGGCAGTATCTGTTAGCAATAGACTTTTTAGTTGATGCTTTTTATCAATTTCTGCTGACTCAAGCAATAAGGTATTTGCCTTTAGTTTGCCATTTTTATCGCTGCTTTCAATGCGACCTTCATCACCGCATAAGGAGTGAAAAACAGCAAGTGGATCGCTTTGATAAGGCAAGTGTTCGGTAAAACTTTCAACTGCACCTAACTTCAGGTGTTGTTCGGCACTTTTATGTTGTTGGTTGTTCTTGTTCATTGTTATTGGTATTCCTAAATAGTTTTAAATACGGTCATCCAGCGTAAATAGGCAAAAGCCACCACAAAAACCAACGTTTAACTTTAATTCTTAACATGTTATCTCTCTAAAATTTTAATTTATAACTTAAAATATCAACTTATTCTTGGTCAGATAAAAGCAAAAAACCCGCAATAAAATGCGGGTTTTCGGAATTTTTTACTTACAAGTAAACATCACAACCCACTTATGTCGAGTTATGCCACCACCAAATCAGAGAAATAGTTTGTTTTACTTGTATCATTATCTGTTTTATCTCAGTAAAATTGTTTTATTCACTTACCTAAATTTAGCTGCTGCCAATACCTTAGGTAGTTTTAAGTCCCTATAGAAGAACCGATTACACTTATGTTGTCAACCACTGATTTTAAAAATGATAAAGATTTATCAAGCTTGCGGGTTGACCTACATAGCCATACAAATTGTTCTGATGGTGCGCTTACGCCGCAAGAGCTTATAGAGCGGGCAGTTAACTTTCAAATTGATGTGTTAGCCATTACCGATCACGATACCGTTGCCGGTCTTGATAGTGCAAAACAAACTATTTTAGATAAAAATATTCCATTAACTTTAATTGATGGCATTGAAATATCAACCGAGTGGCAAGGTTTTGAAATTCATATTGTTGGTTTGAATATTGATACCCGTAATGCTGAGTTAACTGAGTTGATCAGCCAACAACAGCAACGCCGAGAAACACGTGCGCTGACCATGGGTGAAAAGTTGGCTAAATGCGGTTTTACTGATGTTTATCAACACGCAAAAGCATTAGCAGGGGCAGGGTCGATTACTCGAGCCCACTTTGCAAAAGTATTATTACAGCAAGGCGCTGTCGGTAAAATGCAGGCGGCGTTTGATAAATACATTGGTAAAGGCAAGCGAGCTTATGTAAAACCTAATTGGTGCAGCATAGCTGAAGCCGTAGCAACAATTCACGCTGCTGGCGGTGTTGCGGTAATGGCACACCCAATACGATATGACTTATCAACAAAATGGTTACGTCGCCTGATTGTTGATTTTAAGGCGGCAAATGGCAATGGTTTAGAAGTGGTTTTGCCGCAAATGAATAACGAACAACGAAAATTAATGCTAAGCTTTTGTTTAGAATATGATTTACATGCATCTATGGGATCTGATTTTCATCAACCCAGTCGTTGGAGTGATTTAGGGCGTAATTTAAGCATGCCAGAACAAGCAAACCCTATTTGGCAAATATGGTAAGCAGATACTCGATAACTTTACTAAGCATTGGAGCACACCATGAGTCAGTTTTTTTATGTTCATCCTGATAATCCGCAAGGGCGATTAATGAAGCAAGCCGCGGCTATTATTAGCCAAGGTGGCGTTATTGTTTACCCAACCGACTCTGGCTATGCCTTAGGTTGCCATATTGGTGACAAAAAAGCCCTAGAGCGTATTTGTAAAATTAGAGATATCGATAAAGAGCATAACTTTACCTTAATGTGTTGTGATTTATCCGAGTTGTCTGAATATACCCGCGTTGATAATAGCGCTTTTCGGTTATTAAAAAATAATACCCCAGGGCCTTATACCTTTATTTTTAAAGGCTCTAAAGAAGTGCCAAAACGCTTGTTGAACCCAAAACGTAAAACCATAGGTATCCGCGTACCTGATAACAATATCGCCCAAGCATTATTAGCTGAACTTGGCGAGCCAATTATGTCGACGACGCTAATCATGCCGGGTGAAGACATGGCAGAGTTTGACCCTGAACATATTCGCGATTTATTAGAGCACCAAGTTGATTTAATTATTAATGGTGGCCACTTAGGCGAACACCCAACAACCGTGATTGATTTTTCCAATGACGATGTTGAAATTATTCGTGTTGGAGAAGGCGACCCGGCGCCGTTTCAATAGTGAGTATATTCTTGAGAATATTACTAGATGATATCAACGACAATTTTGCGCCGTAATACACTATGTCAGATGTAATAGAACCGCAGCAAAAGGCAAAGCCAACAGCCGATTCGAAAGAGTCTGGGGTGATGCTACAGCAAGTATTACCCTTTGCTTTTATTCGTGGTGAAGCCATTGTAGATAAGCCACAAGACTTGTTTATACCGCCGGACGCGCTAGAAGTTATTCTAGAAATGTTTGAAGGGCCGCTGGACTTATTACTGTATTTAATTCGTAAGCAAAAGTTTGATATTTTAGACCTTCCTATTGCTCCTATTACCACGCAATACATGGCCTATGTCGAATTGATGAAAGATATTAAGCTGGAATTGGCTGCTGAATATTTGGTAATGGCGTCAATATTGGCCGAGATAAAGTCGAGGTTGTTACTGCCTAAACAAGCGGTAGAAGAGGAAGATGACGACCCTCGTGCTGAGCTTGTTAGAAAACTGCAAGAGTACGAGGTTATTAAAAAAGCAGCGGAAAACCTTGATGATATTCCGCGTCTTGGCCGCGACAGTTTTATTGCGCAAGTAGAGTTAGCTGATAACTTTGTAGCAAAAGTTGAAAATACTAAGGTTGAATTATCTGAACTTGTTGCCGCTTTACATGGCGTGATAAAACGTACACAAGCTTTTGAGCATCATCACATTCAAAAAGAGGCGTTATCAACTCGCGAGCGCATGGCTTATATTTTAACAACACTAAAAAACGCCCATGAAAAAGCAACTTATATCGAATTTAGTGATTTATTTACCGTGGCAGAAGGAAAACACGGCGTTGTAGTTACATTTTTGGCTATATTAGAACTAATTAAAGAATCGCTAATTGATTGTTTACAAACACAAGTTTATGGTCGATTACGCGTGTGTTTACCTAAGCATGTAAAATGATACATTTTCCATGCACGATATTTATTAACCGCTAAATATAATAGAGGCCTATGAGCGATAGAATACGTTTTAAAGATATAGATGACGATAAACTGCAACGATTAATTGAGGCAGCATTATTTGTGGCTGACAAGCCTTTGTCGGTGCAGCTGTTAAAACGTGACTTTTTAATAGAATATCGTGTTAGTAATATTCGCATTCGTGATACAATTATTGCTATTCAAGCTCATTATAAAGGTCGTGGCGTAGAGTTGAATAAGGTTGCCTCGGGTTACCGTTTTCAAACTCCGGCTGAACTAAGTGAGGACTTAGCACATCTTTACAAGGAAAAAGCACCAAAATATTCACGGGCAATATTGGAAACTTTGGCATTAATTGCCTATAAACAACCTATTACCCGTGGTGAAATCGAAGATATTCGTGGTGTTGCTGTGAGTAGCCATATTATTAAGACGCTAACAGAACGAAATTGGATCAAAACAGTAGGGCATAAGGAAGTTCCAGGACGGCCAGTGTTATATGCGAGTACGCAAGAATTTCTTGACTACTTTTCATTAACTTCACTTGACCAGTTACCTGAATTAATGCCGGTTGAAGAAATAAGCAATTAAATCGCTAGGATTTATTTATATCGAGGCATACCTTAGATAGTATTCCTTTAAACTTAAGAGTCAGAGACGTAGTGAGGATAGAGGTAAACTTTTTATTTTCATCAAGTTACTGACGTAAGAGAGTTAAGACAAATGTCTGAAAAGTTGCAAAAAGTATTAGCGCGTGCAGGCGCAGGCTCACGCCGAGAAATGGAAACCTATATTAGTGCTGGACGTGTCAGTGTTGATGGTAAAACGGCTTATTTAGGTGACCGTGTTGAGGGTAACGAGCAAATTCGTATTGACGGCCATCAAGTTAAATTAAAGTCGCCGGAAGAAAACATTTGTCGAGTTTTAATGTACAACAAGCCAGAAGGTGAAATGTGTACACGCAAAGATCCTGAAGGTCGCCCAACGGTTTTTGATCGTTTACCAAAACTTGAAGGCAGTCGTTGGATTGCAGTTGGTCGTTTAGATATAAACACCTCTGGTATGTTGCTTTTTACCACAGACGGCGAACTCGCTAATCGTTTAATGCACCCTTCTAAACAGGTTGAGCGTGAATATGCAGTGCGGGTGTTTGGTGAAGTAAATGAAGCTATGCTACAAACGCTTCGCCATGGCGTGAAACTTGAAGATGGTCCTGCTAAGTTTCAAAAAATTACTTACCGTGGCGGTGAAGGCCGTAACCATTGGTTCCATGTGGTACTTTCCGAAGGGCGTAACCGTGAAGTTCGTCGTTTATGGGAAAGCCAAGACGTACAAGTGAGTCGCTTAATTCGTGTGCGTTATGGAGATATGGAAATGAAGCGTCAATTACCTTTAGGTGGTTGGGCTGAATTAAATTTAAAAGATGTTAACTATTACCGCAAACTGGTTGATTTGCCTTTTGAAACCCAAAGTAAAGTAAAAGTTGATGAAAAAGCAATGGATAATGCTAAAAGTCGCAGAATTCGTCGTTCAGTGAAAAAACATCAACATCGCAGCCAACAAGCCACACGACGTCGACCTAACAAAAAGTAAGTTATAAAATGACAGATTGTAAGTGTTATCTTGATAATGCAATTAGTCTGTCATTTTTCATTTCACAATGTTAGTGTCCGTATAAAGTAATAATCATGTTTGAAATTCAATAAATAGCTTAAATAGGATATTAAGTGCCAGCAGTTCTTGAAAATGTTTATGTCGAAGATGCTCAACAATTACAGCTAATTTGCCAATCATATGCGCAAGCTGATGTGCTCGCGATTGACACTGAGTTTGTGCGCACGCGTACACTTTACCCCAAATTAGGTCTTATACAGATAAATGACGGTAAAACACTGGCATTAGTTGACCCTGTTGCGATAAATGACTTATCGCCGTTCTGGCAACTGTTAGAGAACCCCAATATAGTAAAAGTGTTACATGCTTGCTCAGAAGATTTGGAAGTGTTTCTAACCGCTGGCAATTGTCGACCAGTAAATTTAATTGATAGTCAAATTGTTATGGCGTTTTTAGGGCATGGTTTATCTTTAGGTTATGCCGCTATGATAGCTCATTATACTGATATTGAGCTGGATAAATCTGAGTCTCGCACTGATTGGATGAAAAGGCCGCTAAGTGAAAAACAATTAAAATATGCCCAAGCTGATGTTGAACATTTATTTAATATATTGCCAAAATTAATGGCTGATATAGAGGCATCTGGCTGGTTGCAAGCGGCTAAACAAGAAAGTGAATTGATGATTGAACGTAAGTTTGCTGATATTGATGAATCGCAACTTTACAGAAATATCAAACTAGCGTGGCGACTAAACCCAGTACAGTTATATCGACTGCAACAATTGGCTATATGGCGCTACCAGCAAGCAAAACAAAAAGATCGTCCAATTGGTTTTATTGCCAAAGATCACACCTTATTGGCTTTGGCACAAGTCAATCCTAGCAGTGTAAATGCTATGGCTGGTATCGAAGGTGTGGAATTACAGGATATAAGATATAAAGGCAAAGCCATGTTGATGGTGCTTAAACGTGCTAGTGAAAATAACGATGCTAAACTGCCTGAGAAAATTGTTCGCCTTGATGAATATCCAGGCTACAAACAGAATTTTAAAAAGGTGAAAAACTTAATCGCCACGATTGGCGCAGAAGCAAATATACTGGTAGAAAATTTAGCGTCTAAAAAACAAATTAATCAGTTTCTTTCTTGGTATTTTAAACTTAACGGCGACGAAAATAATGTTCATTTAGTTGATATTATGCAAGGTTGGCGAAAACCTTTATTAGGCGATAAGTTACTTGCTTTTGTGGAAAATGATTTCAAATAACGCCAGCGTTTAGTAATTTTACTTTGTGCTGGGTGAAGTGTTGCATAACAAGCCAAAATCTCTTGGCGTGGTTATGATAGCTTTAATAGTATGTTTTTAATAAACTCAATTTATTACTAATTTCCATATACTCATTTATTCATAGGTCTCCATTATGCTGTGTAGTGTTTATAAAAGTTCAAAAAAAGCGCAAACCTATCTTTTTGTTAATAAAAGGGATGATTTTTCTGATGTGCCAGAGGCATTAATGAAAATGTTTGGAACGCCAATTATGGTAACCATTACTAACTTGGCGACAAAAACTAAACTTGGTTTTGCCGATCTTGATAAAGTAAAAGAGAACTTATCGGAGCAAGGCTACTATTTACAATTAACGCCACCTGAAGAAGATATGTTAAAAGCTCATAAAGAAAAAATGAAAATGGCTAAAGGTGAGCAAGCTGAAAGTGAGGATGAATAATGCCTTACTTTAATTCTATAAAAAAAATTGTTTTTGTATTTAGCTTGGTTTTGTTAGCGCAATCGGCATTTGCTGCTGACGACAATGCCACCAGCAAAATTACTTTCGAGCAATATATCAGTAATATAAAGCAAGAGGCGCTCGCTAAAGGCTTTGAACAAGCGTTAATTGATGAGTCTTTTGCTAAGGTTAAGTTTCATAAGCGAGCGATTAAAGCTGACCGTAATCAACCTGAAAAGGTTGAAACACTTGATACCTATCTACCAAAACGTTTACCAGATTGGAAAATTAAACGTGCTCGCGCTATGTATAAAAAGCACCAAGTATTGCTAGAGAAAGTAGCACAAGAATATGGCGTGCAAGCGCGTTTTATTGTTGCACTTTGGGGCTTAGAAACCAATTTTGGCAAAATTATGGGCAACTATAATGTTATTTCTGCGTTATCAACATTAGCCTATGAAGGCCGTCGCGAAGCTTTTTTCAAAAAGCAATTGTGGGCAGCTTTGAAAATTTTAAAAGATGGCCATATTAATGTTGCTAATATGAAAGGCTCTTGGGCTGGTGCTATGGGACAAAATCAGTTTATGCCGACTTCATTTGTTGCTTATGCGGTTGACGGTGACGGCGATGGTAAAAAAGATATTTGGGGCAACCAAGCTGACGTGTTTTCGTCGATGGCCAATTATTTGAAAAAAGAAGGCTGGAATGATGAGCTGACATGGGGTCGACAAGTTAAACTGCCGAGTGATTTTGATACATCTTTAGCAATCCCGAAAAATACTGGTGGTCGCAAAAACTGGCTAAAAGCTTGGGCAAGAACCGAGAAAACACTAGCACAGTGGCAAGCGTTAGGTATACGCCGCACAGATGGCACTAATTTACCTAATGTTGATATAAAGGCGGCATTGGTATTTCCTGATGATGCAAATGGCCGTGCATATCTTGCTTACAATAACTACAAAAGTTTAATGCACTGGAACTTGTCGTACTATTTTGTTAGCTCGGTTGGACATTTATCTGATCATATTAAATTTCCACCAATTCAGTAATTTGTAATAAGTTAACGTTATGAGTAAAAAAAGTAGTCGTGTACCTAAAAAGGCACAGAAAGCTGTTGTTGAGCGCTTTTGGGAAACGAAATCATTAGATGAAATGACAAGGCCTGAGTG
This sequence comes from Colwellia aquaemaris, assembly GCF_057548755.1. Classification (NCBI taxonomy): domain Bacteria; kingdom Pseudomonadati; phylum Pseudomonadota; class Gammaproteobacteria; order Alteromonadales; family Colwelliaceae; genus Colwellia; species Colwellia aquaemaris. The sequence goes on along the minus strand of NZ_BAAJLV010000004.1, from coordinate 55,419 downwards.
GGAGTCTTTGTGTGATGGCTGTGCTAAATGTTGCCTTCATAAGTTTATTGATGATGAACACACCACAGATGAAACCGAGTTTATGCCAACAACGCATATTGCTGATGGCGAGCAAATGAATTATTCAAATATTGCTTGTCATTTACTCAATGATAAAAGTTGTCAATGTTCTAAATATGAAAAACGTACGGTATTGGTGCCGGACTGTGTGCAACTAACGCAAGACAATTTAGATGATGTTTTTTTTATGCCGCCTAGTTGTACTTACCGTCGATTAAAAGAAGGTCGCGGTATGCCGTCTTGGCACCCACTATTAAATAATGGCAAAAAGTCAGCAATGCATAAAGCGGGCATGTCGGTACGAGGTAAAATTGTTAAAGATGACGACGTTGAGTTGGAGGACTTTCCAGATCATATCGTCACTTGGCCACTACATGATATCGATTAAATAAAGCCAGCTACATTTTTAAAATATGAGCTGGCGTTTGTCGTTACTCTATAGGCGTTAAATCAGCTAAATAACGCTGGCCGTTTTCCACATAATGTAAGGCTGATTTTGTAAAAGTTTCTGCTGTTGAGCTATCTAGCGCTTTAATCACTTTCGCGGGTGAGCCTAACACTAAATGGCCGTCTGGCACTTCCATATTTTCTGTGACTAAACTGTTGGCACCTATTAAGCAGTTTTTGCCAATTTTTGCGCCATTGAGAACGACGGCATTCATGCCAATTAGGGTGTTGTCACCGATAGTGCAGCCGTGTAACATCACTTTATGTCCAACCGTAACATTACGGCCAATTGACATTGGAAATTTAGCATCAACATGCAAAATTGAACCATCTTGAATGTTGGTTTTTGCGCCTATGTTAATTTGTGCAAGATCGGCACGAATAACAACATTAAACCAAATGCTCGCTTGTTCTCCCAATATTACATCACCTATTAACGTTGCATTGGGGGCAATAAAATTACTGTCAGTTAAGTTAGGCGCAACATCTGCGAGTCGATAAATCATTATTATGTCCTTTTAGTTATTAACCCCGCCATCTTAGTCTATTTCTGTAGTGGCTCAAACTAGACCTTAGGTTGAGACAAAATTAAGCCATTTTCGCTAAGTTATATTGAAAATAACTAAGCTTAATGTATGAAAAGTAGACAAATAATGGTAAAACATTAATCTAACTAAAAATAATTTTAACGTTCAGAGCAATCATTCTCTTAAATATTTTTACTAAAAAAGCCCTGATAAAGTGCTAATTAGTCTAAGTGAATGATGACCAAAAAGGGTGATTTATGATTATTGGCGTTCCAAAGGAAACACAGTCTGGGGAGAATAGGGTGGCAAGTGCCCCTAGCGCAGTTTCGGCATTAAGTAAGCTAGGTTTTGAGGTGCAAGTTCAAAAAGGTTGTGGCACTAAAGCCAGTTTTACCGACCAAGAATTTATTGATGCCGGGGCCAGTGTGGTAACTAAAAAGAATGTTTGGCAGTCTGATATTATTTTTAAAGTAAACCCGCCCAGTATTGAAGAAATTGCTTTAATGAAAGATGGCGCTTATCTGGTTAGTTTTATTGCACCAGCGCAAAACGAAGTAATTTTAAATGCGTTGAAAGATAAAGAAATTACCACGTTAGCCATGGAAATGGTGCCGAGGATGACTCGTAGTCAATCGATGGATGCATTAAGTTCAATGGCAAATATAGCTGGCTATCGGGCTGTCATTGAAGCGACTCATCATTTTGGTCGCTTTTTAACAGGACAAATAACTGCTGCTGGTAAAATGGCGCCAGCGAAAGTGATGATCATAGGTGCGGGTGTTGCTGGTTTGGCGGCCATAGGAACGGCAGGGAGTTTAGGGGCAATAGTGCGCGCATTTGATACCCGCCCGGAAGTAAAAGAGCAAATTGAAAGTATGGGGGCAGAATTTTTAGAACTTGATTATGAAGAGCCTGAAGACACTGGCTCAGGTGATGGTTACGCAAAAGAAATGAGCCAAGCGTTTATCGATGCGGAAATGGCGTTATTCGCTGAACAGGCAAAAGATGTTGATATTATTATTACCACAGCGATGATCCCTGGCAAACCAGCACCTAAGCTGATTACTGCTGAAATGGTTGAGTCAATGAAAACAGGCAGTATTGTTGTTGATTTGGCGGCAGCTGGCGGTGGTAATTGTGAATTAACCCAAGCTGGTAAAGTGGTTAATGCCAATGGCGTTAAAATTATTGGCTATACTGATCTTGTTTCTCGTTTACCTAATCAATCTTCCCAGTTATATGCCAATAACTTAGTGAGCTTAACTAAATTACTGTGTAAAGAAAAAGACGGGACTCTCAATATCGACTTTGACGATATTGTTATTCGCAACATGACGGTAGTTAAGCAAAATGAAATAACGTTTCCACCGCCACCAATTCAGGTGAGTGCAGCACCGGTAACAGCTAAAAGTGAACCGGTAAAAGCAGTGGAAACCAAGCAAGAACAACCTATGAATCAGCAGAAAAAACATGCCTTTATGACCGCAGGTGCATTGCTTTTTGCTTGGGTTGCCAGCGTAGCCCCGGCTGATTTTCTGTCTCATTTTACGGTATTTGTTCTAGCTTGTGTTATTGGGTACAACGTGGTTTGGAACGTTAGCCATTCACTGCATACGCCACTGATGAGTGTTACCAATGCTATCTCGGGCATTATTGTGGTTGGCGCAGTATTACAAGTGGGGAATAACAGCTTATTAATTCAATTGCTTGCGGGGGTAGCAATACTTATTGCCACTATCAATATTGTTGGTGGCTTTGTGGTCACTAAACGCATGTTAAAAATGTTTAGAAAATAAGGGGCACTGTTATGGAATTTTCTCAAGGGTTAATCAGTGCGGCTTATATTATTGCTGCCTTGTTATTTATTTTTAGTTTGTCTGGGTTAAGTAAACAGCAAACAGCTGAAATGGGCAATTGGTATGGAATTGTCGGCATGGCAATCGCGCTCGTTGCGACAATTGCTGATCCACGTGTCGACAATGTTTGGATTATTTTGGTTACTATGGTGATAGGTGCCAGTATTGGCTTACGATTAGCCAAAAAAGTTGAAATGACACAGATGCCAGAGTTAGTCGCAATATTGCATAGTTTTGTTGGTTTAGCTGCGGTACTTGTCGGCTTTAATAGTTATTTTGAAATGGACCATTCGGTGATGGCAAATTTTACCGCTAGTCAGCAAATGGCAACGAACATTCATTTAGTTGAAGTGTTTTTAGGCGTTTTTATTGGTGCGGTAACTTTTACAGGCTCTGTTGTCGCATTTGGTAAGTTGCGTGGCATTATTAATTCTGCGGCATTAATGCTTCCTCATCGCCATAAATTGAATTTGGCGGCTGGTGTTGTTTCATTTATTTTAATGATACTTTTTGTACAACAAGGTGGCGGCAATAGTGCCTTGTTTTTAATGACTGTAATTGCTTTGACTTTTGGTTGGCATTTAGTGGCATCGATTGGCGGTGCGGATATGCCAGTGGTCGTTTCTATGCTTAACTCATATTCAGGTTGGGCAGCGGCAGCAGCAGGCTTTATGCTTAGTAATGACTTGTTAATTGTGACAGGGGCTCTGGTTGGCTCTTCTGGCGCTATTTTATCTTATATTATGTGTAAAGCGATGAATCGCTCTTTTATCAGTGTTATTGCCGGCGGCTTTGGTACCGATGTGGTTATCGACAGTGATACCGATTATGGCGAGCATGTTGAAGTAAATGCTGATGCCGTGGCAGATTTATTGCGCACGGCTAAATCAGTTATCATCACGCCAGGCTATGGTATGGCAGTTGCTCAAGCTCAATATCCAGTTTATGAAATGACTCAAGCATTAAAAGACAAAGGCATTGATGTACGTTTTGCTATTCATCCTGTGGCAGGGCGCTTACCTGGGCATATGAATGTATTATTGGCAGAAGCAAAAGTGCCTTATGATATTGTGTTGGGTATGGAAGAAATTAATGATGATTTTGCCGATACGGACGTGGTGTTAGTTATTGGAGCAAATGATACGGTAAATCCAGCAGCGGCTGAAGACCCTACAAGTCCAATCGCGGGTATGCCGGTACTTGAAGTTTGGCATGCTAAAAATGTTGTTGTGTTTAAGCGTTCTATGAGTACAGGCTATGCCGGTGTGCAAAATCCGCTATTTTTTAAAGATAATAGTCAAATGTTATTTGGTGATGCCAAAGACTCTGTTGAGCAAATCTTTAAAGCGCTATAAATTACAATATCAAATTTACCAATAGTTTAATCACGCCGTTATTTCGTTATAGAGTTATGCAGCGATATAACGGCGAAAGTAGAAAACTAAACTTGTTAAACTAAAGCTGCTAAACAGTCACTTGCTACTTCTTGCGCAAGAAGGATAGCTTGTTGATATAATTTTGTATCATTAGTTTTAAAGTGTTCAACTCGTTTAACCGCTTGTGGCAGCCCTAAATTAGCTGCATTAATTAACCAAGCTAAGCCTAATGTTGGGTTTTCTTCGACCCCCTCAGCTAAAAAGTACGCACGACCTAATGCACCCATAGCTTGCACATGGCCAAGAGTTGCGGCTTGTTTAAATGTGATAAAAGCTTGCTCATTTTTGTTGTGTTCGCGCATTTGCAACGCTTGTTGAAATAGCGCTTCCGTTTCTGTGGGAAAATGTGTATTTAAAGGTAATTCGCAGTTGCTCTCGAGTTCAGAGGCAACTTTATACGATGTTTGCTCATTGTGTGATTTAATAAACTGCGCTGACTTTGTTGCTTCGTTTAAAGCAATACTTTGGTTAATCGTGTCTTGGTCAGAGAGTTTATTATCGATATTGATAATGTCATTTTCATCAAAAATATCTTTGTAGTTTTTAGGATTTTCTGAAGGTGAAATAAATTCCAACATCAAGTTATCACACTTGTTTGTTAGTTGAATAATTGATTGCTGTTGTGTTGATACTTGTTGTTTGAAGTAAGTTATTTCCTGCTCTTTGTCGCTAATTTGTTTAAGCAGTTGTTCAGTTTGTTGATTGTGGTTTGCTTGCATTATTTTGATGTGGTTATTGTGAGCTTCATCTAAGCGGTTTTGTTGCAAGTTATTGTTTTGCTCGAATCTGTGCAAAATAGCTAAAATATTTTTATCGTAATTTTCTTTCATTTTTTCGAACCACTTAAAAATTTGGCTCGGCGCTTTTACGTTGTTGTCCGACATAAAACATTCCTTGTTTATTGGTGCTAGCAACACTAATTTGTCTGCGTTTTATTTCTCTAATACAGCTGCTTTATCAGCTTATAATAGTGAACTAAATTTTTCAAAATAAAACACTATGCTGGCAATATTTAAAAGTAACAAGTTGTAAATTATAAAGAATAAACATATTTTTCAAAGTTTTTACTTGCAAAACTCAATACATGACATATCTTTAAATAGTACATAAGTTCAGTGAAGAACATTAACCAACGCTAAGGATTTGCATGTTTGAATTTCCCTCTCAGTTAACAATAGTACAAGTAGAAACTTGTCGCACTGCACTTCTTGAAGAAATTAATAATACCGATATTGTTGAATTTGATGATAGCGCCATTGAACGAATAGACACCTTAGGTGCACAACTTATTCTCGCCAGTATTATTTATATTGCCGCACAAAATAAGCAACTGGTTTGGCAGTCTACTTCGACAGTTATTAAGCAAAGTTTTGAACAATTAGGTTTTGAAGATGCAATATTGCAGCAACATTTTGCTGTTTAAGTTTTATCGTTTTTAACATTTGTAAAGGAATTGAAATGTCGAAAATTTTAGTTGTTGATGACTCTAACTCAATACGCGATATGGTTAGTTTCACCTTGAAAAGTTCAGGTTATCAAACTGTAGAAGCGCAGGATGGCCAAGACGGATTGGAAAAAGCGCAATCAGGGACATTCGATTTAGTTATTACTGATGTCAATATGCCAAATATGGATGGTATTACGCTTTGTCAGGAGTTACGAAAATTATCTAGCTTTCAATATACCCCGATATTAATGCTAACCACGGAAAGCTCTAGTGATATGAAACAAAGAGGTAAAGCCGCAGGGGCAACCGGCTGGCTGGTGAAGCCCTTTAATCCAGATAAACTTTTAGCAACCATTAAACGTGTCGTGCGGTAGTTATTATGAGTATTGATTTATCACAGTTTATTCCGACCTTTCTGGAAGAAAGCTTTGAAGGCATTGAACTGATGGAAGCTAGCCTTTTAAATTTATCGCAAGGTGACGACGAAACTATCAATACCATTTTTCGTGCAGCTCATTCTATAAAAGGCGGAGCTGGAACCTTTGGCTTTAATCATGTAACGGAATTTACGCATTTGGTTGAAACCTTGCTTGATGAAATGCGTGACGGCCGACGAGAGGTTGTGCAGCAAGATGTTGAGATATTACTAGAATCTGTCGACTGTATAAGAATGTTGATAGAAGCAATTCGCGATGACATTGAATACGATCAAGAGAAAATCACTACAACTTCTGAGTTGTTAACTCGAACACTTGAAGATAACGATTTGTCAGCTGAAACGGCACAGGAAGGAAAACGTAATACGTCGGATAATAGTGAGAATGTTAATGAACAAACAGCGGAAGTGCTTCATAGCGCCGACAGCCGCTGGATAATTCACTTTGAACCTGAGCATCACTTAGTACAAACAGGTAATGACCCATTATTACTATTGTATGCATTAGCCGAGCTTGGAGATATTTCAGTTAAAGCCAACTGTAATAACATTCCGAGTTTAACTGAGTTTGATGCAACAGAACTTTATATTTCTTGGGATATTAGTTTACATTCAAATGCGAGTTATGAAGATATTGCTGAAATATTTGAGTGGGTAGAAGATGAATGCCAGCTTACTATTGAAAAAGTAGCACCGGAAACTACGACTATTGAACCGGAAAGTGCAGTTGTAATTGAAAATGTTAACGAGAGCAATGCCGCATCAATAGAACCCGAGAAAAAAGCCAGTACCGTATCTAGCTCTATTCCTGCCAACGCTAGTAATGGCATTACAAATGTTAAATCAAAGGTCGAGTCAGGCTCTATTAGGGTTGGTGTTGATAAAGTCGATAGTCTGATCAACTTGGTAGGCGAGCTTGTCATAACACAATCAATGCTATCTGAGTTAGGAAATGATTTTGAATTATCTAAAGTTGCTCGTTTAAATTCTGGATTAGAGCAGTTGCTGCAAAACACTAAAGAGTTGCAAGAAAGTGTTATGCGTATTCGCATGTTACCCATTAGCTTTGCATTTAACCGCTTTCCTCGGCTAATACATGATTTATCTAAAAAAATGGATAAAGACATAGCATTAGTCATAAAAGGTGAACAAACCGAGCTAGATAAAACTGTGATGGAACAAATTGGTGACCCTTTGGTACATCTAGTTCGCAATGCTGTTGATCACGGGATAGAAGCAACCGATATTAGACTGGCTAATGGCAAACCCGAACAAGGAACCGTTACCCTTGATGCATATCACCAAGGGGGCAGTATTGTGATAGAAATTAAGGATGATGGCGGTGGCATTGATAGAAATGCCGTACTAGTAAAAGCAGTAGAAAAGGGCCTAGTTGACGAATCAAACTCTCTCACTGATAACCAAGTGTATGATTTGTTATTTGAGCCCGGTTTTTCAACGGCTAAAGAGCTTAGTGATATATCGGGACGTGGTGTTGGTATGGATGTTGTTAAACGCAATATTCAATCGCTAGGTGGTCGTATTCAAATAGAGTCAACATTGGGTAAGGGCAGCACTTTTAAAGTGTTTTTACCATTAACTTTAGCAATTTTAGATGGTCAATTAATTAAGGTTGGGCGAGAAGTTTATATTATCCCGCTAATTACCATTGTTGAGTCGTTACAAATACAAGAGTCATTGATTAACCGTACATCCGGAGACATGGTGTTATATCGTCTTCGTGAAGACAACGTCCCCGTTATTCCTATATACAAGCTTTTTAATATTCCAGCAAAAAATAAAGAAATTAATCATTCCTTGCTTGTTGTGGTTGAAGCTGAGGGGCAAAAGGTTGGCTTAATGGTCGATGATTTACTCGCTCAGCAGCAAGTGGTTGTTAAAAGCCTAAATGAAAACTATCAACAAGTTGAAGGGATCTCTGGCGCGACAATTTTAGGAGATGGCTCGGTAGCAATGATATTAGATATTCCAAGTATGATCGCCATGGCGTTAAAGCAAGCTAAAACACAACAACATAATTATGCGGCAGCAGAAGAGGTTGTACATTAATGAATATTCAAGCGTTAGTGGATGAAATTCCCGTTGAAGGTGAATACGCACTTGAAGGATTAGATTTTATTTCCAGTGGCGAGCAATACCTGACTTTTTCATTGGGCAGCGAACAATATGCCGTTGATATTTTATCGGTCGAAGAAATTAGAAGTTGGGAGCAACCCACGCATATTCCTAATGCACCTAAATTTGTTAAAGGCGTGATTAACATGCGTGGGGTTATTGTACCTATTATCGATTTGCGAATTAAATTTCGAATCGGAGAGGAAAAATACTGCAAAACGACGGTTGTGATAGTGCTTAAAGCATGGCATGACAATAATTACCGCACTATGGGCTTTGTAGTTGATGCAGTTTCAGATGTACTAAATGCTGAAGAGTCAGATATTAAAACAGCGCCAGCTTTTGGTGGGAGTTTAGCGCCTCATTATGTCAAAGGTCTGGTCAATGTTGATGAAAACGTAGTAACGCTACTTGATGTTACGGCGCTGCAAGTTATAGAAGAATATCAAACGAAATTATAAAGGAGATAATCGTGGAACAAGAAAAAGAATATCTTACTTTTATCCTAAATGGCGAGGAATTTGGCGTTGATATTTTGTGTGTACAAGAGCTTAGAGTATGGAGCTCTGTAACCGAATTACCAAATAAACCTGACTATATTAAAGGGGTTATTAACCTTCGTGGGGTTATTATTCCTATTATCGATTTACGTTTACGATTTGGCTTTACACCGCTTGCCTATAATGAACAAACCGTCACTATTATTTTGCGAAATCCTGACAAATCTCAACCTATGGTAGTTGGTATTGTCGTCGATGCGGTGTCTGATGTTTATAAATTTTCCAGCAATGCTATTCGAAAGCCACCAAGTTTTGGTCAACATATCGATAGCTGCTTTCTAGAAGGTCTAGCGTCTGTTGAAGACAAGCTCATTATTTTACTCAATAACGCATCATTGCTTGATCACAATGAACTTTATCAAATGAATGAGCACCTTGATAAGCCGATACACAGCAGCAATGCCGTTGCAATTTAAATAAAGTGGTTTGGAGTTAACGTTTATGACACCCAAGCAAGTTACTTTAGTACAAACAAACTGGCAAAGCTTACAAGATAATTTATTGCAATTGAACGCTCTATTTTATCAGTATTTATTTAAAGCTCAGCCAAGTTTTAAAAGCGACTTTATAACTAAGGCTAAAGTCGAAAAACATTGTGTAATTGCGCTGCTAAATACAGAGATCCCAAAATTAATTGCCGCGAAGAAAAGCCCAGTTAAAACAAAAACCGAAACAGGAAATAAAGAATGGAACATTATACAAAACAGTATTGGTCAGGCATTTCTTGATGCCTTAATTGATATTCATAAGGATAACTTTTCGTTTGCTCTTAAGAGGGCTTGGACAGCAGTTATTAAACATTTAACTACGCAGTTTAGTGAGTCAACACTGCCAAAAAGCGTATTTGAACACCTTCAATCGACAGGGAATTTAACGACAATGAGCCAAAGTAATGAAGTTTTAACGTCAGAAAATAATGAAATGCAAATTGCGAATATGGCGGCACAACTCGATGCCATACACAAAGTTCAGGCAATTATAGAATTCAATTTGGATGGGACGATTATTACCGCCAATGAGAATTTTTTGAACACCGTTGGCTACACTTTGGATGAAATAAAAGGCCAACATCATAGTATATTTGTAGAGCCTGAATATAAGGCAAGTACCGAATATAAAATGTTTTGGGAAAGCTTAAACCGTGGTGAATTTGATTCAAAAGAATACAAGCGTATTGGTAAAGGCGGTAAAGAAATATGGATACAAGCTTCCTATAATCCTATTTTTGATGTTGATGGGAAAGTTATAAAGGTCATTAAATTTGCGACTGAAATTAGTAAACAAAAGTTAGCTAACGCAAATTTTCAGGGGCAAATTGATGCAATAAACAAGTCACAAGCGGTGATAGAGTTTAATATGGATGGCACAATTATTACTGCCAATGACAACTTTTTAAGCACAGTTGGTTACACCCTAGCAGAAATTCAAGGCCAGCATCATAGTATGTTTGTAGAGCCAGAGTTTAAAGTGAGCGCCGAATACAAGTTGTTTTGGGAAAGTTTAAATCGTGGTGAATTTGAGTCGAAAGAATATAAACGCCTTGGTAAAGGTGGCAAAGAAATTTGGATACGAGCTTCATATAATCCCATTTTTGACTTAAATGGCAAGCCAATTAAAGTTGTTAAATTTGCCTCAGATGTGACTGAACAAAAGCTTCGTAATGCAGACTTTGCTGGGCAAATAAATGCTATTGGAAAGTCGCAGGCGGTAATAGAATTTAATATGGATGGCACCATAATTACCGCCAACGAAAACTTTCTTAATGCGGTTGGCTACACGTTGGCTGAAATACAAGGGCAACACCATAGTATTTTTGTTGAACCGAATGAAAAAAATAGTCTTGATTACCAACAGTTTTGGGACAAATTAAACCGTGGCGAATTCGACAGTGGTGAATATAAACGCATAGGTAAAAGAGGAAAAGAAGTCTGGATTCAAGCTTCCTATAATCCGATTTTAGACCTAAATGGAGACACCTATAAAGTTGTTAAATATGCCACTGATATTACCGCACGAAAGCAAGCAATCTCTGAGATTAAAAATACCTTGATCACTATGTCACAAGGAGATCTTTCGCAAGGAATAGAGACTGACTTAGTTGGTGAATTTAGCATTATTGGTGACTCAATAAATGACTTTATTCATGTCTTGAATGAGATGGTAACTGATATCCGCAGTGCTTCAACCAATGTTTTTGACTCGTCTCGTGAAATAGCACAAGGAAATAGCGAGTTAAGTCACCGTACTGAATCTCAAGCATCATCACTAGAAGAAACGGCATCGGCAATGGAGGAGTTAACTAGTACCGTGCAACAGAATGCTGAAAATGCAACGGAAGCGAGTAAGCTTTCGTCATCGGTAATGGATAAGGCTAGTAACGGCGGCGAAGTCGTACAGAATGCAATATCTGCCATGAGCGACATTAATAAGTCGAGTAAAAAAATAGCCGACATTATTAGTGTTATTGATGAAATAGCATTTCAAACTAATTTATTAGCACTAAATGCAGCGGTTGAAGCTGCCCGAGCTGGCGAGCAAGGTCGAGGTTTTGCCGTTGTTGCTGCCGAAGTACGTAATTTAGCACAGCGTTCGGCAGGTGCAGCCAAAGAAATTAAAGGCTTGATTAATGATAGTGTCGAAGCGGTGGGTCTAGGCACGAAATTGGTGGATGAAACGGGTAAAACCTTTAGCGAATTGGCCGACGCAATCCAAGATGTCGGCAAAATGATTGGCGATATCGACAGTGCTGGTAAAGAGCAGTCAGCAGGTATAGGTGAAGTTAGTGCCGCTGTAAGCCAAATGGATGAAATGACTCAACAAAATGCAGCGCTCGTTGAAGAGGCCGCGGCTTCGAGTAAGTCAATGGAAGAGCAAGCGCAAAAACTACTTGAGCAAATTTCATTCTTTACACAAAGCAATGAGCAAGACGGCGTGCACGCCAAGAATCAGGTAAATCATTCAAGGCCAAACCTGACAAAACAGCGTATTAAGCCAAGGTTGTCTGCTGTTGAAGAACCTATTCGAACGGTATTTAAAGAAAGATCAAATGCCAATGTAGTTAACAGTGATCAAGAATGGGAAGAGTTTTAAACCAATATGATTGCCTTGCACAGAAATGACACAGTAAGTTTAACCTCTGACGAGTTTAACTATATTTGCCAGTTTACATATCAGAATGCTGGCATAGTGCTTAATGAGTCAAAAAGAGAAATGGTATATCGCAGGTTTACCCGTATTGTTCGCGAGCGAAAACTACCTTCATTCTCGGCTTACTGTCAGTTATTGCAAACATCGCCTGAGCAAGAGAAAGATTATTTTATTAATGCCATTACAACCAACTTAACCAGCTTTTTCCGAGAGCAACATCATTTTAATTATTTAAGTGAAATAGAGTTGCCAAGGTTATTAACGACTAAAAAGCATAGTAAGCGCATTCGTATTTGGTCGTCAGCTAGCTCTACTGGAGAAGAACCGTATAGCATTGCAATTACCTTGCAAGAAGCCATAGGCCAGGCTTTGGTAAACTGGGATGCAAAAATACTGGCAACAGATATCGACAGTAATGTTGTTGAACAGGGTAAACAAGCTGTATACCCAATTGAGAGTGTTGAAGCTATTCCCCACCACTTAAAAAGTAAGTATTTCAAAAAGGGGCGAGGGCAAAGTAACAAGCAAATAAAAGTTAATAATTTGATACGCAGTTACATCACTTTTAAGCAACTAAATTTATTGGCACCTTGGCCAATGACTGGGCCGTTTGACATTATTTTCTGTCGTAATGTCATAATTTATTTTGATAAACAAACGCAAATTAATTTATTTGAGCGTTATTACAATATGTTAGCGCCGGGTGGTTTATTGATCTTAGGGCATAGTGAAAACTTAGGCAGTTATCAAAAATACTTTGAATGTGTGGGTAGAACTATATTTCGTAAACCATTTTAGTCTGAAATCAAGGATGAATTAATTTGTTGATAAAAACTAAAAGTGCAGATGTAGAGCATTTTAAAGAACAGTGCTTAGCAGAGTTTTCCCATATTAACCATTACTGGGATAGCAGCAGAGGCGCAGTTGTAGCGAAAATTCTACCTGGGGAGTTTTATGTTTCTAAAGAGTATATTCCCATAGCAACGACATTAGGTTCCTGTGTATCGGCCTGTATTTGGGATGAGAAACAAAACATTGGCGGAATGAACCACTTTATGCTGCCGTTAACCCATAAAGAGGCCCATGAAATAGATTGGGGGCAAAGGGGGATGCATTCTGATGCGACTCGATATGGAAATTTTGCCATGGAGTATTTAATCAATTTAATTCTGAAAAATGGTGGCCAGAAAAGAAACCTAAAAGCTAAAGCGTTCGGTGGCGCAAGAGTTATGGAACATATGACAGATATTGGCGCTCGTAATATTAATTTTGTTTTAGGCTATTTAGAGGATGAAAATATTCCCCTTGTTAGCTCGGACTTAGGGTCAATATATCCACGAAAAGTCGTTTTTGAACCGCAATCCGGTCGGGCCTTAGTGAAAATTATCGAGAACTTACATAATGACACCATAAGTAAAAGAGAGCGTGTTTACCAAAGCCATTTGCAAGATATATCTGGTGATGGCGAGGTAGAGTTATTTTAAAGGATGGTGAGTGACATGGAAAAGATCACAGTACTGATAATTGACGACTCAACAGTTATTCGAAATATTGTTAGAGAACTATTAAGCGATGTTGACGACATTGTCGTTATTGGCGAGGCGAAAGATCCTTTTGTTGCCCGTGAGTTAATTAAGCAACTCAACCCTGATGTACTAACGCTTGATGTCGAAATGCCCAAAATGGATGGCATTACCTTTTTGTCAAATTTAATGCGTTTAAGGCCAATGCCAGTAGTTATGCTGTCAACATTAACAACTAAAGGAGCTGATACCACGCTAAAAGCACTTGAGCTTGGAGCAATAGATTTTATAGCCAAGCCTAGTTTTGAAGCTTTAACTAGCCAAAAGGCAAATTTTAAAAATACCATTGTTGAGAAGATACGCTATGCTGCCAGCGTTCAGTCTCGAGATCTTGCCTATAATCGACAAAGTCAAAATCATGAAACAAAGCCACTAAGTTTTACCAAAGCGAAAAACTCAAATCATATTATTGCTATTGGTGCTTCTACCGGTGGTACCGATGCTATTAAGAAATTACTTATGAGTTTACCAAGTAATTCGCCCGCGATAGTAATTACCTTGCATATTCCTAATGTCTTTAGCTCACGTTTTGCCGAACGAATGAATAAAAATGTTTCAATGACAGTGAAAGAAGCTAGGCATGGTGAGAAAATTGAAAGTGGTCATGTTTATATAGCGCCTGGAGATAAGCACTTAAAAGTGATGTCGAATGCACTCGGGTTAATGTGTGTACTCGAAGACTCGCCTGTGGTTAATCGACATAAACCTGCGGTTGATGTGCTTTTCAACTCACTAGTTCCACTGGCCAATAATGTTCAGGCTATTATTTTAACGGGTATGGGGCAAGATGGCGCGCAAGGGCTATTAGCACTTAAATCTCATGGTGCGATGACCATAATTCAAGATAAAAACTCCAGCCTTGTTTGGGGAATGCCCGGCAGCGCTTTTAAGCTTAATGCACATAATAAACAATTACCGCTAGAAAGCTTAGGCACTGAGCTTTTGCACAACGCAGCCTTTGGTTGGAATCTTGTGCCGGAGAATAGTGTATGAGTAAACATAAAATATTAACCTTAGTCGGTATATTTATTAGCTGTATATTGTTAATTGATTTACTCGTTTTGTCGCTTGATTTTCTAACTGGTGTGCTGGCCTTAAGTATATTAATTATTTTTGTAGTACAACTTCGCATAACTGAACACTTACCGTTTAGGCCAATTAATAAAGTGAAAACAAGCTCTGTAAATAGCAAAGAAATAGAATCAAGCTTTCAAGAAGTAAGTGCGTTGCTGAGCAAACAAGTAGCCATTATTGATAATGAAGTTAATCGAGCAAATAGCTTTGTTGGCTCAGCTGTGGTCGATATTTCCGATAGCTTTAAAAGTTTGCAATCTTTAACTGATGCGCAGCAAAATTTGATTAGTCAGGTTATTGCCAATGTCGCCCGCAATGAACAGCAAAACCAAGACTCCATTATTGATTCTTTTATTTCCCAGACCAATAACACCTTACAAGAGTTCGTTGAAGTTATTATTAATACCAGTAAAAAAAGTCTTGAAACACTGTCATATACAGATGAAATGATAGCACAGTTCGACAGTATATTTAGCCTGCTTGGGCAAGTTGAAAATTTAGCGAATCAAACCAATTTATTAGCATTAAATGCGGCAATTGAAGCGGCGAGAGCCGGTGAAGCCGGTAGGGGATTTGCGGTTGTTGCCAATGAGGTGAGGTCGTTATCGGTAAATTCAACGGAGTTAAATGATGATATTCGCAATAAAATTTCCGGTGCGCAGAGCATTATAAGTCAACTACGTTCGTCGGTTGAAGCTATGGCGTCGGCAGATATGACGCCAACATTAAAAGCGAAAGAGAAAGTTGCCGAAATGGTTGAGTATATTGGAGAAACGAATTCGAATACGCATTTTGTTGTTGAAGAATTGTCTTTAATTACCCCACAAATAGCTACACATGTTGCCAATGCCATTCGCTCGTTACAATTTGAAGATTTAACCAACCAAACGTTAACCTCAATTAAGCATAATTTGTCATCGATTACTGAGCTTAATGTTGCGCTTGCTGATATAAAAATTACTCCTGAGCGGCAAGAACAACAATTACAAGCATTGCAAAACCAGTGTCACGACATACTCAATAAAACGAATAAGCAAGATGAGCAGCGCAGTGTTGCTCAAGTTACAATGAATGAAGGCGAAGTTGAATTGTTCTAACTAGTGCAGATAATTTTTTACGTAAATTTTTAAGGATTAAATATGACTGTAGAAAAAGTAATAACGAAAGATGGTAACCAACTTTCTATTATGATTGACGGTAAGTTTGACTTCTCTTTGCATCAAAATTTTCGAGATGCCTATGTCGATTTTCAAGGTAACAATGTTGTTATTAATCTGGATTTATCGAAAACAACCTATATGGACAGTTCTGCCTTAGGCATGATCTTGTTATTAAAAGATCACGCTGAAAAAAGTGAAAACCAAATTGTAATTCAAAAACCAAATGAAACCGTTAATAAAATTTTAGAAATTGCTCAATTTCATCGCTTACTCACGATAGAGGCATAGGTATGGAAGCTGTTGCTATTCATCTAGATGTAAAACTGGCGCTAATTGTTGACGACTCAGAATTACAGCGAGAAGTGCTAAGTCGGATGTTGAAAGAAGAAGGCTATAAAGTTATTTCTGCAAACGATGGCCTTGATGGCGTAACTAAGTATATAAAGTACCAGCCGGATTTAGTGTTAATGGACATCAATATGCCCATTATGAACGGTTATGAAGCTGCGCGAAAAATTAAAAAACATTCCGATAAATATAGTTTATGCCCATTGATTTTCGTGACCAATGAAAGTAGTGACCAAGCCTATATTAAAAGTATTGAAGCCGGTGGCGACGGCATCTTAGTACGCCCTTTTTCTGCTCAGGTTTTCAAAGCTAAAATCAAATCAATTCAGCGAATTAGCGATTTGTACGGGCAACTAAAAGTTTTACAACAAGTGCAAGATGCGGATGTTGAGATAGCCGAAAAATTAATGTCAGATGTTATCGAAGCTCGAAATTTTGGTCTAGAGCGAATCGGAATTTTGAAAAAACCCGCGGCATTATTTAGCGGTGATATTCAGCTAAGTGCATTATGTCCTAATGGTGACGTCAATGTACTGTTAGGGGACTTTACTGGTCATGGTTTGCGCTCATCAATAGGTGCGGTACCATTGGCAGAAACGTTTAGAGCGATGACGCGTAAAGGCTTTTCAATACTCGATATTGTTACGCAAATAAATACCCAACTCTATAATCTATTGCCGTCTGATTTATTTTTAGCCGCCGCTTTTGTTACGGTTTCTACTCACGAAAGCTCAATACATGTACTAAACGCGGGCTTGCCTGACGTCTACGTATTCTCAGGGCTTGGCGAAATAAAGCAAAAAATATCATCTAGTCATCCGCCGATGGGAGTCATTGAGCGCTTACTGCCTGAGACAAAAATGTCGGTGATTTCAGTTGCTGAGTCGGACCGGGTGATTTTATTAAGTGACGGCATAGTAGAAGCAAGGAATAAGCTTGATCAAATGTATGACTATCAGAGATTTGAGGTTGCCGTTAAAGATGGATTCAAGGCTGGAAATATAACAAAAACCGTGTTGGCAAGCGTAGACACTTTTTGTCAAAGCATGGAGCAAGAAGATGATATATCTTTGGTTGATATTCCTTGTTCGGGGTGGCAACAAAGCTATTTAAAAGCTTGCGTAATTGACGAAGCAAGCGATGACGCTGATCTTAATAGCGATATAGAATCCTCACCTGCTTGGCAATGGCAATTGTCACTTACCGGTTCCCGTCTAGCGACGGTAAATCCTATCCCAATTGTTATGAATCATATCCATGAAATTGAAGGAAATGGTGAACAATGGTTAAGTTTGCAAACAATTCTTACAGAGCTTTTTGCAAACGCTTTAGAGCATGGTGTTTTAGGCTTAAGTTCAGATTTAAAAACTTATCCTGACGGGTTTACTCAATATTATCACGAAAGAGAAATTAGCTTGAAAGCGCTAAATTCTGGGTTTGTCGATATTAGCTTAGCATATTACCCATTATCCAAAGGCGGACGTCTGAAAATTAAAATGACAGATAGTGGTGAGGGCTTTGATATTAGCAAAACATTACAACGGCAGCCTAAAGCTGCAAGTACTGGCATACAGTTATCAGGTAGAGGGATTGAGTTAGTTAAACATCTTGCAGAAAGCTTGCAGTATTTTGATGGCGGTAGAACCGTAGAGTCAACGTATTTGTGGCTTAAATAAGCTAAACTTGTGAGGAATTATAGTGAATATTTTAGTAATTGATGACAGTAGTTACCAAAGGCAAATAGTTAATGCCATGATAGAAGACAGCGGCTTCAAAGCTATTTGCGCAAACGGGCATATTGAAGCCTTGGCAATTCTGGAAAAAAACAGTATCGATTTAATTTTGATGGATATTGAAATGCCGGAGATGAACGGCTTTGAACTGACTAAAATTATTCGTTTAACCTACCAAGAATGGATGCCGATCATTTTTCTTAGTGCTAATGATAGTGAAAACTACTTAGCTCAAGGAATTGATGCCGGTGGTGATGACTACTTAACCAAGCCAGTAAAACAAGTTGTGCTAGCGGCAAAAGTTAGGGCAATGGCGCGCATTTCCCAAATGAAGTCAGCATTAGAGCGAGCCAATAAACAATTGGAAGTACTAAGTAGCATTGACCCGCTAACACAACTTCTTAATCGTCGCGGTTTAGATAACATGCTAAATACTGCTTGGCATAAGAATGCTGCAGATGAAGCAGAATTATCCTTACTTATGTTAGATATTGATTGTTTTAAGTTTTATAACGATAACTATGGGCACCAAAAAGGTGATGAATGCCTAACAAAAGTTGCCAATGTTTTTAATTATCAATTGGATCACTCTACAGATGTGATTGGGCGATATGGTGGAGAAGAATTTATTATCGCTTTGCCATATACGCCTATAGCTGGCGCACATTTTAAAGCACAAGAAATTATTCGCGCATTACTTGCCGCAAAAATTGAACATAAATACTCCACAGTGCTACCGCAGGTCACAGTTA
Source organism: Colwellia aquaemaris (assembly GCF_057548755.1). Lineage (NCBI taxonomy): Bacteria > Pseudomonadati > Pseudomonadota > Gammaproteobacteria > Alteromonadales > Colwelliaceae > Colwellia > Colwellia aquaemaris. The sequence goes on along the minus strand of NZ_BAAJLV010000004.1, from coordinate 36,717 downwards.
GTATTGGAGTGTCATCTTCAAGTTTAGGGGCAAAAGATATTGGTGAACTTATTGAACAGGCAGACTTGGCCCTTTATCAGGCTAAAGCAAATAAGCGTAACCAATGTTCGATATACAAAGCAGCGTAGTGGGCTGTATCTTGCGTTAATTTAAATGTGAGGTTGTTTACAGTTTTATATTTTTTAGGGAAGTACTGAAAGGGATATATATGTCTAAACCAAGTGTATTAATAATTGATGATGACAGAGCCTATTTAGAGCTTTTGTATGAAGCATTAGCATTAGATTTTTCTGTGCAATGTGCAGCTGATCTTAATGAAGTCGAAAATATAATTAGTAATAAGAATACTAACAGTTTTGATATTGCATTAGTTGACGAACATATAGGTAAAGAAAAAGGCTCAGACTGGATTAAACAACAGGTTCATGGTGACAAAATAGCTAAATCTTTTGTTTTGTATTCAGGTTTAGCAACTGAAGATGCCATTTTAAAGGGCTTGGAATGCGGCGCGGATGATTTTTTATCTAAGCCAATTTCTTTATTGGCGTTGATTAAAAAATTAAAGCGTTTGATTGAGTATCAAGAAAAAATGCACTCATTTGAAAATGAGTTGATATCTAAAGACCGTGTTATTAACATTTCAATGGCACAAGCCTCTAAATATGGTAGTTGCATGCAACTAACTTCTAAACTAAACCAATGTTTTAGCTTAGAAAAAATTAGAGACGAAGTATTTTCCTACCTGTACAGTATGAACTTGCAAGGCTGTATTGCCTTTTATCCAATCAATGATACTACCAGCTTTTATAGCTCCAAGAACGGCGTTTGTTCTCCTGTCGAAATTGATGTAATGAAACTATTGAAGATAAAGCCGCGTTTATATCGTTTTGGTGCGAGAACTATTTTCAACCATGACTTAGTGTCAATTCTTATTTTGAACCTGGAAGATGGCACAATAGATACAGATATCTATATTGATGCCCTCGCATCGGTAATTGAGTGTGTAGGGGCAAGAATTGCATTTATTAGTTACCAAAACTCTTTGATTACCGTGCAAGATAAAATTCAGCAAGCGGTTATTCAAACTAAGAAAATGTTAGCGGTTTCTAAACACCATCAACAAGAAGTTATGAATGAAATTGTTACGAATATTGGCCAAAGTTTTCATATTTTAGATATGAGCTTTGAACAAGAAGAGTACTTGACAGACTTAGTCCATAAGGCTTTAAAAAAACATACGCAAGATGATATAAATTTTTTGGAAGTTGGGCAATTACTCGATAGCGCTTTGAAAAGTGTCGACGAACTTAAGTCGCTAAATTCGCTAAAAGAAGAAGAGCAAGAAGTACTTGAAGAAGAGGATGAACTGTTTTGAATATTTCTGAAAACATTCGCCTTGCTGACTTGCCTTTTGCCGTTCTATCGACAAATTTAGAGGGCATTATTGTTGACTGTAATGCGCAATTTTCCTGCTTGTCTGGCTATAGTCGTGAGCAATTAATCGGTGAGCCTTTAGAGTTATTATTACCCGATTCATTGGTTGAAGTTCATGTTAAACATCGACAGCATTATCAAAGTAATGCTAACGCAATTAGCCACCCTAGGCATATTTTATTGCTTAATCAATCAGAGCAAAGTATTCCTTGTACGATTAGAGTAACAGAGCGAGAACAGGGTTTTGTTGTTTATTTAACCGAATATTTAGAAGCTGCAAGTTTTGATCACGAACCTTCTACCAAAGATGTTAAGCAAGTTTTAAGTAGTATCGAAGAAGCGTTCTGGGAGTGGAACATTGACAAAAACATTATGTTTTACTCTGCGCATATGATGGCAATTTTAGACTATGGTGAAGAAGCATACACAGGCCCGGCAACATTAGGAAAAGAACTCGTTACCCGCGACGTACTCAAAAGCATTTATGCGATGTTTGATGAACATTTAAGTGGCCGTATACCTTGTGTAAATTTAACCTTTCCAATTAAAACCAAGTTTGGTATCACCAAATGGCTCTGTATTGTAGGAAAAGTATTTGCGTACAAAGACAATAAACCACAGAAAGTTTTCGGTTCAGTGAAAGATATTACCGAAAACTATCAATTGGTGGAACGGTTGAAAGAAAAGAATAATTATCTCGTGTTAGCGGAAGATTTGATCAGTTCTGGCCACTGGCGATATGACTTATTTACGCAAGAGTTATTTTGGTCGACGGGGGTATTTCGTGTTCATGGTTTAGACCCGAGTAGTTATAAGCCAGATATACAAAGTGCTATTAACTATTATGTTGATGAACAACAGCAAATAATCAAAGATAAAATGGCAAATGCTGTTAAACAAAAACAAGGTTTCTACGTTAAAAGTGTGATTAAACACCAATCTGGTCGGCGAGTGAAAGTTGAAGTATTGGCTGAGGTTGAAATTGACTCTGAAGGTGAAGTTGCTGGCATATTTGGTGTTTGTCGAGATATTACTAAATCAGAAGAAACGATTGAAAAGCTTAAATTACTAGCACTGGTTAACAACACCATTAAGGTGCCGATATTTTTTATTGATGAGCAAGACAATATTGTCTATCAAGATTTATCACCACAAAATAATGGTAAAAACTCAGTTTTATTTAATTATATAAATTTCAGCATTACCGATTACATTGAATATAAAAGAAAAGCGAAAGCGCATGGTCATATAAAGCGAAGTAATATTAGCTTTGACAAATACAATTCCGTTTTTGATTTATCAATAACCTATGAACGCGATGAGGGAATTTATATTTGGATTGTTGAAGATATTACCGAGAAATTCCGCAAAGAGCAGCAGCAAATTATTAGTAATCGATTGGCCTTACTCGGTAATACTTTTGGTAATGTTTCGCATGATATTAATAATGTGCTTGGCGTTGCGCTCGGTGCCACTGAAATGCTTGAACTGAAGTTTAACCAAGGTGAAAGAGATATTCATGGCTATATAGAACGGGTTAAAAATGCCATAGATAAGGGGAAAAGTGTTACTGAGCGTTTATTGGCATTTACCCGTAAACCTACTGTAAAAGTGATTGAGTTTGATCCAATTAAAGAAATTGAAGAAAACCAATACCTATTTAAACAGTTATTACTACCAACCATAGATTTTACGCTCGATATTAAAGACGTTGAGTGTGCGATTAAATTTCCACAAGGGGAATTCATAAATATTTTGTTGAACTTAGTACTTAATTCTCAAGACGCTATTCAAGAGCAAGGACTTATTGGCAAAATCAAAATATCGGCTAATTTAATGTCTGAAAATCGTCTGGAAATTCATGTACAAGACAGTGGTATTGGCATTGCTGATGAAAATATCTCGAAAATATTCGACCCATTTTATAGCAGTAAATCGGTAAATAAGGGGAATGGAATTGGTCTAGCTAATGTTTATAGCACCATTTATAAGCATAATGGTCAAATACAAGTTGAAGGTAAAGGAGAGCTAGGTGGCGCGCATTTCACCTTAATATTTAAATGCGATGGTAGACCACATTTGAGTATTGTTCCTGTTGACAACAAATCAAAACTGTATATGCCGGGTAAACGTGCACTAATCCTTGATGATGAAGAAAGTATTGCTGAATTTATTTCGCTTTATTTAGAAAGTGAAGGGGTACTAGCAAATCATATTACCAACAAAGCCAATTTACTAAAGACATTAGCTGGAGATGATGTATTTGATATCTTCATTACCGATATGATTTTGCCTGATATGTCAGGTCGAGAAGCGGTGGATTTAGTAAAAGCGAAATTCCCGGATATCAGCATATACTCTATCAGTGGTTATATAGCTGAGGAAGATAAGCAATGGCCGTATCCGGTATTACGTAAGCCATTTAATTCAAAAGAACTCGGTAATTTCTTAATCGAGCAATACTAATTGCCTTTTTATACACTCTTTGCAAATACATCAATTTAATAAAAATAAGTAATTATTAAGCTCGGCCACTATGTATTAGTCTATGTAAAGAGTAGCCAACTGGCCGCTAATTTTTTGCATTACTTCAATACAGACTAATGCTTGGTGATTTACTTACCATTTAAATAAGAAAGCTATTCATCTTTTTAACTTTTTTGTTAAGCTGCCTTATCTTATATAAAAATAACAAAGCCTTTGGAGAACAATGTGGTTGAACCAAGTGTAATAGAGCCGAGCTTTATTGAAGTATGGATAGGAACTATTAACGGTTATTTGTGGGGCAGTGTTTTAATATATTTGTTAAGTGCTTGTGGTATTTGGTTTACGATCCGATTAAAAGCGCTACAAATTCGCCGTTTTTTTCATATGTTCAGTATTTTGAAATCTAGTCGAAAAAGTTCAAGTCACGGTATTTCTTCTTTTCAAGCGCTTTGTACATCACTAGCTGCACGTGTTGGTACCGGTAATTTGATGGGGGTGGCTGTCGCTATTTCGCTTGGTGGTGCCGGAGCTGTTTTTTGGATGTGGTTAATTGCTTTAGTGGGTATGGCTACAGCTTTCGCAGAAAGTGCCTTAGGGCAGCTTTATAAAGAGCGCGATACTAATGGTAATTTTCGTGGTGGACCTGCCTATTATATGAGTAAAGGCCTCAATAATAGAAAGTTGGCAGTAACGTTTTCACTGTGTTTGTTCTTTGGTTATGGCTTTGTTTTTAGTGCGGTACAGGCAAACTCCATTACTGATGCATTTAATGGCTCCTATGGTTTTAATCCACTTTATACCGGTATAGTGATCACGTTAGCGGCGGGCTTTATTGTGTTTGGTGGCTTAAAAAATATTGCTCGTTTCGCTGAACTAACGGTGCCGTTTATGGGCTTATTATACTTGCTCGTTTGTATTGGCGTTATATTGTTAAATTTTGAAAAGATCCCTTCGGTAATTAGTAATATTTTCGCTTCTGCTTTTGGCTTAAAAGAAGCGGGTAGTGGTTTAGTAGGTGCGGCTATTGTTCAAGGTGTAAAACGTGGCTTATATTCTAACGAAGCAGGTATGGGGAGCTCGCCTAATGCGGCGGCTGCGGCGGAGCCATTTCCACCACACCCAGTATCACAAGGTTATATCCAAATGTTAGCGGTATTTTTTGACACCATAGTTATTTGTTCATGTACTGCAATATTAATTTTGTTATTCAAAGATACGGGAAGTGAAGCACAAGGCATTCAATTAACTCAACAAGCACTGGCCTATCAAGTCGGGGCTTGGGGTAGTGACTTTATTACTATTGCGATTTTATTATTTGCCTTTACTTCAATCGTGGCTAATTTTGCATACGCAGATAATAATCTTAAATATTTGAATATGGACAACTTGTTAGGCCGCTGGTTTTTACGTATTGGTTTCTTATTAATGTTAGTGTTTGGCTCTGTGGCGACCTTACCTGAGGTGATTGCTTTGGCAGACTTATCAACGGGTTTAATGACAATTTTTAATGTTACTGCGTTGTTTATGCTTTCTAAAGTGGTAATTTCTATTGCTAAAGATTATCACCAACAACATGATAATGGTGATTTACCTTGCTATCAGCCAGATCACAGCGAACAACAGCGATTTAATTTAACTAAAGGTATCTGGAATAAAAACTAGTATTATTTTAATGCCAACAAGTACAAATAAAGCTGCTATAATCCGCGCCTTAATATTTTAGGGCGTGTTTTAGAATGGCGTCGTTGATGACAAAAAAGATGGTGATGTGATGAGTGTGGATGCAATAGGTTTATCGGCTAATTTATTAAAAGCGGTAAAAGCATGTGGATATAAAACCTTAACCCCAATTCAACAACAAGCTATTCCGATGATACGTACTGGCGTTGATATTTTAGCAAGTGCGCAAACGGGCACGGGTAAAACTGCCGCTTTTTCTTTGCCTGTACTGGATATATTGGCACGTAAGGTAAAGCCAGCCACTGAAGGCTTTGACTCAACAACGACCGTTAAAGCTTTGGTTTTAACACCAACTCGAGAGTTGGCAGCGCAAGTTGCTGATAACATTAACGCCTATAGTGAGTTTTTATCATTACGCTGTGGCGCAGTATTTGGTGGCGCCAATATGCCGCCACAAACTAAAATGTTAAAAAATGGCGTAGATGTGTTGGTAGCGACACCGGGTCGCCTTATAGAGCACTTGGAACAACGCAACCTCGATTTATCACAAGTACAATTTCTAATACTTGATGAAGCAGATCGTATGCTGGATATGGGCTTTTATAAGGATATTGAGCGTATTTCTGCAGCGATCAAAGCAAAACATCAAACCTTGATGTTTTCCGCAACTTTTTCAAATAAAGTGAAAACTTTAGCTAAGAAAATTTTAAAAACACCTAAGACCATTGAAGTTGCACGTCAAAACTCGACATCAGGTAAAGTGAAGCAATCCGTTTACTGGGTATCTGAAACACGTAAAGCGGAATTGTTGTCTGAGCTTATTGGCGTGAATAATTGGCAACAGGTATTAGTGTTTGCTGGTACCAAAGAAAGCGCAAATGTGTTGGCTAAAGAGTTAAAACTCGATGGCATTAAGGCAGCGATATGTCACGGAGATAAAGCTCAGGGCGCACGCAATAAAGCACTTGAACAGTTTGTTGATGGTAGCGTTAGAGTGTTAGTGGCAACGGACGTTGCCGCCCGTGGCTTAGATATTCCAAACTTACCTTATGTGGTTAATTTTCACTTACCATTTTTAGCTGAAGATTACGTACATCGTATTGGCCGTACTGGGCGAGCTGGCAAGTCAGGTACCGCGATTTCTTTGGTAAGCCCGAAAGATGAACAGTTTTTAGATAATATAGAAGCGTTAATTGGTCGAAAATTCGAACGTATTATTGTTCCTGGATATGAATTAAATAGAGCATTACCAGCACAATATGACGCTAAAGAAGATGCGCCGTTAAAGAAAAGCCGTTACAAAGCGACGCAAGAGAAAAACCAAATGTTAGCGCGTAAGAAAGAAAACTCTACCCCCGCCGCCAAGCGAAGAGCAAAGTCGAAGAAAAAGCAGAGCAAACTGATAGGCAAGAAACCTAGGTAGTTCCCGAAAATTTATACTCTAAAGTTATGCTTATCAATAACTTCGTTGAAGTTCCTTTTGAAAATAGATATCAGTGCTGGTTTTGCCAAGAGCCAGCAGGATGTTATTTTAGTTTTCCTCATCATCTGCACCTAGTATTAGATTGTTCTCACCCTAGTTTAGCTGTGCCTAGCTGTGATGAGTGTAATGCGATGGCATTAAAAGCAAAAGTAAGAGATATTTGGCAGGTAAAACAGCAGGTAAAATCCGCTCTAATTAAAAAATATAAAAAGGATTTGGCAATAGGTTTAAATTGGACACAAGAGGAGTTGCAAAATTCTGGCTTTGAAGATGGCTGCTTCGCTGGTTTTCAAAAAAGTGCCTGGTTTATGTATGAAGTTGCTAAACAACGAGTTAATGCCAAAGCGTGGCCCTTAGTACTGGATGGTATAGCGTTAGAACAAGATAGTAGTGTACTTAGCTTTCAATTTGACGGGGTTATCTATCCGAGTATCGAACAGGCGATTGAGCACTACTGTGATAACTTTAATTTAGATAAGGCTTATCTTCGCCAAGTACTGGCAAAAATTGGCAATGACAAGTTTTCACAAGCGGTAAGGTTTTGCCGCTTGTATATAGGAGCAACACCTGACGAAAAGCGTCAGGCGTTAAATAGTTTCTAGGCTAAATTACCGTTAACTGGAAATTTTGGAAACGACACTGAGTTTACGCGGCATATTCATCTTCTGTGAATATAAGGCTGTGTCAGCTCGTTGAAAGAAACTGTCTGTGGTATCGGCTCTATTCATAAATGCTAAACCTAAACTGCAGGTGACATTATATTTAGCAAGTAATGTTTCATTAGTGATTGATTGATATATTCGATGTTCAATTGCCGATAATGATTGTTCACAAGCATCTTCAACAATAACGGCAAATTCATCGCCACCAAAACGAAAAATGCTGTCAGTGTCACGAACACTCTGACGTAGAGCATTAGCGAAATGTTCGAGTACTTGATCACCAACCATGTGGCCATACGTGTCATTAATGGCTTTAAATTTATTCAAGTCACAAAGAATTAATCCAACACGTGTATGGCGGCGGTTTGCTTGTGCCATAGTTCGTTTTAGTTGGTTGTCAAAACTTCGACGGTTTCCTAATTGCGTTAATGCATCTTGCATGGCTAATTGCATCGCTTGATGATAACGAAGGGCGTTATTGAGCGGGTTAACTAATAGCTGATGTAATTCCGTTAATATTTTGAAGTTAGTAAGACTAATTGGTGCATTAACAGAATAACTAAGTAATCCAATAAACTTGCCGTTAAGTTTAAGTTCAAACTGTCGTTCGGCTTTTGCTTGTCGACTACCTCTGGCAGTTGCGCTAACTTCGTCGTGTTTAAAGTAAAGCCCTGTAAAATCGACAAACTTTGCTACTTCTAAGGCGAAAACATTGATCAGTTCACTAACATCCAGTGTTGTTTGCAACTGCTCTAATAAGGCGAGGTTGCGCTCACTGTGCTGGCTATTATGTTGAAATAACGTAAAAGCGTTAAATTTTGAGTTTGGATGATTAACAATATTTACTGTTCGCATACAATGTTCCGTTTCAGTTGGGGGCGGTAACTTCATTACGATTAAAGCAAATATCGTACCTATTTAATTGTGACGCTTATGTTTGTAGGGAAAATGATGGGTAGTGAGGCATTTGGCTGAGAGCTTGTTATGATTTAAAGCTTGTCGAGCCTATTTATTTAGACAATAACTGGCACATATTTCTGTAATGTAAAATAGCCTCTTTTGAAGATTAAAAATGTCTTAGACAAACAGTCATTTAGGAGGCTAAACTTACAGTAACTTGTTTGAAGCATTTATTAGCCACGAGCGTTTTTCATTTCTAAGGATTTTTTGTGACAGGGCACCTTGAATTACTTGCGATTTTAACCAGTGCAGTATTAATTGTCTGGTTGTTTAGACGACTACAGTTACCGGCAATTTTAGCGTACCTAGTCGCTGGTGTTCTCGTTGGTGAACATGGCTTAGCACTTGCGCAAGAGCATGTGGATTATGAGCACTTCGCCGAACTGGGTATTGTTTTTCTCTTATTTACCCTTGGACTTGAGTTTTCATTGCCTAAGCTAATGGCCATGCGACACCTTGTGGTAACCGTCGGAAGTTTACAAGTTACCATATCATTGGTGTTATTTATGGTTGTTGCCATGTTGTTAGGGCAAAGCTTTGCAGCGTCATTAACTATTGGTGGTATTTTAGCTTTGTCTTCTACTGCAATTGTTATTCGGCAATTGAGCGAAAGTGGCGGTATGAAGAAAAAATCTGGGCAGCTTTCTGTAGCGGTATTACTTTTTCAAGATGTTGCAGTTGTTCCATTATTAATTGTTATCCCATTGCTAGCACAAGATGGTGATTCTTCATTTATTTTGGCGTTGTTATTTGCCTTGGTAAAAGGAGTTTTTGTTGTTTCATTGTTGTTGTTTGCTGGCAAATGGATACTACCTCGCCTTTTTAATTTAGTTGCACAAGTCAGAACCGATGAGCTATTTGTGTTAACAACTTTGTTGGTTACTTTGGTCGCATCAGCACTTACGCAATGGTTTGGTCTTTCTATGGCCTTAGGCGCATTCTTGGCGGGTATGATGTTAGGGGAAAGCCAATATAAACATCAACTAGAGGCTGATATAAGGCCTTATCGCGATATTTTACTTGGTTTGTTCTTCGTTACAGTCGGTATGAAACTCGATATTAATGTCGTGTTTTCTTCACCTTTGACCATAGTTTTTCTTTTAATATGTTTTATGGTTATTAAAACGGTCATTATTGCTGTACTTGCCATACGAGCAGGTGAGTCGCCAAAAGATGCATGGGCATCGGGCATTATGTTGGCACAGATGGGCGAATTTGGTTTTGTACTAATAGCTTTAGCGAGCCAAGTTGAAATTCTACCAGAAAAAACAGCATCTATTTTGTTGGGAACGGGTGTGTTGAGTATGGCAATAACGCCTTATATGGTAGCTCATGCACGTAGTTGGGCGCTGTGGTTTAGTCGAGAAAAGCAAGTTGACACTCAACCCCTTGAACAATTGCCAAAAAGTGCCAGTTTGCAAGACCATGTGATTATTTGTGGTTTTGGACGAATAGGCCAAACTGTCAGTCGTTTTTTAAAGCAAGAATCAATCGATTTTGTCGCTATAGATATTGACCCACTGCGGGCAACAAAGGCCCGTGAAGCCGGCGAAAATGTATTGTTTGGTTCATCAAGGCAAGCAGAGCTGTTACATGCGGCTAAATTATCAAGTGCTAAATTGGTCGTGATTGCTTTTGGTGAAGATAAACAATCATTAGATGTTATTCAACGAGTGCGCTCATTGGCGCCAGAGGTGCCTATTTTAGTCAGAACTCGTAATGATGATCAACTTGATGAATTACATGCAGCTGGCGCCAATGAAGTTGTGCCTGAAAGCTTAGAAGGGAGTTTAATGCTAGTGTCACAAGTCTTATCGCTTACTGGCGTGCCATTTTCGAGAATTGTTCGTCGTGTGCAAAAAGAGCGAAAAAATCATTACAATCACCTACATGGTTTCTTTCAAGGCGAGCATACAGATATGGGCCCAGATGCCATTGATCGTATTGAGTTTGCCCATGCCATTCTTTTAACTGATGACTCATATGCTAATGGTCATTCTATTGCGTCGCTAAAATTAGAGGAGCGCCGTGTGATTGTTGTAGCGCTAAGAAGAGACGATATTGAAACCGAAGAGCCAGCTGCAGATACTGTGCTACAGCCTCAGGATACCTTAATTGTACGTGGTAAACCTCGCCGTGTTGAAAGAGCTGAACGCTTTGTTCAAGAAGGGCCGTAGCGTCTGTAGAAGATTATTCTATTGCATCTAAATTGCTATCCGTCATTATCTTTAGCAGGCTTTATTTAAATTAACACCTGCTTTTTAAAGTTCAAGAAATGAGCGAATTTTACTTTCTTGCTCCAAGGCATCGTTAAAACCAAGATTTATTAGTTCTTTACAGTAGTTTTTTTCAAACAATAAATAGCTAACCAAGCTTGATTCAGCATCATTAGTAATACCAACGCTACGTAATAAAAGCCTGATTGATAATGGCAGCTTTCGGTAATATTTTACCGCAATAGCATTAAAGTCATGACTAGGGTTGATCACCAGTGATTCGATGTTTTTCAGCCCGGTGGTTTCTGTTTTTAACTGTTCAGGTATAAGTGATAACGTATGATTTACCCGCTCCATCCGTTCAATATCACTTTGTAATGTGTCTGAGAAAATTGTATCAAGCAAATGACCTGCAATGGTCGCTGTGGTTGGTGGGTGAGGATTATTTTCTCTATTGTGAATCGGCTCTTTTGGTTGTTCAACGCCTACCACGAATATTTTTTCAGCGCCTAAGTGTATTGCAGGACTTAACGGTGAAAGCTGGTGAATTGAACCATCGCCTAAATGGTCATGCCTAACTTTAGCAGAAGGAAAAACTAACGGAATGGCTGCAGAAGCCATCAAATGCTGACTATTTAGTTGAGTAGGCTCTCCTCGACGTTTTGCCCGAAACCAAGGAGATATGGTGTCGTTAGATTGAAAGAAACTAATTGAATCACCACTGGTATAACTCGATGCGGTAACCGAAACCGCTGATAAATAACCTCGCCGAATATTGGTATCAATACGATTAAAATCTATCACCATATTAAGCAAATCTCTAAGAGGTGCGTTGTTTAACAAACTTCTAGCACTTTTATTTGCATAATCTGCTTGAAAGCTCCCTAACAAACCTGCGGATAAATGAGCCAGTACTCGTATAGCATCGCTGTGATAGATGCGGCCTGGGTCTAAATTTTTCCATACCCATTCGAGCTTCTTAACACCTAATTGAAAGCATGAGGCATAACAAGCCAGCGCTGTTGAGTTTATAGCGCCAGCAGAAGTGCCACAGATAATAGGGAAGGGAATGCCATGATTTCTGGGAATAAATTTAGCAATGGCTGATAATACACCTACTTGATAAGCTGCACGCGCGCCGCCACCGGTAAGTATTAGGGCGTTATTCCTATCAATGTAACTACGCTTATGGGGCATTAAAACAACCAATGAAAGAGAGGTACTCAGTTAATTTAATTTTAATCAGTTTTTTGCATTGTAGCTAGTTGAATTTTATGATTTTTATGAAGTAAAAAACTACTAAAGAAAAAGGCCAGCTAATGCTGGCCTTTTTAATGACATAAGAATTATTAACTAGTAAAACATTGAACTTACAATAAGTATTAACGCCTACTGGAAAATAAATTTCTAGCTGCTTACGCGTTTGTTAGCAGCGTCTATTAATGGTTGCGATCCACTTTGAATAAGTGCCATGTTAGCTGAAACTGTTTTCTTTGGTAATTTACTAATCATCAAAGAGCCTGTTTCTACTGAACCTTTAGTAGCAGCGAATTCTAACAAGTTTTTACCGTTACACTGGATACCCGCGAAGATATTACGAATTTTTAATTTGTTCGTCTTTAAGAATGAACGCATACGTTTCTTGTCGTCAGCGGCAACATACTCACATACACTTTGTGCGATGTTCGCGGCTTGCGCTTTCGGCGCAGATACTATAGACGTCATAGTTAAAGCAGTAATGGTAGTAACTAGTAATAATTTTTTCATTTTAATAACCTTTTATAATACAAATAGAGTTAGTAAAAGAAAAAACCACAGGATGTACCTAATAACACGGTAACTCCGCTGTCATAGATAAATACAGTATTATATTTACCCTTAGACCGGTGGTTTTGCGTAACACGTTTTCGCGTGTCTTGCCTTTTCTTTGTCAATTTCAGTATTACCAAAACGATAATTAAATGCAACTGCTTTGTTATAATTTGTTTCGCTGTATAACACATTGACTTTGTTAAGTTGTTGATATTATGGTGGAATGATGGTATTTAACAGTTGTAAGTATTTTGTATAAATAGCCAATAAAACCATCAAAAATGGCTGTTTTCTGTAATGATTGTGAGATATTAAGTACAAAAAAAGGAGCGTTTGCTCCTTTGTTTTGTAGTTTTATGTCAATATGTTGTTAATTTTTTAAAAAATCATTTCTGGAATTTCACCATTAACAACAAGTTCACCTTCGGTTAATGAGACGATTTCTTCCACTGTTACACCAGGTGCACGCTCTAACAAGTAAAACTTACCGTTTTTAATTTCAATAAAGGCAAGATCTGTTAACACTTTCTTTATGCAACCTTTACCTGTTAATGGCAAAGTACAGTTACTGAGTAGCTTTGATACGCCGTGTTTTGAAGCGTGAGTCATAGTAACAATAATATTATCTGCACCGGCAACCAAATCCATTGCGCCGCCCATGCCTTTGATTAACTTACCTGGGATCATATATGAGGCGATATTACCGTTAACATCGACCTCAAATGCCCCTAAAACGGTTAAATCAACATGACCACCGCGGATCATGGCAAACGATTCTGCTGAGTCAAAAATTGATGCACCGGTAGCCATAGTAACGGTTTGCTTTCCTGCATTGATTAAGTCAGCATCAATTTCTGCTTCGGTAGGGAATTGCCCCATACCAAGCAAGCCGTTTTCAGATTGCAGCATCACTTCCATACCTTCAGGCACATAGTTTGCCACTAACGTTGGAATACCTATACCTAAATTAACGTAATAACCGTCTTGTAATTCTTGTGCAACGCGCTGTGCTAGTTGCTCTCTTGATAAAGCCATAAATTACTCCTTACTAACACTTATGATGATGCGTCGCTGCGAACGGTACGTTGTTCAATGCGTTTTTCAAATGAACCTAATATCAGTCGATTTACATAAATACCTGGTGTGTGGATTTGATCAGGGTCTAACTCGCCAGGTTCAACAATTTCTTCGACTTCCACGACGGTAATTTTACCGGCAGTTGCTGCCATAGGGTTAAAGTTACGTGCCGTTTTTCTAAAGACTAAGTTGCCGTAGCGATCGGCTTTCCAAGCTTTGACAATAGCAAAGTCACCTTTAATAGCTGGCTCTAAAATGTAATGTCTACCGTCAAACTCACGTTCTTCCTTGCCTTCGGCAACTGGAGTGCCGTAACCTGTCGCCGTGTAGAATGCTGGGATACCAGCGCCGCCAGCACGCATTTTTTCAGCTAAAGTGCCTTGCGGCGTTAATTCTACTTCAAGCTCGCCATTCATCATTTGACGTTCAAATTCAGCATTTTCACCGACATAAGACGCGATAATTTTTTTGATTTGACGATCCGGTAGTAAAATTCCTAAGCCAAAATCGTCAACACCACAGTTGTTTGAAACCACGGTTAAACCTTTGGTACCTTTACGCTTAATTTCACCAATTAAGTTTTCTGGAATACCACATAAGCCAAAACCACCGGCAATTACGGTCATATTGTCTTCAAGACCTGCCATAGCTTCTTCATAGCTTGACACTACCTTGTCAAATCCTGCCATTGTTTGTTCCTCATTAAAAATTCTTATCGTGATTGCTATCTTCGTATTTGAAGTTCGCAGAAACTCATTTTGCGCGGTACGCTGTTGATACTTTAGATACCGGCGCTTTACCTAATTTGTCGCTTATGTACCAACCCGCAGCTAATAACTTGTTAAAATCAATACCGGTATCAATATTTAAACCGTTAAGCATGTATAAAACATCTTCAGTTGCTACATTGCCAGAAGCGCCCTTAGCATATGGACATCCACCAAGACCTGCAATAGCACTATCGACTACCATAACACCCGCTTGTAAAGCACTGTAAATGTTAGTTAACGCTTGGCCGTAGGTATCATGAAAGTGAACGGCGAGTTTTTCTACTGGTATTCGGGCGCTAACGGCCTGTATCATTTTAGTTACGGTAGCTGGAGTGCCAACACCTATGGTGTCGCCGAGTGATATTTCGTAACAGCCCATTTGGTATAGTTTTTCCGCAACAATAGCGACTTGCTCTGGTTCAATAAAGCCGTCATAAGGACAACCGACAACACAGGAAACATAGCCGCGCACCGGAATATTAGCGGCTTTTGCTGCTGCCATTATAGGCTCAAAACGTAGCAAGCTTTCTTCAATAGAGCAGTTGATATTTTTTTGACTAAAGGCTTCTGAAGCGGCGCCAAATATCGCCACTTCATCGGCATTAACATTCACTGCTGCTTCATAGCCTTTCATGTTTGGGGTTAAGGCCGCGTAGGTAACGTTGTCTCTACGTTTGATGCCATTAAATACATCCGTAGACGTTGCCATTTGTGGCACCCATTTAGGTGAGACAAAGCTGCCGCTTTCAATATAGCGAACGCCTGCATCTGCTAACTTCTCAATTAAAGATATTTTATCTTCAGCACTGATTTGCTGCTTTTCATTTTGTAAGCCATCGCGAGGGCCAACCTCAACAATTTTTACCTGCGTTGGTAAGCTTGCCGTATTAGCCATTACGCTTCCTCCGCAGTAAAAGCAATCAATTCTGCACCACCGTCAACCATATCACCATCTTTATAGTAAATAGTGTCAACAACACCATTGCTTGGCGCACGAATAGTGTGTTCCATTTTCATCGCTTCCATGATCATTAACGGCTGCTCTGCTGTTACAGTTTCACCGGCACTAACCAGTACTGAAACCATAGTGCCGTTCATTGGCGCAACTAAGCCACCATGGCTGTCGTCTCCGCTGTTGTCGCCGCAGTCTGGTAATATGTGCGTGAAATTAAACACGCCATTTTGATGATATAAGCTAATTTGTGTGCCGTTTTGTGCAATCGTAGCATGGCTGCGATAGCCATCAATGCTGACATATAAAGTATCGTTTTCGATTCGACCTTGGCAATCAACCGTTTGACCATCAACCGTGATCAAGTAATAGCTGCCACTACCTTGGCGTTTTTGCTCTACAACAACAGGGTATTCAGTGTCGTTATGAGCGAGCACCATATGATGAATATTGGCTTCATTTAAGCGCCAAGCATTGGTCATATTCCATGGCGAAAAAGGGTCATTGGTTTTCGCGGCTTTAGCCTGAGCTTGTAGTTCTTGCGATAATACTAAATAAAGCGCTGCCATTGGCAACTCACCGGCTAAGGCTTGCTCACTTTCATGGAAAATAATTTCTTGGTTTTTCTCGATAAAGCCGGTATCAATATCGGCATTAACGAACGGTGCGCAAGTTGCTAAGTTATAAAGAAAGTCGATATTGGTGGTAACGCCATTGATACGGTATTCAGAAAGCGCTTTTGCCATCCGCTGCAGCGCTTTTTCACGATTCTCATCCCAAACAATCAGTTTAGCAATCATAGGGTCATAAAAAACGCTGACTTCATCACCTTGACGAACGCCAGTGTCAACACGGACGAACTCACTTTCAACCGGTGGTTGTAAAAAGTCTAAGGTGCCGGTTGCGGGTAAAAAATCGTTGTTTGGGTCTTCAGCATAAATACGTGCTTCAAACGCATGACCATTGATTTTTAATTCATGTTGAGCTTTCGGTAATACTTCACCGGCAGCAACACGTAATTGCCATTCAACTAAATCTTGGCCAGTAATTAATTCAGTGACCGGGTGCTCTACTTGCAAGCGGGTATTCATTTCCATAAAGTAGAATGAACCGTCAATATCAAGTAAGAATTCAACTGTACCAGCGCCTTGATAACCAATAGCTTGGGCAGACTTAATTGCAGCTTCTCCCATTTTAGCGCGTAACTCTTCGCTCATGCTAAAGGCTGGTGCCTCTTCAATCACTTTTTGATGGCGTCGTTGCACAGAGCAATCACGTTCAAATAAATAAACGGCATTTTGGTGATTGTCGCAAAAAACTTGAATTTCAACATGGCGTGGTTGTGTTAAATACTTTTCAACCAACATGGTATCGTCGCCAAATGAAGACTTCGCTTCGCGTTTTGCGGCAGCAAAACCTTCTGAAAATTCGGCTTCGCTCCAGACTTGTCTCATACCTTTACCACCGCCACCTGCAGTAGCTTTCAATAGTACAGGGTAGCCCATATCATCGGCAGCTTTTTTGATCACAGCTTCTGATTGGTCATCGCCGTGATAACCTGGTACTAGTGGTACCTGTGCCGCTTCCATAATATTTTTAGCGGCAGACTTTGAACCCATAGCTTCAATTGCACCAACAGGAGGGCCAATAAATGTAATGCCCTCGGCGGCACACATACGACAAAAGTCAGCGTTTTCTGATAAGAAACCATAACCTGGGTGAATTGCTTGCGCGCCAGTGCGCTTAGCAGCTTCAATAACTTTTTCAGATAACAGGTAACTTTCACGCGATGGTGAACCACCAATATGAATAGCTTCATCGGCCATATTGACATGTAAGGAATCAGCGTCGGCATCAGAATAAACAGCAACGGTTAGGATACCCATTTTTCGTGCAGTTTTAATAACACGACAGGCGATTTCGCCACGGTTGGCAATTAATATTTTAGTAAACATGAATTTATCCTTCGCCTTTATCTAATGATTTTTGTTTTAATGCTTGTTGTTGCAATGGAGCTTGCCAAGTTGGTTGGCGTTTTTCGAAAAAGGCGCTTAATCCTTCTTGACCTTCTGGCGATACTCTAATTGACGCAATGCGCTCACTGGTAATTGTAATTAATGCTTCGTCGATATCTTGATAAGCAACATCAAGCGCTAATTGTTTAGCTTGGCGCACCGCTAATGGCCCGTTTGCCAATAATGTTGCTGTCATTTTCTCAACGGCTGAATCTAATTCTTCTAAAGGCAGAATTTCGTCAACTAAACCAAGTTGCTGCGCTTTATCAGCAAAAAATCGTTCGGCAGTTTGAAAGTAACGGCGACTGGCTTTTTGACCAATGGCATTAACTACGTATGGGCTAATAGTGGCAGGTATTAAGCCAAGTTTTACTTCACTTAAACAAAAGCTGGCTTTTTCGCTAGCAAGCACAATGTCACAGCAACTTGCTAGCCCAACTGCGCCGCCAAAAGCCGCACCTTGTACTTTAGCAATCGTCGGTTGAGGTAAAAAGTTAAGGTTTTTAAGCATATGGGCTAGGGCATTAGCATCGGCTAAATTCTCTTCATAAGTGTATGACGCCATACGTTTCATCCAGCCTAAATCAGCGCCGGCTGAAAAGCTTTTACCGGTTGAAGCCAACACCATTACCTTGATGTCATGACATTTTGCGATTTCATGAAATAAGTGGCTTAAGGCAAAAATAATACTGTCATCAAAGGCATTGTGCTTGTCAGGATTATTCATGGTAACGGTTGCTACGCCACGACTGTCAACGTCGAATAACACTTGTTCGCTAGGACTTTTAATATTTTGATGTGTAAACATAATCAACTTCTCCCTACATTCTAAACAGACCAAACTTGGTCTCTTCTATAGGTTTATTTAATGAAGCTGAAATAGCTAAACCTAACACTTGGCGAGTATCTGCTGGGTCAATCACGCCATCGTCCCATAATCGAGCAGAGGCATAATACGGATGACCTTGGTGCTCATAGTTGTCGATAATAGGTTGTTTGAAGTCTGCTTCTTCTTGCTCGCTCCATGTTTCGCCACGTTTGTCTTTTTGGTCACGTTTAACTTGTGCAAGTACGCCCGCGGCTTGTTCGCCGCCCATAACTGAAATACGTGAGTTAGGCCACATAAATAAGAAACGCGGGTCGTAAGCGCGGCCACACATGCCGTAGTTACCAGCGCCGAAGCTACCACCAATTAAAATGGTGAACTTTGGTACTTGTGCAGTTGCAACAGCGGTTACCATTTTAGCGCCATGTTTTGCGATTCCGCCAGCTTCATATTGTTGACCGACCATAAAGCCAGTGATGTTTTGTAAAAATACCAGTGGAATTTTTCGTTGCGCACAAAGCTCGATAAAGTGAGCACCTTTTTGTGCTGATTCGCCAAATAAAATACCATTGTTTGCAACTATGCCGACAGGGTAGCCGTAGATACGAGCAAAACCACAAACTAAAGTGGTGCCGTAAAGTGCTTTAAATTCGTCGAATTCGCTGCCATCAACTACACGCGCAATAATTTCACGTACGTCGAATGGTTGGCGAGAGTCTTTTGGAACAATACCGTAAATTTCGTCACTGGCATAAGCGGGCTCAGCAACTTCTTGTATTGCCATTTGTACTGGCTTAACGCGATTTAAATTGCTTACAGCATTGCGCGCTATTTCTAACGCGTGATGATCATTTTGGGCATAATGATCAGCCACACCAGATGTACGACAGTGAACATCGGCGCCACCTAAGTCTTCAGCGCTCACCACTTCACCTGTTGCTGCTTTCACTAACGGAGGGCCAGCTAAGAATATTGTGCCTTGCTCTTTGACGATAATAGATTCATCGGCCATGGCAGGTACATAAGCACCACCAGCAGTACATGAACCCATTACAACGGCAATTTGCGGAATGCTTTGCGCTGACATATTGGCTTGATTGAAGAATATACGACCAAAATGTTCTTTGTCTGGGAAAACATCATCTTGGTTTGGTAGGTTTGCACCACCTGAGTCAACCAAGTAGATACACGGTAAATTGTTTTCTTGTGCGATTGTTTGTGCGCGTAAATGCTTTTTAACGGTCAATGGGTAATAAGTTCCGCCTTTTACCGTGGCATCGTTGGCTACTATAATACATTCTTGTCCGCCAACACGGCCAATACCAGTAATAATACCAGCGGCAGGTACGTTATCATCGTATACTTCATAGGCTGCTAATTGTGATAATTCAAGAAATGCTGAACCTGGATCAAGTAGGGCGTATACGCGGTCTCGTGGTAATAATTTACCGCGAGATAAATGACGTTCACGGCTACGTTCGCCACCACCAAGTTTAATTTCTTCTAACTTTGCTTTTAAATCATTGACTTGTTGCTGCATATGCTCAGCATTTTCAATGAAATCAGGGCTGCGGGGATTGATTTTCGATATTATCTTAGCCACGGTATAACCTTTTATTTGTTGATCGTTTTGTTAATTGTTGGCGTTGTTAATGCCAGTAAGTTAACAATGCACATTGGTATTGTTTGAACGCTTTAACATTAGACTTGTTAAGAGACAAAAGTGTTAAACGTATTCAATAGCAATAGTCACTGAGGTTTATAATTTGTTAGTAATCGTATTATTCATTGATAATTTAATAATTGAATTGGTTCACTATTTAGCTTTCTCGAAGCCAATGGCGAGAGTTCAAGGAAAAATACTAAGCATAGTCGTCTATGAGTGTATTTTTGACAAAGAAGTCGTGCTCATTGGCAATGAGAAAAATTACACTAAACAGATTCGTTGAACAACTCACGCCCGATTAACATACGGCGAATTTCTGAAGTACCCGCACCAATTTCATACAATTTAGCATCACGCAATAAACGGCCCGCAGGGAATTCGTTAATGTAGCCGTTGCCACCAAGAAGTTGAATTGCATCTAGCGCCATTTTTGTTGCTAATTCGGCAGAGTATAAAATTACACCTGCGGCATCTTTACGGGTAGTTTCACCGCGATCTGCTGCCATTGCACACATGTAAGCGTATGATTTAGCCGCATTCATTTGTGTGTACATGTCGGCAATTTTGCCTTGAATTAATTGGAATTCACCAATAGATTGGCCAAATTGTTTTCTGTCATGAATGTAAGGTACAACTAAGTCCATACATGCATCCATTATGCCTAATGGACCACCGGTTAATACTAAACGTTCGTAATCTAAGCCAGACATAAGTACGCGAACGCCTTTGCCTTCTTCACCTAAAATATTTTCGGCAGGGACTTCACAATCTTGGAATACTAATTCACATGTATTTGAGCCACGCATACCTAACTTGTCTAATTTTTGATGGCGTGAAAAACCTGGGTAGTCGCGTTCAACAATAAATGCAGTTATGCCTTTTGAGCCAGCAGCAGTGTCAGTTTTTGCGTAAATGATATAAACGTGGGCGTCGGGACCGTTAGTGATCCACATTTTGTTGCCGTTAAGAATATACTTGTCACCTTTTTTGTCAGCACGTAGCTTCATGCTAACTACGTCAGAGCCTGCATTTGGCTCAGACATAGCTAAAGCGCCAATATGCTCACCAGTACAAAGTTTTGGTAAATACTTAGCTTTTTGCTCATGACTACCATTTTTGTTTAATTGGTTTAAACATAAGTTAGACATAGCACCGTAACTTAAACCAACAGATGCTGAAGCACGTGAAATTTCTTGCATGGCAACCATGTGTTCAAGGTATCCTAAGCCTGAGCCACCGTATTGCTCATCTACTGTCATACCTAATAAACCTAAGTCGCCAAATTTGCGCCATAAGTCCATTGGAAATTCGTTTTCTTGGTCAACTTTCTCAGCGCGAGGTGCAATTTCATCACGTGCAAATGCATTTACTGTGTCACGGATCATGTCAACAGTTTCGCCTAAGTTAAAGTTCATTGATGAGAATGTAGAAATCATAGTGTTACCTTAATCATTGTTGTCGTATTAACGCAGGTAAATTATTGTGCGTTAAGGCTTACGTAAATGTAGATTGTTCTTTATTGCTTATATTATGGCTAAATTTTTATCATTACTTGTCAATTGCCGCTAAGGCGTCTTGACAGTTATTTTCCAAGCCTGTTAATTCGATTAACACCGCTTGAATATCTTCTAATTGTTGGTTTAAATCGTTTTTCTTTTCTGCAATTAAATCCATAATAGTGTTTAATTGCGTTACACTTGATTTATCTGCATCGTAAAGCTCAAATAGTCGGCCAGTTTCTGCCAATGAAAAGCCTAAGCGTTTACCGCGTAGAATTAACTTTAGACGAACTCTGTCTCTTTGGTTGTAAATTCTTGTTTGGCCTTTACGTGTTGGCAGAATTAAACCTTGATCTTCGTAAAAACGAATGCTTCGAGTGGTAATGTCAAACTCTCTCGCTAATTCACCGATAGAGAAGGTGACAGGGGTTTTATCGCTCATTCTTGATACTCTTAGTTAACTCGTATTACTTTATCTGTGAGCTACCATACAACAAGTTTACGTTAACGTAAAGTGCGGCCTTGAGCTATGTAAATAAAATGTTAGTTTCTGATACTGTAAAGAATGATTGTCAATTTCGTAATAATTTATAGTTATTAGACTAAAGGTCCATAAAGTTTACGTTGGCGTAAAGGTAAATTTAAGTTAACCTGTTGCGCAATTCTTATCGAATACCGTTTATATTTAGTAAGCAGGTATCGAAATATATTGAACAATACTTTGTCGGAGAGCCATATGTCTACTCAAGATCCTATCGTTATCGTTGCTGCCAAACGTACCCCTATGGGCGGTTTTATGGGCGGTTTATCAGCAGTTAGTGCTACCAGCTTAGGTGCTACTGCTATTCGCGGTGCTATGCAAGATGCTAACTTATCTAATGATCAGGTAGATGAAGTGATCATGGGCTGTGTTTTACCAGCGGGTTTAAAGCAAGCTCCAGCACGCCAAGCGGCACTTGAAGCAGAGTTAGATTTATCAACTGCTTGTACCACCATTAATAAAGTATGTGGCTCAGGTATGAAAGCAGCAATGCAGGCCCACGATGCACTATTAGCTGGCTCTATTGATGTTGCGGTTGCCGGTGGTATGGAAAGCATGACTAATGCCCCGCATTTAATGCCAAAAGGTCGCTCAGGTATTAAAATGGGTCATGGCCAAATTTTAGACCACATGATGACTGACGGCTTAGAAAACGCTTACGACGGTATTGCTATGGGCTGTTTTGCCCAAGATACCGCTGATGAGTCGGCATTTAGTCGTGAAGATATGGATGCTTATGCCATTCGTTCTTTAGCACGCGCTAATGCGGCCATTGCTGATGGCGCTTTTGCCAATGAAATTGTTCCGGTTACAATTAAATCTCGTCGTGGTGATTCAGTTTTTGCTGTTGATGAACAGCCTGGCAATGCTCGCCCAGATAAAATTCCAAGTTTACGTCCTGCATTTAAAAAAGACGGTACGATTACAGCGGCTAACTCGAGCTCAATTTCTGACGGTGCTGCGGCATTAGTCATGATGAAGTTATCAGAGGCGCAAAAGCGTGGTTTAACACCATTATGTAAAATTGTAGCCCATGCTATGCATGCACAAAAACCAGCTGAGTTTACGGTAGCTCCGGTTGGCGCAATGAAAAAAGTACTAGCAAAAGCTAACTGGACAACTGCTGACGTTGACTTATTTGAAATCAACGAAGCGTTCGCTATGGTAACTATGCTAGGTATTAAAGAACTTGATTTAGATGTTGAGAAAGTTAACGTCAACGGCGGTGCTTGTGCTTTAGGTCACCCTTTAGGTGCTAGTGGTGCTCGTATTATGGTTACACTAATTCACGCATTGAAAAACAAAGGCTTGAGTAAAGGTCTTGCTTCTTTATGTATTGGTGGCGGTGAAGCCACTGCAATTGCAGTAGAAATGATGTAATTACATAAATTTTATATGTTTAATAAGCCATATAGGTGCAATACCTATATGGCTTTTTTATTTGTAAAAAAAATGTTAAAAAAGGTGTGTGATTAATTAAATAAGAGTCTTTATGATGAAACCATTTCGTACATGGTGTTTTCTAGTGTTGGTATTATTGTTCTCGAGTGCGGACGTAAGTGCCAACATGTTTTCTAAAATCAGCTACGGCGAGCAAAAATCAGCTGATAAGTTACTGATCTCCTTGCACCACGCTGTATTAGAAATAAACAGAAATGAAAAATATATTATTGCGACGTTAACTGAGCCTGAAAAACAGCTGCTAATGAAAAAAGGTTTTCAAATAAGTGTGGCTAAGCAGTGGGCTAAAAAATTATCAAATACTTTTCCAAATTACGATAAACCATTATTTAATAACACAGGCTCTCAGTATTTAAATACGATTGATGGCTTTGAATGTTACGCAACTGTTGAAGAAACCTATAGCCAAGCGCAGGCATTAGCCGATAATTTTCCTAAATTGGCATCATGGCGTGACATTGGTGATTCTTGGATGAAAGCTAATGCTCAAGGTGGTTATGACTTAATGGTGTTAAAAATAACTAATAGTGAAATAACTGCCACTAAGCCTATTTTATTTGTTCATAGCAGTATGCATGCTCGCGAATATGCTCCAGCCGCCCTTAATTTAGATTTTGCTTATTGGTTATTAAATAACTACCTTACCAATGCTGAAGCTAAGTGGATTGTTGATAATCGCGAAGTGCATTTAATGTTTCATATGAATCCTGATGGCAGAAAAATCGCAGAAAACCAAATATTTCAACGTAAAAATACTAATCAAAATCATTGCGCTGGCTCAACCGTTGGTGTTGATTTAAATCGAAATTTTGCCCAAACCTGGGGGGTAACTGCAAATGGCTCAAGCGGTGATGAATGCTCTGAAGTTTATCGTGGTAGGAGTGCAGAATCAGAGCCTGAAACTCAAGCAGTATCTAATTACATTCGTTCATTATTTCCTGATGAACGAGGGGAAAATGATGACGATGCAGCCCCACAAAATAAAAGCGGTATGCATATAGATTTACACAGTTATGGAAAACTCATATTGTGGCCATATGGCCATAAAGAGGGCGTATCACCTAATAATAATGGCTTTTTACATCTTGGTCATAAGCTAGCTTGGTTTAATGATTATACACCACAGCAATCAATTGGCTTATATGCCACCGATGGAACGAGTGATAATGTCAGTTATGGTGAGCTGGGCGTAGCGGCGATTACCTTTGAACTTGGCTCTTCCTTTTTTCAAAACTGCTCTGAGTATGATAATAAAATTAAGCCTGATAACTTAAAAGCATTAATATATTCGGCTAAAGTAAGTGAAGCTCCTTACTTACTCTCGACCGGCCCTGATGTTTCAGTACTTAAATTAAATAACAATATAGACGGGGTAACTGTCGTTCCAGCATCGTTAATTGACGTTGATATTAGTACTCGCAAGCAAACTAACTTAGCTAGCGCCAGTAATGATATTGAACTGTTTGAATACATTATTGATGGTTCATTTACTGAGCGTGATAAAGTTATCAGTTTGCAAAATCTTGAGGTAGTTAATGAAACGGTTAGTACCAAGATACAGCTAAATACTGCCGAGCTAGCCCTTGGGCAGCATATTATTTCGGTGCGAGCAAAAAATGCAGATGATCAATATGGTGTAGTGCAATCAGCTTTTATTAATATTTCAGACAGCAGTGCACCAACGCCAAGCTTCACATTTGACTGTCAATATTTAAATTGTACCTTCGACGCCTCTCAAAGTATTGATAGCGATGGTGAAATTACAAGTTATCAATGGGCAAGGTATGTTAATGATGACGAACTTGAAATCATAGGAAATGGTAAGTTGTTACAGTACAATTTTGCGCAAGCAGGAGACGTAAAAGTACGTTTACTGATTGAGGATAATAGCCAATTACAAGCTAGTATTGAGCAAGTTATTAGCTTAGAAGTCGATGTCACAAATAAATTACCTGAGCCTAAGTTTACCGCATCATGCCAAAACCTTACGTGTGATTTTAATGCTTCTCAGAGCGTTGATAGCGATGGCGAAATTGTGCAATTTCAATGGTCGAGTATAACGTCTGGCACAAGTGAAATAATTGGCGCTGGTGAAACGCTAACACATAGTTTCACAAGTGCTGGTAGTATTATCATTAGGTTGTTGATTACCGATAACCGTGGTGCAGAAGCATCCTCCGAACAAACTATAACGTTGACAAATATTGAAGCGACACCTGACGTGCCTGAGCGTGCTAGTAGTGGTGGTGGAGCAATTGCAATATTACTTTGCTTAATGCTTGGATTGCCCTTACTAAGAGCGAAAAAACTGCCTGTTTAGCTGAATACACTTCAAAGATTTAATTATCATATTTGTAAGCTACATTGACAGCGTCAATGTAGCTTTTTAGTGTGTTGAAAAATAAAGAAGTTCGAAAACGAGCATGATACTTATGATATTGCTATGTTGATAACACTCGAATATGTATTGATACGTTTTAGTTTATGAACTATGGCGAGAATCTCGATATTGCTTTGGTGATATACCAACAACCTTTTTGAAAAGTCGAGAAAAATAGTAAGGATCACTGTAACCAAGACCATTAGCTATATCTTTGATAGTAATATCAGTATTATCTAACTGTGAACAGGCATGCTGAATTTTCATATTAATAAAATGTTGGATCGGTGAACTATCTGTAAGCTCCTTAAACTTCTTTGCGAAGTGAAATTTCGATAACTGACTGTAATGCGCCAACGTATCTAAACTTAATTCTTGATGTAAGCTATTACGCATTAAAGCCTCGACCGCCTCAAGATCAAAACTAGAGGTACTGTTAAATATGGTTAGGCGTAATTGCAGTGCTAAAAAACTTAATGCTTGTTGTAAAATATGAACCGCATGTATAACGTTGGTGGCGGTGTAGCCTCTTGCCCCTAGTGCCAATAGGTGATCGAAATCAGTAACTATATTATTTTGTATACCGACCTGTGCTACACCTGCTTCCATTTTCATTAATAATCGCTCAGCAAAATCGTGCGCTAAACACCCGGTAAAGTTAATCCAATAAACATTATTTCGTACCGTTTTATTTGATTTAGAAATGCTAAATTTAAAAGGCGAATTCGGTTCGATAATAACAAGATCGCCACGTTCTATTATTCTTTCTCGGCCTTTATATTGTAATTTTCCTAAGCCGGACAAACAGTAAATAAGCGTATGGCAGCCTTCATTTCCTTGTTGTAACTTATAGTTACTTTCTGCTTGAGTCATACCTAATGAAACTGGGTATAGTCCATCTGTTAAGCGATGCTTGGACAATTTTTTCAATAGGAATACTGGAATAAATAAGCGAATATCTGAAGAAATGTAACAGGGATTATTTGCCATGATTATCTAAATTTTAAATGAAGTGCTTTTTAACCGGAGTAATCACAATATAGTCCATCAAATTAACAATAAAATCAATGTTCATTGTATTTTTACTATGGTTTAATTTTGCCATTAAGTTTCCATTATTGGTTTTTGCGACTAAAACTAGGTCACAAGTAATTTATTTATAAATTTTAGTCGTTGCCAAATAAGCAATTATTGCTTTAGTAAAAGCAATTTTGACAAATAAGAGAGTTGAAGATGAATACTGAAAGATATCAGTTAAAAAATAAGATCCGTATCGTAACGGCGGCATCGCTATTTGATGGTCATGATGCAGCAATTAATATTATGCGTCGTATTTTACAATCTAGCGGTGCAGAGGTTATTCATCTAGGACATGACCGTAGTGTTGAAGAAGTAGTAAATACGGCTATTCAAGAAGATGCGAATGCCATTGCTATGACCTCATACCAAGGCGGCCATAACGAATATTTTAAATACATGTATGACCTGCTAAAAGAGCGTGGTTGCGAGCATATTCGTATCGTTGGCGGCGGCGGTGGCGTTATTTTGCCAGAAGAAATTAAAATGCTGCAAGATTACGGTATTACCCGTATTTACTCACCTGATGATGGACGTGAGTTAGGGCTACTAGGCATGATTGATGACATGCTTGAGCGTTGCGACTTTAAAACGGGTTTAGACGTTAAAAAAGACGATGTTGCTAATCTGAAGAAAAGTATTCCGTTACAAGATAAAAAGCAAGCCATTGCACGCTTAATTTCCGCTGCAGAAAATGCGCCGGAAGAAAACAAAGCAGCACTTGATAAAATTCGTAAAATTTCAGCAGTCAGCAAAACGCCGGTGTTGGGTATTACCGGTACAGGTGGTGCCGGTAAATCATCATTAGTTGATGAATTGATTCGA
This sequence comes from Colwellia aquaemaris, assembly GCF_057548755.1. Lineage (NCBI taxonomy): Bacteria > Pseudomonadati > Pseudomonadota > Gammaproteobacteria > Alteromonadales > Colwelliaceae > Colwellia > Colwellia aquaemaris. The sequence continues at coordinate 8,894 of NZ_BAAJLV010000004.1, read as the reverse complement.
CGCTTTTTAATGGCAACGGATGACAGCAAAATCGCCATCGTTTCGGTTGACCCTTCAAAACGTAAAACGGGCGGCGCCTTACTTGGAGACCGTATTCGTATGAATGCGGTAAACAATGAGCGAGTTTATATGCGCTCGCTTGCCACACGTCAATCAAACTTAGCCTTATCTGTTTATGTTAACGATACGCTTGATATTTTAAAAGCAACTGATTTTGATTTAATTATTCTTGAAACATCAGGTATTGGCCAATCAGACACAGAAATTGAAGAGCATTCAGATGTTTCTTTATATGTGATGACGCCAGAATACGGTGCGGCAACTCAGCTAGAAAAAATCGACATGCTTGACTTTGCCGACATTATCGCACTAAACAAGTTTGATAAACGTGGCGCTTTAGATGCACTGCGCGATGTTAAAAAGCAGTACAAGCGCAACCGTGGTATGTTTGAAGCCGGTGATGATGAGGTTCCAGTGTATGGCACAATTGCATCACAGTTTAACGACCGTGGTATGACTAAACTTTATAACGCCGTTATCGCAGAATTAAACACTAAAGCAAATTTTGAAATTGCAGCACCATTGTCAATTGAAGGTACGTTAGAAGAAAAGAGCAGTGTTATTCCTGGTAAGCGTGTTCGTTACTTGTCTGAAATTTCTGAAAATAACCGTAGCTATGATGACTGGGTTGAGCAGCAAGCAAAAGTGGCTCAAAAACTTTATGGCATTCATAAAGCTATGGAAACAGCGAAAGAAAGCGGTGAAGAAAGTGGTGCTGAATTAGTTAAACAGCTAGAAACCTTATATAAAACCGTTGAATTAGACTTAGACCCGAAAAATAAGTTAGTTATTGAACAATGGCAAGCAAAGGTTCAGCGTTATAAAGACCCAGAATTCAAATTTAAAGTACGTAATAAAGAGTTATCAATTGAAACTCATACTAAATCACTTTCTCATACTGACATTCCTAAAATCAGCATGCCGAAATATCAAGGTTGGGGTGACATTTTAAAATGGAGCTTGCAAGAGAATGTGCCAGGAGAGTTCCCGTATACTGCTGGTTTATTCCCATTTAAGCGCGAAGGTGAAGACCCAACACGTATGTTTGCGGGGGAAGGCGGCCCAGAACGTACTAACCGTCGTTTCCATTATGTTTCAAAAGGTATGCCGGCCAAGCGCCTTTCAACCGCGTTTGACTCAGTAACCTTATACGGTAATGATCCTGATTTACGCCCAGATATTTACGGTAAAATTGGTAATGCAGGTGTTTCTATTTGTTGTTTAGATGACGCAAAGAAACTTTACTCAGGTTTTGATTTAGCACACGCTATGACATCGGTGTCGATGACCATTAACGGTCCAGCGCCAATGTTACTAGGATTCTTCTTAAATGCAGCTATAGACCAACAATGTGAGCGTTTCATTATTGAAAATGGTTTAGAAAAAGAAGTTAACGCTACCATCAAAAAAATCTATAAAGATAAAGGTTGCGAACGTCCGCAGTACCAAGGTGAATTGCCAGAAGGCAATGATGGTTTAGGTTTAATGCTGTTAGGCGTTACTGGCGACCAAGTACTACCACCTGCGGTATATCAAGAAATTAAAGATCGCACATTAACGCTAGTGCGTGGTACGGTACAAGCTGATATTTTAAAAGAAGATCAAGCGCAAAATACCTGTATTTTCTCCACTGAATTTGCCTTACGTTTAATGGGTGATGTACAAGAATACTTTATTGAGAAAGGCGTACGTAACTTCTATTCGGTATCAATTTCTGGTTACCATATTGCAGAAGCTGGTGCGAATCCAATTACACAATTGGCGTTAACCTTAGCGAATGGCTTTACTTTTGTAGAATATTACTTAAGCCGTGGTATGGACATTAATGAGTTTGGTCCAAACTTATCATTTTTCTTCTCAAACGGTATTGACCCAGAATATGCAGTAATTGGCCGAGTGGCTCGCCGTATTTGGTCAAAAGCCATGAAAAACAAATATGGTGCAAACCCACGCGCACAAATGTTGAAGTATCATATTCAAACGTCTGGTCGTTCACTGCATGCACAAGAAATTGACTTCAACGATATTCGTACAACGTTACAAGCTTTGTATGCAATCAATGATAATTGTAACTCATTGCATACTAACGCTTACGATGAAGCGATCACCACACCAACAGAAGACAGTGTGCGTCGTGCAATGGCAATTCAACTAATTATTAACCGCGAATTAGGTTTATCGAAAAATGAAAACCCTATTCAAGGTGCATTTATTATTGAAGAATTAACCGACCTTGTTGAAGAAGCTGTATTAACTGAGTTTGATCGTATTAATGAACGTGGTGGCGTATTAGGTGCCATGGAAACTATGTATCAACGTAGCAAAATTCAAGAAGAGAGTTTGCATTACGAGCATTTAAAACATTCAGGTGAATTCCCAATTATTGGTGTTAACACTTTCTTAAGTGCAAAAGGCTCGCCTACAGTAGTGCCAGAAGAAGTTATTCGCGCGACAGAAGAAGAAAAGACTTATCAAATTAATATGCTTGAAAGCTTGCATAAATCAAATGAAGAAGAAGTGAAAAAACTACTTAAACGTCTTCAAACTGCCGCGATAAATCATGAAAACATTTTCGAATTAATGATGGACGCATGTAAAGTTTGTTCATTAGGGCAAATTGTAAATTCATTGTTTGAAGTCGGCGGTCAATACCGTCGTAACATGTAGGAGTTCTGTGATGAGTAATTACCAAGCGCCAATGCGCGATATGCAGTTCTTATTACATGAAGTATTTAACGCTGAAAAACTATGGGCAAGCATGCCTGCTGTTGCAGAGATGATTGATAAAGACACTGCTGATGCTATTTTGTCTGAAGGTGCGAAATTAACCTCAGAAGTTATTGCGCCGTTAAATCGAAATAGCGATGAGCAAGGTGCTACGTGGAATAATGGTGATGTAACTACGCCAGATGGTTTTGCAAAAGCGTATCAAATGTATTGTGAAGGCGGCTGGGGCGCTCTAAGTGGCGACCCAGAATTTGGTGGTATGGGTATGCCGAAAATGTTGCAATCTTTTTTCGAAGAGATGACGCAATCGGCCTCTATTTCATTTGCGCTATACCCAATGCTAACAGCGGGTGCCTGCTTAGCGTTATCGGCTCATGCATCTGATGAAATGAAACAAACCTATTTAGAGAATATGTACTCGGGTCAGTGGGCTGGCACTATGTGCTTAACCGAGCCTCATGCAGGCAGTGATTTAGGTATTATGACCGCCAAGGCCGAAATGCAAGAAGATGGCAGCTTTGCTATTTCCGGCACTAAAATTTTTATTACCGGTGGCGAGCAAGACTTAACTGAGAACATTATTCACTTAGTATTAGCTAAAATACCCGGCGCTCCAGAAGGGCCACGTGGTATTTCAATGTTCGTTGTACCTAAATTTTTAATTAATGAAGATGGTAGTTTAGGCGCCAGAAATACCCTAGGTTGTGGCTCTATTGAACACAAAATGGGTATTAAAGGCTCTGCAACTTGTGTAATGAACTTTGATGGTGCTAAAGGTTATTTAGTTGGTGAGCAAAACAAAGGCCTAAACTATATGTTCACTATGATGAATTACGAACGTTTAGGTATGGGAATTCAAGGTATTGGTGCTGCTGAAACTTCATATCAACAAGCGGCTGAATATGCCATTGAGCGTTTACAAGGTCGCAGTGCAACCGGAGTGAAATCACCAGACAAAAAAGCAGATTCAATTATCGTTCACCCTGATGTTCGCAAAATGCTATTAACCATGCGCGCATACAATGAGGCTGGTCGTTGTTTTTCAACTTACGTTGCTAAACAACTAGATATTGTTAAGTTTTCTGATAATCAAGCAGAAAAACAAAAGGCAGAACAATTGGTGGCATTGCTAACCCCAGTTGCGAAAGCCTTTATGACCGACATGGCCTTTGAAAGTTGTGGCTTAGGTCAAATGGTTTTTGGTGGCCACGGTTATGTGCGAGAATGGGGACAAGAACAACTAGTACGTGACGTTCGTATTGCACAAATTTATGAAGGTACAAATGGTATTCAATCGCTTGATTTATTAGGCCGTAAAGTCGTAGCTAATAAAGGGCAGTTTCTTGAAAGTTATGTAGAAGAAATAAATACATTTATTAGCCAAAATAACAGTGTAAAAGCATTAACACCTTACCTTAAACCATTAAGTGCTGCAGTAACTAAGTTGCAAGCAGTCACCGACATTATTATCACTCAACAAAGTAATGATAAAGATATGGTTGGAGCATCGGCAACTGATTATTTAGCAGCTTTTGGCCTAGTTAGTTATGCCTACATGTGGGCAATGATGGCTGAAAAAGCCGTTGAACACGAAAATGACGAATTCTATCAAGCTAAAATGTATGTTGGTGCCTTTTATATTGAACGATTACTGCCGAAAATTGATGGTCACCTTAAGGCTGTTGAAGCGGGGAGTAGAACCTTAATGGCAATGCCTGAAAACTTATTTAATTATAATAATTAATAATTATCGGGCGCGGGACTAATGTCTAATTGTATAAGTGTTTTTCTTATTAGATGCTTATTTATTCATTAGTCCTAGCCATATTGTGAAATTCCTTAAACTGGCTATAAAATAAATTTTATTAAGGTGAGTCCATGTCTATAGTTCCAGAAAAATTTACTGCATTTCGTATTCATAAAAATGACAAAGTGATCAGCAGTGGTTTTGAGCAAATTAGCCTAGACGACTTAACGGCTGGCGAAGTCGTCATTAAAGTTGCGTATTCAGATATTAATTATAAGGATGCACTTGCGGCAACGGGAAAAGGCAGAATTTTAAGAACGTATCCTTTAGTTGGCGGTATCGACTTATCCGGTGTTGTTGTAAGTTCACAAGACGCACGTTTCTCAGCGGGTGATAAAGTACTCGTTTGTGGCGCACAATTGTCTGAACTATATGATGGTGGTTATTCCGAATATGCCCGCGTAAAAGCAGAGTCAGTGGTAAATTTACCTGAAGGCATGAGCTTGCGTGATGTTATGGCGCTTGGTACTGCCGGTTATACTGCTGCTATTGCAATACAGCGTATGGAAGATAACGGTCAAATTCCCGAACGTGGCCCAATCGTAGTAACAGGCGCTACAGGCGGTGTTGGTAGTTTTGCAATTAATATGCTGGCAAAATTAGGTTATGAAGTTATTGCCTATACGGGTAAAAGCGAACAAGAAGCTTATTTAAAAGAGCTTGGCGCGAGTAAATTGCTTAATCGTCATGACATCGATATGGGTTCAAAACCCCTTGAAAATGCTCAGTGGGGTGGTGCCATTGATAATGTTGGTGGCGATACACTGGCATGGTTAACCCGAACGACTAATGTATGGGGAAATATTGCCTCTATTGGTTTAGCGGGTGGTTTCAAACTTGAATCTACCGTTATGCCATTTATTTTGCGCGGTGTTAGTTTGTTAGGTATCAATTCTGTAGAAATGCCACTTTCTGTTCGTGAGCAAGGTTGGAAACGTTTAGCAACCGATCTTAAACCAAGCAAATTAGCATTAATCTCACCAACGACTATTAAATTTGCCGATTTACCTAATGCATTTGACGCTTATGTTGATGGTACGGTAACGGGTCGAACAGTTGTGGAAATTGACGCGAGCTTAGAGTAACTAATCTTTGATAAGTGCCTAGTGGCAAAAAAACTCGTCATACTTTAAATAACAAGAGCGTAAAAATATAATGTCAGCTGTAATATTTAACGAGATAGTTACGTCAAATAGTAAAAAGTTAGCTGTTGCAGAGTTAAACTCGCCGCAATCTCTTAATGCCCTAAGTCTGAATATGTTTGAGCTGTTGCTACAACAATTATTACTCTGGCAAGCTGATGATGATGTTGCTATGGTGATTTTACAAGGCGCGGGCAACAAAGCTTTTTGTGCTGGGGGGGATGTTGTTAGCTTATTTCATGCACTAAAGTCTGAAAAGGGTGATAATGAAGCAACTCTTAGTGATTTAGCTATTGTTGAAAGCTTGGCTTATGATTTTTTTACGAAAGAATATCAACTTGACCAACTTATACATGAATATACTAAACCCCTGTTAGTGTGGGGCGATGGCTATATTATGGGAGGCGGTATTGGTTTATTTGCCGGAGCTAGTCATCGAGTTGTCACTGAAAATTCCCTACTCGCAATGCCTGAAATTACCATAGGCTTATATCCTGATGTTGGCGCAAGTTGGTTTCTCAATAAAATACCAAACAATATAGGTTTGTTTTTAGGCCTTACAGGCGCAACTTTTAATGCTGTAGATGCGATAAACATTGGATTAGCCAATATTGCAATTAAAAGCGAATTTAAGGATGAATTATTACAATGTTTAAGTAAAGTAGCGTGGAAAAGTGAACGAGAAAATTTCAAGTTGCTTGATGAAGCATTGGCATATTTTATTAAAACCAGTGAGCAAGTGTTCGAATTAATAGAGTCTAACATTGAGCAACACCAAGAGTTGATCGGTGGATTATTTGAATCTGACAATGCTTTGAATATCTATAACGCTTTAGTAGCGTTGGAAACTGATAATCAGTGGTTGCAAAGTGCACAAGCTAAATTAAAAAAAGGCAGCCCACTTTCAGCTATGATAATCTATCATCAATTGCAAACTAGCAGGAGTTATTCATTAGCAAAATGCTTTTCATCAGAGCTAAATTTAAGTCTTCGTTGTTGTCAATATCAAGAGTTTAGTGAAGGTGTGCGTGCATTATTAGTCGATAAAGACAAGCAGCCGCAATGGGCATTTAATCATATTGAAGATATTCCAACAGAATTATTGGCTTGGTTTTTTTCGCCGATAGAAAACTTATAAAAGATTAATTTTAATTGACTGTTAATTTATAGTGTTTCGTTAAATTTCACGCGATTCAAACTCAGTTAAAGTCAATTGAGTAAATAAATAAAAATAGAGTACAGAGGATTACAAATGAATTTAAACGGTAAAACTATCGTTGTTACGGGTGGTGGTCAAGGCTTAGGTCGCGCAATGGCATTGAACTTGGCAAAAATGGGTGCCAAATTAGCACTGATTGATTTAAATGAAGAGCAATTACAAACGACCGTTTCTTTAGTTGAAGAAGCTGGTTCAAACGCGAAATATTATTTAGCTAATGTAACGAACGAAAGTGAAGTAGAAGCAACCTTTGCTAAAATTAATGAAGATTTTTCTGGTATTGATGGCCTGATCAACAATGCAGGTATTTTACGAGATGGTATGTTCGTAAAGGCTAAAGATGGTGTTGTAAGCAAAAAAATGTCGTTAGAACAATTCCAATCAGTAATTGATGTCAACTTAACAGGCGTGTTTCTTTGTGGCCGTGAAGCAGCTGTTCATATGATAGAAGGCAATCGTAAAGGTGTTATTATCAATATGTCGTCAATTGCTCGTGGCGGTAACATGGGGCAAACTAACTACGCAGCATCAAAAGCTGGGGTTGTCGCTATGACGGTAACTTGGGCCAGAGAACTTGGTCGCCACGGTATTCGTGTTGGTGCGATTGCACCAGGTGTTATTCGTACAGCGATGACAGACGCTATGAAACCTGAAATGCGTGAGCGTCTTGAGAAAATGAAACCAGTAGGGCGTTTAGGTGAAGCGGATGAAATAGCGCATACAGTGAATTATATTTTTGAAAATGAGTTTTTCACGGGGCGAGTGGTTGAAATCGATGGTGGCCTTTGTATGTAAGCTCATATGGCAATCATAATAGTTGCCAGAGAGTATATAGAAAGAAGATAATGAAAAGGCGAGCTGTGCTCGTCTTTTTTAATTCTAACAGTAAAGACTAATTTGGACTGTAAATGACTAAAGCACTTTTTCTCGACAGAGATGGCATTATTAATATCGACCATGGTTATGTCCATAAAATAGAAGATTTCGAATTTGTTGATGGCATTTTTGAACTTTGTCAAAGAGCAATAGATAAGGGCTATCAAATTTTTGTTATTACCAACCAAGCGGGAATAGCGAGAGGTTATTATGATATCCCTGCTTTTGAAAAATTAACAAACTGGATGGTTGAGGAGTTTGCTAAGCAAGGAGTAAAGATAATGAAGGTCTATTATTGCCCCCATCACCCAGTAAAAGGTGTTAATGAGTTTGTTATGTCTTGCCAATGTCGTAAACCCGAGCCCGGTATGCTCAATCAAGCGCAACAGGAATTTAGAATTAATTTAGCAAATAGCATTTTTATTGGTGATAAACTTTCTGATATGCAGGCGGCAAGTAACGCCGGTGTTGATCGCAAAATATTAATGAGTAGTCGCTATGTTAATGCTCAAACATCAGGGCAATTGGCTGGCGTAATTGAGATACAAAATCTCAAGGAAGCTTCCACTTATATTATTTAAGATTATTTTCTCATCTTATTGTGCGTTTTTTGTGCTGATGAACTAGTATCTAGTAACTAATTTCAAAAAAGTGAAATTAGTTGTTGACCTAAGCGTAGAATTCCCTAAAATGCGCTCCACTTCTTCGGGGCAACCCAAGAAGGTATGTACAGGAAGTACGGTATTAAGCAAACGCAGGACGCAGTTTGCTGTTTTAAAGAGTTATCTCTGTCGGTTTAGGCTGATGTGATTAACTTAACGTTTTAAAACGGTTGGTTTTGAAAGTTGAAAAACTTTAAAAATAAATCAAAAAAATGTTGACTTTAAAACACGGTTGCGTAGAATGCGCATCTCGCTTCGGGCAAGGCCTGCAGCGACACGTTAAACACGAATGAGATGTTTAACGGTTAACTCTTCGAGTTAACGTTCTTTAACAATTAGTTATCATGCAATTTGTGTGGACACTCACGTTGATGTTGATTTTACCTAGTCGCTTACCTTTT
>NZ_BAAJLV010000003.1:0-524845 GCF_057548755.1 Colwellia aquaemaris | reverse complement strand
AAGCATATAACGCCCTGTTAAGGGGCAAATTGTAGTTGGCTAAAATGTGTAGCGGAGCGGAACCAGCCAACTGTAATTTGTCCCGCTTTAACAGCTTGTTAGGTATTTACTTGAACACGTTACCTTTTTTGATAACGGACCTCAAATTTACCCTTGTCTGCTTTTATATAAACAGAATTAGTTAATGACACTGATTTATAATTATCTAAGTCTTGAGCTAGCATCTCTGAGTTATCGTATTTAACAAGTGTATTTGGAAGACAACTTTTTAAGTTAATGTGCACTTTAGTTAAAACAACAGAAGGTAACCCCGTATGCTCTATATGAAGATATGAATTAACATTACTTCCAGAAATATTCATATCAAACCTTACAAGCTCAACCCTATTAATTTGAGGGATTTCTAGTTCTTTTAAGTTGACTGGGCATTCGGCTAAAACTGGAATTCTTAATGTTCCATAGGTCTCATCCATTCCTTCATTTTTTGAAGCATCTCCGCATGAAATAAGGAGCATTATAGTGGTAATGATTAGACTAGATTTAAGATACATGCCGATCCTTGAACTAAATACCTAACGCCAAGCTAACGGGCGTTTATAGTTTGGCTAAAATTGTGAGCGCAGCGAAACGAGCCAAACTTTAAACGTCCTATTGAGCGCCTTGTTATGTGGTTAGCCCAACTATCGCGGCACTGCCGCCAACACCTGAGCACTTGATTAAACCACATAGTTTAAATTTAAAAATATACTTGAAAGGTTAACTGGCTAATGGAAAAAGAAATGTGACGTTAATCCATTAACCTGAATGAAAAATACCTTTTAAGTACAACCTAACTTGATGTTACTTAAAACAAATTATTTAAACAACACCACATTTTAAAACTTAACTAAATTCTTTGATGAAACAAAAATTAGCTACTTAAACGAAGTTACCAACAATGAATTCAGAAGAACACATAACGCCTCATTAAGAGGAAATTTATAGTTGGCTAAAATGTTGAACGCAGTGAAAACAGCCAACTGTTAATTTTCCTGCTTTAATGCCTTGTTAGGTAACGTTGCTATTTTTTACCATGCGACTTTGTAGCTTTTTACCAAATACATAAGCTAATAGAAGACTAATGATTTGAAAAGGTATTAGTAAGAAGCCACCTACTAAAAATGCTTGAAGCAAATAACCACTAAAAATACCTTCAATTAAAAAATAGCCGATAAAGAGTGTGTTTACAGATAACAAAATTACCGCTTTGGGGTTTGGAAACCTTGTTTTAAATAACATTCCAAAAGATATAATAAAAATAATTGGAGTTGTTAAATAAGATAAAACGATAATCTCAGTTCCCATACTCAGTTACCTAACGCCTCGCTAAGAGGCAAAAAACTGTTGGCTAAAATTAGCGACGAAGGAGCAAAAGCCAACTGTTTTTTGTCCTTTTGAGCGCCTTGTTAGAATTTTGTTCCCCGATCCCACCCTCACAATATGATAACCAGTACATGGTTCTAAGTTTTAAAAGATAAAAGTACACATGTAACGATACACAGGTATATCTTTAAATTTTTTAGGGCAACCTGCTGCCCTAGAGTAAATAATTACTCCTTAAAGTTTCAACTTGCCCAGTTGACGGGTTGTACTCACATTTATCATATTGTTACCGAACACTTTAGACTAACTCATTACTCCAGTTAGCTTGCTGTATTTTACCATCCAATTCACGTAATTGTTGCGCATATAAATCAGCTGATTGTTGAATTTCACTTACGTTAACAACACTTATAGATTTTATTTCTGTTTTGCTATAACGAGAAATTTTCGGCGTAGCTTCTGAAGCAATTGATTTATACAAACTATGTTTTAACTTTAGCGATTCTCTTTGCGATAAAGCTAAGACCATTAAATTCCCATCGCTTAAAGATATTTGGTTATTTGTTCGATTTATAGAAGCAACTAAATTTTCAAACTCTAAGAAAAGAGTTTCTTGTAATTTCAATAGTTCCGAAGGGTTTTCAGAAGGCTGTTCTCCTTCTTGAACTAAAACATTACGAACAGTTCTTTCTCTTAACTCTTGTAATTTTTGACTGATTTCTGCTCTTCGATTTAAAGCTTCTGCTAACTTCATTTTATATACTCTGACTTTGAAAAATTCTAACAGCTTATTAGTAGGAAAATTTCTCACTTTCATGCAAGCCCCTAAAAATTCACCTTGTTAAAATATACACTTACGCTAATTCTTTTCTACAAAAGAATCAATAACTAAACATAAAAATCAGACCTTGCATGCGTGAAAGTAGGAAAATTGCACACTTTCTTTTGTAGAAAGAAGGAAATAAACTTGCCTGTATATAAATACAGCTGCATTTTACAAAAAAAAGATATTTTATCTTTGCTAGTACCTACGTATACATCAAAGAAAAATTAAGTAAACGCTATGCAATAAACCCAATGTCCGTCATAAACACAGGTATGAAATATCGGTGCATTTAAATTTAAAAATACACCGATTAAAAGAAGAGCAGAAAGACAAATTTAAATTAATTAAACTTTTACGCCTTTACTGAAGTTACGTTATCTCGGTCATTAGTATAAAAAGCGGCATAACCAAGCGCACAAAGTGTGAAGTACAATGCTAGTAATATGAACGTAACGCTAAAAACAGCATGCGCAGATGACATTATTGAGCTCATCGAAAAATAACTAAACAAAACAGCTAACGGTGTATTCATTACAGCTTTCGATAAATTTTTATTTTTAAGAAAACTTTCAGTCTCGCCTGCACTGAGTTCATTTGTATAATATGCACCGTAAGCTAGTGTACTAATGAAAAAAAACAATGCCATTAATACATAGATTACTTTAAATAAAAGTAGCCCTGACGACATTAAAAAGCTTTCGGCGAATAACACTAATAAAATGGTTATCGGTGCGCAAAACAAAGTTCTAAATAAATTTTCGTTATCTATTATTACATCATTATTAACTTTACCCATTCAACTTCCCCTACAAAAAGTACGCGTTTTTATTATTAAATTGATAATACACAAATTTTATTGATGTTTATTTAACCACTATCAACAACTATTTAAAACAAAAACTTAAGCTTTTTAATATGTTAATAAGTTAGCTATTAATACATGAGCTTAACTAACACCAATATGGCATCTCAAAAACCATCACGATAAACCACTAAAATTCAACTTTAATGATGTATAAACATCTGAGCCACAGTTTATATTTTTATGCTCTGGAAAATATAAAACGCTAACAATTAGGCTAGAGAATTCATTTTAATATCGCGATGAGATTAGTGATGTAAAGCAATTTGTGAAACTCCGCTAAAAATCATAACTTTGTTTCGTGTTTGAAAGCTAGAAAGCAGAAATCCCTTCACTTTTCTAACTGGCTTATCTATATATGATGGTGATCTAAAAATGGAATAGCGCTACAAACCCAAGATTTGAATTTTATGCTTTTGAAAAGTAAAAAACCGTTAACCTTTCGATTAGCGTTTCTTTTAATATGGCGGAGAAAAAGAGGTTTGATCTCAACCAATAGCTAATGTATTGCAAACTTAAATTTTTTTGTATTTCAAATAGCAAAAAGCCCGTCACTTTCGTAACGGGCTTTTCTTAATATGGCGGTGAGATAGAGATTTGAACTCTAGAAGGGCTACAAACCCTTGCCGGTTTTCAAGACCGGTGCTTTCGACCACTCAGCCATCTCACCTGAATGTTTAAAGCATTGCTGCTTCAGAACGAGGCGAATATTAAATACTGTTTGTCAGTTTGTAAAGTGCTATTTTCGCTAATTTAGCATTTTATTTCATTTTTTTGATTAAGTGTTGAATAATCCGTCAAATATCGTTTTTTTGCTAGCCATTCACTGTTTATTTATTTTCGATGCTATCAATACTGAACTACAAATTGAAACATTCGTATGCAGCCACAAGAAGTCAACTAGCTGTTATAATGTGGCATTGTCATTTTCAAAGGAATTTTTGTGCCAAATTCTAGCCAATCAGTCGCTAACCGAAGCCTTTTCAGCTTAACCTGGCCTATTTTCATCGATCTGTTTTTCATTTTTATGATTAATGTAACTGATGCTTGGTTTTTAAGTCGTATTTCTGATTCCGCTGCTGCATCTGTTGGCGCAATAATGCCTATTTTAGGGATAGCATTTGCACTCTATAGCACCTTACATCAAGGTGGTAGTAGTGTTGCATCTCAACGCATTGGTGCTGGTGACATCAGCAAGCTGGCAGCAACTTATGGTGTGCTATTTATTATTTTATTTTTCAGTGGCATTGTACTAACAATAACAATGGTTTTATTAGCGCCACTTTTTGCCCAATGGCTGGGGTTAGAATACGACATGGCAGACATGGCCAGCGTTTATTTAACTACTATTGGCATGGGCACTTGGATATTAGCCATTCGTTTTGCCGCTGCTGCAGTATTAACCTCTCAAGGCAAAACTAATTGGAATATGTGGTCTACGTTGGTAATGACCATAGTTAATATTTTATTTAACTATTTATTAATTGATGGCAAGTTTGGTTTTCCGGCTTTGGGCTTACAAGGTGTCGCTTATGCATCGGTTACCGCTTGGCTCGTTAGTCTGTGCTTTACTTTAATAATTATTACTAAACATTTAAAAATTAAAATCGCCCTACCGACTAATTGGTCATTATTTAAGAAAAACAGCTCACCGATATTAAAAATTGCTATGCCTTCCGTGTTAGAGCCTATGTCGTGGCAGTTTACACAAATATTAATGACAGCAATGATAGTCACCATGGGGGAACTTGCATTAGCTACTCGTATATATAGTTTTAATTTATTATTTACCGCTATTTTATATGGTTTTGCAATTAGCTCAGGGGTACAAATTAAAGTTGCACATTACATAGGTGCAAAACGTTTTGATGATGCACACGCACAACTAATGTCGGGACTAAAGCTTGGTCTTGTTGGGGCAATGTTTTTTGTTTTCACAATGTTAGCTATTTCTGACCAACTATTTGCCATTTTTACGCAAAACACTGATATTTGGGCATTAGGCCGATTAATTCTATTTGTTGCTATTTTTGGCGAGTTTGGCCGCAGCTTTAACTTGATTGTTGGTGCATCATTGCGAGCATCGGGCGATGCCAAATACGTTTCAACCGCTGGCTTTATTGTAATGTGGTTTATTGCCCTGCCATTAGCATGGCTATTAGGGTTGCATTTTGCTTTTGGCCTAGTTGGTATATGGTTGGCAACTAGCTTTGACGAGTGTATTCGCGGTTTTATTGCAATAAGGCGTTGGCATACTAACCAATGGCGAACAAAAGGTGTTTACGCTGAAGAAGTACCCATTCATGACCCAAGCATTAATGAACGGATTGACTGTCAAGAGGCCAATGATTGTCAGGAAATATTCACTCAAAGCAGTCAATACAACAAAAAATAATACACGTTTTTAGCGCAATAAAGTCATATACGCACTAATAAAAATGTTTGATAATATTATTTGTTCTAATAACGCCTGTTTATTTATTCATGAGTAATACTATACAAACAATCAGTTTGCTTGATTTATCAATTGCCTTTATTCCTGTGATTATGGCAGTAACCTTTCTATTTATTTGGTCGCTAGATGTAAAACAAGCCAGTTATGCCCTTGCACGTATGCTGATCCAGTTGTTACTAATTGGTTACGTGCTTAGTTATATTTTCTATTCAGACAACCCATGGCTTATCACCAGTATTCTCTTCGCTATGGTCAGTATTTCATGTTGGATTGCATTGCGAACACGTAAACAATATCGGTTACTGTTATTTAAGCATGGTTTTTGCGCGATATTACTCGGGGGCGGCCTCACATTATTGGTAATCAGCCAAGGAGCATTGTCAATATCACCTTGGTATCAACCACAAGTGATCATTCCACTTGCAGGAATGATCTTTGCCAATGCCATGAATAGTATTAGCTTATGTGCCGAAAGGTTATTTTCAGAAGTTGATAACAATACTGAGTTTTCTCTTGCGCGCAAACACGCCTTAAATGCAGCAACTATTCCGGTGATAAACTCATTATTTGCCGTAGGTTTAGTCTCGTTACCAGGGATGATGACAGGTCAAATACTTTCGGGGGTTTCCCCATTAATTGCTGCTCGTTACCAAATTATTGTGATGTGTATGATTTTTGCCTCTGCGATACTTTCAGCGGTTATATTTTTATTATTATCAAAAAAAACTATAATAAATATTATTGCATTACAGCATAAAGCTAAAGTTTAGCATAGGCTATAAGCCTCGTTGCCATTCTTGCCTAAGTGATATCTGCTCGGGGTGGGTTAAAGCCATATTCACCTTCTCAAGCAACTGTTTTTTATCTTTTCCTAAAATTCCTTTGAGTACTAAATAGTTTGAAGCATGATCCGAGCGAAATATTGTTTTATTTAATTCCAATGCCTGTAACAAGGTAGACATTTCTTGAAATAACTCTTGCTGATTTAATTGACGAAATCGACCATTAAAATTTCTAGCAAAACGTTCTTCACCTAAAGGAAACGATACCACCAACGTCGAGAGAAAATCCGGTTGTGCTTCATTCATCAACTTTGCCGAATTTAACGCATGCTGCTCAGAAAATTCTGGCCCACCTAAGCCATTTAAAATCATAACCGATGACTTCATCCCTGCTTGTTTTATTTTCGTTAATGCCGCCAAAGATGACTGGTAACTTTCACCTTTTTCTATCAACTCAAGCACTTCGTCGTCACCACTCTCGCAACCCACGTACATCAATGTTAAGCCGAGTTCACGTAATTGACTTAATTGCTCAACCGTTTTATTACCTAAGTTTCGAGGCAAACAATAACTAGAAACACGAGTCACTTGTGGAAGATACTGCTTTATTAGTAAGAGTATTTCTTTCAAGCGATTAAATGGCAGCATCATGGCATCACCATCAGCTAGAAAGACACGTCCTACTGGTAAGTTGCTATTAACAATGGATAGTAATTCTTGCTCTATTTTCTCTGTTTTTTTAGGTTTAAACTTTTTGCTTTCACTGGTATACATATCGCAAAAAGTGCACTTATTCCAAGAACAACCATTTGTAACTTGCAAAATAAGACTTTTCCACTCGCTCGGTGGTCTAAAAACGGGCTCAATATAATTTAGCGGGTACATAAAGAAGGAATTCCAAAGCAGGATGTTGGTGTTTTAGAACATTATATAAAGGTGCCAATACCAAGCCAAGAATAATAACCATCATATTCTTAATCGAGAAATAAAAAAACCGATATACCAAATGATATATCGGCCATTAAACTTGGTAAACTATTTAAAAAATACAATGCTTGGTAAAGTCTTTAGCTTCAGTTGCTGTCCAATCACCTTTTGGCTTTTCTTTCAACTGTGTACACCACTCTTCACTACCTACTTCTGGAGCACATGCAGTGACAAGCAAAATAGATAATACAACCAACGATAACTTTTTCATTTGTTTCCCTTTTAAATAACTTTTAACTAAAAAATTGGACTTAATATATTACCATTAGCATCTTCAAAACGGCCAGCAAGTATTGTAATTAAGTCAGCCAACCACCAAATACCGACCCCGCCTAAGGTAAACAACATAAAGAAGCCACTGCGTTTTCGACCATAAACAAAACGGTGTACTCCAAATACACCAAGGAGTAAGCAATAAATAAAAGCAAACACACCTTGCGCATTTTTACTTGCCACACCACCAAACGCACTGGGTAAATGTTGCTCTGAGCCACAATGTTCGCATTCATTTGCGCTGTCACTAATATGATCACCGCAATAACGACAAAAAACCGTTGAATTCATATTTATTCCTTGTTTAAACACTAACTAAATATATTTTAAACTCGCGTAGGCGGTAAATACCGACAATGAAAGTGCTACGCAAGCTAAGCAAGATTTCGATACTTTATTAAATGTTTTATTAAAAAAACGACATACAAAACAAATACAGTATATAAAAATAATTCACCAATTAGTTTACCAAACGCAATATTATTCGCATATTTCACGGCAAATTGGTAACGAAAGATGAATGAAAATGTAACATACCAAAAAGCGTGATAGCCAATGATCAATAATAAAAAGTATTGGCTAAACGATTTATTGTTTTGAACTTTTGCATTGGTCATTTATTTATCAGTAATTCACCGTAGGTTAACATTCACAGCTTTGATGAAACCAAAACTCTATTTCATCTGTTTCTTCTTCAAACAAAGCGCTATGTTCAACTTGAGCTGGTACATGATACCACTGGCCTACTTTTATACGTTGGGTCTTACCTGCCATAGTTAGAATTAACTCGCCACGTGTTATTATTCCGTGGTTGTCTGTGTTATGACTATGAGTAGAAATTTTAGTACCCGCAGGATAAGAAGCAAACAAAACATCACTGCCCTCTGCAGCAAGTTTAAAAGCGTCAAACCTACCGTCATATACAGGTAGCTGTTTTATTTTATTAGGATACTGGCCTGGCATATAAACTCCGAAAAAATTAGTATTTACAGTTAATCAAAGACCTTTTCACAACCACTGTAGCTATTAAATTTATCATCCCAGCGCCTAACATCATTAGCTCGGCGCCAACGAGAATGGAAAAATTCCATTAAGCAAATTCCTGAGTCAAGTTCAACCATAAAGGTGTCATGCTCATTTACCACACTGAAAGGTGGATACTCGCGACTTTGTGGCCAAGTTAAACCACCTCTTGAATTGGCAAAATCTAACCAGAATTGTTCAGGTGTTATCCAAGTATTCTTTGTACTATGCCACACCTGTGTTGTGCTATTGTTTTTAAAAGCGCCGTGCTGAGGAGTGTCTGCAATAGCTAAAGAATTACCGCAAATAATCAGCGTTACAGCCAAAGTAAACGTTATTTTATTCATAACTTTAATTCCATCACCTAACTCTATGTATATGAGTTATATAAATTATTGTGGTTCATAGCAACAAATACTGTTAATTAAATGCCACATTTGATGTTACTCGCTAATACAATAGTCACTTGACTTAGAAAACATTTCCTTACGGTAACGTTTTGATAAAAACAAAATAAGTGTAACAACTAGAATAATCACAATGGCCGATATATTAGCAAACTGCAGCATAAACTTGATCACACTTGTGCATTTAGATTGATAAAACTGAAAAATAAAAGCCAAAATAGGCGGGAAAAGTAGAATCAGCATTTGGCTGTAAAAGCGTAATTGCCGCCGCCAAAATGCTTCTCTTACACTTGCGGCACAATTATTCCACATAGGAATACCATTAAACTGTGCTTTCAGCTCGGTACCACAAAATAATGAAGCTTGTGCAATGCATATGTTGTGATGTGTGATCATCAAACAGCCTGCTAAGGCAAATAGTGAGACAAGTACTACAACACCATCTGGCAACACACCTTTAACAATAAAACCAAGTAAAACGCCTGAAGCTGCAAGGTAGAACGCAATGGTTTGACTTCGAATACGTAAACGAACATTAATTTCGGCTCGTGCCGCTTCGTAAGAAGCTTTAATTAAGTCACTATTAGCCATAGAAGATCCTTTTTGCTATGCATTTGTAATAACTTAATATAATCGATATTTATAAAAAGGTAGAATAGAAAATGTTAGTAATGCAAGCGCACTTAACAGGCGTAACCTCTATTTGTTCTTTATAGCAATATAAATATCAACTGCTGTTGGCTTTTTAAAATGTTCAAAGTCTGTCGTGTATGCTCTTTCATAAGCTAAGTCTTTATTACTAAAGTGCTCCCAAATATGTCCCCATAAGTCAATGACAACATGAGGAACTTCTCCGTGTGCTGAAAAGACTAAATACTCGCCAGCGACAATGTTAATTTGACTAAGATCGCTATATTCCGCAAAAATGTCTGAGGCCGCATACACATTATATCGGCCACTAAAATCTGACTCGTAATCGGTATAAACCCCGTAAACATTTGAATTTTCTGTTAGCCTTTTGCCAAACTCACTATAAAACGTACCCCAAAGATCGCCAATTTTGGCGGTAGCTGGATTCATCTCATTTTGATTTGACGTTCGAACCGATATGCCTGATAAGGTAAAACTTTCAATTTCCTTTAAATACATTTAACTCTCCTTGTTAAGTGACTTTGAATACCATAATTAAAGTAAAATCAATATACAAAATAATCTTAAACCAATTTTGACCTTATAAAAATCATTCTACGATTTTTTCATTCACTAGACTTTTTACTTTATTATCATCATATTGCAAAAATTCAGACAAAACCTTATGGCTATGTTCACCAATATTTGGCGCAGCGTGCTTATATTGTAGTGGTGTATCAGAAAGGTTAATTGGCGATGCAATCGTTTTAATCATAACGCCATCTTTGTCCTCCACTTCTTTAACCATATTACGATGCTGTATTTGCGGGTGATTAAAAACTTGCTCAAGTGTATTAACAGGCCCACAAGGCACAGAAATTTTTTCTAATAACTCAACCCAATTAGCCGTACTTTTTAATGCAATAATTTTAGCTAATATTGGGATTAACAATGCTCTATTTTCCACCCTTTGCTGGTTGGTTTGGTATAAATGGTTTAGGGCAAGTTCATGACAATCTGCTGCAATGCAAAACTTTTCAAATTGCTGATCATTACCAATCGCCAATATTAAGCTACCATCATTCGTTGCAAAGGTTTGATAAGGCACAATATTGGGATGACCATTGCCTAAACGTGTCGGGTTATTACCTGTCGCTAAATAATTCATCCCTTGATTGGCCAAGGTCGCGACTTGCACGTCTAACAAGGCAATATCAACATGTTGACCTTTGCCCGTATGTGTTCGCGCAAGCAATGCAGCAAGAATAGCATTAGCGCTGTATAGTCCAGTCATAACATCAACAACGGCAACTCCAACTTTCATTGGCTCACCATAGGGCTCTCCTGTTAGGCTCATTAAGCCACCTTCGCCTTGGATCATCGCATCGTACCCAGCCTTCTGTGCATATGGGCCGTGTTGTCCAAAACCCGTAATCGAGCAGTAAACCAATTTGGGGTTTATTTTCTTAACTTGTTGGTAAGCTAAGCCATACTTTTCCAAGCTTCCAACTTTGTAGTTTTCAATTAAAACATCAGCTTTGGCGATCATATCTTTGATCACTTGCTGCCCTTTTGGCTGGCTAATATCAATGGCAATAGACTTTTTGTTACGGTTAGCGCTGTGATAGTAGGCTGCTTGTGCAGGCTCTTGATCTTGCGCTGGCTTAATAAATGGCGGGCCCCAATGGCGCGTATCATCCCCTTTTTTCGGCCGTTCAACTTTAAAGACTTCCGCCCCCATATCAGCTAACATTTGCGATGCCCATGGCCCTGCGAGAATCCGGCTCAAATCAACGACCTTAATTCCTTTTAATGCTTCAGACATTACAAACCTTTAATTTTATATTGTATACCATATGAATAATAATTATGATGCCAGCGTAGTAATTATGATAATTTATCAGCAACAGATAAAACAGCTTTAAAGTCAATATAAGCGGCACTTATCTATCATCATTGCCATATTTAAAACAAAGTACTTTTCATGGCTTCCTAAAAAATGATTAAGGACATATTTTGCATACTATAAAAGACAAAAATTTAATTAAAAATGCCTCGTATATTGACGGCAATTGGCAAACCAGTAATACCAGCTTTAATGTCACTAACCCTGCAACAGGTGACATTCTAGGGCAAGTTTGTGATGCAACGATAGATGATGCACATTTTGCGGTAAAGGCGGCAAAGAAAGCCTTTAAAACGTGGTCTTTAATGCCGGCCCAACAACGTGCCCATCTGCTACGTAATTGGTATAACTTGATGATGGAACATCAAGAAGATTTGGCGCGTATGTTAACGCTTGAGCAAGGTAAACCGTTAGCAGAAGCGAGAGGAGAAATTGCCTATGGTGCTGGCTTTATTGAATGGTTTGCTGAGGAAGGAAAACGTGTATACGGCGATACTATTCCTAGTTTATCGTCGAATCAAAAAGTTCTTGTTATCAAGCAAGCTGTCGGTGTTGTTGCCTCAATAACGCCTTGGAATTTTCCCAATGCGATGATCACCCGTAAAGCTGCGGCCGCATTAGCAGCAGGTTGTACATTTATTGTAAGGCCTGCAACACAAACACCTTTCTCAGCATTAGCCATTGCAGAACTTGCACAGCGCGCCGGAATTCCTGCTGGTGTATTCAATGTTATTATTGGTGAAGATGCTGTTGGCATAGGTCAGGTATTAACAACACACCCTGATATCGCGAAATTTACCTTTACTGGTTCAACCGCCGTAGGTAAAACCTTAATTAAACAATGTGCCTCAACCGTTAAAAAAGTCTCCATGGAATTAGGCGGTAATGCTCCATTTATCGTATTTGACGATGCGGACATTGATGAAGCTGTCAAGGGTGCCATCATTTCTAAATATCGAAATGCTGGGCAAACCTGCGTATGTACAAATCGAATTTTCGTGCAAAAAAATATCCTTGCCAATTTCACTGAAAAGTTTTCAGCAGCCGTTAACGCGTTACAAGTAGGTGATGGTATGGATGACAACACGCAAATTGGGCCAATGATTTCAAGTGAAGCGGTCGACGGTGTAGATAAACTAGTAAAAGCATCTCTTGAACTAGGCGCAGAACTCCATACAGGTGGCTCGCGCCATCTAGCGGGTAGCCACTTTTATCAGCCGACAATTTTAACTAAAGTTACCTCAGATATGCCAATTGCAAGTAACGAAATATTTGGTCCAGTTTCACCAATTATTGCATTCGATAATGAAGCAGACGCCATTACTATGGCAAATGATACTGAGTATGGTTTAGCAGCCTATTTCTATGCACGCGATATTGGTAGAGTTTGGCGCGTATCAGAAGCTTTGGAATACGGTATGATTGGTATTAACGAAAGTATTATTTCTAATGTGTCAGCACCTTTTGGTGGCATAAAACAATCAGGAAATGGCCGTGAAGGATCTAAATATGGCTTAGATGACTACCTAGAAATTAAATACCTCTGTATGGGCGGTATTAATAACTGATAGTGGTCTTGCAATAAAAGCAGCCACTGTTTTAACATTTGGCTGCTTGATAATGACTTGTCCGCAATTTCTAAAAACTGTCTTGGTTAGGCACTATTATTCATCAGCATAGCATATGCTCTAATCACTATTTCTCTTGCATCACCTTGATTCTTTTACTATTGGTGATCTTCTTAATAACAAGATGTGAGCACAAGAAGAAAAAGCTTAACTTTGCGTACGGTAATAAATTTCGTCATTTTTAGATAAGATATATAAAGTTAAGCTGATTTATTAGATTACTTTTATGCTAGTTTTGTATAAAATATACATAACTAATTTTAAATTTAGCAAGGTACTACTATGACTATAGGTGTCGGCGGCTCTACCGCAAAGCAAGAACTCGATAAATTAACAGACATGACAAAAAACGTTCAGCCAATTACTGAAGCTGAGTTTGAACAGCGTATTGCTAAAGCCCAAGCTATAATGACCAAGAACAATATAGCGGCTACTTATATCAACGCAGGTACCAATTTATATTACTTTACCGGCACACGCTGGTACGCAAGCGAACGTATGGTAGGAGCTATCATCCCACAACAAGGTGAAATTAAATATATTGCACCTTTTTTTGAAGTTAATACCCTAAACCAATACATGTCGATAAAAGGAGATATCAAAGGCTGGCAAGAACATGAAAGCCCATATCAGTTATTTAAACAAACCCTTGCTGAGCTTAATATTAAAGATGGTCAAATTGCTATTGATGAATCAACTGCTTTTTTTATTGCAGACGGCATTAAAAAAGTCGCACCTGAATTTACACTCATTGATGCAAAAGTTGTAACCGCAGGATGCCGTGCTGAAAAATCTGATCATGAAATCGCCCTATTACAACAAGCTAAAGATATGACTATGGCAGTACATAAAGCCGTAGCTCGTATTCTTTATGCGGGTATTACGACTCAAGAAGTTAGCCACTTTATTGACCAAGCACATCGTAAAGTTGGCGCTGCGGCTGGCTCATATTTTTGTATTGTTCTGTTTGGTGAAGACTCTTCTTACCCACACGGGGTAAAATCACCGAAAGTACTTGAAGAAAATGATATTGTTTTAATTGATACTGGTTGTCAGGTTGAAGGATATAACTCTGATATTACCCGCACTTATGTTTTCGGTGAGCCCAATCAGCGTCAGCGTGAAATGTGGCTAGTGGAAAAGTTAGCACAAAAAGCAGCTTTTGATGCCGCTAATATTGGTGTTGCCTGTGGTGACGTTGATGTTGCAGCAAGAGAATACCTAGCAAGCCAAAATATGGGGCCAGATTATGAAACTCCAGGTTGCCCGCACAGAACAGGACACGGTATCGGCTTAGACATTCACGAGTGGCCTTACTTAGTGCGCAGCGATAGAACACCATTAGCAAAAGGTATGTGTTTTTCTAATGAGCCCATGTTAGTGCTACCGGGCGAGTTTGGTGTTCGTTTGGAAGATCATTTCTATATGACAGCAACAGGGGCTAAATGGTTTACCGAGCCATCTTATTCTATTGACGATCCGTTTGGTTATAATCAAAACTAAGCTTTATATTCGGCCATTTTCCACGCTATTCTGTATATAAGCCAGCATTGAAATACGATTTAATGCTGGCTTATTAAAAACTATTACATTTTACACACTAAAATAGTTTGGCCTATGGCGTGGCTTTGGATAGAATCCAACTACTATAATTTTTGATTTAAAAGCTATGCACGCCATTTTAGAGTATATTCCGTTAATTATTTTCTTCGTTTTCTATAAATTTGCTGATATTTATTGGGCAACAGGTTCATTAATAGTAACGTCAGCCATACAAATTGCTTATTACCTGATCCAGAAAAAACCAGTTCCTAAGCGAAATTTAATATTCTTTGCTTTAATTGCAATATTTGGTGGCCTCACCATATTTTTGCATGACGACGCCTTTTTAAAGTGGAAAGTAACGATTATTAATGGCATTTTTGCAATTGCACTTATAATCAGCCAAAAAATATTCAATAAAAATATTATTAAGCAATTTTTGGGGGAAGCAATAACTCTACCTGAGAATATTTGGAATAAGTTAAACTTATCTTGGGCAATATTTTTTGCCACCTGCGGTATACTTAACTGGTACATAGCGTTTAATTTTAGCCTTGAAACTTGGGTTAACTTTAAAGTGTTTGGCTTAACTGGCTTAACCTTTGTATTCGCCATAGGTTCAGTTATGTCGTTATACAAATATATGCCCGACGACCAAGAGCAAGAAAAGAAAGAGTAGTTTTTCGCACACTTTTATCAGCAATAAAAAGAATTTAGGAAGCCGATGTTTTATTTAATTTACAGTGAAGATGTAGAAAATAGTTTATCACTACGTATGAGCGTTCGTGAAAAGCACCTTGAACGCTTAAAAGTATTGCAAAGCCAAGGCAAGTTGTTAGTTGCAGGCCCTTGCCCAGCAATTGATAGTGAAAACCCAGGCGATGCCGGCTTTACTGGCTCACTGATTATTGCAGAATTTAATAGCTTAACTGACGCTAAAGCATGGGCAGAACAAGACCCTTACATTGCCGCTGGTGTATATAAAAATGTGACGGTAAAACCCTATAAAAAAGTACTACCAGCCTAAGTTTTTATCTGCCAATATTAGTATTTAAAGTGATTAAAAATAACCCTATGAAATATTTTATTCTTTGTTTGCTTGCATTTTCTTACTCCAGCATTGCCAAAAACACAGTGACATTGTGTGAAGCTAAAATGACCACCACAGAAGAGTTTTCAAAATGCTTAGATGGCGTAAGAAAACACAAAGACCGTGAGCTACAAACTTGGGTAAACAATCAAACCTTTACTTTAGAAGAATTAGCCAAGGTTACCGGACGTCAAGCAGCATTAAATATGTTTAAGCGTTCACAACGTAACTTTATTACTTATCGTGAAAATAATTGTCGTTGGCAATATTTAGCCATTTCTCCGGGGACAGGTGCGGCAGCAGCGTTCAAAAAGTGCTATATCACCCTAACTCAAGATAGAATTAACGAATTAACCAGTCTGAGTAAATAAAGGCTTATTTCGTGCCTGAAAGCGTGTAATGAACATGTCCATAAACGCTGCCACTATTAAAGTAATAAAGGTCAACTGTATTGCAATGGCAGCGAATATATCAGGTGCTTTCATAAGCGTTGCCATTAAAGAATCATTATAATAAAAAAACCATTGATGATTTTCGGGAAAAACCACGGTATGTAAATAATAAAAAATTTCCGTAAAGCCCCAACTTATAAAACTAATAACAATCAATAGCGCCAGCACAGTTATAGCAAACAATTTTTGCTTAACATTTGGAATACGCAAAATAATCGCCAGCGCTTTATAACGACTCTGCAATACGCATTTAGCACAATAAAAGTAAATAAATGCAATCAATAACAATAAGTTTAACCACCAAAGTGTTTTTAAACTGTCAATTAAGTTGGCAACATCTTGTAAATGTTGCACTTCACTTTTTGTTAGCAATTTTTGTGACAAGCCCTGTTTATTTACATAAGAGATAGTCGTTAAACCATCACCTTGTTGATGAATGGCACCAACGATATCAGCAAATTTTTGGCTATGTAATGAGGTATCATTACGTGGAAAATCTCGTTTACCTTGAGTGTTCTTAGGAACGTGTTTTACAACAACATCATTAATGTCTAGGGTTTGATACCAAACATCATAAAAAAAGTTTGCCGATTTACTGAGCTGCCAACTTACTCCCGCAGAAAATATCAATAAGGATAATGAAAAAGTTAGCCAGAGCAATTGGCGACATACCAAAAATAAAGTCATTTTATGCATTAAAACTCATATTCTATTGCTACACGCAATACATGATCTTTACTATCACCATTTAAACCGGTAATAAAACCAGCTTCCCACTTTAACTGTTTTTGACCACTAAAGCGCTGTATGCCCATAAAAGCTGGGCCTATGCCGGTATAATCTTCACCGGTATAAATTTCAATAGCAGGTTGAATTTGTGGTATCCAGCGGTAGCGGTATTGCAAACGAAATTCTGTTTCAAATTCATTTTTAATATCACTCCCCCCTTCATAAATTAAAAATGCATTTAGCGCTAAACTGGTGCGCCCAAATTCTTTTTCAAACAGTACTCCGGTCGTTACTTCCCAAATATCAAGCTTATGTTCTTTTTCTACCTCAAACAACATGCCCCAGTCAGCCCAGTACTCGCCTTGTTCAGTCGCCATCCAGCGTGTTTCAATTTCATACGCCGATAAGCCAAAATCACCACTAGCATCTCGTTCACCAACTAAATAAACTTCAACCATAAAATGATCAGTTAAAGACTGCCCGTAAGCAAAACGTTGTCCTAGGCTATTGCCCGCATCATTTTGATGTGACAATAATCGCCACTCAAACTCGGTTTCATCAGGTAAAACATATGGATGATAAACTTTATCAACAACCACGCCATCTGCCAGCACAAGTTTAGCTGCAATCAATAAATAGATAATAAGGGCGCTATGAAGAAGTAGCGCAAATTGCCTTGTAAAAATACGATAGCTCATTACAAAGCCTCCTGAATAATTTTTTCTTTGTCTGTTACTTTTGTTTTTGTTGCGTAAATAGTGACAGATAGCGCCAAGAAAATTGCACTTAAATAAACACCTACTTGCATAAAGGTTGGTGTGGCATCGTAACCGAAAAATGCCGTAAATAGGTGCCCAAACTCTGAGTTCTCAATGACAATATCATTGGAATCCCAAAGCATATTGCCACTTGAGACAACATCTATCTGCAATAATAAATTGCTAGCTTGCATTAATAAGCCAGTGCTAAAAAATGCCA
The DNA here is from genome assembly GCF_057548755.1 of Colwellia aquaemaris. Lineage (NCBI taxonomy): Bacteria > Pseudomonadati > Pseudomonadota > Gammaproteobacteria > Alteromonadales > Colwelliaceae > Colwellia > Colwellia aquaemaris. The sequence continues at coordinate 506,913 of NZ_BAAJLV010000003.1, read as the reverse complement.
ATAATACTTCAGCAAACAGTTGGTAGTAAGGTTTGATGAAATCAATCAAAAAATACAATAAAACCGCAATACTTGCGCAAATGCCAATGCCTAACACTACACCTGTTGTTAATACATTAGAGGCATTACTTTGATGCCAAAATCCTGTGATATAGATTAAAAAATTTCCGCCATTTAACATAAACACAATAGCAATAAGTGCTATGGCGCTATATTTAGTTATTTGTCGCTGAACATCGGCTGCTGTGTATTGGTGTATAAACTTTTGCCCTAATATTAATAACGATAAACTGTAGCAAACAAGGTAAAGCCCAGCATAAAACCACTCCCTCCCCGTATCATCAAGTGAACGAGACAATTCATCACCAAATAATAACAAGATGAAACTTAAGCCGACTCCGACTGAAACGGCGTAATAAATCCAAGAGTATTGAATGGCTTGCTTTTGCAATAGTGATAACAAAAGAATGATTGCCACAAAAATAGGTAGTGCGTCTCGTAGAAACAAAATAACGGTATTAATCAACATACAGCACCTCGCTATCTTGTTGGTTATTTTGACTCACGAATAGCAGTTCTTCTTTTGCTACTGAGTAGATATTGGCCGCAGCTTTATTGGTTTTAGGTACTACAATAATGGTACCTCTGGCGCTGTTTGGGTTATATTCACCAAAAAAGTCATAACGTCCTGAAGGCAACGGGCCAATAAAAATCACAGAACGTTTATTAGGGTATATAACTTTTTCTCGATTAAGATCAAAGCTATCAAATTCTTCAGGCGTTTGATCACGATTATAAATAATCAACTTCACCTTAGTATTCTCAGGAATTTCCAGTTCTGTTGGATAAAATAAATGATCTTTTAGCTCTATTTCATATTCTGGCCGCTTCGCTTCAGCCGTTAACACGTAAAATGAAAACAATAACAGCACGGTATTAATAGCCTTAGCCATACTTTGCTCCGTGTGGATTTGTTGTGTGGTTATTTTTATCCTTAAAAAATGTCACTTGAGCGCATAATCCTGATAATAATGGTGAGGTCGATAAACTGATTTCAGCGTGGTGTAATTCTACAATATGTTTAACAATCGACAAACCTAAACCACAACCAAATACTTTTGAACTGTGGCTATCCCCTCCGACTCGGTAAAACCTATCAAATACTCGGGAATATTCTGTTGCGGCAATACCTGGACCAGAGTCTTCAATGCGCAATTGCACCAAGTTGTCACGCTCAGTACAGCTGATTCTAATTTCTCCGTTGTTAGGCGTATATTTGGCGGCATTACCTATTAAGTTTTTTAATAGTATCCCAATAGCAAATCGATTGCCTCGTATTGTTGTCGATTCGCTATTCAATTCTATATCATGGCCACGAGCTGCGATATCAGGGTAAAGATCACTAATACATTCTTGCAATAACTGTTGTAAATTAAGCTGTTCACTTTCAGCTAATATTTGCTCAGGGTTAGTTCTATTTAAAGTTAATATTTGATCAACCACATGAGCCATTCTTTCTACGCTTTGCTGAAGTTGCTCAAAAGATAATTCTTTATCTAATTTCTTTAAATTTTCGTTGCCAATAACTTCGGAAATAGCTAGGTAATTCTGCTGTAAGTTGTGCACATTAATTTTTAGTACACTTAACGGAGTTCTTAGTTCGTGTGCTGCATCCGATGCAAAATGCTTTTCTCGCTCAAATGCTAAAGAAAGGCGTAAAAACAATTCATTTAAAGTATCAGTTACCGGCGCTAACTCTTTAATATCACTCCGGGCTAGTTGAGTTAAATCATTTGCTTTCTTATTTTTTAAGGCGCGAGTTAAAAATGTTAGTGGACGCAAGCCCTGACGTACAGCTAGCGAAATAATGAGCGCTAACAATGGCATAACAACAATAATAGGAGTCACCGCTGATAAAATGATATCTTCAGCAAGATCAAATCGTTTTTTTATTGGTTGCGCAATGATAAACCAGATATTTGCACCTAAACCATTGTTTACTTTTGAGGTGTAGGTACGCCAGCGTTTACCTAAAAAATTTGTTTCTCGAAATCCACTAGCCAATTCATTGATCATCGCCGACGGAGCATTACTAGTTCGCGACAACACTTGGCTATCTTGTATCAGCTGATAAGCAAAATTAGCACTTTTTTGTTGACTAATAACGCCGTTAGGAAGTGCTACAGCAGTTAGTACCTGTGTCAAGGATACTAATTCTTTATCAAATAAACTTTCCGCTTTACTCATACTGGTTTTGTAACCTTGAATGGCGGAAACGAATATCACTAAGGTGATAATCGACAACAATATCAGTACTAAATAACGACGAATCGACATCAATTAACCTTTATTTATGGTGTAACCAACACCACGCACTGTTTGAATAAACTTCGTCGGTAATTTTTTACGTAAATTATGGATATGAACTTCAACAGCATTGCTAATCACCTCTTCCCCCCAATCATACAAGCGAGACTCTATTTGCTCACGGGATTGGATCCTACCGGCATTTTCCATCAAGGCTTTCAGTACCATATACTCCTTTTTTGAACAGCTGAGCTCAGCTTCACCAACAAACACTTTATGTGCAGTACTATCAAGTTTCACAGCCGCTATGGAAATAATGGCGCTATCAGCAGTGCCCAATCGGCGCTCTATGACTCTAAGACGAGCAAGTAACTCATTAATATCAAAAGGTTTAACTAAATAATCATCAGCACCAAAGTCAAGCCCTTGAACTCGTTGCTCTATAGTATCTCTGGCGGTAAGAATAATCACAGGCGTGGTTTGCTTTTTAGCACGCAATTTTTTTAAAACCATTAAGCCGTCAATATCAGGAAGACCGAGATCTAAAATAACCATATCATGATCAGGAACTGTTAACGCAGTTAGGGCGTCTTTGCCATTCCCGACATGATTTACAACAAAGCCTTCATGTCGCAAAGATTGCTGTAATGCCTGTGCCAGTGGTAAATCATCTTCCACTAATAAAATTCTCATAAAGCTATATTTTACCTTATATATATAAAAGCAAACTCAAGTGTTTTTTTTCGATTGTACCTTATCAACATGATTTTAAACTAAATTGCCTGAAAATATCTGACAATTTAGTTTATTTACTCATTCGCCAACAAGGGCAATATTAATTGCCTAGGCAAGAAACAGTTGTTTTAACGTTTGCCTTTTTTAGCAATTTTTTTCTCTACTTTTGCCAATAAATTTTCAATTTCCACTTGTCGATGCTTATCGGCAATTAGGGCGTTAAGACGCAGTGGTACTTGTTTTGCGATTAATAAGTATTTTTTCGATAGTTGGTATTTTCCTTCATCAAATAAAAACTCACCGTAAAAAAAGTTTGAAATTTTACCATCAGGGTTAGTACTCAAACCTTTTTTTAATAGCTGCTCTGCGTCATCATCATCACCAAAAGCTATCGGCCAACCGGGTACCTTATGGTAAAGTACCCCTAAGCTTGTATATGCCGAGCCCGCCAAGGCGCTGGGGTCAAGTTCAATTGCTTTTTCAAAATCTTTTTTCGCTTGTTTTGCATACGACAATGCTCCTAAGCCCCCTTTTGCACCAGCAAAACTTGAATTAATAATGCCACTCCATGTCCAAATACCCGCTTGCTCAGGCGCACTAGATTTTAATTTATTTACTGTCGTTATCAGTTTGCTAAATGCTGCTTCTTGCGCGTCACCTTCAAGCTCAAAATTAACATGAGCCCAGTCATCGCTTAGTGTCTGAATCATATCAATTGGCTGAGCAAATAGTGAGTTACTCACTAGTAAAGTAACCACTACTATACTTCGTTTAACGCTAACTTTAGCTGACTTAAATTTTTTCTTCATTTTAATATACGCACTCATAATTCACTCCAAATATTGTATTTGTCCTGCAACCTAAGTTGTCATTTTTAGTTAATCATTCTTAAAATTAGTCAAAATAGTGATTTATAAATTCATCCACTCCTTTTTCATAATGCCGGCTATTTTCCTGTTGTGATAAACCTGCAAAACGTTTAACTTTTTCAATATTTTTTCGTAACGCGTTATCAACTAATTCAGGTAAAAAGCCATTAATGCGTACAAACAATCGTTCCGGCCAACCTACTGTAACTCTTAGTTTTTCTTTGGAAATTTGCTGCACTAATGCTGTTGCAACGGCTTCTGGTGCATCCACAGAATTGCCTAATGCGAAATTCATTTCATTTGCCGCTTCACTGTTGATTTTTGTCGCTGTTGCACGTGGGGCAAAATAAAGAATACGATGTTTGGTGTGAGTCAATTCACGCTGTAAAGATTCAGAAAAGCCCCTAAGACCAAATTTTGATGCACAGTAACTGCTATAGCAGGGAAACCCAATTGCGCCCAATGCCGAGCCCACATTAACAATACATTTTGCCGTAACTTGCTCGTTAGAGCCGCAGGCTAAGAACAACTGTGTGAGCATCATAGGTGCTAACAAATTAATATTCATGGTTGTGCTTAGCGATTGTTCAGTAACATTTTCAAAGCGTGTAAAATCGCTTACGCCAGCCGCATTTATTAGCATATTGGCTTGGCAAACTTTCGCCTTACTAATTACATCAATTTTGCCTTGTTTAGTTGTGATATCAGCGCTGAGGTATTCATGCGCTTGTCCTGACTCTGTTAATAGTTGCTGCTGTAATTCTTTTAAGCTCTCTATATTGCGTGCAACCAAAATTAATTTCGCGCCAAGGTTTGACAACTGCAACGCTACCGCAGCACCAATACCACCAGTAGCCCCGGTAATAACAACAGTACTTTCTTCAATTTTCATTACAAATTCTCCACGCTTAGTTTGGGCTGAATGCTCTGATCCGAGCCTTGAGGGTTTACATAAAGTTCAGCGTTCACTGGCCGCTGGTATAGCGCTGCAATTTGTTTTGACAAAAATTCACTTGCAAGCTGACGTCGAATACGACCATTTGCGGTCATTAAATTTGAGTTTGCTTTAATTTGCTCTGTTAACGGGAACCAAGATTTTATTTGTGCATAATCAGGTAATTGTTGATTTACTCGCTTGATGTGCTGTGAAACGTCATGGTCATTGGTTGAAGCATTGTCAAAGTAGATCGCCGCACAACAAAAAGGTTTTGCATCACCAAAAACAATCACTTGCTTGATATCTGATTTAGCTTGTAGACAAGCTTCTATCCATTCGGGATTAATGTTTCGGCCAAAACTAGAAATTAACGTATTTTTCTTGCGCCCTTGAATGTGCAAAAAACCTTGTTGGTCGATATAGCCTAAATCGCCTGTGGCATAACGAGTATTTCCCCATGAACTCTTCTCGCCGGCATATCCTAGAAATAAAGGCCCATTTACAACAACTTCGCCGTTTTCAATGTCAAGTTTTAAATGCTTTAGTGACTGACCAACGCTTCCCGCAAGGTTGTTCTGTCTAGTATTTAAACTCACCACAGAGCCACATTCAGATAAACCGTAACCTTGATAAACAGGTAAGCCTATATCTGTCGCGATGTTAAGTAACGCTGGCGCTATATGAGCACCACCTACAGCGATAAACCTTAAGGTAGTTGGTATTTTCCAACCATTTTGACACGCTTGTATCAACCCTTTTAGTAGCTCAGGTGTTGTAATAATGCTGGCCGGTGAAGATAAACTTATTTGTCGAACAAACTGCCTAAAATCTAGTGACGAACTGCCATTAAAACCTAAATTAGCCAGCGAAGGTAGCTCAATTGGCGTCCCATTTAATAACGGCGCATAAACGCCTGCTATGTTTTCCAATAATGTTGCCAATGGTAAAACACATAAGTGTTTAGTCATTTTTAATTCAACACCCTGAGCAATGCTATCAGCTACTTGCCATTGATGTTCCGTACTTAAGCAAACGCCTTTTGGATTGCCAGTAGTGCCAGATGTAAAGGTAATTTTTGCCGTATGTTCAGGTAAGCACTTTTTACTTTTAAGACAGCTTGCATATGGCAGTGAATAAACAGTTAAATCACTACCGTATACTAATAATTCTGCCCCTGAAAACTGCTTAATAAATTGCTCTGATATTTTACTGTCAATAAATAGCAAGTCACATCCAGCAGTAATAACGCTATGATTAATTTGCTCAATGCTAAAATAGCTAGGTAAAGGCAAGAGTGTGATTGATAATTGCTGACACGCAAAATCAATTAACACCCAGTCAATACTATTATCCATACATAAAGCTACCGAAGTTGCAGCGTAATCAACTAAACAAGACTTGTACTGCTCAACACGCTTTTTAAACTCAAGGTAATTAATTTGCTCTTTATCGCCAATCAACATTGGCTGTTCTGCTTGCCCAGACCAGACTAAATCTAAATCTTTTCTCATAACTCACCTTCGATCTGTTGCATTATTTGTCGTGCTAAACGGTGAATAGTTGGCGTTAATTGCATTACCATTTCCCGAATACGCATTGATTTTCTTAATTCATAAACGGCGTTATAAACATTACCAACGCATACATTTGGACTATCAACATAATAAGTTCCCCAATTGTCAGTACCGTTTACTAATGACTCCTCATTTGCCTGCCCTATCACGACAGGCATTAAGGAAAGTTTTGCTAATAATTGTTCAACCTGACTAGTTGCGGTAAAACTCACCCATTCAATATTCGCTCGCTCTAAAGCAAATGCTAGAACAATAAATAATTGTCGACTGACACCTGTTTTACATGACACTAAGTTGCCAATTTCAACTAAGCTTGTCCTTGAAATATCAAGGCCATTAATATTTTTAATGGCCGTTTCAATAGGGAAATTTAAATATTGTTCAAGGAACAGAGGTTGATTTACCGCACTGCGCACGCCAACGACGGCAGCAATTCGCTGGTTAATTTCAGCTGTCAATAAACAAGGTAAAAAACTGGTAATATCGGCGCCATGTGCTGAGCGAAAAATCTTTTTTACCGCGGCTTCTGCTTTTGACCTTTGTACGTTATGTATGTCGTATAAGTGAAATGATGGTGTTCGATTATTAGCGAGTGCTAACGATTGCAAACTTGGTTTTTCTTGCTGTAAATTCATGACATCTTTCCTTATTTAATCGTGTTCTTGTCGACTTGTGAGAAAAGATAACAATGCTTTCTTAACGTTTACTTAAGAAATTGCCTTAAATCTTGAAAATTAAATTAGCTAAGTTCAAACCTGAGAAAACTGCTTAAAAAGAGGTATGCAAGCGTATGACAACAGCTTATGTTGAACGCATATTGTTTAGACTGGGTTATTTAAATAGGTTAATAGAGCAAAATTATTTTGATGACATATTCATTTGCATAACATTACTTAGCAAATTAACTTCTTCATTAATATCTGCAAGTGCATTTCGCAGATTGTTTAAAGCGTCATGTGAACAAGTGTCTGTGGCGACAATTAACTGTAAATCGTCTAATGCACTTTTCACTTCTTTTACACTTAACTGTATTGCTCCTTGCGGCTCCATCACAGAGGTTCCTTTTTTATTGTTGATTTTAAAATATAGACCAAGTCTCATTTTTTACAAAAATAAAATCAAAAATGCTTGAAATAGCATCAAAATCGATATACTGTACATCCATACAGTATATCGAGGTAATACCTATGTTGAATATTAATAAATTGAATTTAAAATTAAATAACAACAACTTACTAGTAAATTCACTTACAAAGTCAACCAGCATCACAGCAAATAAACGCCAATGGTGTAACATTGTTAATGTTAAAGATGTCTGTGATATTTCAGATAATTACTTGAGTATTTGTCAAACTCATTGCGCTGATAATAAATGGATCTTGATGATAAACCCCGATGACAAGCCACTAGTTCAACTGTCATCAGAGGGGAAAATTGACCCTGCAAAAATATTAAAAGTGAACGCAAACAAGGTAAATGTTAACTTTATACATATAAAAAATACCTTACTTAAAGGTAACTGTTCAGCAATCATTCTTGCAAAAACTGAATTTAATCAAAAACAAATTGCAGAATTATCAACTTATGCTGAACAGGGAAAAACACAATGTATTTTAGTACAACAAACGATGCCTCAAAATACAGCGCAACTGCACTAATGCCCCTGCATATCAGAGCATAATTCACATTGAGAGTAAGGTTTTGCTATATTATCGATAGGGAAAGATTAAAGGTACAATAGTGAAATATGATAAACTGTTGTTTTTGTCAATAAAGTAACTATTTATGCTATGCCCGTGCGGCTCAGAACGAGCCTTTAATTTATGCTGCCAGCCGTATATTCTAAACAAAATAACGCCACGTACTCCAGAGCAACTTATGCGTTCACGCTATAGTGCCTATGCGACTCAACAAGCAGAATATATTTACAACACCTACGCACAAACAAGTCGAAAGTCGCAATCAATAGATGATATTAGCCAATGGGCAGCAGCAACAAAATGGATAAAGTTAATTATTCATTCGAGCAGCGACTTTAATGTTCAGTTAGAAAAAAGTGAACTTGCTCAAGTTGAATTTTCAGCCTTTTATCAATACCAAGGTGATATTTGGCAAATGCGTGAATGTTCAAATTTTATCTACGAAGATAAGCAATGGCGTTACCTCGATGGCAAGGTATCCGAAAGCGATGCATTAAGTAAACCTAAACGTAATGAAGCATGTTTTTGTGGTAGTAAGAAAAAATTTAAACAATGCTGTGCAAAAAACTTTTAAGCATGTGCTGCCATAAGCGGTGACTTTACAATTGTTGTTTGAACAGCCGCTAACCAAGCTTTTGCATTAAATTCAGCTCTTTGGTTATCAAATTGTTGCGATTCGAGTTTATTGTCACTATGTTGCTGCTGACAATAAAGACTCGTATTCGCTAAAATATCACTGGCAATATGCTTGGCATCATCTCTAAAGGCAAGTGGCTTTGGCTGTAATGCATTCAGTAAATGTAGCTGCGCTAATTGTTTACTTTCAACCAAACTTGCCTGATCAAATGCAGATAATTCACTAATATCTGCTATTGCTAGTGGCGCTTCATCAGGCAATTGAAACTCTTTACGCAACAATTTGGCAGAGGTAATTTTTTCAGGAGACTTCGAACGAGGTAATTTAAACTGACTATGTGCCCTTACATCATCGGTGAGCATTGCCAGTAATAAGGAAAAATCAGAACGACGTGCCGAATGAACACTTTCATTAAGCTGCTCGCCTAATTGAAGCTCATGGGTCAGAATGTCATTTGATAACGCGTCTACTGCCAAAATTTTCTACTTATTTGCCGTTGATAAAATAAGTATCGGCAAGAGCGAAGTTAACTTTAGGCGAAATTATAAATAAAGTTTAATTCCTTTATAATTTACAACGAATTGTATATAAATTAACCATTATGAGGAGGCGTGCTTTATTGGCCACGACAAGATAAAACATGCACCGCCATTTTTTCCATCAACAACAGAAGCGCTGCCACCATGCCATTCCATGATACGACAAACAATAGCAAGCCCTAAGCCAAAGCCTCCCGTTTCGCGGTTTCTTGATAAATCACCACGAGAGAAGGCATCAAAAATAATGCATTTAAAGTCGTCACAAACACCTTCGCCATTATCAGTAACATGAATTTGGCAATGTTGATTATCTTGCTTAACCGTAATATCTATTTCGCCATTACCATATTTAATTGCATTTGAAATGTAATTGTTAAGCGCCCTACTAATAAAATGCCTGTCAACATCAACTTTGCAATCGCCAATATGGTTATTAATTACAAAGTTCTGTTCAAATTGCTGATAATTTCCAACTTGCTGTTGAATAATATCGAGTACAGATTCCTGAGTAAAATTAAGATCCGGCTTGTCATTATCAAAACTGGCATAAATAAGCATTTCACTGATCAATTGCTCAAGCTCGCAAATATCTTGGCTAATGGCCGTTCGATATTTTTCCTGCTTATCTTTATCTTCCGTACAAGCGAGCATTTGCAGCGCAAATTTAGAACGAGCTAATGGTGTTCTCAGCTCATGTGCAACCGCTGTAGAAAGTTCTTTATGTGCTTCAATCAAGCGTTTTATACGACCCGCCATGGAATTAAAGGCAGTAAACATGGGAGCAGTCATGGTAGATTTGGCTTTAGGGATGGCAATATCAAAACTATCTTGGCCAAATTCAACGGCACTTTTACGCAATATATCTAGATCCCTAGATAATGGCCGTAACCAGAAGAAAAGTAAGCAGGCCAAACTTGCCAGTAATACAACTCTTACTAATGCTTCAGCACGTGGCCGAGTTGGCATTTTCGCTGGACCTAAAACAATAACCGCATTTGAACTTTCGATTCGGTGATGTATTTCTACTGCGTCATTGTCATAGTAAATATGGGTGTTTTCTGCACTAATAACATCATGATCAGGATAATTGAGTTGTTTAACCTCATGTTCTGATAATAATTTTAATGGCATTTGCCACTGTTCAGCCGCACCAGAAATAATTTCTTGCCACTCGTCTTTAGGATGCTTTTCTAAATAATTAGAAAGTGCAAATAGCATACTTTTATAACCAGTATAAGACTCTATATCTTGTTCAAGATAAGAGCTCCAAACTTCATCGAGCATCCAAGAAAACACGATAAAGATAGATATTATCAAGAAATATAAGCTAAAAAAGGAGCGACCAAGTTTCATTAAAACGCCTAAGAATAGAAAATAATTACAGGCAAATAATGACTCTATTTGCCTGTGTTAATGATGAAAAATTACTGACTAATTCCATGCATCAGGAACAAATAGGTAGCCTTGTCCCCAAATGGTTTTAATTCTAAACGGCGTTTCATTGCTATCATGAAGTTTCTTACGTAAGCGAGAAATTCGCACATCAACACTTCTATCCATTCCATCGTATTCACGGCCAACAACCGCTTTATAAATGTAATCTCGATTTTGTACTTCACCTGCTCGGCTAGCCAATAACCACAATAAATCAAACTCTTGGCTAGTTAAGTCAATATTTTCATCATGTAAAGTAACTTGACGAGAACCGCGGCTAATATGTAATTTTCCGCAATCAATTTCAGCATTTTCTTTGCCATCGGTTGGCAACTGGCCTCGACGGAGTAAAGCATTTACTCGTGCAAGCAAAACACGAGGCTCTACAGGCTTAATAACATAATCATCAGCACCAATTTCTAACCCAAGTACTTGGTCAAAATCAGTACCTTTTGCCGTTAACATTAAAATTGGGCCTTTAAATTCAGGACGTAGATCTTTACAAACCGCAAAGCCATCCTTACCTGGCAACATAATATCTAGTATGATCAAGTCAGGGGCAAACTTCTCAACGCGCTTCTCAACTGAGTCGCCTCTAAATTCTTGCTTAACATGGTAACCTTCACTTTCTAGAAACTCAGAGACTAAATCCGATAACTGACGGTCGTCCTCAACGAGTAAAATCTTCTTAACTGATGATTTACTATCTGACATAAACTTGCTCCTACTTTATTATGCTGGCAATGCAGCGGTTTCATGGCTATTTTTACAATTCAATGTAATGGCAACAAGCAATAACCATTGAAAGTATGAATGACTTTATGCTGGTTAGCTTAAAATGTTTATAGTTATTTAACAACGCCATGTACAAGGTGTTACCTCAATAGTACAACTTATTACTCGTCAATTACACTTAATTACAAACTAGCTAACAAACTGAGTTTTCGTAAGTTTTTATCCAAAAATAATAATATAAATGACACTATACATATTATATAAAGTAAAAACTTTACTTACTTGTTAAAAAGCTTGAAAATAGCGGTTATTAAATAAACGTAAAAGAAAAGCTACACTATTAAAATGAGTGATATTCAGACTGTTGAAACTAATAAACACATAAAGAATGCGGAAGAATCAAAAGCTAAGAAAGCGCTTTTTGCCGTTATGCTGGTTGTACTGTTTAGTAGCGCAGGCATTGCACTGCCTTACCCGGTGTTAGCGCCAGTATTTTTAAACGAAGTTAATGCCTTAACCACATTTGCAAACATTCCCAGCAAAGTACTGCTTGGTATCATTCTAGCTATTTACCCATTAGGGGTCATTTTGGGTAGTTCTGTCATCGGCGCTGCGTCTGGGGTATATGGTAGAAAGAAAACCCTAGTGGTTACCTTAATTCTGACAGCGATAAGCTATATATTGTCAGCGTTCGCAATTTTAGCGGAAAACTTTTTACTGTTTCTTTTAGCAAGATTTATTACAGGTGTATTTTCTGGCAATATCAGTATCGCTAAAGCGGTAGCGGTAGACTTATCACCGACACTTGATAAAACCTATACCTTTAATTTAGTCAATGCTACGGGTTATTTAGGTTGGCTATTAGGCCCTCTCGCCGGCGGTTTACTGGCAATTTATGGTCTTGACAGCATATTTTATTTCGCTGCCGCTACAATTATCGTCGCCTTATTTTGTGTTAGTACTATATTACCAACAGATCAACTCGATACATTAGCGGTTGATGTTAAATTTGTCACATTGTTCTCAAGCCAAAACTCGTTTGCCCTACTAAGCCACAAAAGCATAAGACGTATTTTTATTATTTACTTATTAGCGACATTAGGCTTAAACGCTTATTACGAATTTTACCCGGTGTGGTTAGTAGAAAAGTTTGGTTTCTCTAGTGCTACAATTGGTTATATTACCGTGATTTTGACATTGTTCATGACAATAACCAGTGTCTTATTTGTTAAACAGCTAAAATTCATTTTTGGACTGAAAGCAGGATCAATTATCGGCATGACTCTTATGGCAGTGCTGTTTTGTTTACACCCTATATTATCAACCAACAGTGTCTGGCCAATATATGCAATAACAGGCATTGCTATTGCTATTTTTAATGGCTTACTGCCCGTTTATATATCAGAGCAATACGCCGATATCGAACAAGGGCAACTGATGGGTTTAATCACTACAACGTTTAGCCTAGCCAATGTTGTAATGGCAATTATTGGTAGTTTTCTCGCACTCATAGCTGCCCATTGGGCAATAATTTTCGGTGCTATTTTACTTATTATTGCTGCGATTGATTTTCACTTCAGCCAAAAAAACTAACGTTAAGCTTACTGCTAACTGATTAATAAATTAGCAATAAGCTAGTAATTGGCTAACTAGCCAGTTAGCCATTTTCTTTCCAACCATAAAAACAGCAATGAAAAAAACAGTAGTAGCCATAAATAAAGTTTATTGACGTGCTGCATAAGTAATTTATTGCTATCAATAGTGGCGATGTTATGGGCACTGTACTTCAAACTTTCTTTGTGTTTATTCGCCTGTTGCCAAGCGCTAAAGCTTGATGCGGGATAAATATACTGTAATTGCTCGGCCAGTAATTTATTCCTATCGTCAAAAGCTTGTATTTTATGCCAACCGACCTTCTCTTGAGTATAAAGCCCACATTGACGATATTTCAACAAAGGGTGAGGCACTAATTTTACTTGGGTTGAAACGACCTGTTTCACATCAGTAACCAAACACAACGTTGATAAATTATTACTGATATATAACTCGTTTGATGCAGGCTTTAGAAAATAGGAGGATGTTTTGTCTCTTAACATCTGAGCTAATATATATTGCCAGTAATGGCTATATTGACTATTACCAAACTCTAATGCCCAGCGGTACGTTTGCGTTATTGTTGAAAAAGCAATTTTGCCAAGTCCAAACTGATAGCTAGTAACAAGCGTACGACCAGTATCGGCTTTCACCAACGTGATTTCATTTTCTGCTGTGAGCTTAAATTCCGTAGCCTGGGTAAATAATGGCTCAGCGCTTGCCGTTTTATGCTTGCTGGGCCACGTCGGTAGAACTAGCTTTTGCTTTGCTGTTGGTTGAATTTTCAACCCTGAAAATAACTTAGTTTGCGCTAATTCAGATCTTTGTTGGGCTGTTACTAAATCTTTATCGACATTAATAAATACCCCTAAGCCACTACTAACTGCTTGTTCAAGTATTGCAATTTCATTAGCTGATAAATTTAATACTGCTCGGCTATCAAGCAATAAAAGATCGCTATTGCTAAGTAGTGATGCGGTTAATAAATGTCCGTCAGGTTTTGCTTCCGCGTTATTTTCATTGCCCACATTATAGTGATGCTGCGACCATTTATCGCGACTTATTTGTGTGATCACTTTAACGCTACTGCCCGTTTGATTTAGCCACTGCCTGAACGCTCTTGTTTCAAAAGAAGGTGACGACTGCTTGATCACGATAACAGGCTTTTCGCTGCCAGTAATATTTACCGCAATGTCTTCAATCACGATTGCACTGTTTAGTGGTAATTTACGATTAGACTTGCCAATGTTAGCTTGCTTTGCGTTTTGCTCTAAAACGCTTGGCAATAAATGTATCGCCATTTGGTAGTTAAACGCCCCTAACATTTTGGGTGTTATTTGCATCTGAAAATAGCCCGTTTCGGAAATTTCCACTTGCTCAAGCTGTTGCTGATGTTGCCATAAACTCACTTGATATTCTTTCTGGTCAAAATCAGCTTTTTGCAATTTTCCAGTAAGGGTAAGCGTTTGTCCTAATGCTATTTCTCTTGGCCAATTTAATTCAACCACACCAAGCTTTTTCACGCTCGGATAAAACAGCAAGGGTAATGTTTTTTCTTTTATATCGTTAAGATATTGCCAATCTTGTTGGTTTAAGCCATCTCCGATCACCTTTAGTTTATGCGGCATAACAGCCTGAGCTAAAGGAAAACTAGCGTCATTACTATCGGCTCCTTGCCACAGTTGTTGTAGCTCTTGTGTTGATTTAATTACCAGCAATTTGCGCTGATAATGCTCTGCAAGGTAAGCAATAAATTTCGGACTATATTCATGTTCATCTTTTACTAGCAACCACAAATATCGCGCTTTAGATAATGATAACTCAGCGGTTTTGCTTTCAATTTGTTGTAAATTTAATGTTTGCTCTCCTAGAACATAATCGCTTCCTGGCGTAATAAGTACATCAAAAACTTCTTTTTTTTGTAACTCTTTAATAGGAAGTATGAACAACACCATAGCAACAAATGCAATAATATTAACGATAGCTACCATAACAAATCTGCCATGACTTGCTTTCTGTTGAGGGCTAGCATCATTAATACTCATTGTTACGGGATAAAAGCGTCGATAAACAAATATCAAGCTAATAACCAGCCCCATTAGCCCTAATGCAATGACTAGCCACTGACTCATAGAATGAATACTGGTTTGGTAATTTAATAGTGAAATATTCACAAATTATCCTTTAAAAACTGGCTGTAACTTTTCATTAAAGGTTCTTTATCAACAACATTTTTCGAAGGATAAACGGGTACTGCAATAGCATTTGGTATTAGCTGTTCTAATTTGCCCATAAGTTGCTGCTCACATTTATCGCAGTGAGGTAAATCTAAACTTTCTGTTAGCAAAATTCTTTCAACGCTTGCTAGTGCACTAATTAAAGCTGGCCGTTCTTCAACCATGTCAGCTAAAGCACTTTTGGCTTGTTGAACAAGGAATATATCATCACTATTTAACGTTTTAGCAGCACCAGCATTAGAGCTAAGCCCATTATTTTTAACCAAGATGAGTGATTGATGCTCATATAGCAGGTGCAGTAGCGCTTTAAAGGCTAATTGAGTTTGATTTGAAAGCTGTGATTTTTGAAATTGAGACTGTGTAATATTATCCGCCAAAATATCTTTTTGCTCACCTTGATAGCGGCGTTGCTCACTAACTGGAGGCGGTTCAAAACCCAGCCGTTTCACATAAATTCTTTCTGCTTTTTTTGCTTGTTTGAGCAATTTCAGTGCCTTTTTCTCATAAGGTAAAGCAAGCTCTGGAGCTGACAGCATTAAATGCAATTCTGCTTGCCACATATTCTCTAGACTCTTTTTCATTAACGCTTTAGGATCTTGACTAGTCATGACACCAACATCACTATCTTCATGGTTATGGCCATAACGGTTAATAAGAGCCATTCGCCCTGAAATGTCCTGACTTTCATTTAAGCCTTCAGACTCATTATGTTGATGTGTGTGATCATTTATCGCAGCTTCAACACTTGCCACATTTTCGGTAATAACAGCATTACTACCGCCATGATCATCATGGACATGAATAGTCGGTTTTTGCTTTTGGCTATGATCATCAGTAAAAGTGACACCAACACTGTGTTGCCCTTCAAATTCATCACCTAAATATTGTCCGTATTTTTCTTTCAGTTCACTTTGCGCAACACCTAATATTTCTGATTTTTCAGTAAACTTATCTTGCGTTAACGCTAATTTATCCTCTATTAATTCAATGGTTTCAATAATTATTTGTCGTTGGCTTTTAAAATACTCAGGCATGAAATCAATCAAAATACCATCGGCACTAATTCCAAGTTGGCCTTCTTCAAGCCAACGAATAATTTTAGTTACCGAACGTGTTGTTTGTGGTGCCGGCATTCTGTTGTCTTTTGCACTAACACTAAAATAAAGTTCATCTCCTGGCTCCATACCTAGGTCAGCTAGTTGCCATGTTTTACTGTAGATAAATTTACCTGCGACTTGTTCTTTATGGTCGAAATGAAAAGTTTGGTCACGAAATTTAACACCTTCACCAGAGCCTTTGGAAATTGACGCTAATATATTTACATCCGTAACAGCAAAATCATCATAAATTTGCACCTTTGTTGTTAGTTTAGGTAATGAATTTTTTGTAAACTCAGTTATGGTAGCTTTAGGGGTAATAATGCGAACTTTAGGCGCCGCATCAGCAATAACTTGAATACTATAAACTGACGAGAATGCATCGGCTTGTTTAGTATCAAGAGTCGATAAATGGTAAACAGTACTTGAGGAAAATGTTTTCTCAAGGCCAAAACTACCATCAGGCATTTTTTGCAATCTATGGCGTTGGCCATTTGAAAAATTAAGGAAGTATTCTTGGTTTGCTTGATTAAACTTAAACAGCCACGAAACTTTACTACCAGCTAAAACACTAAAGTTTAAAGATTCAGCTCTACCGCTAGCTACCGACTTACTTGGATGCGAAGTAGCTAAACTATAAGCTGGCGGTTCAATAGAAACTTGTTTTGATAAAATTTCAATTGCAGTACCAACGCTACCATCAGTAATTAAAGCTTGCTTATCAATATGACGATTTGCTGTTTTCGTCGTTGCTAATTGTTTATCAAGCCATAAGAAATTAACCAATAAAACAGCCGATATAACTAACAGCACCGATAGAAAAACATGTCGATAAAAAGTCTGCTTCGCAAAAACGGGGGTTAAAGATCGATATAACAGCACAGCTTGGTTTGAAGTAAGCGAAACAGCGAAAGGCAACACTCGCGCACATTGTAATTTCTCCAAAACTGATAATTGCGCTTCATCACAAATAAGTAATTGTGCGCTCTCTTCCAATTGTGGAAAATGACGATTTAAATGTAATACTAGGTGCGCTGCGGTTATATTTTTATAACGCCTACCCCTCGTTATTAATAATGCTTTTATACAGCTTAACAAAATCAATGCCGCCACTGTAGCTAATGCAACATACAATGACGCAACACCAAGCTTTAATAAAATGTATAAATTAATACCCGTGATAGCTAATAAAATAGGTAAAAATAAAACACTTTGCTGAACAATAAAATACCAACGCCAGCGTGTTAAAATAGTCATTAACTGCCGAGAAAACTGCTCTGACAATTCTAGATGCTGATTTAGGCTATTTAACGAGCCCTTATTGCCAAGTTTGCTGTCATGAGATTTTCCTTGCATTTTAATTAACCTGCTCATGACTAACTATTGCTATATTATCGACTTGCTTAAATTGCTGGCTATTTTTTAATAGCGCTTCGCTAACAACCCTTTCTAGTAACCACAATAAAATCAATAGAGTAGCTAATAACTGCGTAAAGTGTGTCGATGCCCTTTGTTGCTGACCAACATTAAAAGCTAAATTAGCAAAATCTGCTATTTGATGACTCTCCGGTGGTGTTTCTTCGGCTAAGTCATTAGTTAGTTTATTCTCATTTAAGCCAAGGTTTCCATGACCAATTTGCAGATTTATTATTTCTTCACTCAGCCTATATTGCTGCGCTAGTACTTGTCTTTGACTATCCGCTAATAATAAATTCTGTAAAAATACAGGAAAATGCGTAGAAGCTAGTAAAGTACTCCACGAAGGTGAGAAACGTGAATAAAATTGATAAACATCTGTTTCACTTGCTTGTTCATCGTGTGCAGTTCGCCAACTAATAGTGCTTTTGGTTAACATAGGCGAGTTCACTAACTGGGATTCTTGATATTGCCACAATGCTTGCGTCACTATATTTTCGCTCCCGTTAAGTAAAGACTCAAGTATATTTAATGGTCTTGCTCGCTGGTAAAACGTTATATTGGCTGGCAAAAATTTATTATTATCTTTGTCTAGTGAAATCATAGCTAATGACATTAAATTCTCATGAGCGAGCTTGGCATCAACGAATATATATGAGCCATTTTTCACCGCCTGCATTATTGACTCATCAGGTTTTATTGAACTGAAATAAAAAATCCAAGTTGGCCTTTTTGCTAGTGAATTTTGATACTGTTGATTACCAATAAGGTTATTATTTAAAAAACTCAATTGCGAAAATTTATGATCAGATAATCGCGATATAGCTGATAATGCTTGTTGGAAGTACTTAATATCAGCTGCGCGATCTTGATCATAAACAATCAGGATATTCTGAGACATTTTGCTATTGATATCAGCAGGTTTTGTAATGTTCTTGGTATGCCAATGAACGTTATATTTCTGTTCAATAGCTACCGATGAAAAATTTATCGCTTTATCGCTAGTAAAGATATTTATTGTTGCGCCATTTTTAACTTTCTGTAAAAAATAATAAAGATTTAGGCTTATATCCTGGAACTTATTCTGTGTAATATGTGTTTCTTTCGGGCTGTTTTGTGCTTGTTGCTTTTGCCAGTTTAATACTTCATCTTTTGATAACTTTACGCTATCTCGACTTAACATGTATATTGGTGAGCCAACTGACTTTGTTAACAGTGCTTGTTTTTCGGTATCATTACTATTATTTAGCCACTGCGCTGTCACTAACGTAATTTTATCCGCAACAATCATAGAGTTTAGATAAAAAACTTGTGCGAGCATTAAAATAGAAACCGTCAGCAATAGTAATCGCAGGAGCAATAAAAAAGGCTCAGTTAACATGATATGGCGCATTTTTTTCGGCTTTACCGCTCTAAGCAAGTTAATATTGGCGAATTTAACCTGTGTAATACGACCTTTGCTAAGTAAATGTATGGCAATAGGAACGGCTAGCAAAGCAAGCGCAGTTAACGCCAGTGGGTTTTGTGCCATTAAATTACTCACACTCACCGACGGTTTCCTCTGGCCCTAGCTTGTAAAAATTCCAACAGAGACTGGTCGAGTGCTTGGTCAATATTCGCGGTAAAATAACTGATATCTTGCTTATAGCATTGCGTTATTAGTTGCTGATTTATTTGACGCTTTGTTTCTAGGTAGTCATCTTTAATATCTTTGGCATCAACAGTTATACTTTGCTTGGTTTCTAAGTCCTGAAATTTTACCAAGCCTTGATATGAAAAATAAATTTCATCATCACAATCCAAGTGATAGGCAATAACATCCGTTTTACTGTTCTTTAATTGCGAAAGCAATGTGCTAACTTCTAAATTTTGTTGATGAAAATCGCTAACCACGACCACTAAGGCATTTTCTTGCACAGCATTTAAATATTTCAAAACTTGCTTATTTTGTTCAATACGGCCATCAGCTTTTAATTTAGTCAAGGCAAGCAACAACTTTTGCCAGTGTTTATTGCCAGGTAACGCCGGCAATTGAAAGGTTTGCTCACCAGAAAGGGTTAGTAAACCAACAGCATCTCCTTGTTTTTGTGCCAAATAAGATAATGTCGCGATCAGGTATCGGGCGTAATCTAACTTGTTCCATCGCCCTAGTTGAGTAGAATCATCCGGTAAACTTGCCTCACTTTGCCGGTTATTCGCGCTCGATTGCTGCAGCATTGAGCCACTACAATCTAAAACA
Source organism: Colwellia aquaemaris (assembly GCF_057548755.1). Lineage (NCBI taxonomy): Bacteria > Pseudomonadati > Pseudomonadota > Gammaproteobacteria > Alteromonadales > Colwelliaceae > Colwellia > Colwellia aquaemaris. Next base: position 486,864 of record NZ_BAAJLV010000003.1, on the reverse strand, counting down.
AACCAAACATTAACATCACTTTCTCTTTCTGCCTCTCGTACAAAATATTTATCAGAGCGAGCAAACAGTTTCCAGTCAATTTTGCTAAGCTCATCACCGGGCTCGTAGGCTCTAAACTGACTAAATTCAACACCTACACCGCGCTGTTGACTAGTATGAATACCATGTAGAAAACCTTGTGCTAAGGCTTTAATAACAACGGGGAAGTCTTTTACTCGTTGCATGGTTTTGGCGTCAAAGTAAGGTTGTTGCAAGGCTTTATCCTAGAACTTTAATTGAGCGGACTAACGGGTGCAGAAACAAACTTAAGTAAATCACTAATAACATCATCTGTGGTAACATTATTAGCTTCCGCTTGGAAATTAAGTAATATCCTGTGTCGCAGTACTGCTGGTGCAACAAACTGAATATCTTCTAATGTTACTGCATAGCGCCCTAATAGGAGTGAACGAGCCTTTGCAGATAAAATTAATGCTTGCCCTGCTCTAGGCCCTGCTCCCCAGCGCACATAATTAACAACACTTTTTGCTATATCTGCTACTTCATTATTAGCTGTGTTCCCGTCGGGTGTCGGCCTTGTTGCTCGCGCTAAATGTGCGGCATATTTAAGTAACGCACTTGAAACAGTTACGCTTCTTACTAGGCTTTGTAGCGAAATAATATCACTGGCGTTTAATATTGCAGATAGTTCAACACTATGATTACCCGTAGTTCGGCTTAAAATTTCTATTTCATCTTGCTCGGTTGGATAATTAACTCTTACGAACATTAAAAAGCGATCAAGCTGTGCTTCAGGTAAAGGATAGGTTCCCGCTTGTTCAACCGGATTTTGCGTTGCTAAAACAAAAAACGGCTCAGGTAGGTTGTAGGTCGTGCCAGCATAACTAATACTGTGCTCTTGCATGGCTTCTAGCAGAGCTGCTTGAGTTTTTGGTGGCGTACGGTTTATTTCATCTGCTAATACAATATTGGTAAATACTGGGCCTTTTTGGAATTTAAAAAAGCGATCTCCAGTATTATGATCCGTCTCTAATATCTCTGTACCAATAATATCACTTGGCATTAAATCTGGGGTAAATTGCACCCGATTAAAGCCAAGTTCTAGGGTTCTCGCTAATGAACTTACCATCAGCGTTTTAGCAAGACCTGGGGCTCCTTCAAGTAAACAATGACCACCTGCAAGTATACTGATCAACAATTCATCAATAATATCTTGTTGACCAACAATGACTTTCGCTATTTCTCTATTCACCTTAGAAAGCTTGTCAAGTAACGCGGTTATTTCTTGTTCTTTCATTTCCATTCCAATTCAATATTCTTTAGCTGTTCATCGCATACATCACAATGTTAACGGCAAAGCGGGTATTATCCTCTTTCAGCCAACGCTTATTACGAAAATCGTAATCCCACTCGCAACCTAAGTCTTTATTGCTATACAAAACAGCTATTCGGCCATCTATTTCAATGGCTTTTAAGTAATTGTGCACGAGATCATCCCCCCAACCGTTAAGTTCAATGGAGGTTCTAGGCGGACCATCAAATTCAAAAAAGGAAGAATAAATAGCATGATTATTAGGAATTTTTTGTAGTGCGGATTCACCAAAAATATCGGCCATTTGCCGTTCAAAACTACGTGCAAACATACCGTCTATATCATGATTACAATCATCAACAAACACAAAACCACCATTTTCAACATAACGTTGAAAATTCTGGCGCTCCTCATCATTAAATTGCACTAGTCGATGGCCTGCCATATAACAAAATGGTACAGACAACATTTGCGGATCTGACAAGGGAATAATACGCTCTTTGATATCAACACGCAGACTTGTGTATTCAATTAAAGAATTAAGCACATTGGCAGGCATTCTTTCATCAACTTCCCAATCACCAGATTCATAACTTAATCGAGTAAAAAAGAAATCAAATTGCTCACTAGCGTTTAACGGCCGCAACGGCACAGTGACAGCAGTAGTAGTTACTAGTGAAAGTATTCGAAGAAAATTACGTCTATTCATAATGATGCACAAAAACCAAGAAAGGTAAGCCCACTAAAGGACTTACCTTGTTATTGGTTTCTAAGCTCAACCTTGTTCTTTTTTCTAAACAGCATCTGATAAACTGCTGAAGGTAAAATCACGTATCTTCATTGGCGGGATCAAACTACCGTTAATACGTTGTGGTTTACCTAAAGCTTCTATGTTGTTTAACATAACGATAGGACTTTCATTGAATCTGAAATTTTTAATAGGATATTTAATTTTGCCATTTTCAATATAAAAAGTACCATCACGCGTTAAGCCCGTATATAGCAAAGTTTGCGGGTCAAGTGCGCGAATATACCATAACCGAGTAACTAAAATACCACGGCGTGTATCTTTGATCATATCTTCGATACTATCGTTACCGCCGGTCATAATAATTTGCGCTGGGCCGCCAAATAAACCTGAGCCTGTGTATGCTGTAGGGTTATACGCGACACCTGTTTTATTCGCCCAAAATGGCGAATTAGGCATATTGACAACTTTACCGTCTTTGATCCAATCAGTACGAGTAACCTTATGGCCATCGCCAGCAAATGGTGCAGTTGGCACTTCACTATTCATTGGATCTGAATAAATATTGACACGTTCATCAAAGAGTTTTTCGCCTAAACGGTTCGTTGGGCCACCTTCTTTACCTTCTTCGGATTTTTGACTTAAAAAACTTCGCCCTTCATCAGCGGTACGTTGATTCATATTGCCAAACATATTACTCAATAGCTGCACGCTCGCCGCTGGCTCAAGAATAACGGTATATTTACCCGGTTCCATCTCTTTTGCATCGACAGAGCCCATAGCTTTATCTATAGCAATTTGCGATGCTTTCTTAGTATTTAGATGCTTAACATCGCTATAATCGCGGCTTACCCAACCAGAGCCTTTACCATCTTCTGTGCGAATGGTGACGGTAAAATCGACATTGGTTGATTTGTTATAAGCAAACAAACCTTTATTATTCATAATAGCAACAAAGGTAGTTACATCTTGTAAAAAACCAGAAGATACCAGTTTATTGTCTTTAGAAGGTTTAATGCTATCTTCCGCAGCTTGTGCTCTATCTTCAGGAGTAACATTTGAAGTTGAATCAAAAGCACTGACTGGCTTTGTATATTTTTGCTTGCCAAATACTGGCATATTTTCTGGATTATCGGGTGCCAACTTTGCTAATTCTTCAGAGCGCTTCACGACTTTCATAAGTGACGCGTCATCAAATTCATTAATCGTTGCAACTCCGGTTTTCTTACCAAAGGTAGACTGTACTGCTAATGTTAAATCACTTTGTTCACCCGCTGTTGATACGGTGTTACGCGCGGTACGAATATTGCCACCGACTTGACCATCTAAATTACACTCACATTCATCCGCTTTAGAAAATGACAGCACTTTTTGTAATAACTTTTTCGCATGTTGTTCTGTTAAAATTGTCATGACGCTTTGCTTCCTTTTATTCTTTATTTATCGTCAAATTTGAGTGAAATTACACTTTACGAGCAGTATTGATCACGTTGATATTATTAAAACGTGTCGTTGGGCAACCATGGGAAACCGCACTAACTTGTGAAGGCTGCCCCTTACCGTCGAAGAAAGAGCCGCCAATTCGATAATCTGACTTACCCGCCAACTGTGTACAACTATTCCAAAATTGTTGCGTATTGGACTGATAGGCAACATCTTCAATTTGCTCGGTAATTTTACCGTCTTTGATTTCGAAAAATAACTGACCGCCAAACTGGAAATTGTAGCGTTGTTGGTCAATAGAGAAAGAACCTCGACCAGCGATATAAATGCCATTTTCAACATCTTTAATCACATCATCTGCCGATAAGTCTTTTTCATTTGGTTTTAATGAAACATTAGGCATGCGTTGAAATTGCACATCACGCCAGCTTTGCGAATAACAACAGCCATGTGATTCTTTTTGGTCAATCATATGTACTTGATCACGTGTCGCTTGATAGTTAACCAAAGTACCATCTTTAACGAGATCCCACTCTTTAGTTTTAACGCCTTCATCATCATAGCCAACATTACCTAATGAATATGGCTGCGTTTTATCGGCAAACAAATTAACAATATTTGACCCGTAGTTAAATTTGCCACTCCTCCATTTATCTAATGTCGCAAAACTAGTACCAGCAAAATTCGCTTCATAGCCTAAAACACGATCAAGCTCTAATGGGTGCCCAACAGATTCATGAATAGTTAACATTAAATGGGCGGGATCAAGCACGAGATCATACTTACCAGGTTCAACTGATTTTGCTTTTAGCTTGGCTTGTAGTTGTTTGCCAGCAGCTGTTGCATCTTCAAGCATGTCATATGAGTTTTTATAGCCAACATTGGCACCTGAAATGCGAATTTTATCTTCTTCTTTACCATCTAAGTATTCAAACCCCATCCCCACAGGGTTGCCTAAACCTGTACGTTGCTTAAAGCCTGATTTGCCAACGGCAGTTGCAAAAAATGGTGCCCATAGTCTGTGTACATCTTGGTCAATATACGAACCATCAGTTGATGCAAAATATTTTTGCTCGTTTACTAAGAATAAAATTGACGTTATATAATTTGCGCCATTAGACATTGCCGCATCATTAACTGATAGCAATAAATCAACCTTATCTTTAATGGGTATTTCTAAGGCATTTTTTTTGATAGGCGTATTCCAACTAACTTCACCTACGCCTTTAACAGGCGCTAATTGCACTGGAACTGTTTGAAACTTAGAATTGGCCATAGCTACTGAAACAGCTTTTTCTGCGGTTTTGGCTACGCTATCTGGTGTCATATTTGAAGTGGAAGCAAATCCCCAAGTACCATTGGCAATTACGCGAATACCAATACCTGCCGATTCAGTGTTAACAATATTGTCTACGCGCTTTTCTTGTGTCGTAACAAATTGATTCAGATAACGACCAATTCGTGCGTCAGCATATGTTGCTCCTTTAGCTTTTGCCGCGTTTAAGGCGATATCCGCTAATTTTTTCTTATAAGCAACATCCATTGGCTTATCTAATAATTGATCTGCTGATACGGCTAAGCCAGACATTGGCAACATCAAGCCACCAGCACCTACGCCAGTCAGTTTAATAAAATCACGTCTTTGCATTTCCCTTCCCTCAAATTATTTTTCTTTTTAGTTTTTATATATCAAATCATCATATTCATTATGCTCGCACTCATATGCTCTTTAACTAACATATTGAATGCAAAGATTTAATCGATTAAAAATACATTTCCAACAATATAACCTAAGCCAGCAGTTTATAACAAGGGCGAAAAAACATACTACTAGCAGTTGTTAAAAATACGTAACAAAGTATGTCGTGCAGTATCAAAAATATAATAATTTCAAATTCTCTTTCGCGCTTATTTACAACTTCTGTTAGCATTAGCCAAAATAATTATTGAGTTAGCATATGAAAATCATCTCTTTTAATATTAATGGCCTACGTGCCCGACTCCACCAATTACAAGCCATTATTGATAAGCACCAACCTGACATTATTGGCCTGCAAGAAATTAAAGTACACGACGAAGCATTCCCATTAGCAGATGTTGAAGCTATGGGCTATCACGTGTATTTTCACGGTCAAAAAGCACACTATGGTGTTGCTATGCTCTGTAAAAAGGCTGCAAACGTTGTAACTAAAGGCTTTCCAACAGATGACGATGAAGCGCAAAAGCGCATGATTATGGTGCAAACAACCGACGAGAATGACGAGAAAGTAACTGTGCTTAATGGTTATTTCCCACAAGGTGATAATATTGCTCATGAAACGAAATTTCCTTATAAGCGTAAGTTTTATAAAGACCTAATGCAATACCTAGACGAGAATCACACACCGGACGAAAATATTGTCGTAATGGGTGATATTAATATTTCACCAACAGATCTTGATATCGGTATCGGCGAACCTAATCGCAAGCGTTGGTTGAAAACAGGTAAATGTAGCTTCCAGCCTGAAGAGCGTGAATGGTTGGCCAAACTAATGAATTGGGGATTTAAAGATACTTTTAGAGAATTACACCCAACACGCGAAGAACGATACTCATGGTTTGACTACCGCTCTCGTGGTTTTGACGATAACCGAGGCTTACGCATTGACGTGGTATTAGCAACGGAGAAGTTTGCTAAACGTTGTCTCGAGTCAGACGTTGATTACGAACTTCGAGGTATTGAAAAGCCTTCTGATCACGCGCCTATTTGGTCAACATTCAAGGCATAGCCCTTACCCATTTCACTATTTAAATAGGGGCAAGTCCCCTATTTAACTTATACTTTTAATATTCTAATTAGTTTTATTATTTTTTATGACTGCTTTGCACTATACCTGCCCACTTTGCAATTTGGCACTTAATGGCCAAGAAAAACTTTATCGCTGTGACAACAACCATAGCTTTGATCTGGCAAAAGAAAATTATCTAAACCTACTTCCCGTTCAATTTAAGCACTCAAAAAATCCCGGCGACAATAAGGCTATGGTGAATGCTAGAAGAGCATTTTTAGAAAAAGGTTATTATCAGCCTTTAGTTGATAAAATTTTCAGCCTTTATCAAAAGCATATGGCTGTTACCACGTTACCGCCAATTATCTTAGATGCAGGCTGCGGCGAAGGCTATTATACTCATCAACATAAAACTGCTAATAATACTGTTTATGGCGTTGATATTGCTAAAGAAGCGATTAAAAAAGCCGGCAAGAAATATCCTGAATGTCATTTTAGTGTTGCAACACTGTCAAAACTACCATTTGCAGCGCAACAATTTTCTTGGCTATTCTCAATATATGCACCAATTCTAGAGGCAGAATTCACGCGAGTGCTAGCTCAGGAAGGTTATTTATTAACGGTCACACCGGCTAAGCAACATTTAATGCAACTGAAACAGAAAATCTATCATGATGCAAAAGAACATAATGAAGAAAAGCTTACAATTGAGCATTTAACATTAATACATCAAGAAAACGTTTCCTACACTATGACCTTAAAAAGTGGTGAAGACACTTTAAACCTGTTGTCAATGACACCGTTTGCCTTTAAAGCAAGTGACGCCGTAAAAACTGAGTTATTGAGCATCAATAACTTTCACTGCCAAGCTGACTTTTTAATCAGGCTTTATCAAAAAAAGAATTGAAGAGTAACCTAAACAAAGATTAATGAGAGTTCTGCTTATCTTGGAATGTTAAGTTTAGCAAGTAAGCCAAATCTAAATAGCGTGGGCGTTGTGTTGATAATTTTACATCACCTCCACCCTGATTAACTTTAGCAACACTTTCTTTATACCAATTAGCTAAGCCTGGAGGGAGAAATTTATCCGCTTTTACCCCCATAAAAATTAACGCTTGTAATGGAAAGCTTAAAATACAAAAACTATATAATAACGCTTGAGGTAAAACACTGGTTGAGCCAAAGTAAATTTGCATTATAAAGCAAAACAAGGCTAATCCCGGCATAACTTTGCAGACTAAACGGCTAATTTTTACTGCCTGATAGTCGGCAAAATACTGCTCAAGTTCAGCGCGAACAGGCCATAAGTTCATATACTTTCGGCCAAGTGTGATAATTTCAAATACAGATAACTTCATAGGCGACACACTACAACAAGGTTTAATTAAAAGATAGCACAAAGTTGTTAATAACTTAGTTAAAAGACCTAGTTCAATTACATTTTATTGCACAACATCAACACTTTTAACAAATTATTGCACTATAATGAACGCCATTAAGATATTGTAAAGACGGCATTTTGTTAATCATGAAAAATAATTTCATTCTAGTTTTAAACTGCGGCAGTTCATCATTAAAATTTTCATTAATCACCCCAGAAAATGGTAACACACTATTGTCTGGTTTAGCAGAGCGTTTGCTATCAGAGCAAGCCACTATAAAAATTAAATATGATGGTAAAAAGCAACAGCAGCAAGTCCCTACACCATTTGATCATCAAGCAGCGATTAAAGCACTTGTTAGTTTTTTAACTGCTCAGGAGTTAGTTGATTGCATCTCGGCAATTGGTCATCGCGTTGTACATGGCGGTGAAACGTATTGCCAGCCAACCTTAATTGACAACGATGTAAAAGCCGCAATAGAGAAACTTGCGCGATTAGCACCTTTACATAACCCAGCCAATTTAATTGGCATTTCTGCGGCAGAGTCTGCCTTTGCAAGTTTACCGCAAGTGGCAATTTTTGATACCGCATTCCATCAAACTATGCCTGAAAAAGCCTTTATTTATGGTATTCCCTATAGCCTATACAAGGAACATGGCATAAGACGGTACGGCTTTCATGGTACAAGCCATTACTTTGTTGCTCAGCAAGCAGCAAAAATGCTCGATAAGCCTTTAGAGCAATGTAGCTTTATTAGCGCTCATTTAGGCAATGGTTGTAGTGTAGCAGCAATTAAAAATGGCAAAAGTGTTGACACTAGCTTAGGTATGACACCATTAGAAGGTGTAATGATGGGCACACGTAGCGGTGACGTAGATCCCGGCATTATTTTCCATTTAGTCAATCAGCTTAATTACAGTGTTGAAGAGGTTGATACCTTACTTAATAAAAAGAGTGGTTTACTTGGCGTTTCACAATTAAGTAATGATTGTAGAACCATTGAAAGTGCTTATTTAGAAGATAACAACCCACAGGCCGCGCTTGCACTCGACGTATTTTGCTACCGTATTGCTAAATCAATTGCGTCATTTACTGCTAGTTTAACTGAACTAGATGGCATTATTTTTACTGGTGGTATTGGAGAAAACTCAGATATTATTCGTGAAAAAGTGCTGTCACAATTAACCTTACTTAATTTTACCACCGACGTTGACGCAAATGTCGAAAATCGATTTGGTAAGTCTGGTCGCATTACCAGTGAGAGTTCTCGTGCAGCTTGGGTTATCGCCACTAACGAAGAATGGGTAATTGCAGAGCAAACCTTTCAATTATTAAGTCAGGAGTCATAATCATGGCACATCGTATTATGTTAATTCCAGCAGGTTTTGGTGTCGGATTAAGCAGTATTGCTCTCGGGCTTGTTCATGCTTGCCAACAAAAAGGCATAAATGTTGGTCATTTTAAACCCATTTCGCAACCCGCGAGAAATCGCCGTGCCAATGCTAGCAAAGACGCCACAGCCCCAACCTCTGATTCAATTGCCTTGTCTTATGTCGAACAACAAATGGGGGATGGTCATCACGATGTTGTGCTAGAGCAAATAGTTGAGAATTTTAATGCTGTTGATAAAGCTCATGATGTCGTCATCATTGAAGGACTAATACCAACAACTCGCCAACCATACGCAGGACGTATTAATCGTGACGTAGCTCAAGCACTATCGGCCGAAATTGTCTTAGTAGCAGCACAAGATAACGACTCAGTTGAAGAGTTTGAAGATCGAATTGAAGTGAGCGCAGAAACTTTTGGTGGTATTAAAAACCCCAAATTAATCGGCTGTATCGTTAATAAAATCAATTCTCCAGATAAAGACGAATATGGCTTACTTCCAAGAGAAAATGAATTCAACCAAGCCTTAGATTTAACGCCGCTGATCAACTTGTCTATCTTTAAAAATAGACATTTCGATTTACTCGGTACCGTGCCATGGGAAATGGATCTTATCGCGCCACGAGTATTAGATATTGCAAACTATTTAAACGCCGACATTATCAACAGTGGCGATATGGAACATCGCCGTATTCGTAGCATTAGCTTTTGCGCACGCAGTGTTGGTAATTTAATGAGTCACTTACAACCAAGTCGGCTCATAGTAACTCCCGGCGATCGTACTGATATTATTATTGCCACGTGTTTGTCTGCACTAAACGGCACCAAAGTATCGGCATTGGTATTAACTAATGGCTACGTACCTAACGAGAACATATTAAACCTCTGCAAACAAGCTCTCGACGCTGGTTTACCGGTATTATCTGTACCTTGGGATACTTGGCAAACTTCCCGCCACTTAATGAATTTTAACCCTGAAATTCCGCAAGATGACGTGCAACGCCAAGACAAGGTTAAAGAATATGTCGCAGATAATTTGGCTAACGACTGGTTAACCCAGTTAAGTAATAAATCGACGATTAGTGACAAAATGTCACCACCAGCATTTAGACACAAATTAACCGAGTTAGCACGTCAGGCAAATAAATTAATTGTATTGCCAGAGGGAACTGATATTCGCACCATAAAAGCCGCTGCTATTTGTGTTGAACGCAATATTGCCCGCTGTCAGTTAATTGGTGATAAAGAAACCATTTTACGAATTGCCGAGCAGCAAGGCATCAGCTTACCTTCAGGCTTGTTAATTACTGACCCTGACAATATTCGCGATAATTATGTCGCACCTATGGTTGAACTGAGAAAAGCCAAAGGCTTAACCGAAGTCGTTGCTAAGCAAGAGCTTAAAGATAATGTTGCCTTAGCAACTATGATGCTGCAACTAGGACAAGTTGATGGTTTAGTATCTGGTGCGGTTAATACCACGGCCAATACCATACGGCCTGCCTTGCAATTAATTAAAACTGCTGAAGGTAGCTCACTTGTTTCATCTATTTTCTTTATGCTTTTGCCTGATCAAGTGCTTATTTATGGTGATTGTGCAATTAATCCTGAACCTAATGCGGAACAACTTGCAGATATTGCCATTCAATCAGCAGACTCTGCTATACAATTTGGCATCGAACCAAAAGTCGCCATGATCAGCTACAGCACAGGTACATCAGGCTTTGGCGCTGACGTAGAAAAAGTGGCAATGGCCACCAAAATCGCACAGGAAAAAAGACCTGATCTTATAATTGACGGCCCTCTGCAATACGATGCCGCCATTATGGAAAATGTTGCCCGTAAGAAAGCACCTAATAGCCCAGTAGCTGGGCAAGCAAATGTATTTGTTTTTCCTGACTTAAATACCGGTAACACTACCTATAAAGCGGTACAACGTTCTGCTGATTTAGTAAGCATTGGCCCTATGCTACAAGGTATGCGTAAGCCAGTTAATGACCTTTCGCGAGGAGCATTAGTTGACGATATCGTTTATACAATTGCATTGACGGCTATTCAAGCACAAATGTAGTTCTACAGCATAAAAACTTGAAATACTGAAGATCTCTTTTGTAGATAAAGAGATCTTCTACTTATTCCAGTCCCAAGCAGTTATTTTGACAACTTACCTAAAAAATAACCATCAATTTTATAGGTGGCACTTTTTAACCACATATAAATATAATTAAAATACAATAACTTAAACAGTTAAACATTAGTTATTCACAATGATACCCACAAGTTATGTGGATATCATTGTCTAATCTACTTCACATTCAAACGCATAAAATTGGCAAAATAACAAGCATAAAACTTAATAATACTGAGCAAATCCAGCATATGCTTCCTAAGCTCCCTATTTGTACTGGTTAACCACAACAATTTATGCGTTCACTATTTACTTAACAAACATTTACCTAAGCCATAAACGCTAGAGTTCCTGACCTTTAACCGCTATAGTATCTATATCACCTATGAACTAAGCCTATTTAAACTATGAGCAATTTAACGCTACGTCATTTAAATGAAACTTTTGCCATTCATAGCCTTAGGCGTGAAAGCTCAATACCCGATGCTGTTTTTAACGCACCAATATTTTTCTTAGCAAAAACCTATGATGAAATATCAATCGTTTTACCCGAAGCTATCGAAATTGACAGCGAAGAAGTTGAACGAGATTGGCAAGCATTTGAAGTTGTTGGGCCATTAGATTTTTCCTTAACGGGTATTATGTCGAGTATTTCAACGGTATTAGCTAATGAGAAAATTAGTATTTTCGCCATTTCTACTTTCGACACTGACTATGTGCTGGTTAAATCAAACAAATTTGCTGCAGCAAAAACAGCGCTTATTAACAATAATTATCAAGTAATTTAAATTTGGACACCTTATGACAACGCTTTACGGCATTCACAACTGCGATACAGTAAAAAAAACACAAAAATGGTTAACTGCAAATAACATTGACTACAATTTTCACGACTTTAGAAAAGACGGCTTTACTGAATCTTTATTAGCACAGCTTTTCCAGCTTATTGATTTCAATGAATTACTTAATAAGCGTAGTACCACCTACAGAAATTTAGATGAAAGCATTAAAAGCAACTTAACAAAAGAAAATGTATTTCAAGCAATGCTTGAACAACCAACATTGATCAAACGCCCAGTCTTGCTTAAAGATGGTAAAATAACGGTTGGCTTTAAAGCAGACAACTACCAAGCAATATTTAGCTAAGCATAGCTAGACTAAAAAGATTAGATAGCAATAATGACAATTCATAATGATCAAACAATCGCACTCACTCAGGCCTTGATTAATCGCCCTTCAGTGACACCCCAAGATTGTGGTTGCCAAGTATTAATGAGTGAACGCCTCTCTGCGATTGGCTTTAATAATGAGTCTATGATATTTGAGGATACAACAAACCTTTGGTCTCGTCGTGGCAACAGTGGTCCAGTATTTTGTTTTGCCGGTCATACCGATGTAGTACCTGCTGGAAATTTGGAGTTATGGCAAACACCACCGTTTCAAGCCACAATTAAAGACGGCATGCTATATGGTCGCGGCGCAGCCGATATGAAAGGCAGTTTAGCTGCAATGATTGTGGCTACCGAACGTTTTGTCACCGACTATCCTGATCATAAAGGCTCTATTGCATTTTTGATCACCAGTGATGAAGAAGGACCATTTATTAATGGCACCACACGAGTAATAGACACGCTGGAAGATCGCAATGAAAAGATCGATTATTGCATTGTTGGTGAGCCATCAAGTACAAATCAATTAGGTGATGTGGTCAAAAATGGTCGACGCGGCTCTATTTCCGGCGAATTGCATATACACGGCAAACAGGGTCATGTTGCCTACCCAGAGCATGTTAATAACCCTATTCACTTAGCTATGCCGGTATTAGCAGAGTTAAGCCAATTACACTGGGATAATGGCAATAAATACTTCCCACCTACAAGCTTTCAATTGTCTAATATCCAATCTGGCACAGGCGCTACCAATGTTGTACCCGGACATTTAACCGCCTGGTTTAACTTACGCTATAGTACCGAATTAAGCGCTGATATGATTGTAGATAAAGTTAATGCACTATTAACTCGACATAAATTAGATTACGAAATTAACTGGACCTTTAATGGTCAACCATTTATTACTGAGCCAGGCACACTCGTTGATTCGGTCACCAAGGCTATAAAAAGCTGTACAAATATTAGTGCGGAACTCTCAACAAGTGGCGGCACTTCTGATGGTCGTTTTATTGCACCTACCGGTGCTCAAGTTGTGGAATTAGGCCCTTGTAATGCCACAATTCATCAGGTTAACGAAAGTGTGTCGGTTGAAGATCTGATCACGCTAACTCAGGTATATTACCAAACATTGGTTAATGTCCTTGGCGACAGCTAAGTGGCAGCTAAGTTATGACAGAACTTGAATTGATATTAACCGGGCAAACTGACCGCCACATACATTGGCTTAGTGATAAAGTCGGTATTCACCATGAAATGACTGACGCATACACTAAAATGGTCAAGGCAGCCAAAATCGACAACATAGACCTGCGCATAGCAAGTGGCTTTCGAAACTTTTCTCGGCAATTAACCATTTGGCAAAATAAATTTACTGGCAATTTGCCAGTTAAAAACCAAGACAATGAGCCAATCGAGATTTCAAAGCTAAATGACATAGAAAAAATTCACGCCATTATGTTGTTTTCGGCACTGCCGGGAGCCAGCAGACACCATTGGGGTTGTGATATCGACGTTTATGCACCAAATTTATTAGCCGATGGGCAAACATTGCAATTAGAGCCATGGGAATATCAAAGCAACGGGCCTTTTTATCCATTAACGGTTTGGCTAAACAAAAATGCTGCAAGCTTTGGCTTTTATTTTCCCTACAATAAGTTTCGCGGTGGTGTGGCCACAGAGCCTTGGCATTTATCTTATCAGCCCGTAGCCAGTCAATACCAAAAACTGCACAGCATTGCGCTCTTAGCACGGGTAATTTCTGAAAGTGATATACAAGGCAAGAAACAATTATTACAATTGCTGCCAGAGCTGTATCAACGCTATATCAGCAATGTTGCTACCGAAAATATAACGAATATTTCATAACAATTCTGCTAAGCAGGTTGGAGCATATATATGAGTAATATATTGACTGAAAGTTGGCTAACACCAATTATCATCATTATTGCCTTAGCCATTTTAATTGGTAATTTTAGTACTTTTCAAAAAAGTGCCAAAACACCATTACGTAAAAAAGGCCTAAATGACTTAAAAGAAACACTGCCTAGGTCAAATAAGTCAGAAGTTAAAAAAGAAACTTTCTCAAAAAAATCACATTAATTAACTTGCTAAAACAAAAAAACTCCGAATTACGGAGTTTTTTTGTTTTAGCCAAGGTTTAAGTTTTCTAACTTAAAACGCATCTTTAAATGATAACCCTGGTTCCATTACCTCAAATATTTTTTCTAAGCTACTTGCTGGTAATGCAACACCTTGCTCATTATAAATAGTTACCGTTGATTTCTCGTCAGCACTTTCAACTTTAAACTGGTATTTGCCATTTGGAATATCAACAACAGGTAGGTCATCGCCCCAAATACTATCCCACAAGCTAGATTCTGGCTGAATATAATCAACAAAATAAACTTTATCTGTCTCATTGAGATCATTAATACTAAAACCATGATCTTCAAAGAATAGCGGTAAATTTGACCACAACAAATCAGCGCTGATCTCAACAATATAAGCCGCTTCAGATTTACTGTTTTCACCTAAACTAACAAATTTTTGATTTGCTCGAAGCAAACGGTTTTCTTGTTGTTTTAAGCGATATTGGTAATCAACCTGAGAAATCACTTCATTGAGCATGTTCATTTCAGCACGTTGCTGGTCAATTGGGTCAATGCGCTTGCTGCCACCACTTTGATCTGTTTTTAAATACTCAATTAATTCAACTTTTAACGCCGCACTTCGACCATGAGATTTATCTTCTAAGGTATAGCGGTAACGCATACTTTCAGAGATTGCCACTGACTTAAATGGCCAAGTTCCCTCTTCTACTTCATTATGATACCAATCAGATTCATAAACGCGGCCTAACTTATCTGTTCTCTTTAATTCGACATTATCAGATGCTAATTGTGCTTTAAGGGCGTCAACAATAAATATTTTAAGGTCGCTATCTTCTAGTACTTGGTCAAACCATACTTTTGCTTGAGCTGAGTTGTTCTCTACACGCGTTGAAGCAGCTATGGGTAAAACTAAAGAAGGCGCTCTTACGTCAACGTTTTCACCAATTGGCCCTTGTGTATTTATGTTATCTGAAACCGCATATGTGCTCGCTTGAAATGGCTTATCAAGCCCAACAGGTATTGCTAATACTTTTGCTTGCTTTTGATTTGCGTACTCAAAATCGCCTACTGCTTGCTTATTATTAATCGTGCCACAACTTGCCACAGCAATACTTAATAATGAAAAATAAAATATCTTGCGATTCATTAACACTCCCGAGGATACAAACCTGAATCTTTTAAATGTAATTTTGCTTTTATAATAATCTTGATTAATGTCTTTAACTGCCACATTTGACCAATAACCAACGTTAAAATTTAATATATACGCCGTTTTGATTACTGAGACTTAGCTAAGTTCCCCATATTTTTACTTAATCTAGGGAGCCGTGAAAACAGCAGCAAATTAATCAGCGCACCATGGTACTTGCCTGAAAAACCAAACACAAGATACTCGGGCGTTTTTATAACAATAAATCAAAAAATTAGTTAGTTTTTAAATTTTAAATATACGTTACAATAACGTTTTTTGAGGTAACTAGGTTTTTAAATGAGTGAGTATTTAGTCTTAACGGCAATGGGACCCGATCGTACCGGTAGCGTTAGCGATTTAACCAAGCTTGCTAGTGAATGTGGTTGTAACATCATTGACAGTAGAATGGCGATATTTGGTTTAGAGTTTACCCTCATTATGTTGCTTAATGGCACTAATAAAGCCATCTACCAGTTAGAAAGTAAACTCCCTGGGGTTGCTCATGAACTTGAATTAATTACCATGATGAAAAGAACTTCAGGTTATCGCGAACGCGATTTCGTTCATCACTATCAAGCCAACTATGCTGGTATCGATCAACCTGGAATTTTAAAAGCAGTAACGGCATTTTTTGCTACCCGCAATATAGATATTTCATCATTAAAGTCAGAAATTAATCAAGAAACTAACCATATGAGTGCAGCAATATTAATTGCTTTACGGGAAAATACCAGCATAGAACAGTTGGAAAGTGATTTTGTCGAATTATGTGAACAGTTTGATGTACAAGGCTGCATTAAAAGCGTGCAATCAAATTTATTTTAAAGGAATACTATGAAAACAATAACCGTTGGTGAACAAGCCCCCCTATTCTCATTAAAAGATGAAAACGAGCAAGAGGTAAACCTTGCCGACTTTATCGGTAAAAAGCAAATTCTAGTATATTTTTACCCGAAAGCGATGACACCGGGTTGTACAGTGCAGGCACAAGCATTACGCGACAGTAAAAACGAACTTGACGCTTTAAACACACACGTTTTTGGTATTAGCCCAGATGAACCAAAACGCCTTGCTAAGTTTTGTCAACGTGATGAGCTTAACTTCACCTTATTATCAGATCCAGACCATAGCGTCGCCGATGCTTTTGGCGTTTGGGGCTTAAAGAAATTCATGGGCCGTGAATATGACGGTATTCATCGCTTAAGTTTCTTAATTGGTCTTGACGGTAAAATCGCTCATGTTTTTAATAAGTTTAAAACCAAAGATCATCATCAAGTGGTTTTAGATGTACTAAATAATCTAAATTAGAATGTAGCAACTCATTCGGTTAAAATTTAAAAAGGCGAAACAACAATGTTGTTTCGCCTTTTTTTCATTGTAAATATCGTTTAATTACCTTAACAATTAATGGCTGGTGCCCTTTTCATAATTAATTTTGTTAAAGACGTTATATTTACCCGAAGGCTTCTTCATCGGTAAGCGTTTAATTTCTTTTAAAGTATTGGCATCGTAAATAATTACCGCACCGTCTTTATCCCAAATGCTCAACAATACGTATTTACCGTCTTTTGTAAACTCAACATGCGCTGCCGTTTTATTTTCTACAGGTGCTAACGTTTTAACAATTTCCAAGGTGTTTTTATCGATAACATGCACTTTGTTTTTATTTGGACCGAAGAACACATCAACCCAAGCGTAAGGTGAATTGCTGTGGCTACGCATAAAGAAGCCAGGGCCTAAAGTTTCAATTTCTTTGATAACTGTCCAGTTATCCATGTCGATAACAGTTACCAGCCCTTCTTTAATATTCGGTGAAGCAAAAACCGTTTTTCCTTGATAGTCCCAAGTAATGCCTGAGCCCAAATGCGGCATGCCTGCCATTGGAATGGTTGCCACTTTCTTTTTAGCATCAAGGTTAATCACTTGGCCTGTATGACTATCGCGCGATGCACCAATTAAATTGATATACTCTGGGTCAAAGAAAAAGTCATCTAAAAAATCAGCCGTACGTATTCTTCTAACTGGAAACTGCTCATCCACTTTCCAGTTTTCCACTTTTCCTTCACCGCTGTCTTTACGATAGTCATGCGCCCAGCCTTTAAATACTTCTACGCCGCCTTTATCGCTATATGGAATTTCCCATACTTCTTTCACATCTTTTAAAGCGACAATAAAGCTATGGCGTGGTGGAGCATTGTAAACCGCACTAACACGAGAGCTGACACCTTCACTATCGACCGTTGCAATTGATTTAACCGGTGATAAATCTTTGGTGTTGAGGATAACAACGTTATGCGGAAGATAATTACCAATAATGGCATATTGACCATCTGACGATATCGCTATATTTCGAGTATTAATACCGGCGCGCACTTCTGCAACTACTTTCAAGTTGTAGATATCGTATTTACTTATCCAGCCGTCACGAGAAGCAAAATAAACATAGCGACCATCTGGAGAATATTTTGGACCACCATGTAATGCAAAGCGAGTTTTAAAACGCGTGATTGGTTCAAACGTATCGCCATTTAGCAAAGTAGCGGAATGATCACCTAATTCCACAACGATAAACAAATTCATTAAATCGGCTTCGAAATGCGGCTTATTAGGTAACTTAGCTTGATCAAAGTGCTGAATATTACTGGCTGTAATATCCGCCATTGACCAAGTTAACTCAGTTTTTGGCTTAGTATAAATATAGTCAACTAATTGCTTAGTTTGCTCGACAGTTAACTTTTCACTAAATGATGGCATTTGCGTTGCTACACGACCATTTTGAATAACCTTGGTCGCTTTGTTTTTGCGTAGTCGAGACAGGTTTTCAGGGAACAATGCAGGCCCCATAGCACCCATTCGGTCAACACCATGACAACTTTGGCAATGCTCTTGATAAAGCGACTCAGCACTTTGTTCTTGAGCGCTAACAACCGATGGCAACACCAAAATTGATGAGAAAATAACGCTCTTCATCAGTTTTGGCATATATTTTAAGCAACTTAACTTTGTTTCTAACATGACTTCACACTTCGCAATTAAACAAATTAATTTCAAATTTTTTAGATTCTTATCCAGCTTTTGCCGATAACTGCATTTGCGTCTGATACGTTTTTGCGTCTAAAAAGCCTGGTTTTGCTAATGTGCTGTCTGTTAGTTGATTAACAACATCACCAATTACAATTAAGGTTGGCGGTGTTATTTGGTGCTTTTCAACTAATTCAGCTAAGTTAGAAATATTTCCACGGAAAATTTGTTGCTCAGGCTGCGTACCTTTACGGATTAGCGCTGCAGGTGTGCTTGCTGCTCTACCGTGCTTAATTAGTTGCTCGGTAATACTAGGCAAGGTATTAATGCCCATATAAAACACCACGGTTTGAGCATCACTGCTTAAACTTTGCCAAGGAAGATTTAACTGACCATCATTTTGCATATGGCCGGTGATAAAGGTACAACCTTGCGCTACGCCACGATGCGTTAGTGGAATACCAGCGTAAGTAGTACAACCCGATGCCGCGGTAATACCAGGACAAACATGACAGCTAATACCGTGTTGTAATAAAAATTCAGCTTCTTCGCCACCACGCCCGAAAATAAATGGGTCACCACCTTTTAAGCGCAATACTTTGCGACCTTGTTGTGCATATTGCACCAACAACTCATTAATTTTACCCTGCGGAACACAGTGTTTTGCTTGCTCTTTACCAACGTAAAAGCGTTCACAATCATCCGGTAACAAAGCCATAATTTCATCACTGACCAAACGATCATAAATTGCAACGTCCGCTTGCTCAATAAAACGCAATGCTCTTATTGTTAGCAATTCAGCATCACCAGGACCTGAGCCAACAAGAGCGACTTCACCAGATTGCAAGAATGATTTTTTCGTTAACTTACTTAATACATCTGTGTTCATTTGTTTTTCACTCGATACTTTATCAATCGATAACTGTGTCATTTTATACGTTACCTTGTCGGCTATCTTGCAATTATAAAATGCTAGCCACTAAATTTATAAAACTATATTTCAATAACTTAGCTTTAAATAAACTAAGTTAACTGTAGTAAGCGTGTTTTAAAATTACCGCACACTCACTAAAAAATGTGCTTATACTTCAACTACTGGAATTTCAGCACACTCAGAATGTATTGCTTGCACACCAATTTCAGCATCAGTTAAGTAACACCCCGGGTCTTCTGCCCAAGCATCATTTGATTGTGCAAACGCTCTGGTGCGAGTATTACCACCACAAATATTCAAGTACTGACATTTTGCACAACGACCTTTAACCGGACGCGGGCTTTGCCTAAAACCTAGCATAAGTGGATCTTGTGTATCACGCCAAACATCAGAAAACTTCTCAGTTTTTACGTTGCCAATAGGATGATTCCACCAATAAGTATCTGGGTGAATTGTGCCGGTGTTATCAATATTAGCAACATTGATGCCGCTAGAATTGCCGCCCCAATTAATGAGTCGTTGTTTTAAATTTTCGATTCTGTCTGGGTACTTATCACCAAATCTTTTTTCAACCCATTGCAATAAAAACGGTCCATCCGCATCATTATTTCCGGTAACAAAATCAGTATCTATACCTTGAGAAATATGTGACCAAGCACGCTCGTATAGCATTTCCATAGCGTCTTTGGTCATTTTAAATACCGCGTCGTTTTCTGCGTTTCGTTTACCGCGCCCAGAATAATTCAAATGAGATAAGTAGAACTTATCAACCTTGTATTCTTCCATTAAATCAAGCATAGCGGGTAAGTCAGCAAAATTATCTTGTGTTAAACACAAGCGCATACCGACTTTAATTCCAGCGGCTTTGCACAGTTTTAGTGCCTGCATTGATTGTTTAAAGCTACCTTTTTGTTGACGAAATTCATCATGAAACTCTTCAAGACCGTCAATACTAATACCAACATATTGATAATCAGCGGCTTTAATTTGCTCGATATTCGACTCGTCAATCAAGGTACCGTTAGTTGACAGTGCAACATAAAAACCTTTCGATTTCGCATATGCGGTAATTTCAAATATATCGGGGCGCATTAACGGCTCACCACCAGATAAAATAAGTACTGGAACCTTTGCTACTTTTAAATCATCAATGGTTGCTTTGACTTGCTCTGTGTTCAACTCATCTTTGAAATCCATATCTAGCGATGTTGAATAACAATGCTTACAACGTAAATTACAACGTCGTATTAAATTCCAAATAACAACAGGTCCAGGCATTTTATGGGCTTTATTGGCCGGTAAATCATCATGAAATGTTTTTAATAATTGTGAAATTCTAAACATCTGCTTCGATCCTTATAAATTTTTATTGCTCATGTACTGGCAACAAAAACCAAAATATAAACTTTATTAAGTATAGCTAGCGTTTTAATCGCAAGCCTGTTTTCTTTAGTATCTCTGTGCTGGTTAACATATCATTAGTTTTAAATTTACACGCTTGATCTGTGTCATCATTTCTAGTCTCAAAAACGTTTTCCAGTAAATCTTTGATTTGGGTTCGGTATTGCTGAACTTCTTGTTCGGTTTTACCGTGTACCATGGCAAATAAATTATAGTTCCAATGTGGTAAATGGCGAGGTCGTAGATAGCAGTGACTAACAAAAGGTAATTGCCCTACCGCTTTACCAAATTCACTGACATATTTATCTTGTACATCCCAAACTGTCATGCCGTTATAGCGATAACCTAATTTATAATGATTTGGCACAGCTGCTATTCTGCGAATAATACCGCGCTCTTTTAAATCAGTGGTCATCGCCAACACTTCTGCTACTGAAATATCGAGCTTTTCAGCTATTTGTTGATATGGCTTGGCAACAATCGGTAAACCTGATTGTGTCAATAGCACATATTGGCGCTCAAGTGCCGTCAATTCTTTAGGCTGGGAGATATAATTGGACATAAAATTCTTCTAATTTTGGAGTATTAAGAACCGGTAAAGAGGTTTTTTTCTCAATATTATCGATAACTTGATTCACTTGGGCTTCAGATTCAGCACCAACAACAAACCACATATTAAAGTCATGAGTTCGTCGATAATTATGTGCCACTTCATCAAAGCTATTTACTTGTTCGGTAACTTCTTCAAATCGTTCTTCAGGCACTGCTAATGCCGCTAATGTAAATGCACCACCTAAACAAACAGCGTCAAACATTGGGCCAAAACGCGTCAGCACCTTGTTAGCCATTAAATGATTTAAGCGCTCAAGTACTGCTTCTTCAGTGCTATTTAATTGCTCAGCAATTTCTAAAAAAGGTCGCTCCGCTATCGGCATGCCGCGCTGCAATAAGTTAATCAGCTTCTTATCTAAATCAGTTAACTCAGCCAGTGCAGTAGTTGAATGACGTGATGATTTATCCATTATTAAGACCTTCTTTTTCCATAACGCGCACCTTGCTGCTTATACGCTTTAAAACTAAATAAAACATCTTTTTCAATATGCTCTAACGAAAACTTTGCCACTATCGCGTCAATTTGTGCTAACACTAAGTCTCTGTCGGTACCATGTATCATGCAAAATAAATTATATGGCCAATGTGGTAGACGGCGAGGACGTCGATAGCAAAGCGATACTTCTGGACAACTGGCAAACATTTCAGCAATACTATCGACTTGTGAATCTTCAATATTCCAAACCACCATTGCATTTGCTTTGTACCCTAACTGACGATGTTTAACGACTAAACCAAATCGCTTTACCAGCCCGTCGGTTTGCCAATGTTCAATTTGTTTCAATACTTGCTTTTCTGTTGCAGATATTTGCTTGGCAATATGTAAATAAGGCTCAGCGACTATAGGTAAGCCACATTCTAAAATGCCCCGAAGTAACTGTTTTTGCTGTTCAGATAAGTGCTCATTCATCATGCCGCTTAATTTAAGCTCAGCAACCTTGTCGCACTGTGTTTGGTTATAGTCGCTTACGATTTGTTTCATCTTAATGACTTCCTAATTGCTGCTGAGAAAAATTAATATTAAACGCTAAATCAATGTGATAAGACGCTTCCATCGGCAATACCAATACTTGATAACCGGTAAGTTGCTCAATGTCAGTAATAACTTGTTTTAGTGCCATGTCGTCGCTAGCAGTTACCACAAACCACAAGTTATAGCTATGCTCCCTTGCATAGTTATGATTCACTTGTTCAAACTGGTTAACAATATTGGCAATTTCATCTAATGAATCTTCAGGTACTGCCAATGCTGCCAAGGTACTTGCACCCGCTTTTTTATGATTAAATACGGGGCCAATTCTTGACAGTATGCCCGCTTCATCCAAAGCTACCATAGCTGATAACACATCTTGCTCAGAGCTATTTAGTTGTTCTGCCATCTCTTTATACGGTTGCGAGCAAAGTGGAAAACCTTTTTGGTAACGGTTAATAATACTTTGTTGTAACTCAGTTAAAACAATAGCCATCATTAAAGTCCTATTTGGTGGGCACGATTTGTGAAGAATATGCCACTCGGGCTTTCAGATGGAATCGTATCTAATAAGGTTTGTGTTTTCGTATCATAAACTTGCACTTCGTTAGCGTCGCGCACCGACATCCACACTTTATCGCCTCTCGGTGTAAATTCCATATGAAGTACCGCTGGGCCTGGTGTTAAGGTGTTTACTTTTTCTAGTGTTTCCGTGTTAAATACTTGGATGGTATTGTTATCAGGGAAAGCAAAGTTAACCCAAATTTGTCGATTATCAGGCTGCGCCATAACAAAAATTGGTTGGCTGTGCGCATCAATTTCTGCTACTTGCTGCCAAGTATTCGTATCAATAACTAGTACTTTGTGTTGGCCTACTGCAGGAACAAAGGCACGGTTACCAGCGATGGCCCAACCTTCCAGATGTGGCATTTTATAAACAGGTAATTTTTTATCCCCTTTACCATAATCACTTAAAATGCGCTTAACGCCTTGTTCAGGGTGCCATAAATCTAGCAGCGCCATGCCATCTTCACCAAAAAGACCCGCAATGTAATAACGACCGTCGGGGCTAATTAAGGCGTCGTAAGGAAACAAGCCAATATCTTTATATTTCGTTATTGCAACCTCTTCTTCTGAAAAGTCTGCAACCCAAGTTTCATGACTATCAAATAAACTAAAAACGAATTTGTTATCAGGTGCATCAACGAGGCCTACCACTTTAGAGCGATAAGGTTGGCCGTCTTTCGTTAAGCCCTTACTCGGCACAATAGTCGCTTCTATATTGGCGACTAATTCTAGCGTTTCACTATTAAAAACCTTTACGCCACCTGGGGTATAATTTGATACTGCAACCAATTTTCCGTCTTGACTAATAGCACCGCCAATACTGTTACCAGATTGAATAATACGGCGATCAATTTTATCTTTTAATAAATCAACCTTAGTTAAACCGCCGTCTCGACCAAATACATAGGCAAAGCGCTCGTCTCGAGAGTAAACAATTGAAGCGTGCGACAAATCACCTAAACCGTCAATTTCTGCTAATTGTGTCGCATAGGTATGATTAACAATTTGTACTTGACCGGTAGCACGTTCAATAATAACGCCTAAATCTCCAGTGGCACGAATAGATGATTCAGCATTAACCTCATGTTGGTTTGCGCTTTTAAGCCCTGATTGAGAACATGCACTCACTAAAACCGACAACATTGTTGCCGCTAATAATTTACTTGGATTGATCATGAGTTTCGATACCTTGTTGTAATTGTTGACTGATCCACGATGCTTCTTGCACTGTTAATAATGATTCCCACGGTGGCATTGCCGTACCTGGGCGACCAAATAAAATAGTATTCTTAATAACAGCTTGGGGTAGTTTTTTCATTTCGCTAGGCAGAAGCGCTGGGCCAAGACCACCTTTTAGTGTCATACCATGACAAGAGCCGCAGTCTTGTTTAACCATATGAATTAGCTCCGATTTTCTTTGTGACGTTAATTCCTCGGCTTGAACGGAAATACTGCTACTAACCAAAAATAAAGTGCCTAATGTCATAGCTAAAGTTTGTTTTACAATTGTCATCTGCCTACCCTTATCAACACCGTTGTTGCAGCCTAATATTGGCATAAGTGTGATAATTTGCTTTGATTTAAATCACACAATGTAAAATTTTGAATAATGCCATAGCCATATGAATCATAAGAATAAAGTATATTTGTGTACGCTTGGCGATGAAAAACTGTCCAATAAGCAAAACTTACTACAAGCCTAAAAGCTATGATATTTTTTGCATATTATTGGACACTACTTACTAAATTATTACGCGTGTAAATTTTGCCAACATCATTAAGAATAGAACATTTTTATTGCCGTGCCAGATATAAAAAAGCTGTTACTTATAGTGATAAGAACAGTAAAAAAGCAATAATAGAATGTGCCCTTAGCTACGATAAAAAGGCAAGTTTTCCGATATGAATAACATGTGCTAACTGCACCATTATTTATATGACAATGTGAAATGATAAGTTCTAAATTTTGGTTTTATTAGATCAATAATAAATAAGCATTATTTGATAAAGATCATTGAATAATAGTGCGTTTAATGTGTTTACAATGCAAAAAGGTGAGCTACAAATACGGTGAAGTTTAAAAAGCAGTCAATGTAGATATTAATAACTTAATATCTACATTGTTATCTAAACAAACAATTATGCGTCTTTAGCTGCGTCGTGCTGTGTCGTAGTTGACCAAGCATTAAGTACAGCTTTTACTAGAGTTGCGAGTGGTATTGCAAAAAACACTCCCCAAAATCCCCATAAGCCACCAAATAAAATCACCGCAATAATAATAGTGACGGGATGTAAGTTTACCGCTTCCGAAAATAGCAACGGCACTAATAGGTTGCCATCAAGTGCCTGAATAATGCCGTAAGCAAGCATCACATAGCCAAATTCAGCTGTGGTACCAAACTGAAATAACGCCACCAACATTACCGGAAAAGTGACAATTGTCGCGCCAACATAGGGAACTAATACAGATAAGCCAACCAAAACTCCAAGTAGTACCGGATAATTTAACCCTAAAGCAATAAAAGCTATGGTAGAAGCCGCACCTATTATGATTATTTCAATTAATTTGCCACGAATGTAGTTCATTATTTGTTGGTTCATCTCATTACCCACTTGTTTCGCCATACGGCGGTCATTAGGTAAAAATTGACGAAAGCTATCAAATAAAGAATCTTTATCTTTTAAAAAGAAAAACACCATTAATGGCACAAGAATTAAATAAATAAGTAAAGCGACTACGTCAGAAATTGAATTGAGTGAAGCCTGTAGCGCTACCTGTCCCCACTCTATAAACTTATCATTAACTAATGTTATTAGATTGCCAATTTGCTCAGCATTTACCAAGGTTGGGTATTTTTCAGGTAGAGTTAATAAATATGTGTGTCCTTGCCCTACCATTTGTGGAACTTCTTGAAATAAATTACTACTTTGCTGCCAGATAACTGGCATTAACCCCAAAATGCCTAATAAAGAAAAGCCAACAAAAGCAGAAACAACCGTAACAACCGACAACGAACGAGATAAGCCAAGTTGATTTAATTTATTGACAGGTAAATCCAGTAAAAATGCAATGCCAACCGCAACAAACACAGGCATTAATAAATTACTAAAAAAGTACACAAACAAAAATGCACAAATTAAAATAACCATTAAGGTTACAGCATTGGGGTCTGAAAAATTCCTTTTGTACCAGTCGCTAAACAGTGTAACCATAATTTTATTTTTCCAGTTTAATTAATAATTCAACAATTTTTTCATTAACGTTACGCAGCTCAAAATAAAACCCTTGTTTTATTAACAATTTAGGAATATCTTTTTTAGAACCACTATCACATATACGTATCAAACAGCTGTCGTGAGAAGTCATTTTTTTTAGTAACAAGCGTAAATTTACCAGTGGAACTGGACATTTATCTTGCGTGGCATCGTATTCGTATAACATAAATAAAAATATGCACAGTACTTTAGTTTAATTATCTAATTTGCGACAATTGATTACAATGCTATAGCGCAATTCTTTTATACTAATTACTAAAAACTATAGATGAAACAATAAAGAGACTGAATGAGCGAACTATCAAACAACCCAAGTTTAAAAGAAATTAACGCCTATAAAAAAAAGTTAACTTGGGGGGAAGTACCGGTAATATACCAATTAGCCGCAACAACAATTGGCGACATAGATGGTATTCTCACTCACGGTTTTGATAGTGCATTTAAACAATTGCTTGACCAAAGTAATTGGAACCCAAATATTGTAGCTAGGCAGCAACATTACGCTAGCACTAATACTCATAAACCGCAATTAGCCTTGTTGCACCATATTGACGAACGTAACTATGAGTTACATTGTTTTCCAATGGTAAACCAAGAGCGATTACTTGAAACCCAAATAAATAACCCGGCGTGTCCGTTTATCAAATGGATACCGGAAACCATGCAAATGTTATTTAGATTGAACTCATTAACCCCTTTTATTGTCTACACCTTTCAAAAAGGTGATCAAGCAGACTATGCCCTAGTACGTTATGCAAACACACGTGTTGATGAGCTCATTTCACTAATTGAACGGTCTTTTGATATTGTTGAAGTAAAAGGTTACTCAATTGCTGAATTTTGCAAAGAGATATATCGCAAACATTCAAATTCTCAACCATCAGAGCCTGCACCTAATTCTGACGATATGGAAAATTAATTTTGTTCAATTTGAAACCTCTCGCGCTGTCATGTGCTTTATCTACATTATTGTTAGGCAATGTATTTGCATTAGGCACAGAAAGTGACCGAAACAAATTGCCTGAAATAGGCTCGGCCGGATTTAGTGTACTGTCAATCGAGAAAGAACGGCAAATAGGCGGCGAAATGATGCGCCAAATTCGTGCATCACAACCAGTATTAAACGATCCTGTATTAACAGAATATATTAATGATCTAGGTAATCGCATGGTACGCAATGCCAAAGATGTTAATTACAGTTTTGAGTTTTTTGTTATTCGAAATAAAGAACTGAATGCATTTGCATTCTTTGGTGGTCATATTGCAATACACAGTGGCCTAATAACCACTGCAAAAACGGAAAGTGAGCTTGCCTCAGTAGTTGCTCATGAAATATCGCACGTTACTCAACGACATTTAGCAAGGCGACTCGAAGCACAAAACAAGTCTCAACCATTAACTATGGCAGGTATGATTTCTAGCGTGCTGTTAACCTTAGTTAACCCGAGTGTTGGGCTAGCTGCACTAAGTACCACTATGGCAGCATCTCAACAAGCCGGTATAAATTACACTCGGGGCAATGAAAAAGAAGCTGACCGTGTTGGCATTATGCTATTAGCAAATAGTGGTTTTAATCCTCAAGGCGCGCCAGACTTCTTTGCGACTATGGCGGAAAAATACCGATATAAATCTAAGCCTCCTGCAATGCTGTTAACTCACCCACTGCCAGAGTCACGAATTTCTGATGCTAGATTAAGAGCACAAAGCTTGTCTCCACGACCATTAGCTCCAAGCTTACAGTTTGAATTAGCAAAAGCACGCATTAAAGCAAGATATGAAAGTGATGCTATTACCAATATTACCTACTTTAGCGAAAATATTAAAAAGAACCGATATGCAATAGCAGAAGCAGCCAAATACGGATTAGCCCTTGCTCATTATGAAAATAAAGACTATCAAATAGCCATTGAGCAGTTAGAGTTTTTATTAGAACAAGATAATAAAAACCTATTTTATGTTGATGCGCTAACAGATGCTTATATAGCAGTTAAGGCATTTGATAAAGCGATTACAATATTAGCTGAACTCAACTTATTAATGCCGAACAATCAAGTTGTAGCGCTCAATTATGCGAATGCATTACAAGAAGCTAAAAAATATGCTAAAGCTGAGGTGGTATTACAAGACTTTTTAACCCTAAATCCTGGTAATTTCATCGCCAACGATTTACTAACCGATGTTTATCGAAAACAAGATAAAAAAGCCTTAATGCATGCAACTAAAGCAGAAGTTTTTGCCTTATTAGGTGTATACCCAAAAGCCATTGATGAACTACAAACTGGGTATAATTTTGTTGAAGAAAATCCACTGTTGAAAAAACGAATGAAAGGCCGCATATTGCAGTTGCAGGCGCAACAAGAAAAACTTAAGCGTTTATAAACATCACTAACTTAGCAATACATAACTATTACGTAAGAGAATAACATGTTAACAATTTACCATAACCCTCGCTGTTCAAAAAGCCGACAAACCTTGGCCTTAATAGAAGAAAACAATCAAGACGTAACTATTGTCGAATATTTAAAAACACCACTTAATGTTGATGAGCTATCTCAGTTATCTGCACAGTTAAGTTTATCGCCAAGAGCAATGATGCGTGTAAAAGAGGCTGAGTATAAGGAACAAAACCTAGCAGACGCAGACGATACTAAGTTATTATCGGCAATAGCTTCAACACCAAAACTGCTTGAGCGCCCTATCGTCACTAAAGGCAACAAAGCCATTATTGGTCGACCACCAGAAAACGTTCTGGCTTTATTTGAGCAAAAGTCATAATACTAATGAAAAACACTCGAAGATTTTCAACCGCACAGCTAAAAAATATTGCCTTATTTGGCTATTTTTCGTTACTTATTTTTATGCCATTGTGGTTAATTTTTATTACGGATGATAGCGCTTTATCTGTGCCATTGACCTTAGTGATGTTTACAGTACCCTTGCTCTTTCCAATGAAGGGTTTAATACAAGGTAACCCATACACATACGCTTGGTCTAACTTTGTAGTCATGATTTATTTTCTGCACAGTTTAACGACTTTATGGGTTTCTGCGAATGAAAAACATTGGGCACTATTAGAGCTTATTTTTGCCACTATCATGTTTGTTGCAGGCAGTTATTATGCAAAGTACCGCGGTCAAGAATTAGGCTTAAGCATTCGTAAAAAGAAAGAATAATAATCCTTTATAAAAGCTAGTAGCTGTTAATCACACCTTAGTTGCTAGCTTCTAATTTTCTCATTAAATAGAAACCTTTAATTTGTAGTATTTACACTAACTTAATTTTTTCTCGCCTTTACTCTTAAACAAAAATTCGTTAAAAATAATATCGATATTACACTATACATGCTAATTTTCATTTTTATGAACTTTATCAAGTATTTTCAGGTCTATTTATTAAGTGAAATACAAATACTAAGAGGCTTAAATGAATTCGACTCATTACCTTCGCAACGGTTTCTATATATCTACAATAATTCTACTTCAAGCTTGTGGAGGAGGAAGTAACTCCAATAGCAACACAACTACCAACGACTTCGTACCTGACGTTACAGATACTGGGATTATTGCATTTGATGAAGCAATAAAAATTGCCCAACCCGTCGACTTATTTCTTTATTACCCTAATGACAACCTTAGTAATATCTCTTGGCAACAAACAGCCGGTACTAATGTAACTTTTCATGCTAAAAACTCGAAAGGTATTGCCTTTACACCTACTGCAGCGGGCGATTATAGTTTTCAGGTAAGTTTTACGCGCAACGGCAGTCAGGAGCAATTAACACATACGGTTAATGTAAGTAACGAAAATAACCAAATATCTGCAAGGCTTGGACATGCTGTTTTAGAAGGTAATAGCGTTTCCCTTAGAGCTTCAATTGAAAACGCCAATATCACAACAGACTCAATTCAATGGCAACAAGTTTCGGGCCCAAATGTTACTTTTAATGAGACTACAACAGGTAAAGAGGCAGTATTTTTTACCGCCCCAGAGGTGAGTAAAGATAGTTTCTTAGAATTTATTGTTAGCGCCTCTGATGGCAGTAATACGTATCAAGATACTGTTGGTATATTAATCGAAGATGCACTTGCAATTAGTACAGATAGTAACACCGCATATGATTCTCGGTTAGCCACTACATTTCCGTTTAATGCTAACTCTCCATATGCAGATGTATTAGTAAAATGTGTTTATAGTAACAGCATAGATTTTCGTAGCACTTGCCCTTTAAATGAACTGCCTTTGATTGCACATGACACTACAACGCCAACTGTTGATGATATTATGGACCGCGTCGTTGTATCCCATCAATGGATGGGACAACGTTTTAGAGAATTTCTACAAAACAATGATACTCATGGTGACTTTAAAAACCTATTAAGAGCCACTACCGCTATTGTGATTTCATATGATGTTCGCCCTTCTTATTATTGGGCAGTAACAGGTGCTATACATCTAGATCCAAACAATTTATGGTTGACTCCAGATGAACGAGATACAATTAACCAAGCCCCTGATTTTAGAGCATCATTTGGCGACAGTTTAAATTTTGTTATGCCTTGGCGTTATGTAAAAAATAATAACTATGCCAGCTTTTACTACCCAGAAAATGTCCGCATAACACGTGATGCTAGCGATGGTGTTAATGCCTTGGCGGCACTTATGTACCATGAACTTGCCCATGCCAATGACTATTTTCCAAAATCCTCCTGGGCCAGCCTAGATCGCAATGCGCCAATTTTAGAGGCGGTAAACAAAATAATTGAAGATACGGGTATTCAGTCAGACCTGCTTGCAACAGCCCTCCCCCTTAACGGTGCAGAAATGTACCGATTGGCACAAGTTCGCTACCTAGGTGAAACAGCAACCGCGACGGAGATGAACTATAGCCCAAGTGATGTTGCTGGCTTTTTTAGCCCAGAGCATTCACCACATTTTTATAATTATTCGAGTAAACGTGAAGATTACGCCATGCTATTTGACGAGTTGATGATGAAAGTTCGCTACGATGTTGATCGCGATATATCAGTAACCAATCAACCGCAAAGTGCAGATGAGGAATATATAGTAACCTGGGGACAACGTGGACGAATTGGCGACAATAATATAAAACCTCGAGTTGAATATGTTACGCGAAGAATATTACCTGAATTTACCAATATTAGTGCTACGATTAATAATTTAGCCTTGCCAATAGCAATGCAGCCAGGAAAAACTTGGGCTGAGAACCTTGCTATAAGCCCAACCACTGGTAATCGACTAAATAAAGATGCCAGCGAGTCGCCATTAAATAAAGGCGTTTATTATCGCCAAGCGGCAAATGGCACTATGTATTATGAAAAGCCATTACCGACAAAAGTAGGTAAATAAATACGCTTTAATTAAGCAAAAAGCACATCTTTAACGAAGGGAATGGTGATACGTCGCTGTTCCCTTATTGATGCCTGATCTAACTGCTCTAATGCCGCCAGTAAACTGGTCATGTCACGCGATAAGCGATTAATTAAAAAGCTCGCAACATCATCACTGATAAATAAGCCACGTTGTTGTGCTCTATATTGCAATGCGAAAGACTTTTCTTTATCAGTTAAAGGTTTAAGTTGCTCTGTTAAGCCCCAACTTAATCGAGATACTAAATCGGGCAAGGTGATATTTAGCTTGGCAACACTTTGATCGCCAGTAATAATTAAACACTTATTTTGTTCAACCATACGATTATATAAATCAAATACAGCTTGCTGCCACTTTTTATTACCAGCAATTAATTGGATATTATCAAGACAAACCAAGTCAATATTTTCTAGACCTTCAAGTACATCAACAGATAATTGCGTTAATTCAGAAAATGACAGACATAAACTAGTAACGCCGAGTTTGTCAGCATAAACACAACTTGCGTGTAATAAATGACTTTTACCAACACCGGCTAAACCAAATAAATATAAACTATTTACTTTTTTATGAGGCTCAGCTATCTGCTCTAAATAATGCTTAAGTTGCTGAACAACTAATTGATTACTTTCACTTTGAAAACTTGCAAACGTTTCATCATCTGGCAATTGCACTGACAAGGTCAGTTGAGAGATTTTTTTCACTTCTGCCCCCAAAAGAAAACTGCCACTTCATTCTTTTGTGCAGGCCCCGCAAGCGGATCTATATATTGATTAAGTTCTTCACTTAACTTAAGTGATGCAAGTAACGCTTGTTGAGAACCAATAAGTGACAATTTAAACCGTCGATTACTGCCCTGTGCGCTGATAAGCTGTACTGATTCAACCGCCGATAATTCAGCTAAAAAGTCTGATACTGCGATTAAATCAACTAAGTTATCAATATTTGCAACATCGATTAAAAATTCATTACTATTTGACGTCGATAACGCATATTGCTGATAAATAACATCGGTAATTTCTGAAAGCGCCGTATTTAACATAACGAGTACATCATCACCTTGATATTGCTGACTAAATATTTGTGAGTACTCATCTTGCGCATCCGCCATTAAACTCCAATCCAATACTATTGGCTGAGCTTGACAAAGAGGCTGACAATCTAATTCTTCCTGTTCAACAACTAGGCTGTTATTTGAAATTCTTATAACAACAATCGCTTCAGCTAAGTAACGAGCTGATGCTTGAGCTACGGGTTGTGCAAAACGCCCCCAAACATCTGTGGTTGTTAATGCTGATAAATCGGTTAAATCCATAATCGGCATAACAAGTGGTAAACCACGTAACTGGGAAAAGTCGTCAATTGCACTTGGAATAGTCGAAGTCGATGTCGCCGAAAGTAAATTCCGCTCTAAGCCGTTTTCTTCAATAACCCAAACCATTACCTGTGGGCGTAAACGCCCCCAAATAGCTAAATCACTTTGTTTAAATAAGTTATTTATTTTCGTTTCATTAAAAGAAACATTTAAATAGGTCGTTTCATTACTTCGAATATACTGATACTGATTTACATAACCGTTGTAATTCTTTATTGCTTGCGACACCAAAGGATGTTCAATTTTCTTGCCACCAACTTTTGTAATAACCCCTTCAAGGGCATTTTTTAGCGCACGAACCCGATCAGCAGCTGATTGTGAACTCACAACAACTTTTGCACTGTATAAGTTTTCTACTTCGATAGCATTAACGCTAAACGACAGTATAAAAAATAAGAAAATCAGACAATTTCTGAGCATATATGGCATTAACAAGTGTTTCA
The DNA here is from genome assembly GCF_057548755.1 of Colwellia aquaemaris. NCBI lineage: Bacteria > Pseudomonadati > Pseudomonadota > Gammaproteobacteria > Alteromonadales > Colwelliaceae > Colwellia > Colwellia aquaemaris. The sequence continues at coordinate 453,235 of NZ_BAAJLV010000003.1, read as the reverse complement.
TAATAAAGATCTTATCATAATGTTACTGATTTTTATCACTTATAAAAAATAATTTCTTTTAAAGATTTTCAGCGCGTCTTTGCGCTGGTAGAATGTGCGCCATTATTATATTCACAAGCTACTTAACTAAATAATTGAGGTTCCCCGTGAGCGAAGAAAAACAGTCTTTAAGTTATAAAGATGCTGGCGTTGATATAGATGCAGGTAATGCCCTAGTTGAAAATATTAAAGGTGCAGTTAAGCGCACTACTCGTCCAGAGGTTATGGGGGGGCTAGGTGGTTTTGGCTCTATCTGCCAACTTCCTACGGGTTATAAAGAACCTGTACTCGTAGCAGGTACAGATGGCGTAGGTACTAAACTACGTTTAGCTATCGATTTGAAAAAGCATGACACCGTAGGTATCGACTTAGTTGCTATGTGTGTTAACGACCTCATCGTACAAGGCGCTGAACCTTTATTCTTCCTTGATTACTATGCAACAGACAAACTAGATGTTGACGTAGCTTCTGCAGTTGTTTCTGGTATTGCCGATGGTTGTGTACTTTCCGGTTGTGCTTTAGTTGGTGGTGAAACTGCGGAAATGCCAGGCATGTACCATAAAGGTGATTACGACATCGCTGGTTTTTGCGTAGGTGTTGCTGAAAAGTCTCGTGTTATTGACGGAACTAAAGTTGCCGCTGGTGATCAATTGATTGCCTTAGCTTCATCAGGCGCTCATTCAAACGGCTTCTCTTTAATTCGTAAAGTATTAGAAGTTAACAACACGGACACAAACGAGTTATTAAATGGTAAATCAATTGGTGATCATTTAATTGAACCAACAAAAATATATGTTAAGTCTGTACTAGAGTTGCTTAAGCACGTTGACGTACACGCATTATCACATATTACGGGTGGTGGCTTTTGGGAAAACATTCCACGCGTATTACCAGAAAGTGCCCAAGCAATTATTGACGGTAATAGCTGGCAGTGGCCAGAAATATTCAACTGGTTACAAGAAAACGGTAACATTACAGAACACGAAATGTACCGTACCTTCAACTGTGGTGTTGGCATGATCATAGTAATTCCTGCAGGCGCTGTTGAGCAGAGCCTTGAAATATTAACCGCTAATGGTGAAAACGCTTGGCATATTGGAGCAATTGCTGATCTAGAAGCTGGCCAAGAACAAGTTATTATTAATAAAGGTTAATTTTTCATGCGAAGCCGAATTGTAGTACTCATTTCCGGCAGCGGCACTAACTTACAGGCAATCATTGATGCCTGTAAGTTAGAAAACTACGGTGGCGATGTGGTCGCCGTTGTTTCAAATAAAGCTGACGCTTATGGATTAACCCGCGCACAAGAAGCAAATATTGCCACTGCGGTAGTCTCTCACAAAGACTTTAACAGTCGTGAAGATTACGATAGCGCTTTGATTACCCAGATTAATGAATATCAGCCTGATCTCATTGTGCTTGCTGGCTTTATGCGAATTTTAACGCCTAAGTTTGTGCAAACTTATCAAGGCCGATTAATCAACATCCACCCTTCTTTACTACCTAAATATCAAGGTTTGCATACGCACCAACGTGCTATTGACGCTGGCGATACTGAGCACGGTGTCAGTGTTCATTTTGTCACAGAGGAACTTGATGGCGGTCCAGTGGTCTTACAAGCAAAGGTGCCTGTATTTCCTGAAGATACCGCAGCTGATCTTGCGCAACGTGTGCACCAACAAGAGCATAGAATTTATCCGCTTGTGGTTAATTGGTGTTGCAATAAACGCGTGACCATGGATGGTGAGAAGGCATTATTTGATGGTGTTGTTTTACCTGCTTCAGGGTATGCTAGCGAAGAATAGAATTAATTTTTAGAGAACTTATATGTTAAAACCATTACCTTATGCCGCTTTGTTATTGTCTAGCCTAACATTGTTTAGCTCCACATCTTCTGCAGAGACAGCAGATCATGAAAATAAGGTAATGGTGCCAGCATTCAAAGCCAACTATACAATTTTACGCAGCGGTAAAGCCGTTGGTAAAGCGTCACGTGAATTACAATACTTAGACAGTGGAATGGCACAATATAGCTATCATACGGATATTGAATGGTTAATATTTTCTGATACCCGTGAAGAAACTTCTACAGTAAAACTTAACAACACTAAAGTAACGCCAATCAACTATGTTTATAAACGCGAAGGAACAGGTCGAGATAAGTATTATGAGTGGAGTTACGACACTGCCAATAACACAGCTACAGATAAAAAGAAAAATAAAACAAAAAACGTAGACTTTCCTGAAAATATTCAAGACTCATTAAGTTATCATTTGCAACATCGCCTTAATTTGATCAGCAAACCTGAACAAAAGCAATTTGTTTACCCTGTTATCAAATCATCTGGCTCACTGAAAAATTATGTTTATCAATATGATGGTGAAGAAGAAATCATGTTACCTTACGGTTTAGTCAAAACCGTAAAATTTAAGCGAGAAGTGGTTGAGAAAAAACGTATTACCTACGCTTGGTTTGCCCCAGAGCTTGATTACCTGTTAGTAAAACTTTATCAAATTAAAGGTGATGTTGAGCAATTTGAAGCGCAACTGGAATCGGTTGACTTTGTAAAATCGAATGACACAACCAGTAAATAGCGCACGGTAATTTAAAATAAAGTGGTTAAACTAACCACTTTATTTACTTTTATTCATTTATCGTACTTTCACAGATCAATAACCCTTTACTAAATAGTAACCCTTGCCCTGCTTGCATTTTTTGCCAGGTTTCATCATCAGTTAACGGTTGAGTGGCAATAACGGTAACAATATCGTTTTCGGTGGTTTCTTGTTCAAAATTAACCACCATTTCCGCATCAATTAAACTCGCTTTACCAAATGGCGCCCGTCGTGTTAACCAATGTAAGTTGTTAGCACAATAAACAAATAGATTATCGCCATCGGTTAATAGTAAATTAAAAACGCCTAACTTATTAATTTCGCGACATTTTTCAATAATAAAATCAAACAGTACGTCTGCTTGCGGCTCTTTGCCATCAAATTCAAGCAATAATTGCTCAAGTAACCAACAAAAAGCATGCTCACTGTCAGTTTCACCAACAGGTATATGATATTTAATCATTAATTCGCTTTTATAGTTTGCCAATTGGCCGTTATGTGCATAAGTCCAATTTTTTCCCCACATAGGGCGAATAAATGGGTGAGTATTAACTAGTGATATTTCACCTGAATTAGCTTGCCTAATATGACAAACCACAGTTTCACTTTTAATAGGATAATCTGTTACGAGTTTCGCAATAGGTGATTCTGCACTCGGTAATGGGTCTTTAAAACTACGACAGCCCTTGCCTTCATAAAATGTAATGCCCCAACCATCTTTATGTGGCCCGGTATTGCCACCACGTTGCATCAGGCCACTAAAACTAAAACAAATATCAGTTGGTACATTAGCGCTCATGGCTAATAATTCACACATTAACTAAACTCCATCCGGTAACCTTAACGCTCAGCTACCTCGTATTAACAAATAATTTGAATTTATTCTCTATAGCCATTAAGCTTAAAGAATCAATCTGGTCAGACCTCAAGGCGTTTGGCCTAAATAAGCAACAACATTAAGGAAAATTTGTGGACTACTTAACTTGGGCATTACTTGCCATCGCGCTCAGCGGTTTTATGGCCTATTCAAGGGCTTCACTCACTTCATTTACCCTAGCTTTTACTGTGCTTATGGTCGTCGGCACAATTTTTAATGCAATCTCTTTTTTCTCATGGTTGCTATTTATTGTAATTGCTATTCCGCTCAACGTCGCCGACATTCGTAAGCAATATATCACTAAGCCTTTACTTACAATGTTTAAAGGTATTATGCCAGAAATGTCAAAGACCGAACAAGAAGCAATTGACGCCGGTACAACCTGGTTTGAGGCTGAACTTTTTCGTGGCACACCTGATTGGAAAAAACTCCATAACTATCCAAAACCTCGTCTAAGTGCTGAAGAGCAAGCATTTTTAGATGGCCCTGTTGAAGAAGTTTGTCGTATGACTGACGACTGGCAAACAACCCACGAGCTTGCTGATTTATCACCCGAGGTTTGGCAGTATTTAAAAGACAATAAATTCTTCGCCATGATCATCAAAAAACAGTATGGCGGCTTAGAATTTTGTGCTTATGCGCAATCACGTGTACTTCAAAAACTGTCGAGTGTTAGTACAGTATTATCTTCAACCGTTGGTGTACCAAACTCTTTAGGCCCAGGCGAGTTACTACAACACTATGGCACGAAAGAACAACAAGACTACTATTTACCCCGCTTAGTTAAAGGCGAAGAAATCCCATGTTTTGCATTAACTAGCCCAGAAGCTGGCTCAGATGCCGGCGCTATTCCAGACTTTGGTGTGGTATGTCGTGGTGAGTTTAATGGTGAAGAAGTGCTAGGCATGAAACTTACCTGGAATAAACGCTATATCACGTTAGCACCAATTGCTACGGTGCTTGGTTTAGCCTTTAAATTAAAAGACCCTGATCATTTATTAGGTGAGCAAGAAGACTTAGGTATTACTTGTGCCTTAATTCCAACAGATATTGAAGGTGTGATCACCGGACGTCGTCATTTCCCATTGAATGTGCCATTTCAAAATGGTCCAACACAAGGTAATGAAGTATTCGTACCGTTAGACTTTATTATTGGTGGCCCAGAAATGGCTGGTCAAGGCTGGCGCATGTTAGTGGAATGCTTATCGGTTGGTCGTGCGATTACCTTGCCGTCGAATAGTGCTGGTGGCATTAAATCGCTAGCACTCGCAACAGGAGCCTACAGCCGAATTCGTCGACAATTTAAAATTTCAATTGGTAAGATGGAAGGCGTAGAAGAAGCACTTGCTAGGATTGGCGGTAATGCCTATTTAATGGATGCTGTAACGACTATGTCGACAGGTGCTATTGATATGGGTGAAAAGCCGAGTGTTATTTCAGCAATTTCTAAGTACCACTTAACGGAAAAAATGCGCAATTGTGTTGCTGATGCCATGGACATTCATGGGGGTAAAGGCATTTGCATGGGCCCTAGTAACTATCTTGCTCGCGGTTATCAAGGAGCACCCGTTGCAATTACTGTGGAAGGTGCCAACATTCTTACTCGTAGTATGATCATTTATGGTCAAGGTGCTATTCGCTGTCATCCTTACGTTTTAGCTGAACTTTCAGCGGCAGGAAACGAAGATGAGCAACAAGCATTAAACGACTTTGACCACGCTCTATTTGGTCATATCGGCTTTGCTATTAGCAACATTTGCCGTAGTGTATGGTTTTCTTTCACTGGCAGTTACGCACTTAACGCTCCATATAGTGACGGCACAAGACGCTACTACCAATTAATGACTCGCTTTAGCTCAAACTTAGCCATGTTGTCTGATGTTGCTATGTTGACCTTAGGAGGTGACTTAAAACGCCGTGAACGAATTTCTGCAAGACTAGGTGATATTTTAAGCTATCTTTATTTAGCTTCGGCAACTCTTAAGCGTTATAACGATGAAGGCCGACAAAGTGCCGACTTCCCATTAGTACAATGGGCCGTTGAAGACAGTTTGTACAATATTCAGCAAGCGATCAGTGAACTTATTAGCAACTTTCCGAATAAGCTAGTCGCAAATGTTTTAAAGGCTGTTATTTTACCGTTAGGTTGTAATTTAAAGAAACCTTCAGATATTACCGATCATAAAGTTGCTAAGTTGATGCAGTCACCAAATGATAGTCGCAATCGTTTAGGCGAAGGACAATATATTACACGTGAGCCTGAAAACGTACTGGGGCAACTAGAGCAAACTCTTGATGATATTATTGCTTGCGAACCAATATTTGACAAAGTTTGCCGTGAATTAGGTGAAAAACTACCGTTTTATAGTCTTGATATTGTTGCAGAAAAAGGACTGTCGGCCAATATTATTAATCAGGATGAAGCTGATTTATTAATTGCCACTGAAATTGCAAGAAAGGCTGCAATCAATGTTGATGACTTTGATTCTGATTACCTAAAGGCGGGTTAATAATTAACAAAAAATCAGCATATGAAACCTCTTATTCTATCCGGAATAAGAGGTTTTTTTATGCGTTATTGGCAGTTTTTAAAGACAATTTATCTTTGATAAGGGTCTACCCTCTTATACTTATTGGAAAGTTTTGCTAACATTGTTTCTTGTTTGTAACAAAACAGTTTACGAGGAAGTTTGTAAGTGCTTTAAAAACACTATAAGTTAGCCTCGATTAAAACCGTTATCATAATAATAATAAATTAAATATTAACAGCCCCCCTCTGTGAGAATTGAAAATAAATGTTAGTAACCAACGAACAAAGTACAAAAAAAAGACGCAGTAAAGGCGAACGTACCAAGCACCTTATTTTGGAATCTGCCATTGCTATTTTGGCAACACATGGGATCAAAGGCGCAACACATAGAGCAATAGCATCTCATGCCGATATTCAGTTGTCTTTAACCACTTATTATTTTAAAGACATTCAAGAGTTAGTGCAGCAAGCATTCGAGTTAAATGCTAGCAATATCATCAATGAAGTTGGCAATTTATGGCAACCAATAATTGAGCTTGTTGATGCCTACAGTAAAGCTGAATTACGCAAAGTTAGTATTCGGGTTGCATTAAGAGCCCAGCTGGCACAGCAGTTAACCGATATGGTGCTCAATAATGCTAATGCAAACCAGCAACAATTAATTGTTGAGCAACAATTATTTAGTGAAATACAAGTAACCAACTCACTTACGGCTGTAGCTCAACAACTTTATGAAGCACAGTTACATCCTTGTCGACAGTTATGTCAATATTTCGCTCAAGATGACATTGAAGTAAGCGCACAAGTACTTTTAAGCCAAATTCAGCAACTAACTTACCGTAGCTTATTGCCAACTTCGTCTGAGATTAACGAGCATATTTATAAAACTATCAGTCAGTTACTAGCAATAGTATTGAGAATAAAGCCCTAGTAATTAAAATTTTGTACTCGCTTAACAAATGGGTTAGATTAAGTCATCCGACCATCTAACCTAGCGAGTCAAATTAGTGGATTTTAGCGAGCAATTTTCAACACATCAACAATACTTCTCTAGTCATAAAACACATGATTTAGAATGGCGTAAACACCAACTTCAACAAATTAAGCGCTTAGTCAATGAAAATGAGCAAGATTTTCTCGACGCACTTGCTAGCGATTTAGGTAAACCTGCGCAAGAAGCTTGGGTTACTGAAGTTTCCTATGTTACCGGTGATGTTGATCATGTTTGCAAACGACTAAAAAGTTGGGCAAAAAAGCGTCGCGTTGCGACACCAATTGTCGCGCAACCCGGCCGTTCATATATCCAACCAGAGCCTCAAGGTACAGTACTTATTATTGGTGCATGGAACTATCCCATGCAGTTAATACTTGCACCATTAGTTGCCGTTATTGCTGCTGGTAATTGTGCAATTGTTAAACCATCAGAACTTGCTCCAGCAACTTCAAAACTTATTGCCAAACTCATCCCACAATATTTAGACCGTCAGGCTGTTTCTGTTGTTGAAGGTGCGGTTGAGGAAACTACTGCCCTACTTGCCTTACCGTTTGACCATATTATGTATACAGGCAATGGCCAAGTTGCTCGTATTGTTATGTCTGCCGCTGCTAAGCACTTAACCCCTGTAACCTTAGAACTAGGTGGCAAAAGTCCGGTTTATGTCGATAGCAGCGCCGATTTAACAATAACAGCACAACGTATTGCTTGGGGCAAATGGATGAATGCCGGGCAAACCTGTATTGCACCTGATTATATTCTTACCTCTGCTGATATGGTTAAACCACTGGTAGACGCGCTGAAGGCGCAAATAGAAAAGATGTTTGGCAAAGATCCAAAGCAAAGTGCAAGTTATGGAAAAGTCGTCAATGAACGTCATACTGAGCGTATTAGCCAGTATTTATCAGGGCTAACAGTAGATGTCGGTGGCAACTTTGACATTTTAGAACGCTATATTGAGCCTACAATCATTGTTGACCCACCTTTAGACTCCTCACTTATGCGCGATGAAATTTTCGGTGCAATACTACCCATTATCACTATCGATAATTTTGAAGCTGCAAAGCGCTTTGTGAAAGAACGCGATAAGCCATTATCGTCATACATATTCAGTAAAGATAACCAGCAATGCCAAACTTGGGTTAATGAAATTAGCTCAGGTAGCCAATGTATAAATGACGTTATTATGTTTAATGCGGTACCAGAATTACCCTTTGGAGGCATAGGGCCAAGTGGTATGGGCCAATATAGTGGCAAAGCAGGTTTTGATAACTTCAGTCACTTAAAATCTGTATTAGCAAGACCTTTCATTAAGGATTTACCGGTTAGGTTTGCTCCTTATGGAAAAATGAAATTTAAGTTTCTCCGTTGGATACGTTAAAACATAGGCTTAGTTTATTGTTTTAAAATATTTACATAGCAAGGTGATTATATGAAGTATGAACGATTAGGTAGTAGTTCACTAGAAGTGTCGCGTATATGTTTAGGCAGTATGACTTGGGGACTACAGAATAATCAAGCTGATGCTGATCATCAAATTGATTATGCACAAATGCAGGGAATTAACTTCATCGATACTGCGGAAATGTACGCGGTACCACCATCAGCCGATACCTATGGACAAACTGAAACTATCATAGGTAATTGGCTCAGTGCTAATCCGTCACGACGTAAAAACATTGTTTTAGCATCTAAGATTGCTGGCCCTGGACTTTCTTATATTCGTGGCGGTAGTAAAATATCTGGAACAACAGTAATTGCAGCTGTTGAAAACTCCTTAAAACGACTACAAACTGATTATATCGACCTATACCAATTACATTGGCCAAATCGTCAATCACCTCATTTTGGCAATCACTGGCCAAACTCTAACAATTACACCTCAGTGAATGCTGAGCAACAAACTGAAGAGCTGTTAGATATTTTACAAGGACTCAATACTTGTATTAAAGCAGGTAAAATTCGCTACTGTGGTTTATCTGACGATACACCATGGGGCATTAATCAATATTTACGTTTAAGTAAAGAACATAACTTACCGCGAATGGTTTCGATTCAAAATGAGTTTAACTTATTGCACACAAAAGATTGGCCTTATTTGATTGAAAACTGTGTTCATGAAGATGTTGCCTATTTACCTTGGTCACCATTAGCAACGGGGTTACTAACAGGAAAATATCTAAATGGCCAACGTCCAGCGGGCAGTCGCTTTACCTTAATGCAACGACATGGGTTGTTTCGAGACACCGAACAGGCAAATGCTGCGGTAAAAGCTTATCTTGATATTGCAACACGACATAATTTATCGCCAGCACAATTAGCCTTGAAATGGTGTGATCAAATTAATGGGGTAACCTCGACAATTATTGGCGCAACAAACCTCGCCCAGTTAGCCGAAAACATTGACGCTTTCAAAGAGCCTTTACCGCATACAGCGGCTGAAGATATTAAGCAAGTATTAAAACAATTCACATCACCATTTTAACTGGGGTGTATTGATTAAATCACCTTTAATTCCAACAAAAATCATACCACAAAGGTCATCACGCCCTAACCTAGCTGGTACTACTTAAGCATATTTAACGATAAACTCGCAATAACAAGTGTGTTCTATTAGCTTAGCTCTCTATCTGGGTGGATTTCACCAATATGATAATAGGCAATTACTTTTCAATTAAGCTCGCTTTTATGTAATGCCATTCACTTACATCGAGGCGAAAATCACCTTGAACAGCGGTGTAACGAACACATACAGTACTGCCTGCGCTTATCATGTCATAAACAATAAACTGATAACCTAAAAATTTATCTTTATTAGCTTCCACTAAGGTTAAATATGCTTGTTTGCTTGATATTGTGCCAAACGGGCTTTGATGGATAAAATCATCACTGATGGGTAAGTCATGAAAATCTCCCGATTGCCAAATATCAAACCATTTTTGCACTAAGTCTTTCATCCTTTATTCCTGAAAATGCTGCTGTAAGAATAAAAAAAACCGTACTTATTAAAGTACGGCTTTTATATGTTTTAGCTAATTACTATCATTTTATAAGGTGTTTATAAAAAAGAAAGTAACTCTTCATCAAGTTGCATTAATGTTTTAGGATCAGCCATCATAGTGGTTGCCAATGACTTGGTACGAGGTAATAAACGCTCAAAATAGAACTCGGCGGTTTTAATTTTCGCGCGATAAAAATCACGATTTTCAACATCTGTTGCTAATTTTTCATAAGCGGCTTGTGCCATTTGCGCCCAGAAATATGCCATCACTACATAACCAGAATACATTAAGAAATCAACGGACGCAGAGCCAACGACATCACGGTCTTTCTTCGCTTTAAGCCCTAAACGAATAGTATATTGCTGCCATTTTGCGACAGTTTTACTTAATGGCCAAATAAACTTATTCATTTGTCGCTTATGTGGATTGCCTGACAGCATACTCTTATCTTTACAGTAAATCAGTATCTCTTTAGCAAAAACATTCAACGACTTACCACGTGTCATCAATATCTTACGGCCTAGTAAATCTAGTGCTTGAATACCTGTGGTACCTTCATAAAGTGTCGAAATACGGGTATCACGTACAATTTGCTCCATGCCCCACTCTTTAATAAAACCATGACCACCAAATATTTGTAAACCATGGTTAGCACTTTCTGAGCCTAGTTCAGTTAAAAATGCTTTTAAAATAGGCGTTATAAAGCCTAAGCTAAAATCCGATTTTTTACGCTCTTCTTCTGATTTGGCATTTTCAATTTCATCAACGAGTTTCGCCGTATAATAAATCATGGCACGGCCACCTTCACTGATAGCTTTTTGCGTCATCAGCATTTTACGAACATCAGGGTGGCAAATAATCGGATCAGCCACTTTATCTGGATGCTTAGTGCCTGATAACGAGCGCATAGACAAACGTTCTTTCGCATAGGCCAACGAGTTTTGATAAGCAAGCTCTGCAGCACAAACGCCTTGTAGAGCAGTACCTACTCGGGCAGTATTCATAAAGGTAAACATACATTCTAAACCTTTATTTTCTGGGCCAATAAGTACACCTTTAGCATTGTCGAAGTTCAGCACCGCAGTTACTGAAGCTTTGATGCCCATTTTATGTTCAATTGAACCACAAGAAACATTATTAAACTCAGTTATATTGCCTTGCTCATCTGTTTGCATTTTCGGTACGATAAACAACGAAATACCTTTAGTTCCTTCGGGAGCACCTGGCAGTCGAGCCAAAACTATATGTACAATGTTGTCAGTTAAGTCATGTTCACCTGCAGAAATAAAAATCTTAGTACCGCTAATATTATAAGTACCGTCACCGTTTGGCTCAGCTTTAGTTTTAACTTGCCCTAAGTCAGTACCACATTGCGGCTCAGTTAAACACATGGTACCGGTCCATGAACCTTCAATTAAGCGAGTAAGGTATAATTCTTTTTGCTCATCTGTACCGTGAGTGTGAATAGTATTCATCGCACCGTGGCTCAAGCCAGGATACATTGCCCAAGACCAGTTTGCAGTGCCCATCAGCTCAGACACCACCATACCTAATGATGACGGCAAGCCTTGGCCACCGTGCTCAACTGGGTGAGACAAACTAGGCCAGCCACCTTCAACAAATTGTTGATATGCACCTTTAAAGCCTTTCGGTGTAGTCACCGTGCCATTGTCAAAGGTACAACCTTCTTGATCACCGCTTTGATTAAGTGGTAGCAGTTCGTTCTCACTGAATTTTGCACATTCTTCAATAATCGCATCAACTAAGTCAGGCGTAGCCTCTTCAAATTCAGGGTGCTTTTTGTAATGTCCGTAATAGTCAAACACATCTTCAAATAAGAATTTAATATCTGCAACCGGCGCTTTATAACTCAGCATGTATAACTCCTAACACTTCTAATAATAATTTTTTGCATTGCTGCATAAGTGTTAATGAGTATACACACACATCCGACCAGTGGTCAAACCAGTAATGAGCTTTCTCGAAAAAGAATTAAAAAAAATCCAATAAAGTCTTTATATTTAGGGAGTTAATCTCATAGTTCAAGAATGGAGCATAGCAACTAATCTTGCTATTGTGTGCTGTTACAGTCACTTGCTATAACTTTTTATTCAAGAAAGTGTGAGAAATTTTGAACGGAAATAGGCCAAAAGGTCATAATTATGCCCCTTTAGCCCAATGAGCTTTTACAGCAAAATGGTAAACTTAATAAATATAACGCTATTAGCTATGCTGCATCGTACGAAATGCCATATTTGTCACCCTGATATTTTAATAACATGAACAAATATGCCATTGCTAACAACATTAAACCTCCTACTAAGGCCGGCTCACTAACGATGCCTAAGCTACAAAATATAAAACCGCTAGCATGTGTAATTATTTCAATTCTAACGGCAGAATTACGCGTAGGCCGAGTTTGTAAAAAGTTAAATACAAACCAAAATTTGAGTAACCAAGGCAGTTTCTGCCAATTGTCTGATTGTTTGTCCACGTTAAACTTCTCCTGATTTAAAGCTGCAATATCAACATTAAGTGCCGAAGCTAAACATTTTAAAGACTCTACACTAGCATTCTTACCGCTCTCTATACGTTGTATTGTTCTAACATTTAGCCCTGACATTTGTGCTAATTGCTCTTGCGATAACTGACGACTCAAACGTAGTTGCTTTAAAATCATGACTTCTTATACCTTTGCACTTACAAACCAAAATTATTTATCACTTTATAAACTGTCAGGTACGAATTCTCGCCGACATTTACCCGACATCAGAACTAATTGCTTAAAAATCACACACAAAAATACAATGTTTTACTTTTAAAGCGCAGACCAACTTTGTTTTATCCCCCAGATATGTACCAAAGCTATCACTAAGCAAATACTCGAACTCCACAGCCAAAAATCAGGTGTTCGTCCCAAAGGATTAAATATAAGAAAAAAGCCAGCAATCGCTCTTAAAAAGTAAAGAGTTGAAATTAGAACTATTAATATTCGAGTAAAAGGCAAAGTGATAATTACACCTGCTGCAGAGAAAGCATACAACGCCCAAACAATTAGTACGGCAACAATACCGCTGGTAATTATCGTTGGCTGCCAGCTGCCTTGCTCTGCCATTATTGCCATTTGCTCACCAGCCCCAAAAAAGCGATACCAAGTTGCGCCAAAATAAATACAACCAATATGCAGTAAAGCCGCTAAAGTAGTAAGTAAACCACCAGTAATTAACCAAATATTCATTATTTATAGTCCTTTATTTTTCTAACTGTAATTATCAGTTAAGGTTACGCGATATCGACAAATATATATCAGTCATAGTTGCTGTTTCGCTAACATTAAAAATTAATTTACTTTACAAATAGCGGGAAATATCTAAATTCAAATGCAGAGTTGACAATCCATTGCAAGTACAAAAACTGCCTAGTAGCTCCCAAATGTCGTCGCTGCCAATTAGACGATATTTAGCACATCCACTCGTGGGAATAACCTTGTTAATTATTCCTTGGCTATTCTCAGCTGTTTTATGGTTAGTGTACAAGCAATATCAAAACAATATGCCTCGTGCCGCGTAATATTTAGGTCATCATAAATAAAGTGAAAACATTTGCTTTTGCCTAGAGGCAAGCGGTGCTCATTTCGCCAATTAATAAGTGTTGTAATACTGCTACTAATCTTCTTGTAGCCAATCGAGATAACAGCGAAAGAAATATTGCCAATACCCCGCAACCGCTGACATATCAGTTAATTGCTGCTGTAACTGCGCCAACTTAGTTTCATCAACAAGCGTTTCTTCATCAGGAAAAAACTTTGCTTGCGTTTGCTCCCCTTGGCTTTGTAATAAGTGCATGCAGTCTATAAAACCCATCAATGTAGTACTTACCTGTTCACTCTCCCAACCTGACTCTCCTAAAAAAGCCGTATAAACAGGAAAGTCTTGGTCATATATATCAACAAAATATGGGTCGCCTAATTCTGTGTCTCTGGCAATAACTTGCCAAGATGATTGCCAATCACCAACGTTAGAGCCAGATATGTCATTCCCCTCTTCATCTTGCCCAAAACCATGTTGCGCTTGGGAAAATGTTGATGCTGAGGTCATCAACAAAAAACCTTGTGGCCCAAAAAATACCGCATCATGCATGAGAGTGCTTAAGATATTGCTTAACTTGTTTTCCACTACGATCACCTACTCTAAATAGTTTGAAATTGAAAATAACGTCGAATTTAATTACAGCGACTAGATACACTATGTTGCTAAATAACTAGTTGAATATAATGCTAGATTTACCAAGGCACTCGGCCATAGAGATATTATGTCACAATTGAATATCACAAACCTTCATAACGAGTATTATCGGTGAAAAGCATTTGCCAAAATATAAAATTTAACCAAGAGCGTTGGCCTGTATTTTGTATATAGGCAAGCATGTCAAATTTTTGAATTATCAAAATGCTTAACAATATAAACAACTACGGCTCAATCTTAAACACAAGCTTAAATAGTGCTTCATCGTCAGCACAAAGCTCAGAAGTTGACAACATAATTGAAAATTATAAAGCACAAGATGTTGATAAATTGCCAGAAAACAGTAAAAGCCAAAATAGTTTGTATCTTTCAAGCCGAGCCCAAAAAATTAACGCCATCAGTAGTGAATTTTTCAATGGTGCGGAGCTTAACTTTAACGACGTTGAAACACTAAAAGAGCGCGCTTATCAATTAGGGCTGATCTCACAAAATGAATATGCGAAATTAACCAATTCAACCAGCAAAACTGAAAACCAAGTAAATGAAATTGAAAACACGACGATAAGCCTAACCGGTTTTCTTGATGATCTACTTAAGCGTCTACAATCAGACGAAAATAATGAAAGCCACGATAGCGAAAGTTCAGATGAACAACAAAGTGAGGCGTTAAATGCACTAATTAAAGCCCTAGAGGGAGCAAAAGAAATAATTACCCATGTTGAGGAAGCAAAGCAAAAAGATGACTTCAAAGATAAACTTGCAAATACACTAAGCTTATTAAAAGAGACGATTGACGCACCAACCTTTGAGAAAATACCACTAAATGACAAAGTTGGATTAAGTAAAGTTTATCAAGCTTTAGAAATTGTAGAGCAACTAACACCGCAGCGCCTAACGAATGAGAAGCTTAACAAGTATCTAGATTTGTCTTTTAGCTAGCTCATTGACAATCTTTATTCAATTACGAATGATCAATATGTATATCATGAGGAAATGCTCGACCTTTCCCAATCTCTAACGCGTCTTTAAGGCTTAATAAAAAAACGGCCCATTTTGTACTGCAATGCGCCATAAAGTCTGATGATTCTTGCCAATTTGAATGACTAAAATTAACAAATGTTTGCTCTGCCTGTGGTTGAATGTCGAAGCAAATTTCTGTCGCTTGCCACGCTTGCGGCATATCACCGCTATGCTGCCAACGAACTAACTTATTTTTTATTAACTCCGTAACTTTAAAATCAGGGCCTCCGCCATTAAAACGAAACTGAATTATGGCACCAACATCACCAGCACCAGCAACATCATTGGTCCACCAAGTCATTATTCCTTCATTCGTGGTAAGCGCGTGATAAACATCTTCAGCTGAGGCTTTTATACCAACACGGTGGCTAATAGAGTACATAGCGTTTTCCTTTATGATGTCATTATTATCAGAAGGGAGAATTTAAAGATAATTGCCCCTTAACGTAATAAAGTGTAGACGAAAACTATAATACTAAGATCTTATCATTGTGCTTTTTTGTCATAAAAATAACAAAATAATTACTGTGTTATAAAACGGCCAAAATCGCTTAACGATTGCTGCAGCCCATTCATAGGCACAATAATAAAATCATCAAAAATTAACTTAGTTGGCTCTGGGTGTTGCGCTAGCTGCTTGCCTAACGCCTGCAATAGCTCAACCCTTAGGGGCAAAGGCGCTTCATTTGGTTGAAATGTCGTGCCAATTTCATAGTGTTCGCCGGCCATTGATTTCATTTCAATATGCGCCCCTAACACTGCACTAATTTTATTTCGCTCACTAAATTCACTTAGTGTTTGAATACTTGTTCGGTAATCTTGCCAATGTTTAACATAAACTACCCCTGGGTAAAAACTATCACCAGTTAACAACCACTGGGTTTGAGGGTCGTAAAGTGTTATTGCTTCTTCTTGGTGTCCTGGGGTTGGCAATATGATAATTTTACGTTTTCCTAACTCGACTGATATTTCTTCTGTCGCGTTATTACGATTAGCGGTAAGGAATTTCGTCAGGGCTTTTTCTGTCGGTAATACCAGTGAAACATTCTCTTGGTTTAAAAACTGACTATCGCCTGCATAATGGTCGCTATGTCCATGAGAATGCAGCACCAATAGTTCAAGTTCACTAACGCCCGCTTCAGCTTGATATTGTTGCATCAGCTGATTAACTTTTTGGTACAAAGGAAATTCAACGGCACTTTCAATAGCGCCGGTATCAAATAACAACGCCTTATTTTCTCCAAATAACAAATAGATAAATGGCGCTTCGAAATGCTGACACTTATTTTGTCGTAAAATATAGCTCGACGCTTGATAACGAAAAACCTCTATTGCTGGCTCAGTATTACTTTTACAGTCTTTACTACCGTGCCGCCATTTTTGTTCTGTTAAATAGCTATTGCTATCATCGCTGCTAATATCGACTTTAACTCGGATGGAATCGCGATCATTACTACTACAAGCCAGCAATAAAATAACCATAAACAAACTTAAAAAATATTTCATATTGATCCCTTTAACACTTTATAGCGGCTAGAAAAAAGCAAGCTTAAGCGCGTAACTTACATGTTGCAGAGCGACATAAAGCTTCGGCCGACGGCCAGCTAAAAATATACTCTTTCGCTTGGTTATTACACGGTGTCTGCCAAAACCCTGTGGCGATATTTTGGCCGCCCAATGACGCGTAAAATCCCATGGCATTTGTATTACAAGCCAGTACTTCTAAATAAAGTGGCGTACTCTGGTAGTATTGATTTGCCCACTCTGCGGCTGCATTCAATAATTGAGTGCCAACTCCACAGCCTTTGAAGGTAGAATCAATATGCAGGTTATCGATAATTGTGCCGTATTCTTGATGATTAGCACCGAAAACAGAAATAAAGCCAGCGAACTTACCATCAACTTTAGCGATAATGACCTGTTGATTGCTCTTTGGCTCAGTTAATCGCTTTTTCCAAACAGCGGTGCGCTCGGTAAACACTTTATCTTTTAGGTAATCCTTAGACAGTACCGGATGATAATTCTCCTGCCAACTTTTAGCATGCAATGCGGCAATGTTGTCAAGATCTTCTAATGTCGCATCTTTAAACTGAATAACCTTACAATTCATCTTATTCCCTTTTCTGTGCAGTTACTTCTAGTAAAATATTGCAGTTAATAAATAGCGATAGCTTTATTCGATAAACGGTAAATTAACAATGCCGCTTTCTCAATGTTCTTAGGTAAACTGGTTAAGTCGGCAACTTCATTTTTTGTGTGAGCGCCACTGCCCATTAAGCCCAAACCATCTAATGACATAGCAACGTGATCAGCGGCAAATGAGATATCTGCTGCACCAGCATTTCTCGGGTTTGCTATACCAATCTCGTTATAACCAAGGTCTTGACTAATTTGACTGTATAACGATAGCAAACGTTTATTGCCGTCAGTCAATGCCATAGGTGGGTAGCCTTCTTCAAATACTAAGGTTGCGTCAGTTTGGTTTAAGTTGTTTGAGACAATTTTTAGCATAACTTGCTGAGCATGAGCGGCTTGGGCGTTTGACAAAGCACGTAAATCGCCTCTTACCGTTACTTGCTGCGCGATGACATTACTTTTACCAAATGCCTCGCCTGTTGATTTTGCTTTATCAACCTCAACTTTTGTACCGCCAACAATGAGTCCTGGATTAAAAGTTAAGTCCTTTTCATTTGCTAACTCTATGCGAAATGCTTCTAAAATTCTGGCGGTTTCATAAATAGCACCAAAACCTGCGTGTTCAGAAAATATGCGTGAAGAATGCGCTGGCTTGCCAGAAACATTTAAGCTCCAACCTACATAGCCTCGGCGTGCTGCCATGCCAGTTGCGATATTGTTATCGCCATTTTCAAAACCTAACGCAACATCAGCCCATATCGCACCATCAACAATCGCTTTCTTTGATAAACTTAATGGTCTACCGCTACTTTCTTCATCACCGGTTAAAATCACTTGAATACTAACATTGTCGAGTAAGCCCAGTGTTTTTAATACTCTTAGCGCAGAAATGATAATAGTATTGCCGCCTTTCATATCAGCAACACCAGGGCCAGAAGCTTGTTTTTCACTGATGCGTTTAAACTTTTGAAAGTCATCATGCTTGGCAAAAACGGTATCTAGATGACCGATCATTAAAATTTTAACGGCATCGGCGTTTGGACTTTTATGTGTTGCAACAATATGTCCTGCACGATTAAAGGCACGGCCATCAAGCCATTTCACATCAAAACCTAAAACCGACAGTTGTTGCTCCGCCAGTTGCCCTACTTGCTTGACGCCAGCCAAGTTCATTGAACCGCTATTAATGTTTACCGCTTGTTCAATTTCTTGCAATGCCAACGGTAAATCCGCTTGCACTCGTTGCACAATTTTTTCTTCATTGGCATCAAGTGTATTGACTGGCTGTGCAAAAGCATTATTTTTAGCAATAGTTAAAGTAAAGAGTAATGGTAAGGAAGCGCAGAGAACGTTTTTAAGTAACATATTAGGTTTTTAAAGTAGCGAATAAGGCACACTTAATATCGTTTAAACAACTAATAATTACAAACAGAAAATGTTAAAAAATATTTACAAGGCACTAATAAATAAAGAACTTTACTTAGACCTAAATGTCATACTGAAAAAGCAAATAGTACTAGAAAGAAAGCTTACTGTATCGTTATCTGTGCTAGGTTGGGCGTTAATGCTTGCACTTGTTGTTGCTCTTGTTCAGAAAGTTCACCATACCAGCGCGGGTATGACCAACCATAGCCCCAGCGAAATTTCGTTGGTAAGTACGGCGTACCGCCAACACGCACTCCTGCAAGCATTAATGCTGCTATTTCTGGCTGTCCTACTTTAGCCACACAACTTTGCAATGCTTGATCAGAAGCAAGTCTTTGCTGATAAGTGCCTCCCTGCCAATAGTCGAGATCGTGCTGAATACAACAAGATAACCAAAGCTCCTTTTGTTCAAAGGTGCCATCAGGAAAGGCACTACAGCCATCACTGGTAAAAGCTTTTAAGGCATCGGCATTTGACGATTTATGATTAAAAATCAATACAGTAACAACTATCATCATAGTGAAAGTGATAATTTTATTCATCATTTTTACCGGCAATATTTTAACTTTTGCTTTTTCCCAAGCGATATTTTAACCACAGTTTATAATAAACGGCATTACAGGTTGGGTTATCATCCATTTTGCCATCACGATCACAGTCTGAGCCAGTTAGTGTTTTCACCACCCCCTGACCATATTTTTCAATATCATTCTGCTCGACTGGCACAGTAATGGTTACTTTCGGTGCGCCATCTATAAATTCACCAACGTCCTTATATTGTAAAAACTCCTCTTTACTTATCAACTCACTGATATCGCCAGCAATAACAGAAAATATTGGTAGATAAACAAATGCTCCAAGCAGCAATAATGTTGTTGTGCGCATAAATAAAAATAGTTTTCTAAATAGTGGCAAGATTTATATAACAAAATCAAAATGAATGGTAGAAATTTATCTTTGCCGTTAGATTGACGGGATATTTTCGTAATCGCCAATACTCGATATTAGTTATGATAGAGCGACAATATGCTTTTCTGGTTTTTTATAGTTATGGAGCAACGAGTTTACGAGTACCATTTGACTAATTAATGGGAATTAGTAGCTTTGCACTGTTACTCGGAGCCGACAACAATTCAATATCCATTCGGTTGGGCGATAAATACGATATTTAGGCTAAATTATAAGGACTTAACACAGAGATCATCACACTAACGGCAAGGACAATCTCTGTTACTGTCTTTACTATATTTACATCATCGAGTAACAGTCATAAGACGCCAGTTCTTTTTGCTCTCTTTTACGGTCTTTATAGGCTTCAATTTCACGCCATTTTCGCTTACCTTGTTTATTCACTTTCTTTTTTTGATTATCAATTTGCTCTTCAAACTCTTCAAAATCTTCAATTTGCCAATATTTATTATTCATCATAAGGACTCATTTAAGGTGTTTACGCATAAATTAATCAAATGTTGTGACAGAAATTTGAAAGAAAGATGACGAGATAGTGACAAAGAAATGAATAGCATTGCTGGGCGTAAATTCTAAGCAGCAATAGCAATCTATAAACATCTTGGTAAAAGGTATAAATAATAATGTGCTTATGTTGCACAGTTAAGTATTAGTATAAATAGTTGTAATTACGGGTGTGTACAGCCACCGGTTTCTATTTGTAGAACACTTTGCTCGACGTTAAATTGTTCTTTCAGTACTTTTTCAACTTGAAAGCGGCAAATTTCATCATGTTTTTCTAATGTGCATTTATGTTTTAGTACAATATGCGCACCGACAATCACTTCACCATTATCGCTTTTAACAATTAAGTTATGAATATTGTCGATGTGCTCTACTTTAGCCAAAGCTGATTCGATTTTCTTTAACGCAGGTAATCTAACGCCATTAAAGAACAATCCTTTAATACACTTGTAGAGTAATTTAGAGCCGGTAAAGAGTACGAATATTGAAATAAGAATACTCGATAATGAATCAAAAATTGTCCATCCTGTGGCATGTATTACAATACTAGTGACAAAAGTGACTATGGTTGATAGTAAATCAAAAAAGGTGTGCAAAAACACCGCGTAAACATTAACACTGTCTTTGCGGCCTTTATAAAGTATAAATGCTGAGGCGGTATGAAATAGAAAGCCTAGTGACGCAATTGACGACATCACGAAGGTATTAATTTCATGTTCGTCATGATGCTCATGCCCTAATAACCGGTCGGCACCTTGCAGTAAAATCCAGCAACTAATTAATAAATAAAGTACGCCATTAATTAATCCACCGGAAAGCTCTAAACGGCGATAACCATCACTAAAGGTTTGGCCAAACTTAATGGCCAACGTAGAGGCAATAAGCGCAATGAATAAAGAGCTATTATGCACAAACAAATGCCCAGCATCGGCGTAAACGGCAAGTGAATTGGCATAAAACGCACCAACAATTTGAATCAACATAAAAACACTGGTTATAGCAAGTGCAATAAGAAGTCGTCTTTGTGATGATTTATGTGTAGTTAGTGTTGTCATGTAAAGCCATATAACGCCGCGAGCGGATTCTTTAAAATATTATCAGTGCGATTTATTGCGCCCAATAAGCTTGATCTAAGCTATCTTCACGCTCAGGTAAGCCTCGTGATAAACGAGGTGAATGTTGCACCAGAACTTCATAGCTGGCTCTGTTGGCATATTTACTCATTTGCGATAACGATGAATAGGTTAATGCTGGCTGATTATGCTTGCTAGAATTGGCCATGGTATTTTTATGATAAACATTAGCACTTAAATCGTGCAATATCGCAGCAAGCGCCGCATCTCCGGCACCATTGGTATTCTTAATACTTTCAGGGCCTCCCATGTATGGCGCAGAATGAGTATAAATACGCATTGGCTTATTACACTCTTTTAGCAACATAGGTCGAGAATATTCATAACGATTAAAATCACTGATATAGCCCGAAATCAACGGGTATTCACTTTCACGTTTAAACTCTTCATCAACGTAACCCGCCATATACAAACCTTCTTTGCCGGCTGTGCAGATCACCATATCAACCCAGTCTAAGCATTTATCAGCAGCTTCTAACGGATCTTCAATGCCAGTTATTGCTAATGCTTCTTCTTCATTCATAGTTAATATGTTGACGTGCTTTTTAACGAAATCTCGCCAAAACTGTGGCTCTTCTTCAATTAAAAACTTAGTACCTAAGGTAAGCACAACGGGAACACCTGCAGCATTCGCACATTCAACAGCTTTAATCGCCGCTTCAGTCATGGTATCACCTTCTTGCGTGCGCATCAGGTATGAACTAATAACTAACGCGGATGCGCCAGCAATCAATGACTCATCTATCGAGTCTGGGTGTAACCGGTTAATTAAACCGGCATTGATACCAAACGTACGTTCGCCGGTATTATCAATTAGCGTAAAACAGCGACCAATCGGACCATCAACCGGTTGTAGGTAATTTAAGTCAACACGAGAAGAAGTGTTACTAATAAAACGATAGGCATAGTCGCCAACATGAATGTCTTTCGACATTACCCCTAACAAAACGGAGCGATCATCAGCCAATACAGAATAGTTATGAACCGTATTACCTATAGTGCCACCAGCAAATTCATAATTAACCAAAGACTCATCTTTTAAGCGCTGATACAAGCGTTCAGTAACTTCGTCAGAAATCACCTGCGACATGCCCCGTTGTAGATCAAACTCATCTAAAAAGGCTTGATCAACCTTTGCTTCAATATCAACCAGCACTTGGTCGATACCAACAATATAATTTTTAACAGTTTGTGGATCACAGTTTACTTGATTCGTTAACGGGTTTTTATTATCTACAGGGAAATAATGTTTATGCTGACGGCGTCCGGGGAACTTCATGAAGATTACACGGTTATTTTCAAAACAGCGATTATAGCGCAATGGGATTTGGTTTGACCAGACATCATCAAGAGAAATAAGCGCACTTTGCGCTTTTTCTAACCATAGCCAACAATTTTCTGCCCTCTTTGCTATAAAATATTACCACCTTTGCCTGTTAGCGACTCTTACCGGCATTAATTTCGTAAAATTAACAACACATAACTAAAGCCACTATATCTTTAATTATGTGTTAATGATGAATTTAACTATACTGAAATGAAAATAGCGTGTCATGACTAAGGTTCACATGCCATATGCTAAAATATAAAAGCCAAAATAAATTTTTAGTTCAGTTGTTATTGTGCAGGCCAAAAAGGAAATCACTTGGATATCAGCGCTAGTAATAATGCTTTAGATGATAATGTAAAAAAAATATTTGACGTCACTCCTGTCGCTATGGTGTTGTCACGAATCGATGGTAGTTTTGAGTATGTAAACCCCGCACTACTTGACTTGCTAGGCTATACAGAACAAGAAATTTATCGCAAAGATATTATTATTTCTCATCCTGAGGAAAGTCAAATCAATGCTGAAATTCGGCACAAACTGCAAACAGATCCCTTTACACCAATCACTATTGAAAAGCGCTATATTACTAAATCAGGCCATGTAATTTACGGCATGCTTACTATGGTTGCTCAACCTGATGATTATGGAAAGGTAAAACGCTTTATTGCCCAAATTGTTGACTTAACCGAAAGCAAAAAAATTGAAAATACTCGAAAGCTCTTTAGAACTTTAATTGACCACTCTAGTGACGCCATTTTTGTTATTGACCCAGATACAGCAAAATTTTTAGACGCAAATAATACCGCCTGTATAAATTTGGGCTATAGCTATAACGAAATTCGAGAACTTGGTGTTATTGATATTGAAGCAATTTTACCAGACAACTTTTCCTGGCAAAGGCATGTAGTAATGGTTCAAGAATCTGGTGGTATGGTAATTGAGGGCAAACACAAACGAAAAGACGGCTCAACCTACCCCGCAGAAATTTGCGTTAATTATGTTAGCCAAAATGGCAATGATTATATGATTGCAATTGTTCGAGATATAACCAAACGAAAGGCTGATCAGCAACTTATTTGGCGACAAGCCAATTTTGATAGCCTAACTGGCTTAGCAAACCGTTGTATGTTGAATAGCCGACTAACTGAAAGTATTCAAAAATCTCAACGAACAAAGCAAAACGTTGCCATACTCTGTCTCGACCTTGACCACTTTAAAGATGTTAATGATAAATTCGGCCATGCTTCTGGTGATAAAGTCCTAATCGAAGCCGCAAATCGTATTAAAAGCTGTGTACGAAATACCGATGTTGTTGCACGTATGGGGGGAGATGAATTTACCATAGTTATGGAGGGTATCGAAAACCTTGAGCATACAACTCGCGCTGCAAAACAAATTATTGAACAACTCTCAAAGCCATTCACCTCTGGACTCATTAAAAGCTATATTTCAGCGAGTGTTGGTATCGCATTTTACCCAAAAGATGCCAATAGCAGCGAACTATTACTCAAATATGCGGATCAAGCTATGTATGTCGCCAAAAGCTTAGGACGCAAGCGGTATCATTTGTTCAATCAGTCTATTCAAGCAAATATTAATGCGCGCAGCTGGATGAATAGTGAATTACGTGCATCAATAGATAGAGAAGACTTTCATTTAACATTTCAACCTATCATTGATTTATCAAACGGACGATGTCGCAGTGCTGAGGCGTTAATTCGTTGGACTCATCCTGAAAAAGGTATTATAGACACCAGCCAATTTATCGCTGCAGCAGAAGAAAATGGTATGATTTGTGACATTGGCGATTGGGTGTTTTATCAGGTTAGCCACCAATTAAAAATTTGGCGTGAATTATTTGGCGATGACTTTCAAATATCTATTAATACCTCACCGATACAGCTAAGAAATTTTAATAGTAATTTAAAAGATTGGTGTCGCCAATTAGAAAAACTAAACGTATCTGGTAACGGTATTATTATCGAACTTACCGAAGGTACCATAATGGATTTAAACAAAGGCGCTGACGAAGTGTTAGCCTTATTTCGAAATAAAGGAATGCAAATAGCAATAGATGACTTCGGTACCGGCTACTCTTCGTTAGCCTATTTGAAAAAGCTCAATGTTGATTATGTAAAAATTGATCGCTCTTTTGTTAAAAACCTGTCAGATAATGAAGATGATATCGCGCTATGCGAGGCAATCATAGTATTAGCACACAAGTTAAAATTGCGAGTTATTGCCGAAGGCATAGAGACATTAGAGCAAGCAACATTATTGGCTGATATAGGCTGCGACTATGGGCAAGGCTACTATTTTTCTAAGAGTATTGGCGCCACAAACTTTGAACAATATTTGTTCAAAAAAAGAAATACCTAAATAACTAATTTAAAAATTCAATTTACTTATGGTTAGAAATTGTTCTGCAAACGTAAATAATTTCGCTGGTCATCTCAATTTATGTCCAAAATAATAACTTTTCAATATATCTATTCTGTTCAATCAACAATCGAAATACCAGCGAGAATTCAAATAATCAAAGCAGTAAACTTACTTTAATTTCTGTCGTTGTAATACAAGTTAAAAACGATATGTCGCATAAACACCGGCAGCACGGTCAAAGTTATCATCTAAATTATAGCCATTTTCTTGCGCATCAAAGTTTGAATAACCAACAAATGCACCTATATCGGTGCTCTTACTGTACGCATAATTAACACCAATACTTGCTTCGTGGGCATCATCTTGAGTAAAGTCTTTCAAATCTCGATAGGTGTAGTTAACACTCGCCGTCCAATCTCTTGCTAAGTTCTTTTGCAGGCCAATAGAATAGCGAAATTCATCTTTATTTTTCAGTTTCTCTTCATCCCATTTTACATAGCCTAAAGAGAAAGTCATCGCGATATCTTTATCAAAAACATATTTTCCGTTTAAGTCAGTACCGTAGGCGACAGAGTCACCATTTACATTCGATTCTTGATAGCCTCTAAAACCTAAACCAATGGCTAACTCTAAACCTTTGCCGTTATTTTTACGTTCTAGTACGCGATAATTAATACCACCAAAGCCTAGTGTTAAATCATCTGTTAGGCCGTATGCTGCGTTTAAGTTCAGTTCAGCTCGGTCATCGTCGTCTTCTTCTACCCATGCAATAGCACCGCCAATGGCTACTGTGCCATCAGTTAATGTTAGTGGTCGTAATACTGGATTTTCCGGATATTTAGTCTCTGCATAAACCGTTGACGAAGACAATAGTAAAGCAGTAATAAGTAGTGATTTTTTCATAATGTAATTCCCTATGCGTAATGTTCAATTTGTTGATGAGGGAATCATAAAGACTTGTTACGTTCGATTCTTTATGGCTTTTGTGGATGAAATGTATGCTGAACGTGAGAATTTGTAAGATGACTACATTTTGTATATGTTACCTAGGACAAGCATATTTTCTATAAATACTGCCATTGGCCAACTTTACCTTAACTAGCAACAGTAATTTCCTGCTTAATTACCTAATAACTTCACTATTTGTTGGTATGACCAAGTCGCCGTATTTTCTGAACCGTCGCCTGTTGTGTTAATAAATTGAATAACAACTGCATCGATGTCACTGTGATAATTGGCAATACTTTGATAGCCAGGTAACCAGCCTGAATGATTAAACCAATAAACCGAGGCATAAATACGTTTTTCTTCGGGCGTAAGCAAGGTACCTGTATTGAGTGCCCTAATGAAGATGGCAATATCTTTAACTGTCGAAATCATTGAACCACCAGGAATAACATAATCTTGCCTCGAACGTTCTACATTTTCCCAATAGCCTTTCGCTAACAACGGCATGTCTATTTCAGCCAATTCCAAATACGTATCGTGCATAGCCAGCGGAATAAGTATATTTTCCTTAATAAATATTTGATGGCTATAACCTAGCGCTTTATCCAATACTTTAGCTAACAATAAATAATTGGTATTTGAATATTCATATTTACTGTCTGGGGCAAAATCCGCTGGTTTATCTAACGCGTAGGCTAATGTAGCGTCAATGTCCCTATGAGCATGTTGCCAACTAAACCCCACCTGACTGTCAAAGTCAGCGATACCGCTTCTATGCTGAATTAACTGTTTAATTGTAATGATATTTGAATTTTCTATTCTGTCTGCCCACTCAGGTAACCAAGTTGATAAAGTGTCATTCAAAGACAATTGCTCTTGAACAATTATCTTACTCGCACTGACGGCAATAAATAATTTGCTGATACTCGCAATTTTAAACAAAGCTGATGTGCTCGCTGGCACGTTCTCGGTTTTATCTTGTAAACCTGCACTGTAGCTTGCTTCATGTTTAGAAGTTTGATCAACATAAACAAAAATACCATCAATTCCTCTATTAACTGCACTATTTAATACCTCCTCAATGGTTGCCGTGCTACTAGGCGTGTTTGAAGTGGGAGTCTCAATATTGTTTTGTTTACTACTACCTCCACCACCACAGCTGGTAAGCAGTACAATAAAAAACACCCAAAACACTCTAATAGAAAAATTTATACAAACCATATTTAGCACCAACAAAACTTAACGTTCTTAAAATAACATTAACAAATACACCTGAAAACTCTAAAGCACACCATAGAACATCAAGTAATTTAAACCTTTTGTTATTCATTAGTTACTAAACTAGTAAAAGTCTAGGATTACGATGAAATATCTCTTATTGGTATACCTTATCAGCTGCTACAGCTTAGGTTCAGATTTCACAAAAATAGAAAGTCGTTTGAAACAATACGCCACTAGCGTAAGCCAAGGTAAGGAAGAAGGCGTCACTAGCTTTTTAGTCTATAAAAATAATCTACGTCTTTTTGAACATTACGCACCAAACTACAATGCCAACGACACTCACGATTTGCGTTCAGTCACAAAATCATTAACGGCAATACTAGTCGGCATAGCAATTGAACAAGGTTTATTTCCCAAAACTACTGAAAATATCACACCTTATATCAATAACATAGCTGCTAACAATACTCATCTTAAGCAAATCACATTTAGCGATTTACTTACCATGCGCACTGGCCTTGCTTGTGATGATTGGGTACCTGCATCACTCGGCAATGAAGATAAAATGTATTTAAGCGCTAATTGGGCGAAGTTTTTCATCGATTTACCGTTTAGCCATACCCCAGGAAAGCATTTTTCTTACTGCACCGGTGGTGCAGTTTTAGTTGGTCATCTGCTAAACCAAACTCTCAACAATGATTTTGAAAGCTGGTCAAAACAATATCTTTTTTCCAAACTCAATATTTCAAACTATAAATGGAGCAAAACACCTTATGGAGTTGTTGATACTGGTGGCCATATATTTATGACAGCACGTGACTTAGCTAAAATAGGTCAACTTATTTTAAACAATGGGAAATATAACGAACAGCAAATTCTGCCAAGTTACTGGCTTGATAAGATGACCTCTTCACACACTAAGGTTTATGAAAGACCTTATGAATATGGCTATTGGTGGTGGTTATTGCCGCCTAAAAAAACGCTAAATAATATAACTAAGAAGGCTGAACTAATATTCGCGTGGGGTAATGGTGGCCAATATTTATTTATCTCACCAAAGAATCAATTAATCTTTGTTTTTACCGGGACTAACTACAATTCAAGAAAAATGTTATTGCCACAATTGAAAGTAAAAAAATGGCTATCATTAATACATTAAAGCTTGTTGTAACACGTTAAATATCAATAGGTTCCATCAAAAACTAAAAAACCGCTAAAAGCGGTTTTTTAATTGGTTATACTTATAAATATAAGGTTATTAAATCATTAACCCAATATTTTTTACCATCTTTTATAAGTGCCTGTTGTTCCTCTTTTAAGAAATCTAGTGCTTCTTTCGTTCCTAAATCACCTATAGCCTTTAATGACATTGCTTTATCAGACCATGAATTGCCATTGGCATATAAAGATTTCAGCAATTCTAATTCATCAACCGCTTTAAGAATTCCAAGTGAAGAGATTGCCGCTTGGCGTTTATACTCATCGTCCGAAGAAGTTAATTCTTTCAAAAATGGTATAGCTGACGGATTGTTACCAAAGCCTAACTGGTACACATCTAAATACGATGATCCCTTCTTAGCCTTGCTTTTTAATTTTGTAATTAGAACTTCTACCTCAGCATCTGAAATTGACTGTTTATACACAGCCGCATTAACTTTAGCAGATAGCTCTTTTATCAATAAACTTAATGGCTCATTCAAAGTAGGCTCGATAACCTCATCAAAACTCCATACGGGTACTTTACCTCTACGTATAAAAATTCCCACCGGAGTTTTAACATCACCATTAACTATGTCTGCTTTTAAATAAGTAAATGTTACAAATGGCGAGAAGCCATTCAACCTATGATTTTTCATATAGAGTTTTTGAACATCAATATCTAAAGCTTCGCTTGACTCAATACTTACTGGAATACCACGAGCTAATAATTCTAGTTCGGTATTTTTCTTCAAGTAACCTATTGGTTCAATAGGATTGGCGCCCATTTTTAGCTCTGCACTCAGTACACCTGTACTAAATACTTTTTCATCTTCCGCTCGACTATCATTAACAACAAGCTTTTTGCTTGCTACATTGTCGGCATCAATATAAGCAATATTCGATGGTGTTGGTGTTTTAACAATATAGGATGTTGGAGCACAGCCCTGAATGAAAACAAAGCCAGCCAATAAAATTAATTTTTTCATTTTTCCCTTCTTATTTTTATTTACACACATAGTCAATTATGTTTATCAATGATAATAAATAGTCGCCAACTTTAATAGTAAAAATGCTTATAAAGGCCTAATAATACTGATATTATTAACTGATAAAATTATATATTAAGGGAATAGTTCAATGAATAAAATGTTAACATTAGTCGCAATACTAGCCACTTTATCAGCTTGCAAATCGACTAATACTTCACAAACAACAAATGCCGTAGAAGCAAACACAGTAGAAACTGTCACTAACTCAGTCAATGCTCAAAATAATAAAAATACATACTTCATTTTAAAAACTGTACCGTTTAAGAAAGAGAATAATATTGCAGACAATGTAAAAAATGAATGTCACCAATTAGGCACTAATTTTTCAAATTCAATTATTAAATACGCACAAAAATATAATTTAAATGTTGTTCAAGTTGATTCAAAATTGCCAACAGAGGGCAAAGTAATCAATATTTCCATCGACAATGTTTATAGCGGCGGGAATGCTTTCCTTGGTCATAGAAAACAAGCTAGTGTTAGTGCACGTTTAACCAACAATGGTAAAGTGATTGCGAGAACAAACAAAACCAGAAACTCAGGCGGAGGCTTTTTAGGCGGATTTAAGGGCTCTTGCTCAGTATTAAATCATACGGTAAATACGTTGGGCAACGATATTGCTAAGTGGTTAAAAGCACAATCATAACTGATAGAGATTAAATTTCTCTCTTCTGCTAATGTCGACTTTTGCTAAAGTAGTGGGAAGTTACCGCTCATTGTAATTTTGCAGCATAGATTTAATAACAGTTCACCCTTTACTCATAATAAGCCTAGGGTGAACTGTTAATTCTTCTTACTTAAGCAATTATTCTTCAGGCATAAATTGCTCAGTTTCGTCCATCGACAATAACTTTAAACTAGCCTTTGAATGACGTCTAATTTTGCGGCTAAATTGCTTTTGTTGAAGCTGAGATAATAAATGTCGATATCTAGGATTTTTACTTTTCCCTAAGACTTTACAAAGCCAAGCAACCCCATCAGCTGTATATGCGTTTTCAGAACTTCGCTCTAACCACGCTTTTTTTTCTACTAAATCAAGTGTATCTTGATTCAAGTTACTCTCTAAATAGACTTTTTTGGCAAGCTGCTGAAGCTCAGTACCACTTACCAACATGAGCTGTTTTTCCAATGAAAACTTATCTGCTACATTAACAAGTTCAGGGCTAACTTTTATAATAAAACGTGGCACAATTTCGGCGTTAACATTTGCAGCAGAAAACTGGATTTTACCCAATCCTTCATAAATATAAGTGATATGAGGTTTTTTAAATGTTAAGGAGTTTCCCTCATATATTTCAACATCATTAGGAGTACCTAGTTTTGCCTTAACTATTTTGTCTGTTTCTCCACCAACAAGATTGTTAAAGATGTCTTGACGACTATCGCCAAAGCTACCGATATTTTTTTCATTGCTTTTCACTAGCTCAGTTTTAAGCTGATCTGCTACTTTTTTTACTACAACAACATCTGAAACTACATTGCCAAATTGATCGGAAATCCAAACAGAGGAAGTATCATTGGCAAGCTCCCCTCTAACAATATACTCTTTATGCGCTTCAGGGAAAAAAGTCACAATACCTTCAACCGAAATTAAATCCGAATTATCAAATATTTGGTTTATAGGCGCAGCATATTGCAAAGCCCCTTTTAATTTAACTTTTACCGAAGGGGTTGCTACTTTTCGAGACCAGCCAGCAAGTACCAAAGTCGAACCTTGATTTTGAGAAGCACTAAATGTGGCTCTTTGCGCATTGTATACATTCTTATCAGTAATTTGATCAACATAAAAAACGGCGGCTTTACTTCTATCAAAGCGTTGATAGCTATCAATAATCGTTGCAGTTGTCCCGCTATAACCTTTAGGTAACGAATGGTGGATTGTCTGACAGCCAAAAAGAAAAACTGAGAGGGTTATTAAAATTATATTTTTCATTTTAAATCCTTTTTACTTTATATAATTAATTGCTTTTAGGTATCGATTTAAGAAATAACTCAATGCTTAATCAAGCAACTATATAGTTTTTCCCATTAAATCGAAAGCCCATGATTTAGAAGCAAAAGTAAAGTAATGTGCGATTGGAGTTTACTTGACTGTACGGTGCCTCAGTCGATTGCATGAATGCAGGAAATAGAGCAATACAGGGAACAATTACCGAGCCGACGATATCCCAGAAGCGTGTTGCACGCTGTGCATATTATACTCGGCCACTGAACTCACCATAGAGCCCTGCTCAGCTAAAACTTTATTTATCCATCTGTGTAGCGTTTGAATTCTACTTATCTATTATCCAGAACAACAACAGCTCTAATATTACATCTGCTATTAAACTTAAAGGTTTGGAGTGTATTGAACAGTTTGGCGTCGGGGTGCCGACTACACGCAAGGGGGAAATAGACACAGATCTCCCCCTTGCATCCCCCACTGTGCCGTGCTCAGCTAAAACTGAAATAGTAATTTTTGCCATTATCGATACCTGACGAATGCTCGTCCCTGCGCGACGTCAGTTCCAGCCATCCATGGCTGTCATCGATTAACTGCTGATAAAAATTAACATTTCAACGCTGAGACGGGAATTTAAAGCTCGTTGTACTCTTGGTTGCTTTTAAATAAAACACTTGGAGAATTACGAAAGATAGAAACAAACACCAAGTCTGCTTTGGGAAAATGTCTAAAGAAATCATCAATATCATCTATTGCTGACAGGATGTCAGCCAAGTGAAGTAGCACATGGATGTGCGTTCTGAACGTTTGCTCGAATATTGATTATTTATGAAGAAAAACATTTTTTAGCAGCGCCGTGGAGACCGGAGAGCTTTACTTCAACATAGTGCGTTTAACCCTATTCTTTTTTTGGGTGTCGTCGCCACTACGACAATATAATTAATTATTAAGCATAATTGCTTGGAGCGTATTGAACAGCTTGGCGTCGGGGTGCCGACTACACGCAAGGGGGAAATAGACACAGATCTCCCCCTTGCATCCCCCACTGTGCCCTGCTCAGCTAAAACTGAAATAGTAATTTTTGCCATTATCGATACCTGACGAATGCTCGTCCCTGCGCGACGTCAGTTCCAGCCATCCGTGGCTGTCATCGATTAACGGCTATTAAAAATTAACATTTCAATGCTGAGATGGGAATTTAGAGATCGTTGACGTAACAGCTAACACAATTACCATTTAGAGAATTACGAAAGGTAGAAGCAAACACCAAGTCTGCTTCATTAAACGCCGGAATGATGGCCAATATTCACGTATCACTGGCATGGATGCCAGTGAAAGCGCTGTTGGAACACGGACGTGCCATCAGCGCTGGTACGTCGAAAAATATTGGCCGTCATGGAGGAAAAACGTTTAATGCAGCAGCGCCGGGTGAGTCCAGAGAGGGTTCGGCGTTTAACCCTCTTTGGGTGTCGTCGGCACCCCGACACCAAACCAGTAAACAAATTTCAAGCCGATAAATTTACCATAAATATCCGTTTAATTTAATCCTTTGGCTGTCGTCGCCATCAAGACTGATTAAATTGCATATAGAACCAAACAAAAAAACTTAAATCAATAAATTAAATACTCCAGCTATTGGTTCCACTGCGTCCATTTACTGCTTTATTATCCAAAGCCATTAATGTATAAATACATGTATTAAATAAAATTTATTAATGGAACTAATATGGCAGTATTTTATTATTTTAATGTCCAAGCATTACCAGATTCAGAAAAATATGGTTTTATAGGTGAACAAGGTTACGAGTCAATTTTCACTCATTTATCAGAAGCTACTCATAAAAACATGAGTAACAAAACGATAGGAAATATGGCTGTAAAACTTAAAAATGATTTTTATTTTGCCCCTGTAAAAATTGAGATTAAAGACGGTTATGCACAAGGTTTTTTTAGAAAATTCGATCAAGTTACCTCGTTAAAGGATTTTTACACAAACTCTGATGTTGAATTTAGCGGAGAAAGAGGTTTAGTAACGAGTAAAGCATATAATTTTCATTTTGTTTTTGATTTTAAAAAACACATATTAGCTATAAGTGACTATGAAAATCGCATACCAGCGCCGTCTATTTTAGAAAATTGCTTCAACGAACTTATTTCATTAGAGCTAGATAAGATTTCAGCTAATCACCATATTGAATGTTTTTCATTAAAAGATGGTACGGAGTTAAAAATACTGCTTGATGCACCAAAATTCAAAAGTATCAATTCTTCGATTACATTTTCAAATCCCGATGATATCGAAGAATTTTTGGACGAAAATATATTAGAAGGAGAGCTAAGGGAGCATGGTGTTAACAGATTAAACGCCAACTTTATTTCAGCTCCAAAAGGTTATATGACAGGTTTGCCTAAAATAGCTAAATCTATATTAAAATTGTCAACGAAATTTGGTGATGCTAAAGGTAAATACTGGGATCCAGTTATTGAGAAATACAGCTCATTTGCCCTACACAACTTTCCAGTAAAAATCCCTATAAATAGAGGGAAAAATATATCTGAAGATCAATATTTTGCAGATATTCATGCGTCAATAAATCAAGCAGATGATAAAACAAAGGGCTAAAAATAAATGTCTAGTATATATAAAGTTTATAAAGTTTTGCTAAAAGTTCCTATTTTAGGTAAGTATTTCAAAGTTCTAAACGCTTATGCTTATAAAGGGAACCCTCTATATACTAGAAGCGTAGCACCATATAGCCTTTGGAAGAAACGGGTTTTTCCAGCATGGATAAATTCCCTAATAATATCCGTTATTATAAGTTTAATTGTTTATTGGACAAAAAATACATCATATGACCCGGGGGAGTATATTGTAGGTGCGGTACCCGATTTACTCGGTTTTGCAATAGGTGTTTTTGCACTTATTTTTGTACTTCCAAATGGCTTAAAAGACTTTATAAAAAGAAATGGAGGCAATAAGTTTCCAATAGAAGAAATTCCTGCTGATGTCGCATACCCGTTAATGGGTTTAGTATTAGCTTTAACAGGCAGCTTTTTCCTCGAGCTGGTAAACGACCAAAATAAAATTGCATTATTTTTTGAAACTGTTTTGGTAATTTATTCAATTGAAATGATTATTGAAATGGTTATGTTTATTTATTCCTTAAATCGAATGAGTGTTTCAAGCGTAATAGGAATTAAGAAAGAGCGCTTTTATGATAGACAGAAAATAAATAGAAATAATAAAAAAACCCGCTAGAAGCGGGTTTTTATTAAGAATTACAAGCTGTAAGCTACTCGCTTACCAACCCGTTTTCTCTTTAAGTGCAGAGCCAATCTCAGCTAAAGAACGAACAGTTTTAACACCAGCCGCTTCTAATGCTGCGAATTTCTCATCAGCTGTACCTTTACCACCAGCGATAATTGCGCCAGCGTGACCCATACGCTTACCTTCTGGTGCAGTAACACCAGCAATGTAAGATACTACAGGCTTAGTAACGTTAGCTTTGATATATTCCGCCGCTTCTTCTTCAGCTGTACCACCAATTTCACCAATCATTACGATTGCTTCAGTTTGTGGATCGTTTTGGAACATTTCCAATACGTCGATGAAGTTAGTACCTGGGATAGGGTCACCACCAATACCTACACAAGTAGATTGACCAAAACCAGCATCTGTTGTTTGTTTCACGGCTTCGTACGTAAGCGTACCAGAACGTGAAACGATACCAACTTTACCTGGTAAGTGGATGTGACCTGGCATAATACCGATCTTAGTTTCGCCCGGAGTGATAACACCTGGACAGTTAGGACCAATCATACGAACGCCAGTTTGCTCAAGCTTAACTTTAACGTCAACCATGTCTAAAGTTGGGATACCTTCAGTGATAGTTACGATAAGTTCGATGCCAGCATCGATAGCTTCTAAAATAGCGTCTTTACAAAACGGTGCAGGAACGTAGATAACTGTTGCAGTTGCGCCAGTTGCTTCTACGGCTTCACGTACTGTGTTAAATACTGGTAAACCAAGGTGAGTTTGACCACCTTTGCCTGGTGATACACCACCAACCATTTGCGTACCGTATTCAAGTGCTTGTTCTGAGTGGAATGTACCTTGACCACCAGTGAAACCTTGACAGATAACTTTAGTATCTTTGTTAATTAATACAGACATTATTTGCCCTCCGCAGCTGCAACAACTTTAAGTGCTGCGTCAGTTAATGATTCAGCAGCGATGATGTTAACATCAGAGCTTGCTAATACTTCACGACCAGCTTCAGCGTTAGTACCTTCTAAACGTACAACTACTGGAACTTCAACGCCTACTTCTTTAACAGCAGCGATAATACCTTCAGCGATCATGTCACAACGAACGATACCACCGAAAATGTTAACTAATACTGCAGATACGTTGTCATCAGAAAGGATAATTTTGAATGCTTCTGCAACACGTTCTTTAGTAGCACCGCCACCAACATCTAGGAAGTTAGCTGGCTTGCCGCCGTGTAAGTTAACGATATCCATGGTACCCATTGCAAGGCCAGCACCGTTAACCATACAACCAACGTTTCCGTCTAATGCAACGTAGTTAAGTTCCCACTGTGCAGCGTGCGCTTCGCGCTCATCTTCTTGAGATGGATCGTGCATTTCGCGGATTTTAGGTTGGCGGTATAAAGCGTTACCATCAACACCAATTTTGCCGTCTAAACAATGTAAGTTGCCAGCGTCAGTAATAACAAGTGGGTTGATTTCTAATAATGCGAAATCAAAATCGTTGAACATTTTTGCCAGACCCATGAAGATCTTAACAAATTGCTTCATTTGTACTGGGTTTAAACCCAATTTGAAGCCAAGTTCACGTGCTTGGTAAGCTTGTGGGCCTACAAGTGGATCAATTTCAGCTTTGTGAATTAACTCAGGCGTTTCTTCAGCAACTTTCTCGATTTCAACACCACCTTCAGTAGATGCCATGAATACAACTTTACGTGTACCACGGTCAACAACAGCGCCAAGGTATAATTCGTTAGCGATGTCTGTACAGCTTTCTACTAAGATTTTAGAAACTGGTTGTCCGTTCTCATCTGTTTGATAAGTAACTAGGTTTTTACCTAACCAGTTTTGTGCAAATTCTTTGATTTCTTCTTTCGTTTTAACTAGCTTAACACCGCCAGCCTTACCGCGGCCACCAGCGTGAACTTGAGTTTTAACAACCCACATATCACCGCCGATTTTATCAGCAGCTTCTGCAGCTTCTTGAGGGGTATCGCAAGCGAAACCTTCAGAAACTGGTAAACCATATTCAGCGAATAATTTTTTCGCTTGATACTCATGCAAATTCATGGTGTTTTTCCATTTATCTGTAGATGAAAATGGCAATAATTTTGAAGTAAATTACTACCATCGAAAAAAGTCGATCGATTATAGTATAAAAGCTCTAAGGAACCTAGTCCTTAGAGCCTAATACTATAGTCTAAATCAAACAAAAGGTTTTAATTAATAAAGCCTATTAGATGTTAACTATATGTTTAGCAATAAACGTGTTGGATCTTCTAACAATTCTTTAATTGTTACTAAGAAGCCTACTGATTCTTTACCATCGATTAAACGATGATCATAAGAAAGTGCTAAGTACATCATAGGTAAAATTTCAACTTTTCCGTCAACTGCCATTGGGCGGTCTTGGATTTTGTGCATACCTAAAATACCCGCTTGAGGTAAGTTAAGAATTGGCGTTGAAATTAATGAACCAAAAACGCCGCCGTTAGTGATAGTAAAGTTACCACCTTGCATTTCGTCCATGGTTAATTTGCCGTCACGACCTTTAATTGCTAGGTCGCGAATGCCGTTTTCAATACCAGCCATGCTTAATTGGTCAGCATCGCGTAATACTGGTGTTACTAAGCCACGTGGCGTAGATACTGCAATCGATACATCAAAAAAGTTGTGATATACAATATCATCGCCGTCAATTGAAGCATTTACTGCTGGGTAGCGTTTAAGTGCTTCAGTTACCGCTTTCACGTAGAAAGACATAAAGCCTAAACGGGTATCGTGAGTTTTCTCAAACACGTCTTTGTATTGCTTACGAAGATCCATAATTGGCTTCATGTTAACTTCGTTAAACGTTGTTAACATGGCCGTAGAGTTCTTCGCTTCAAGTAAACGTGTGGCAATTGTTTTACGTAAACGTGTCATTGGAACACGTTTTTGCGTACGCTCGCCTAATGCAGCAGATGCTTGTGCAGTTGGAGCCGGCGCTGCTGGTGTAGGAGCCGCTTTTGGCTTGTTAGCAGCTGCTTCAACGTCTTCTTTCGAGATACGACCGCCTTTACCTGTGCCAGTAACATCGGCAGCAGTTAAGCCTTTTTCTGTCATTAAACGACGCACTGATGGACTTGCTAGTTCATCTGAACTAATGGCTTCTTCAGCAGAAGCTGCTGGTGCTGCTGCGGCAGAAGCGCCAGCATTTAATTCACCAATTTTTTGCTCGCCTAAAACGGTATCGCCTTCAGCATGAATAATTTTACCAATTACACCATTGTCTTGAGCAACAACTTCTAGTACAACTTTATCGGTTTCGATATCAACCAAGTTTTGGTCAACAGAAACTGTATCACCTTCAGCAACATGCCAAGTAGCTACTGTAGCGTCAGCAACTGACTCAGGTAAAACAGGTACAACGATATCAATAACTTTACTAGCACCACTTGTTGCAGCTGGCGCAGCGGCAGGAGCAGCACTTTCGTTGGCCGCAGCTGCATCACCTTCAGCTAAAATGGCGATAACTTGTTCACCTAATACTGTTGCGCCTTCAGCTTGGCTAATTTCAGTGATAACACCGTCTGATGTTGCTGGTACTTCAAGTACCACTTTGTCAGTTTCGATATCAACTAATACTTGATCACGAGATACTTTATCGCCTACTTGTACATGCCAAGTTGCTACTGTTGCATCTGCAACTGATTCAGGTAAAACGGGAACCTTAATTTCGGTTGTCATTTATTTTATTCCTTACACACTCTTAATTAATCTCTTTATAAAAAAGAGGGTCTATTCTACATTAAGCGCGTCATGAACTAGCGCCTGTTGCTCTTTAACATGTACTGACATATAACCCACAGCTGGTGCTGCAGAAGCCTTACGGCCGGCATATGTCAAATAAGTACCTTCAGGGATTGCCGCTCTAAAGTGATGCTGTGAACAGTACCAAGCACCTTGGTTTTGCGGTTCTTCCTGACACCAAACGAATTGCTTAACATGGCTGTATTTTTCAATTTCAGCTTTTAGCTCTTCTTCTGGGAATGGGTATAATTGTTCAATACGAATGATAGCGACATTGGTTTGCTCATTCTTACGACGTTGCTCAAGTAGCTCGTAGTAAACCTTACCACTACAGAACACTACACGTTCAACACCTTTGGCATCGATATCATCAATTTCACCAATAACATTATGGAAAACACCGGTCGACATTTCTTCTAATGAAGAAACCGCTAATGGGTGACGTAATAATGATTTAGGTGACATCACCACTAATGGACGACGCATAGGACGAACCACTTGACGGCGCAACATATTAAATACTTGCGCTGGTGTTGACGGTACACAAACTTGCATATTGTGATCAGCACAAAGTTGCAAGAAGCGTTCTAATCGAGCCGATGAATGTTCAGGACCTTGACCTTCATAACCGTGTGGTAACAACATAGTTAAACCACACAGGCGGCCCCACTTTTGCTCACCCGAACTGATGAATTGGTCAAATACCACTTGTGCACAGTTAGCAAAGTCGCCAAATTGCGCTTCCCAAATGGTTAAGCCTGATGGTTCAGCTGTAGTATAGCCATATTCAAATGCTAATACCGATACTTCAGAAAGTACAGAGTCATGAACATCAAATGGACCTTGGCCTTCACGAATGTTTTGTAGCGGTAAATGTTGGCTGCCATCATCTTGACCATGTAATACGGCATGGCGATGGAAGAAAGTACCACGGCCAGCATCTTGACCGGTAATACGCACGCGCTTACCTAAATCAACAATAGATGCATATGCTAAGTTTTCCGCCATACCCCAATCGAGTAATTTTTCACCGCTGGCCATTTTTAAGCGGTCATCGTAAATCTTTTTCACACGATTATGGACATTATGGTCAGCAGGGATTTCAGCGACTTTAGCAGCAAGCTCTTTTAGCTTATCTACAGAAATTTCTTTCTGGTAATCGTCATCCCAGTCATGGCCTAAATACGGAGACCAATCAACAGAATGTTCTGTCATTGGGCGCCATTGCTCGACCGTGCATTGCCCTTCATCGAGTAATTTACGGTAATAAGCCGTTAATTCATCCGTTCTTGCTTTACTTAAAGAACCTTCAGCATTCAACTTATCTGCGTAAAGTTGACGAGGGGTTGGATGTTTTTTAACTTTTTTGTACATCAGAGGCTGTGTAGCGCTTGGCTCATCAGCTTCGTTATGCCCGTGGCGTCGATAACAAACTAAATCGATAACAACATCACGCTTAAATTCATTTCGGTAATCTAAGGCAATTTGCGTTGCCAAAATAACCGCTTCAGGATCATCACCGTTAACATGAAGAATTGGCGCTGAAACCATTTTGGCAATTTCAGTACAGTACTCACCACTGCGAGTATCTTGCGGATTTGAAGTAGTAAAGCCTACTTGGTTGTTCACCACAATGCGAATAGTACCGCCAACTTTAAATGCACGTGCTTGTGACATATTAAAGGTTTCTTGTACCACACCTTGACCGGCAATTGCTGAATCACCATGAATGGTAATTGGTAATACTAAATCACCTTGGTCACAATCACGACGATCTTGTCTGGCGCGCACAGAGCCGATAACAACGGGGTTAACGATTTCTAAATGCGACGGGTTAAAGGCCAATGCTAAATGAACATTACCACCTGGTGTTACAAAGTCTGAAGAGTAACCTTGGTGATATTTAACGTCACCAGAAGATACTACATCATCGTGTTTACCGCCAAATTCATCAAATAGTTTTGACGGATTCTTGCCCATAACGTTAACAAGTACGTTTAAACGTCCACGGTGAGCCATACCCATAACAACTTCTTTAGCGCCTTGCGAGCCAGCACGAGTAATAAGTTGTTTTAGCATAGGTACTAATGCGTCGCCACCTTCCAATGAAAAGCGTTTTGCACCTGGAAATTTAGCACCGAGATACTTTTCAAGGCCATCTGCTGCAACTAAGCCTTTAAAGATTTCTTCTTTTTCTTCAACGCTAAGTACCGCTTGCGATTGCACTGACTCTAGTCGTTGTTGTAACCAACGCTTTTCATCAGTAGAGGTAATATGCATATATTCCGCGCCAATTGAACCACAATATGTAGTTTTCAACGCTTTATATAACTCGCCAAGTTTCATAGTATCTTGGCCAATCGCCAAAGAACCTACTTTAAACTCACGATCAAAATCGTTTTCCGAGAGTTCATGGTGAGATAATTGCAAATCACGCACTTTATCACGTTGCCATAACCCTAGAGGGTCAAGGTTAGCATTTTGATGTCCGCGAAAACGAAAGGCGTTAATAAGCTGTAAAACTTTAACTTGTTTAGCATCAGAACCACCAGAAACAACCACAGTTTTATGAGTTTGTTGAGCTAGCTCTTTAAATTCGTTACGGATTTCAGAATGCCGATATTCAACGTCAGCACCTTCAATTTTTGGAAGTTGTTGGAAAATATCTCGCCACTCTGCTGAAACAGATTGCGAGTTATCCAGATAAGATTCGTATAATTCTTCAATATAAGCAGCGTTTGCACCACTTAAATGGGAAGACTCTATCCAAGCCTTCATAGCACCTTCGGGCATTGCCTGTTCCTTTATGGGATAAAAGCAATAAAAACAAATTGTCTAATAAAAATAGCAGAGTATTTGTGTAACAAGATAAATACCCTGCTGTCTTATATTAAACCGCTCTTGTCAGCAACATTGACTTAATATGGCCAATGGCTTTAGTTGGGTTTAATCCTTTCGGACAAACATCAACACAGTTCATGATACCGTGACAGCGAAATACGCTGTAGGCATCTTGTAAATCATCTAAACGCTCTTCTGTTGCTGTGTCACGGCTATCGATAAGAAAACGATAAGCATGTAACAAACCAGCAGGACCGATGAATTTATCAGGGTTCCACCAGAAAGAAGGACAAGATGTTGAACAACATGCACATAAAATACATTCGTAAAGACCGTCTAGTTTTTCTCGGTCTTCAATTGATTGTAAATGTTCACGTGCTGGCTGTTCTTTACCGTCATTAATTAGGTATGGACGGATTTTTTCATATTGATTATAGAACTGTGTCATATCAATAATTAAATCACGTACAACCGGTAAACCAGGTAATGGGCGTAATACGATTTTATTTGCTTTAACAGCAGATAATGGCGTAATACAAGC
Organism: Colwellia aquaemaris; assembly: GCF_057548755.1. Classification (NCBI taxonomy): domain Bacteria; kingdom Pseudomonadati; phylum Pseudomonadota; class Gammaproteobacteria; order Alteromonadales; family Colwelliaceae; genus Colwellia; species Colwellia aquaemaris. The sequence goes on along the minus strand of NZ_BAAJLV010000003.1, from coordinate 411,230 downwards.
TAAACCATTTTTACCGTTCATGTTCAAACCGTCAGAGCCACATACGCCTTCACGACATGAACGACGGAATGATAATGTTGAGTCTTGTTCTTTTAATAGAATCAAGGCATCAAGTACCATCATATCTGAGCCTTCTGGGATTTCCAGCTCATAATCTTTCATGTAAGGCTTGTTATCAACATCAGGGTTGTAACGGTAAATAGAGAAAATTTGTTTCATTACAACGCTCCTAATAAGTTCTTGCTTTCGGTGGGAAAGCTTCACGGTGAACAGGTGCCATATTTACATTACGCTTAGACATTTCTTCAGTGTCAGGTGAGTAAATTGAGTGACATAACCAGTTTTCATCATCACGGTCTTGGAAATCTTGACGAGCATGTGCGCCACGTGATTCAGTTCGAAAGTTTGCCGCTTTTGCAGAACAGAACGCTGTTTCCATCAAGTTATCAAGCTCTAAACATTCAATACGCTGGGTATTAAACTCAGTAGACTTATCATCTAACTTGGCATTTTGTAGACGTTCACGAATTTCAGTTAATTCTTTCATACCTTCAGCCATGGCTTCACCTTCACGGAATACCGAGAAGTTAAGTTGCATACACTGTTGCAGGTCTTTACGAATTTGTACCGGATCTTCACCCGTTGTTGACGACTCCCAGCGATTAAAGCGCGCTAATGCTGCATCTAAATCAGAATCAGAAGCGTCTTTAGCTGATTGAGTTTCGTTCAAGTAAGTACCTAAGAAGTTACCTGCGGCACGTCCAAATACCACTAAATCAAGTAACGAGTTACCACCTAAGCGGTTGGCACCATGTACTGATACGTTGGCAATTTCACCTACAGCGAATAAGCCTTCAATAATGGTATCTTCACCAGTTTCAGGATTGAAGCTGATAGCTTGACCATTAACATTACAAGGTACACCACCCATTTGATAATGACAGGTTGGAATAACCGGAATTGGCTCTTCTGCAGGATGCACATGAGCAAAAGTTTCAGATAAGTCACAAACACCTGGTAGACGTTGCATCAGCGTTTCACGGCCTAAGTGATCTAACTTCAATTTAATGTGTGGACCGTATTGAGGATGGTCACAACCACGACCTTCACGGATTTCTGTCATCATTGAACGAGCAACAACGTCACGACCTGCTAAATCTTTAGCATTTGGTGCGTAGCGTTCCATAAAGCGTTCGCCGTCTTTATTGAGTAGATAACCACCCTCACCACGACAACCTTCAGTAACCAATACACCCGCACCAGCAATACCTGTTGGGTGGAATTGCCACATTTCCATATCTTGCATTTGTACGCCAGCACGAAGCGACATACCAACACCGTCACCAGTATTAATATGAGCGTTAGTTGTAGATGCGAAGATACGACCAGCACCACCTGTAGCCAGAACAGTTGCACGTGCTTTAAAGTAAACCACTTCACCTGTTTCGATACAAATAGCCGTAGTACCAACAACAGCGCCGTCACTGTTCTTAACTAAATCTAGCGCATACCATTCTGAGTAAACGTTAGTTTTGTTCTTAACGTTTTGTTGGTATAAGCAGTGTAATAAGGCATGACCTGTACGGTCAGCTGCAGCTGCAGTACGCGCAGCTTGCTCGCCACCAAAGTTTTTAGATTGGCCGCCGAATGGACGTTGGTAAATTTTACCTTGTTCGGTACGAGAGAATGGTAAACCCATGTTCTCAAGTTCAATAATAGACTCTGGACCTGTTTTACACATGTATTCGATTGCGTCTTGGTCACCGATATAATCAGAACCTTTAACGGTATCGTACATATGTTGTTCCCAATGATCTTCATGGGCGTTACCCAACGCTACAGTGATACCACCTTGCGCTGAAACCGTATGAGAACGAGTAGGGAAAACTTTTGAAATCAAAGCACAAGATTTGCCTGATTCAGAAATAGCTAAAGCGGCACGCATACCTGCACCACCGGCGCCAATTACAATGGCGTCAAATTCACGAATTGGAACGCTCACTTACACACCCCACACAGTTAGTAGGCCTGTTGCGAAATATACTAGCAACAAAACAGAAAAGAAAAATTGTAAACCACCGCGCAAAAACGCTGGTTTAATGTAATCAGACAGTACCTGCCAAACACCAATCCAAGCATGAATTAGTAAAGCTATAATAGCTAAAATGGTAAATATTTTAGTGCAAATACCTGCAAAGAATGCGCGCCAGATTTCAAATGTTACATCAGGAGTGGTAACAAAAAAACCAACTAAAAATAAGGTATACAGTGCTAAAATAATGGCACTTGCACGAAGAAGAATAAAGTCATGTACGCCACTACGGCCTACTGTTGCTGCATTGTTTACCATAATCGAACTCCTACTACTACAGTAAGCACCAACCAAAGTGCGATAATAAGTTTTGCCGTAGCATTACCCGACGCTAGCTCTTCAAAATGGCCTAAATCCATAAATAAGTGACGGATACCGCCAAGTAAATGGTAGATAAGCGCAGAAAGCGTACCCAGGATAATTATTTTGAAAAATACACCACTAAGTAGTGTTTCTACTTGGGCGAAACCTTCAGCAGAAGATAGAGATAAAGAAAGCGTCCACAATAAAATACCAATAGCGAATACCATGATCACACCAGAGATACGGTGCAATATAGAAGCGTTAGCTGCTGCATGCATTTTGATTGTTGACAAATCTAGGTTTACAGGACGTTGTTTTTTCACGATTGTTGCCTAAGGAGCTCTTGGAGCCTTCAACTTATTTTTACGTTATCTAAACCATAATTATGCTAGATAACCCCCCTCCGATTTGAATTATATTTTTACACTTAACATACGAATGCAAAAACAGAATTCAGATCGGCTTGATTATATAGATGAAAATCATTAATTACAATTTTCTTCCTGACAAGTTTTAGCCTAGTTTCAAGGCTTTCGACTAAATATTAACCATACGCAACAAAAAACTTTCCCGACATTTGACTTTAGTCTAAGTAACTCACAAACGAATTGACTTTTGGGGGGGGATCTGAAGTAGAATAGCTGCAGTTTAATATTCACAAAAATTGACTAAACATTTGGTTTTGACAATTTCAAGATAAATAAATTTTAATGGGGATGACACATATGGCTGAATCAAAAGCCTCTCTTAGTATCGACGGTAATGTAGTTGCCGACTTGCCAATTTTAAAAGGTAGTGCAGGTAACGAGGTAATAGATATACGTACATTAGGCGGCGCAGGCTACTTCACATATGACCCGGGTTTTTTAGCAACAGCCTCATGTGAGTCTGAAATTACCTTTATCGACGGTGACAAAGGTGTGCTACAACACCGTGGTTACCCTATCGATAGCCTTGCTAAGCAAGCTGACTACTTAGAAGTTTGTTATATTTTATTAAATGGTACAGCGCCGACTAAAGCCCAATATGACGAATTCACTAGCATCATCACTAACCATACTATGGTTCATGAAAAACTAGTTCATTTTTTCCAAGGTTTCTTACCAGATGCTCATCCAATGGCGATGTTATGTGGTGTTGTTGGTGCATTATCATCTTTCTATCACAGTGACTTAGATATTAATGAAGCCGACCAGCGTATGCGTAGTGCTCACCGCCTAATCGCAAAAATGCCAACAATCGCTGCAATGGCCTACAAATACAGTATTGGTCAACCATTCGTTTACCCACGTAATGATTTAACCTATGCGGAAAACTTTTTACACATGATGTTCTCTGTACCTGCAGAAGAATACGTTGTAAGCCCGACTATTGCTCGTGCAATGGACCGTATTTTCACACTTCATGCTGACCACGAACAAAACGCTTCAACGTCTACAGTACGTTTAGCAGGTTCATCAGGTGCAAACCCATATGCATGTATTGCAGCGGGTGTTGCTTCACTTTGGGGCCCTGCGCACGGTGGTGCTAACGAAGCTTGTTTAACTATGCTTGAAGAAATTGGTTCATTAGATCGCGTTGATGAGTTTGTAGCGAAAGCGAAAGACAAGTCTGACCCGTTCCGCTTAATGGGTTTTGGTCACCGCGTTTACAAAAACTTCGACCCTCGCGCAACGGTAATGCGTGAAACTTGTCATGAAGTTTTAAGCGAATTAGGCATTAAAGATCCGCTACTTGACGTTGCCATGGCGCTTGAGAAAGTAGCACTTGAAGACCCTTACTTTATTGAGAAGAAACTGTACCCGAACGTAGATTTCTACTCAGGTATTATCTTAAAAGCAATTGGTATTCCAACCAATATGTTCACAGTAATTTTTGCCATGTCACGTACTGTTGGCTGGATTGCACACTGGGATGAAATGTTAGGTCAACCAGGTCAAAAAATTGGTCGTCCTCGTCAAAAATACACCGGTGAAATCGATCGCGAATTTACACCATTAAACGAAAGATAGTTTTTCTATTTATCGTTCATAATTTAAAAGCAACCTACGGGTTGCTTTTTTGTTATCTAATTCTTTTATAAGATAAATAAATCTCTGTACATTGCTGTTACAATCACTATATTCTTAACCTAAAATTCAATCGAACAAATTGGCGATATTATACTTGTGTCTGAACCTATTTTAATTATTGATGAAAGCCGTTTAGTCCGTGAAGCAATGGCTAAAATATTGCTTTCTCGCGGACTACCAAAAACCAGGATAGCTTGCGTTGAAAGTATTGAAGACGCTATCGAGTTTTGTGAATTTTCTCCAATAAGTTTATTAATATGTTCAGACAGTTATGCCGATACAACCGCTATTGAAATTCATCAACAACTGCAAAGCTTGCTCTCTGTTGATAACTTACCTTTGTTGGTACTATCACAGCAAAGTAGTGCTGACAAAAACACTATACCTTTATCAGTAACTAACCAAATAACGATATATAAGCCATTTAAGCAGCAACAGGTCATTGAGGCACTATTTAGCTTAACGCAACTTGCCGCCTTTTCAGTAGCCGAGAATACGCAAGATAAAAGCTCTCCTACTGCAAATAAAATGGCAAAGCCTGAGCCCGCAAAGCCAAGCATTTTGGTCGTCGATGATGAAAGTAGCAATATTGATGTTGCCGCAGGAAATTTGCGTCAGCATTATCGCGTTATTGCAGCAAAATCAGGTGAACACGCATTAAAAATTATAAATGCAGGCAAACATACTATTGAGCTGATTTTATTAGATATTATGATGCCCAACATGGACGGTTATCAAGTCTGTGCTAGCTTAAAAAAACAGCCACTTACGGCAAGCATTCCGGTGATATTTCTCAGTGCAAAATCTGAAGTCGCCGATATTAAATATGGCTTTGACCTAGGTGCTGTTGATTATATTACCAAGCCGCTAAACGGTGATTTACTGCGCGCACGTGTTGCAACACATATTCGTTTACAGCAACAAAAGGCCGCACTTGCGCAGCAAGTGGTGACACTAAAAGAAAATGCAAAATTACGTGAAGACATTGAAAAAATTACCCATCATGATCTTAAAGGCCCACTAAATAACATTTTATTTGAAACCTTTCGACTGCAAGATAAATCTGCTGCAAAATCAATAAACAGTGCGGTTAACAACGTTGTTGACATGATCAACAATTCATTGAATTTATATAAAATCGAGCAAGGCATTTACCAGCTTTCTCCGCAGAGCGTCAATATTAATCAAATGATAAAAGATGCAGTTAATGCAGTAACCGTACTCGCCGATGAAAAGTCTCTTAAATTTAAATTTCAAGGCTTTGAACAAGAGATTCAAGTGAACGGTGAAGCATTGTTATGCTTATCAATTTTTAATAACTTGATTAAAAATGCTGTTGAGGCGTCGCAAGCTGACCAACAAATAACTCTCGCGCTAACGCATGAAAATAACTTTGTAAGTTTTCAAGTGGTTAATCAAGGCGTTATTCCCAAAGACATTCGAGAAAAACTATTTGATAAGTACAGTAGCTCGAACCATCATAGTGGTACTGGGCTTGGTACCTATTCAGCAAAATTAATGACGGAAGTACAACACGGCGAGATTTACTTTCAAATTATAGACGAACAGCAAACACGCTTTGTTGTTAACCTGCCATCGGCATAGCTTTTGCTCGCTAGTATTTTAAGCAAACTTTTGTCGATAACTTTTTGGTGTTACGCCAGTAAAACGTTTAAACAGCTGCCTAAAGCTACTAATATCTTCATAGCCAATTGACCATATTATTTGATTTATTGGCTCGGTAGTTTTTTCTAAACGCTGTTTTGCGTGCTCAACTCTTATACGTTGTAAATAACTTAATGGCGTTTCATCCGTTGCTTGTTTAAAGCGCCGTTTAAAGGTTCTAGCGCCTAAGCCAACATGTTCCGCCAGTTCGTCAATTAATATTTCATTACTAAAGTGTGATTCTATCCACTCTTGTGCCTTTAATATCTGCTGGTCGTCGTGGGTTTTCTGTGCTTGAAACGATGCATAAGGCGATTGTTTCTGCCTAACCGGGTCAAAAACAATAAGCTTTGCACAATCTGAAGCAATATCTTTACCGGCATATTTATCGACTAAATACAGTGCTAAATCGATATAAGACATAGAGCCGCCAGAGCAAATTACATTATCGTTATCAATTAACATGCGATCGCAATCTAAACGAATTGACGGAAACAGTCGCCTAAAAAGATCGGCACTGCGCCAATGTGTGGTTGCAACTTTACCATTTAATAAGCCGCAAGATGCTAAAATGAAACTACCGGTACAATAACTAGCTATGGTAGTCCCCTGTTGCTGGCACTCAATAAGCCATTGTTTTACCATTGGTAAATTATCAATCATAACGTCATCAGCGCAACAGTCGATCACCGCACGTACCGATGACGATACAATGATAATATCAGGGTACTCATTCGCTTTAATTTCTGCGGTAGGTGCAATGGCGATGCCGTTATAGCCCGTAACCGGCTTATTATTCATAGTAACGATGTTACATTCAATTTCACTTTCTCTTTGTTCTATATAACGTTGTTGCCGGCAATATTCTGCAGCAAAAAACACATCGACTAAACCGTAAACACCAGAAATAACACATTGGTTAGACGCTAAAACTGCAATTTTCATTATAAAAGACCTTAAAACGATGTCACAATTACCAGTAATAATGTCAAATATGCCACCCCTAATTCTCGACTACAAGCGTTAAACTTGTTTTTCTAGCAATTAATACGAAATAAACAGGAATTTATTTTATGAAAACTTTGATCAAATCGATAAAAGCATTACATTTATTGCTGCTTTTCCTCTCAATATTTACACTCGCAGTACTTCCTTGGCTAACAAATGCTGAAATAATCACCAGTTTTGTATATTTACCGCTTGGTTTTTTATTTTTGGGCATCATAAGTTTTAATATTGAAAATAAACTAAATAAATATGAAGAAGCGATAAATAATCATGAGCAGTTATTTGATAAGAAAAAATGCTTAATTTATCGCGGAATATGCTGCTTACACTCTTAATGTTTAATGATTTACCCTGCTATAATGCGCTGCGCATTTTTAGCTAACGGTTTTTTAAATTTATGTCTGATTATCAATTAAGGTTTGGCGGTATATCTCGCTTATACGGCAACAATGGTGCTAATGCACTGCAACAAGCACACTTTTGTGTAATAGGCATTGGTGGCGTTGGCTCTTGGGTTGCCGAAGCATTTGCCCGCAATGGTGTTGGTCAGCTAACCTTAATTGATTTAGATGATTTATGCGTCACCAATATAAATCGACAAATACATGCACTAACAGAGACCGTTGGCTTAAGTAAGGTTGATGTAATGGCGGATAGAATTAAGCAGATCAACCCTGAATGCCAAGTTAATGTTATTGAAGATTTTGTGACACTAGAAAACGTTCAATCATTATTGCCAAGTTCGATTGACTACGTAATTGATGCTATTGATTCAGTGCAGGTGAAGTGTGCAATAATTGCTCATTGTAAACGTAATAAACTACCAATGATCACCATTGGCGGTGCAGGTGGTCAAATAGACCCAAGTAAAATTGCCATTGCTGATTTAAGCCAAACCTTTCAGGATCCACTTTTAGCAAAAGTGCGCAATCAATTACGCCGCGAATATAACTTTTCTCGTAACGTTAAACGAAAGTTTTCAATTGATGCAATATTTTCCAGTGAACAACTACGTTATCCTGATAACGACGGCAATGTTTGCCATGCCAAACAAGCAACTGATGGCGCCATGCGTCTCGACTGTAGTGGCGGTTTTGGCGCAGCAACCCATGTAACGGCATGCTTTGCATTCTTTGCAGTTGGCAAAGCAATAGATAAATACCTTAAGCGAGCTATTAAATAGTTGCTTTAATTGTCTGAAACTATTGAGTGAATTTTCTTTACGATAGCATTTAAACCATTACCTCGAGAAGGACTTAAGTGCTGCAATAAACCAAGCTTTGTAAAGTAATTTTGCATATCAAACGCTAGTATTTGAGCACCGTTTTTGTCATTAACTGCAGCTAAAACAATTGCAATCAAACCACGAATAACTTTAGCGTCACTATCACCTTGAAACTGAAAAGCTCCATTAGTAGCCTTTTGATGATTAAGCCAAGCTTTACTTTCACAGCCAGATATCAGTGATTGTTCATTCTTCATGTTTTCAGGTAAACGAGTCTGATTTTTCCCGAGTAACATGATCTGACGATGTTTGCTATCCCACCCTTTAGCCTGTTGAAATAATATTAAAATATCATCAATATGCAAAGCAGACTGCTTTTCTTTTCTGTCAGGTTTTGGAGCTTGCATTTTATTTGCTATCGCAAGTTCTGCCAATGCCGGAGCAACGCTAGCCCGCTGTTGGCTAATACTAACTAAGGCGTGTACAACTTTGTCTATTTCTTCATAGCTATTATAGGCCGCTAACGACAAGCGAATACAACCATTAATATTTAAGTATTGCATTAATGGCATAGCGCAATGGTGGCCACTTCTTACAGCAATGCCTAAACTATCAAGTGCTGTTGCAACGTCATGGTTATGATGTCCTAGCAAAGTAAAACTAAAAACAGGAATCTCAGGTTGGCCATCAACGATAAAACTTAAGCCAGGAATTTGCGATAAATGTTGATAACAATACTGTAAAAGTTCTTGTTCATAGCAAGCAAGTTGGCTGAGCTGACAGTTTTCGATAAATTCGATAGCCGCGCCAAAAGCAATTACACCAGCAATATTCGGCGTTCCGGCTTCAAATTTATGCGGCAAATCATTAAATGTCGTTTTGGTAAAACTTACCTGTTTGATCATTTCACCACCCGCTTGATATGGTGACATATCAAGCAATGTCTGAGCCTTACCATAGAGAACACCAACGCCCGTTGGCCCATACATTTTATGAGCAGAAAATACGTAAAAATCACAGTCGAGCATTTGCACATCAACAGGTAAGTGCGCTATCGCTTGTGCGCCATCAATTAAGGTTAATGCTTGAAACTTTTTTGCATATTTTATGACGTCACTAACAGGGTTTACTCGACCCAAAACATTTGAAATATGAGAACAACACACTATACGAGTTTTTGTACCTATGACATCAGCTAGCTTGGATATATCTATTCGCCCTTGCTCAGTAAGTGCTAGTACTTTAATTTTTGCGCCGGTTTGCTCTGCAACAATTTGCCAAGGTACTATGTTGGCATGGTGTTCCGCATAGCTTAAAACAATTTCATCACCGGGTTTTAAATTTGATCGTCCCCAAGATTGAGCTACTAAATTAATACTTTCCGTCGTGCCCTTTGTCCATATAATCTCTTTATGCGACTTGGCATTAATAAAACGTTTTACTAACTCACGAGAAGATTCATATGCGGATGTGGCCTTTGCACTTAACGCATGTGACGCGCGATGAACGTTGGCATTGCAAGTATGATAATAATGCTGATGACTATCAATAACCGCCTTTGGCTTTTGCGTACTGGCGGCATTATCAAAATAAACCAACGGCTTATCATTAATGAATTGATTTAAAATTGGGAATTGTTGACGAAAGTCAGTGGCAGAAAAAGCGCTCATACAGTCTATCATTTAAAATTAATGCAATAAGAAGTTCATTTAATTGTCATTATTATATCTTAACTTATCAGCTTAGTTCTCTATATCACCGTAAAAATGCGCACAGTTTTGCAAAATTTGTCATGCTAAAAGCAGCAAAAACGGTAAAATTGCGCTATAACTTAGTAAGAGTAAAACAAGGAGGCAGCTGTATGTCACTATTTTCATGGTTTATTCGAACGACAAGAGTAAATTCTCCTAAAAATAACAAAATGTCGTTAGAGCAAGAATTAACAACATTTAACAACAATACCATGTGGCCTATTGCCAAAGTTAGAAACAATACTATAGTTCAGCAACAAACATATATTAATTCTGCTACACATATAAATAATGTAGAAGAAAAAAAACTATTTAAGGAAAATAATTCCACAGTAATTAAACAACATTAACAAAAGCACAGCTACATTAGTTAGCTGTGCTTTTTAATGCTCTTCAATCAAACATAACTGATCGCAAAACATCTCTGGCCTGCTCAATCTTTCCTTCTCTGACAAGGTCTCGGCTGACATTATAATGATAACTTGGCATCAAATAACGCTTTGGAGCGTGCTTTAACATATCTATATACGCCTGCGGAAATGGTAATTCAAAATACTCCAACTTTGTTCTACCAGCATATGGTTTAAAAGCCTGAACATGAGAATTTTTTTGACAGCTTTTGGCAGGAAATACGCCAATGTCATTTCTATACTTCTTCGGTGTACCCAGCTGCCAGCCATCTTTCACCTTCGACAAAATTGGTGTAGTGGTTTTAATTAAACTTGCCCACGGCAACTGGGAAAGTATGCTATTTCTAATTTCGCTTCTCGCACCACGATAATACTCAGTAAGCGTAACAATATTATGTGCAAAGGCACTTTCTTGCGTTTGTTGACACTTTTGATGTTGTACTGGTAACGGGTACTCATCAATAAAACCTAAAAAATGTGACAACTCATGGCTAAGAACATTCACATCATCTTGTTGATCAAGATACATAATACCATTGTCAACATTAGCACCACCTTGCTCGACAACTACACCAATATATCGACTAATAATATCACTGCGATTGCCCCAGACGCTAGCATTGCATTTAATCATTTCATCAGCATCATGCTGACACTCAATATCGCCAGCAGCTATATACTTAGGAGGATATAAGCAAATTGTTTGGGAAAGAGCCGTTTGCTGGAATTGCTCAATTAAATACTTGGCATGCCTAAGCGTTGACAAACTTGTCGCGAACAGTTGTACATCAATATCACAAGACTTACTAATTTTTTCACTATGCCAATTAAAGACAGAATAGGACACTAGTTCATGGTAAAAAGCGGGTTCATTAAACGCGGCAAGCGTAGATTCATATTGTGTAATAAAGTCGATATCGTCAAGTTTTAAAGCAAGTTTATATAATAAAATTAATGCCCTTTCTTCAATTATTATCGGCAATAGTAACTCTTTTGCTTTTTTATACTGTTGGGAATGAAAGTAATAATTGGCTAAAGCAATATGGGCGCGCTTGTTTTGTAGGCGAATAGCCGCTTTAAACCAAAGTACAGCACTATTTTTCTGTTGATTTTCAAAATAATAATTCGCTAGTTGAAAAGCAACATCGCCATTGCTCTGCGCATATATCTTAGCCAAATGTACCCAAGCGCCGCGGTTGTTAGTTTCTAATAAGGTACTAAGGCGTTGTTCATTTTTAATATAAAATTCTATGCTATCTATTAACGCTAACTCTTGCTCTGAAATCGTTGCTTGTGAAATGGACTTATGAAGGTAGTTAACAAAAAAAAATGAGCTTAGTAATAATATTACTAAGCTCATTAGCGTTATTTTAAAGCCAAATCTCACGAGTAAACGACTCTAAGGTGCTTTTGTTTGTTGCATTGCTTGTCGCATTAAGTCAATTTCTAACTTTGCATATCTATGTTCTACAAATTCGTAAACATTGGTACTTAAGGCTAGTTTGAAAAAGTTAATCGCAGAATTAACATCACCTTTCATTTGACTGTACTTCCCCAAATAAAAGTAAGCTTCACATAAACGTTCGGTCAGTGCCTTATTAGAACTGACTTTATCTGCTAAACGATGAATAAACTCTGACTGGCTGATATTGCCTAAATATAAGTTAATAACATTTTTAGCCCACACATTTTCATCAATTAATTGTGCATAAGCTAACAAGTTTTGCTCCGCTTTCACTTTATCAGTTTCTACATCTGCTAAGTATTGCCATAACACACGGTAAGGATCGTTTTGTTGGTATTGACGAAACATTTTAAAGTCATCGGCAGCCAAACTTGGACGGCCACCATAATATAATGCAATACCACGATTTAAATAAGCATATTCGTGATCTGGAGCTAATTCTATCGCTGAATCAAACGCATCATAAGCTTGGTTAAATTCTTGTAACTGTGTGAAATGAATACCTAAAAAGTTATAGGCATCTACCATGTCTGGTTTCAAGTTAATAGCTTGGTTAAAATCAAAACGTGCTAAAGCTCGCAGCCCTACTTTGTCATATTCGACGCCACGTTGATAAAATAGTTCAGCACGTTGGCCATCACTTATTTCAGCACGTTGTAAAACTTGACTTAGTCGTGCTAACGCAATTTCACTTTTATAACTAATCGCATTTGGCTCAGCAATAATAAGCTGACCAATAACCGAGGGGCTTGTTTCATTAACAGTACTGCTACAGCCTTGTGCTAATACCAAGCCAGAAATAAATAATATTTTGGAAAAAATAGCTTTTGAAAGAGTCACTTTTGAAAATTGTTTTCTGGAAATAAATTTATTATTAAGTAAACGCACGAAATACATAACCTTTAGTCAATTTTTAACTTTTCGAGTATATAAAAAAGGGAGCTAATAAGCTCCCTTTTTATCAACAGATCTATGTAATTAAGTTTATCGAAATTATATAGACGTTATTTTAATAACCACTTACTCAGCAGCATCTGCTTCTGGAGCTGATTCAGCTGGTTTCTCTACCGCTTCTTTCATACTTAAACGTACGCGGCCTTGACGGTCAACTTCAAGTACCTTAACAGTAACTTCTTGACCTTCCTTTAGCACGTCGCTTACTGCATTTACACGCTCTTCAGAAATTTGAGAGATGTGAACTAAGCCATCTTTACCTGGTAATACGTTTACAAACGCACCAAAGTCAACAATACGAACAACTTTACCTGTGTAAATTGTACCTACTTCAATTTCTGCTGTTAGGGCTGTAATACGAGCAATGGCATCTTTCGCCTGCTCGCCGTCAGTTGCCGCAATTTTAACTGTACCATCATCTTCAATTTCAATAGTAGTACCAGTTTCTTCCGTTAATTGACGAATTGTCGCGCCACCTTTACCTATAATGTCACGGATTTTATCTTGTGAAACTTTCATAGTGTGAATACGCGGAGCAAATTCAGAAATCTCTTCACGGTGTCCTTCAATTGCTTCATCCATTACACTTAAGATATGTGTACGAGCAGCTTTTGCTTGGTTTAACGCAATTTGCATGATTTCTTGTGTGATACCTTCAATCTTGATATCCATTTGAAGAGCAGTAATACCGCCGGTTGTACCTGCAACTTTAAAGTCCATGTCGCCTAAATGATCTTCATCACCTAAGATATCTGAAAGAACAACGAAGTTTTCGCCTTCTTTAACTAGACCCATAGCAATACCCGCAACAGATGCTTTAATTGGTACACCTGCATCCATCAATGCTAGTGAAGTACCACAAACTGATGCCATTGACGATGAACCGTTTGATTCAGTAATTTCAGAAACAACACGAACAGCATACGGGAACTCTTCAGCTGTAGGCATAACCGCTAACATACCGCGTTTTGCTAAACGACCATGGCCGATTTCACGACGCTTTGGAGAACCAACAAAACCAGTTTCACCAACACAGTATGGAGGGAAGTTATAGTGCAACATAAAGTTGTCAGTTTTCTCGCCCATGATAGTATCAAGGCGTTGTGCATCACGTTGTGTACCTAGCGTTGCTGTTACTAGTGCTTGTGTTTCACCACGGGTAAATACCGCAGAGCCGTGAGTACGTGGTAATACACCTGTCATTACGTCTAATGCACGGATCATTTCTGGGTCACGACCATCAATACGTGGCGAACCTTGAGTGATACGACCACGAACAACTGATTTTTCTAAATCGTGGAATAAATCTTTTGCTTCTTGCACGTTAAGTTCAGCATCAGCTTCAAGTAATTGCTCAACAACAGCATTACGGATTTCAGCAACTTTTTCATAACGCGCTGCTTTTTCAGTAATTTGGTAAGCTTCATTTACTTGTGCTTCAGAAAGCTCAGCAATTTTAGCAATTAGCTCAGCATTTTTAACTGGTGCTTGCCATTCCCATTTAGGGTTGTTTACTTCAGCAGCCATTTCGTTAATTGCAGTAATAGCCGTTTGCATTTGTTCGTGACCATATACTACAGCGCCTAACATTACTTCTTCCGAAAGTACGTCAGCTTCTGATTCAACCATTAATACCGCTGAATCAGTACCTGATACAACTAAGTCTAGTTGTGATGTTTCAAGTTCAGATTGTAACGGGTTAAGAATGTATTTGCCGTCAGTATAACCAACGCGTGCAGCACCAACAGGACCATTAAATGGCATACCTGAAATAGCTAATGCTGCAGATGTACCCAATAATGAGATGATATCAGGGTTGATTTCTGGATTAGCAGAAACAACAGTAATAATAACCTGCACTTCGTTATTAAACCCTTCAGGGAATAATGGACGAATTGGACGGTCAATTAAACGCGCAATTAGTGTTTCTTCTTCAGATGGACGACCTTCACGCTTAAAGAAACCACCTGGAATTTTACCAGCAGCGTAAGTACGCTCTTGGTAGTTAACTGTTAATGGAAAGAAGTCTTGACCTTCTTTCACTTCTTTTTTACCAACAACAGAAACAAGTACTGACGTGTCGTCCATGCTAGCCATTACAGCGCATGATGCTTGGCGAGCAATAACACCGGTTTCAAGCGTTACGGTATGTTGACCAAACTCAAAGGTTTTAGTAACTGGTTTGAACATATAATAAGTTCCTTAAATATTTTAGATTTTAATCAATCTGTACAATTATTTATTCACTTAGCTATATGCTTAAATATTTATTTTAAATATTAAGGCGTTAACATAAGTAACGCACTAAGTAGAACAAAAAATTATACAGTTTGATTGATTAGTTTTTTGCAATTATAAATTTTGCACGCACATTATACTTAACGAATAGGTTTTTACTAGCGTCAATGCGTAATTGTTCAGCGTTAGCGTTAAAATCCAGCAAATAGCTGGATTATCTCAAGGTAGTGCTATGCTACGCGACATTATCAACTACTATTTTGTTCTTACATTGCTTAAACAAATACAAACTACGCAAAATCAGTGCAAGCAAGCCTGAAAATTCGATCAGCATTGCCATGCCAAACAGCCAATATAAGCTGCTATAAGCTATGGTAATAATAAGCGCGATGCTCGACAGTAAATGCGAGTAAAATAACCATCGACCATGCTTTTTCAGCAATAACTCATGCATATGTGGTAGATGTGCCATCGCTGAAAAGTTGCTCATACATAAGTTTTGCAGATGAGTGTAAGTTAAAAATGGGGTGATCTTTAAAAGCATTGCTTCAATAATACTGAGCAAATATAAATAAATAAAAATTGCGCCTAACAATAACGATTTTTTACCAAGAAACACTGAATCAATAATTGATTCGGGGATTAGATATAAAATGGTAAGCACCAGAAAACTAGCTGCAGCAAACTGCCAAAGCTGCACACTGGTGTCACTGACCTTACGTTTTCTTTGCGTTAACAGCTTTAGTACAACTAAATTAAAACTACTAACTAGCACAAGCAAGCACGCAATAATAAAACTCCCCGCTAAGCTGCTTGGAAGAAATAAAAATAATGAAAAAAGCAACACTGCCAGTAATACAGACATATACTTTGCCAACAATTTGGGAAAGTTAGGCGTAACGTGAAACATTGGGATAATTTGTAAACTAACAGCAAAAATGAGTATACCTGCCCAACCAATACCACCTATTAATGCATGAATATCAGTATAATTTTTATTAGCAATAAAGCTAAACTCACGGCCAACATAGCTACTCGTTTGCATAAGTAACAACAATCCCAACAAAACCACCACCACCAATGCCAATACCGCCAATCTAATACCAATAATGGTATTTCCTTGACTAAGTTTTTGCGTTAAAACTCGTGCAACTGAAAAAATGTAATATGTAAAACCTACACCTAGCGCCAACATGGCTGTAACTTGAAGGAATTGATTAGGAATTAAAAAGTGTAGCGCAAGTGCCAATGTTCCGAATGTATGTAAGGCATGAGAAATTGTAGCTACCTTTGAAGCGTTTCGAATGCCAACCCCACCGACTACTGGTAAAAATTGATATATAGCCCCCATCATTACCATAGAAATAAAGCCTAATGTAAATAAATGCGTAATGGCGAGCATTTGAGGTTGCCAGCGACTTAACCATAGTGACTCCCCAAAGAATAATATCAGCACTGACGTTAAGATCATAAACACAACGGCACTGACAAAGTAGCGAAACGGTACGCTAATCGCTGGTAAGGCACTAAATGATAAACTTGCTAAATTCATGTGTACTTAGAGGAACTTTGAACAATAAAGTCTGTAAATTTTTGGCTATTTTGTTGATGAGCAATATGAATAATAACACTGTCTTCAGCTATTTTTTCGCTGTGATATAACCAACCATTGGCTACCAAGCGTTCATATAGAGGAAATGGCTCCCGACTATGAAATACCTTAAGTATACCGTTATTTGGTAACTTGGCTAACGCAGATAATATAACTTGCATTGGCTCAGGTGGAGCCAATGCAGTAACACTTACTTCTATTATTATCATCTTGGTTTACTAGCCATTTTTTAGTGCTTTACAATGTTCTTCAACGCTAGCAAGTAGTGCTTCCGGCTCTGGTACACGTTGTTGCGTCATCGGATATAACATCATTTCTTCTTTCATATTATGCTGTTGCATTAGCACCATTAATGTTTCAGACGCGCCAATATAACTATCTTTACTCTCACTTGTTAATGCTTGCAGTAATTCCGCAACTAATGCTCGCATTTGCTGATGTTCACCGCGCATCACTTGTGTTGGCCCTTGAGTGATCCCTGTTGCTTGCTCAAACTCTGGAAATAGAATATTTTCTTCCGCTTGTAAATGTAACTCTAGTTCTTCAGAAAACTGAGTAAAAGCTTGCTTTGCCAATGACCAGTTATTATCAGAAACAGCATTTTCAGCAGCGATAAAAAACTCATCACATTCGCGATGTTTTGTGGTCATAAATTCAGGGATAGATGTCATAAAAATTTCCTCGTCATTAATTAAGGAGATTTTAGTCTATTAGCACGATTTTTCTTTGATATAGCATAACAATAACGTCAACATCGAATTCCATTATAAGTTTTAGTGCTATACAACCTAGATATAAGCTGCTGCCATCTGCGCTTTCTGAACTTTTTATGCCTTAACATTCAAGCATAAAAAAAGGAGCCTATGGCTCCTTTGAAAATTCTTTGCTTACTTTAACAGTAAAGCTTGTCTTAGCGACGTAAACCTAATTTACCGATTAAAGACGTGTAACGTTCAACGTTTTTGCCTTTTAAGTAATCAAGTAATTTACGACGTTGGCTTACCATGCGTAATAAACCACGACGAGAGTGGTGATCATGGATGTGCTCTTTAAAGTGACCTTGTAAGTGGTTGATTTGTGTAGTTAACAAAGCAACTTGTACTTCTGGAGAACCAGTGTCACCTTCAGATTGTGCGTATTCTGCAACAATAGCAGCTTTTTCAGCAGCGTTTAAAGACATAATATTTACCTTAATTTTAGTGTTTTAAAAATCGCGTCGAGCCGAACACTAAATCAGCAAGACGTTCTAAAGAGCGCGTATTCTAGCAACTACGATTGTAATTGCAACATTAACTTATATTTTGTTTTGCTGGAATTACTAATTATATACAAAACCCAAACACGCTAATTTACAATTTTTTAAAAACATATTAACAATAATTTAAAAATTCAATTGGACATATCAATAGCAAATAATTAGAATTGCCGCTCGATATACTAACTAAAGGAATAATAGTGAGAAAAACTATAATTTTGTTAACATTTACAATATTATTTTCCGGTTGTGCTTCTACTAAATCAGCAAACGATGGGTCGGCAGACGTAGAAAAGAAAAAATCATGTACATCAATAAAAGTAATGGGTAGTAAATTACCTAAACGTGTATGTAAATCTTAATATTATATAGGAGCATTTGTTGCTCCTTTTTTATAATACAGTAATTCGTTTTGGTGCTACTAAACCGTCATCGTCAATTTGACCAACACCAATAAACTCACCCGTTTCTACATTATCACCAATAAAAACTTGCACTAAACCTTCACTCGGCGCACCAGAACATTGTACTGGGTTACCGTGACGTAAAAAGTTTGCCGACATATCATCAACAAATACCTCAGGTATTCCGTCACAAGCGGTAGTCATAGGTAGTAATAATGGATCTAAATAAATTGATGGAGCAACATCTTCACTTTGCGCCTTTTCAAGTAATGCCTCTAACTGTTCTAAAGTAACCATACGATCAGTCGGGTAATTGCCAACAGCACTACGGTGTAATTTCGCAACATGTGCACCACAACCAAGTAACTCACCTAAATCATCAATGATTGTGCGAATATAAGTACCTTTTGAAACATGAATATCTAAATCTACTTCATCACCTTCAAAGCGTAACAACTCTAAATTATAAACGGTGATATCACGTGATTCTCTTGGCACCTCTATGCCTTCTCGCGCATACTTATATAAAGGCTGTCCTTGATATTTCAGTGCCGAATACATTGACGGAACTTGCTGTGTGGTACCGCGAAAGCTATCTAACGCCTTTGCTAATTGTTGCTCGGTAACATTCACTACTTTTTCAGAAACAACTTCACCATCAACATCACTGGTAGTAGTACGAATACCTAACTTAGCCGTAACTTGATAAGTTTTATCCGTATCAAGCAAGAATTGAGAAAACTTAGTCCCTTCGCCTAAACATACTGGCAGCATACCTGTCGCTAATGGGTCCAACGCTCCCGTATGCCCAGCTTTTTGAGCAAAGTAAATGCGCTTCACTTTTTGTAAGGCAGTATTTGACGACATGTCATAAGGCTTATCGAGCAGCAAAACACCGTTTATTGGGCGGCCTTTTCTTTTCTTCGCCATTGTTATTCGCTCTTTAGTTCTTTATCATTATCGCCTTGATGATTTTTCTCATCTGCCGCGATTGCTTTATCCACCAAATTCCCCATACGCACACCTTCGACCATAGATTTGTCATAAACAAACCTTAGTTCCGGCATAATACGCGCTTTAATTCGTTTAGCTAATAAGGTACGAATGTAGCTTGCTGCTTCATTTAGTACTTCTAATGAATGATCAATATTTTGACCTTCTAAAGTAAAAAAGGTCACAAATATTTTGGCGTAGGCTAAGTCACGGGTAATTTCTACTGCATTTACCGTTACCATACCTAAACGAGGGTCTTTAACTTCGCGTTGAATAATCATCGCGATTTCTTTTTGAATTTCTTGGGCGACTCGATCGGTTCGAGCAAATTCTCTAGCCATTATAAACTCCTAACAAAAACGGAGGCTAAGCCTCCATTTCTCAATATTATTCCAAATTTCTGTTGCTTTAAATTGAAGTTAGCGACTTTTAGAACAAAAAGGAAGCACGCAGTTGACGCATGTCAATGAGTACTTCCGATGCCGTTATTAAAGTTGCTAGCAAAAATATAAAGTTACAGTGAGCGTTTAACTTCTACCGTCTCAAATACTTCAATTTGGTCACCAACACGTACATCATTGTAGTTCTTAACACCGATACCACACTCAGTACCGTTGCGAACTTCTTGTACATCGTCTTTAAAGCGACGTAACGACTCTAGCTCACCTTCGTAAATAACCACGTTTTCACGTAGTACACGAATAGGAGCAGAACGTTTGATAATGCCTTCTGTAACCATACAACCCGCAATCGCACCAATTTTCGGCGACTTAAATACGTCACGAACTTGTGCTAAACCAATAATTTCTTGCTTGAACTCAGGTGCAAGCATACCACTCATGGCTTGTTTCACTTCGTCAATCAAGGCGTAAATAACGCTGTAGTAACGTAAATCAATTTTCTCAGATTCAATTACTTTACGAGCAGCGGCGTCCGCACGAACGTTAAAGCCAACTACAATCGCATTTGACGCAGCAGCAAGTGTTGCATCAGTTTCTGTAATACCACCGACACCAGAGCCGATAATTTTAACTTTAACTTCATCTGTTGAAAGTTTCACAAGTGAGTCTGAAATTGCTTCAAGTGAACCTTGTACATCAGATTTAAGTACTACGTTAACTTCAGAAATATCGCCTTCAGCCATGTTAGAGAACATGTTTTCAAGTTTCGATTTTTGCTGACGAGCAAGTTTCACATCACGGAATTTACCTTGACGATATAACGCAACTTCACGTGCTTTCTTCTCATCTTTAACGACAGTCGCTTCATCACCTGATTGTGGTACACCACTTAGACCTAAAATTTCAACTGGAATTGAAGGACCCGCTGACTTAATTGCACGACCATTTTCATCACGCATTGCACGAACACGACCGTATTCTAAACCACAAAGAACGATATCACCTTGGTTTAAAGTACCTTCTTGAACTAGTACCGTTGCCACAGGGCCTCGGCCTTTATCCAATTTAGACTCAACCACAACACCGTTAGCCATTTTATCTACAACGGCAGTTAATTCTAATACTTCAGATTGTAATAAAATTGAATCTAGTAGTTCGTCGATGCCTAAACCTGTTTTAGCTGAAACATGACAGAACTGTACGTCACCACCCCAATCTTCAGGGATAACATCGTGTTGTGACAATTCAGTCTTCACTCGATCAGGATCTGCCGTCTCTTTATCCATTTTGTTTACAGCGATAATAATTGGCGCGTCTGATGCTTTTGCATGTTGAATCGCTTCAATTGTTTGTGGCATAACGCCATCATCAGCAGCAACAACGATAATAACGATATCAGTTGCTTTTGCACCACGAGAACGCATTGCCGTAAATGCAGCGTGACCTGGAGTATCTAAGAAAGTGATCATACCATGACCCGTTTCTACGTGATAAGCACCGATATGCTGGGTAATACCACCGGCTTCGCCATCAGCAACTTTTGCTTCACGAATGTGGTCTAGCAATGATGTTTTACCATGGTCAACGTGACCCATAATAGTCACTACTGGCGCACGCGTTATAGCATCACCTGCATCGCCACGGTCAGAAAGTACGGCTTCTTCCAAAGCGTTTTCTTTCACTAATACCACTTCACGACCCATTTCTTCAGCAACTAATGCCGCAGTTTCTTGGTCAATAACTTGGTTGATAGTCGCCATAGCGCCCATCTTAAACATGACTTTAACAACTTCAGCACCTTTAACCGACATTTTATTTGCCAATTCAGCAACAGAAATTGTTTCGCCAATGCGAACTTCTGACATTTTAGCTTCAACTGGTTTTTGGAAACCATGTTTTAAACTTTGTGGTGCCGATAAACTTAATTTACCTTTACCTTTGCCGCTTCTACCGCCACGGTTTTTATCTTGGCCAGCTGGCTTTTTCTTACGACGACGACGTCCACCTTCATCAGCGGAGTCACTCTTATCTTCCGCTTCTTGTGCGTATTTAGAAGAAGTTAAGTGTACTACTTCTTTTTCTTTCGCTTTACGCTCAGCTTCTTGTGCTTTCCAACGGGCTTCATTTTCTTCAGCCAATTTACGCGCTTTTTCAGCCGATAAGCGTGCTTCTTCTTCAGCTTTAGCAGCTAATTCAGCTTCTTGTTGTAAGCGTAATTTCTTAGCTTCTTCTGTTTCAGCTGGTGCTGGCGCAGGTTTAGCTGCTGATTCTTCAATGCTTTTCGCTTTAGCGACAGCTGCTTGTTTAGCTTTTGCTTCAGCTTCGGCCTTTGCTTTTGCCGCCGCTTCGGCTTCAGCTTCTGCTTTTGCTGCAGCTGCTGCACGAGCATTCTCAGCTTCTTTTGCCTCTGCTTCAGCTTTTGCTTTTGCTTCAGCTTCGGCTTTTATACGCGCTTCTTCAGCAGCTTTTGCTTCTGCTTCTGCTTGTTGCTGCTCTTCTAAATCGCTACGTTTTACATAAGTACGTTTTTTACGTACTTCTACTTGTACCGATTTTGCTTTGCTACCGTGTCCCAGCACTAGTGTTGATTTTTTCTTACGGCTAAGCGTCATTTTGCTAGGGCTAGCTGTTGAGTCATCACCGTGTTGCTTTTTCAAATGTTCAAGCAGGGTTTCTTTTTCTTCTTGCGAAACAGAATCAGTTGCCGATTTTTTCACGCCTGAGTCAGCCAATTGGCTTACTAAGCGATCCACCGGTGTACCGATTTCTTTGGCAAGTTCTTCTACCGTTACGTTTGCCATCTATATAATTCTCCCGGTGTCTTATTCTTCGTTAAACCAACAAATGTTACGTGCAGCCATAATTAGCTCGCCCGCTTTGGTTTCATCTAATTCTTCAATGTCTGATATTTCGTCAACGCCTTGCTCAGCAAGGTCTTCTAATGTTGAAATACCACGACTCGCTAATACGAACGCTAAATGACGATCTAAGCCTTCAAGAGCTAATAAATCTTCTGCTGGCTCCGCGCCTTCAAGTGTTTCTTCACTTGCTAATGCTTGTGTAGTAATTGCCGCTTTAGCACGATCTCGTAACTCTTCAACAATTTCTTCATCCATGCCGTCTATTTCAAGCATTTCAGCAACAGGTACGTAGGCAATTTCTTCTAACGAAGTAAATCCTTCTTCAACTAGCATCAAAGCAAAATCTTCATCAAGGTCTAACTTCTCAGTAAACAGTGTTAATACCTTGTCGTTTTCAGCTTGATGCTTCTCATTCATGTCAGCAACAGTCATTACGTTAAGTTCCCAGCCAGTTAACTGGCTTGCTAAACGAACGTTTTGGCCACTACGACCAATAGCCATCGCTAAATTACCTTCTTCAACCGCAATGTCCATAGTGTTTTTGTCTTCATCAACAATGATAGAAGCAACTTCAGCTGGCGCCATTGCATTGATAACGTATTGTGCTGGATTGTCGTCGTATAAAACGATATCTACACGTTCACCGCCAAGTTCACCTGATACGGCTTGAACACGTGAACCACGCATACCAACACAAGCACCAACTGGGTCAATACGCTTATCGTTACTTTTTACAGAAATTTTCGCGCGAGAGCCAGGGTCGCGAGCCGCTCCTTTGATCTCAAGCATTTCTTCACCGATTTCTGGCACTTCAACGCGAAATAATTCAATTAACATGTCAGGCTTAGTACGACTAACAAATAATTGGGCACCGCGTGCTTCTGGCTTAATTTCATAAAGTAAGCCACGTACACGATCACCCGGACGGAAACTTTCACGGGGTAGCATATCATCACGATACACAATCGCTTCAGCATTGTTACCTAAGTCTAAAATTACACTATCGCGGCTAGCTTTTTTCACAACACCAGTAATAATTTCGCCAACTTGCTCTTGGTAAGCGTCAACAATTAAGCCTCGCTCTGCTTCACGAATTTTTTGTACAATTACTTGTTTAGCAGTTTGTGTTGTAACACGGTCAAATTTAACTGACTCAATTTGCTCTTCGACAAAATCGCCAATGTTTAACTCTGGGTTTTCATACTGTGCTGCTGCCAAGCTAATTTCAGCGTATGGATTTTCCATCGGTGTTTCGCTTTCATCGATGACTAACCAACGACGGAATGTGTCAAACTCACCACTTGCGCGGTCAATACATACACGAACTAAAATTTCACCTTCATATTTCTTTTTCGTTGCAGTTTCTAAAGCGGTTTCCATTGCTTCAAAAATGCTTTCTCGTGGTAATGCCTTCTCATTAGAAACAGCATCTACGACCAGTAATATTTCCTTACTCATGCTAGTTAGCCTTTCTCATTATTTTAAAATTATTTATTATGGTTATAAACAAGGTGAGCCTTGTCTACATTACTGATAACAAGTTCATATTCTTCGTTATCAACCATTACAATTAAGCTGTCATTTTCAATGGCAACTAACTTACCTTTAAATTTGCGACGACCATTTAATGGCATCGAAAGTTTTACTTCTATTGTTTCGTCAACAACCGCGGCAAAGTGCGATTTATCAAAAAGTGGACGATCAAGCCCAGGTGACGAAACCTCTAAATTGTATTCACTGCTAATTGGGTCTTCTACGTCGAGAATAGCCCCTACTTGATGACTAACTTCAGCGCAGTCATCAACATCGATACCATTTTCATGATCGATAAAAATTCTTAAAACTGAGTGATTACCTGCGCTGATAAATTCAACGCCTAATAGTTCCTTGCCTGTTTCTTCTACGGCAGGACGTAACATGTCAGTTAGTTTGTGTTCAAATTTAGCCAATCAATTTTCTCCAAATTGGACGAGTCCAGAAACAAAAAAAGGGCATAAAGCCCAGCGATTTACCTTGCTGTCATTGCACCTTTTTATGTTCTCAAGATACAAAAAAGCCCCATTACGCGGGGCTTATTTCACTGAACCCACGATGTAAGCCAAGTAAACCTTGACTTTTTACAACAATATTTTAGTTAATTAACTATATTAAGTTAAACTAACTACTCAGTGAAATATTGCTATATTTAAGCGTGGCGAATTATATAGCGTTGTCTTAGTCATAGCAAGTTAATTTTCCCTGCAACTTACCTAGCTAAACAGAAAGTTACCTAGTGATTTAAAAAAGAAAAATATAAATTTACCTAACATTACTATAATAATTATTGCGGCATTATCAGATAGTTAGTAAATTGATATAATTGTCGAAGAAAATTTACCTTTTTCTTTTAACGACCATTGATTAATTCAACTTTTACGCCATATTTCGGCTTTTTGGAAAAATATGTATACGTATACACAACTGCTGTTAAGAAATTTTCTCTTTGCTTTAGCATTTAGTACCGTTGTAGGTATAGCAGGTGCTATTTTATTAGCAATGCAAGTATCTGAAAATCAAAAACAACATATTCAGGTATTACAGTCTTACGACCGCGAAAGCTCTGCTGTTAATAGCGAAGAACTAGCAAATCTACTAATCAGCTTAAACCCTTATCATTTTATCAATATCGGCAATAGAGATGGCGCAATTATTGTCAACAAACAACAAAAAAGTGCTCCGCTAGTTGAATTTATTTTAGCACCTATTAATCAAGTAAAACTGCCAAAAAGTGGCTTAACCATTCGCTATCAATTATCGGCAGATAGTAACCTATCATTACTTATCAAGGTCGTGCTTGCGGTATTTTTACTGTCGGTAATCTTTATCGTTATTGCTGCATCATTTAGTATTGCACGCTATCGCCGACTGGCAGGAAAAATTAATCAGCAAATTAAAGGTGATTTGGCCACAATAATTACCGGTAAAGAAAATACAGATAAGGCTCAAGATGATGAAATTGACCTACCTGAAATTCAACAACATTTAACAGAATTAAAGAATTTAATTGCTAGTAAAATTTCTGAAACAACCTTACTCGAAAAAGACGCGTATATTGAACCCGTTACAAAATTAGAAAATAGAAATCGTTTTATTCAGTTTTTTGAAAATGCTGATAGCCGTTCAGACTTTGGCGTTTTATCTATTACTCGGTGCTCAGAATTACAAACCATAAATCAAATTCATGGTTATCATGAAGGCGATAGCTATATCCGTGATGTTGCTGACATAATGAAGCATGCCATTAGCCGCTATAAAGGGGCACAAGTTTTCCGTTTGAACAGCTCTGATTTCGCCACTCTTATTCCTAATATCACCTTAAAAAGTGCGGAAAATTTTGCGAATGATTTAACCGGAAAATTCAACGAATACCAACAAGCATCTGATTTAGACTCTGTTGGTTACACTGGCCTTGTTTATTTCGACAATGATAAGCCACTTGGCGAATTGCTCGCCCTAGCCGACACAGGAATCAGCGTTGCTCAAACACAACAAGTTAATGCCTGGTTTGCACAAACCGATAGCAGTATTTTGGAAAACAGTAGTGCTAGCTATGGCAATCAAAACTGGCGACAAGAGATAGACAGTGTTATAGAAAACCAGCGAATCAGGCTATTGGTTCAGCCTATCAAGCCAAGCAGTCCAAATAGCCGTGTTTACGGGGAAGTGTTAGCACGTTTTCTCAATAGCAGCGATGATGTACTGCCAACGGCATCATTTTTTGCCATGGCAGAAAAACTTGATAAAATCGTCGCCGTTGACCGTATGATAATCGAAGCGGCAATTAAAGAGATTGCAGATAAAAACATGCAAGATCACTTTTTCGGTATTAACGTTAGTGCTCGGTCAATTAATGACGGACATTTTTTAATTTGGTTAGAGCGACGCTTACTACGTGACGCTGCAATTGCATCAAAATTAGTTTTTGAAATTACCGAATATGGTTTACAGCAAAATATCAAAACCAGTAAAAACTTTATCGATATGGTGCATCGCGTTGGTGCTAGAATAACCGTAGAACGATTTGGTGTTGGCTTAACATCATTTAAATTCTTTAGAGATTTAAAACCCGACTTCATTAAAATGGACAGTACCTATACCCGCGATATTGATGAAGACAAAAACAATCAATACTTTTTGCGTTTAATGGTCGATTTAGCACACAGATTGAGCATCAGTGTTTTGGCGGAAAGCGTTGAAAGCCAAGAAGAGAAGTTTATGCTAGAAAAGCTTTTCATTGATGGTTGCCAAGGTTTCTATATCGGCAAACCAAAAAGCTTGTCAGCTCTTTAATTTATAGTAACTTATTCGACCTAGTAATAGCACTAGGTCGAAATCACCTACTAACACATCAATAAACATCAATAAACATCAACTATTTTAGCGTGAAAACTAACGTTTTTGCTTGATTTTTGAGCATGTTCAAATGGAGCAAAATAAAAAATTAATAACCTTACGCTTCGTATGTTGTTTATTCATTGATAAACACGGATAATAGCGTGAATTTTCACGGTAAAATAATTATCAAATGACTGATTACCTACTGCTGTTAGTTGGCACAGTATTAGTAAATAACTTTGTATTAGTAAAGTTTCTTGGACTGTGCCCATTTATGGGGGTTTCTTCACGCACAGAAACCGCCATCGGCATGTCGTTCGCAACAACCTTTGTCATGACTTTGGCATCATTATTAAGTTACATTGTAAACAGCTATATTCTAGTGCCATTAAATTTAGAGTACCTAAATACAATGACTTTTATTTTAGTCATTGCTGTCGTGGTTCAGTTTACCGAAATGGTGGTTCATAAAACCAGCGCCAACCTTTATCGTTTATTAGGGATATTTTTACCGCTTATCACCACAAACTGTGCCGTGCTCGGCGTTGCATTACTTAATATGTACGAGCAACATAACTTTTTCGAATCTATCATTTATGGCTTTGGCGCTGCCGCCGGTTTTTCATTAGTGTTAATTATGTTCTCTGCCATGCGAGAAAAGCTTGCTAATGCCGATGTACCTGCACCTTTTAAAGGCTCTGCCATTGCCATGATAACAGCAGGTTTAATGTCATTGGCCTTTATGGGCTTTACGGGTTTGGTTAAATTTTAATGAGTACATTAATTGCAATAATAGTTGTTGGTGTAATTGCAGCGTTTTTTGGCGCATTACTTGGTTTTGCCTCTGTTCGATTTAAAGTCGAAGGAGATCCTCTTGCCGAACAGCTTGATGCCTTGTTGCCGCAAACACAATGTGGCCAATGTGGATACCCAGGTTGTAAGCCTTATGCTGAAGCGGTTGCAAACGGTGAAGCAATCAACAAATGTGCGCCTGGCGGCGAAGATACCATTAAGAAAATTGCCGACTTAATGGGGGTTGAGGTACAACCTATGGATGAAAACCATGAAGCAGATACCACACCCAAAGTCGCTTTTATTATTGAAGAAGACTGTATCGGTTGTACCAAGTGCATTCAAGCTTGTCCGGTTGACGCCATCATAGGTACAACTAAACAAATGCATACCATAATTGCAGACGAATGCACGGGATGTGACTTATGTGTTGCCCCTTGCCCAGTCGACTGTATTGAAATGATCCCAGTGGCCACAACAACTCAAAATTGGCAATGGGACTTAAACACGATTCCCGTCGTAGAAATAGATTAATGAGGCTGTAGTGGAATCTATAATTGAACGTATTCAAAAAGGTCACTTTTCACAATTTCATGGTGGTATTCACCCACCTGAGCAAAAGTTTCTCACGTCTACTAAACCTATAGCCAGCGCGCGAATTCCTCAGCAACTTATTATTCCTATACGTCAACATATAGGACAAGCGGGTAACCTAGAGGTAGCAATTGGTGACAAAGTTCTTAAAGGCCAAGCGTTAAGTAGCAGCGACAGCCCAATGCAATTGCCTGTTCACGCGCCAACAAGTGGCACCATTACGGCCATTAAACCGTCGATTATTCCTCACCCATCTGGACTAAGTGAAACTTGTATTGTACTTTCTCCCGACGGCGAAGATACCTGGTGTGAGCGTAATATTTGCCCTGATTACCAACTGTTGAGTAAAGGGCAAATATTAGAAAAAATTGCAAATGCGGGTATTGCTGGCATGGGTGGTGCGGGTTTTCCGACACAAGTAAAAGTTGGCACATTAGCAAAAATTGAATTTCTTATTATTAATGCTGCAGAATGTGAACCTTACATAACCGCTGACGATTTATTAATCCAAGAACATAGCCCAACTGTACTCGATGGCATTAAAATTCTTGATCATCTACTCGCGCCTAAAAATATCTTAATTGGCATTGAGGACAACAAACCGCAAGCAATTGCTACACTGAAAAAAGCCACTGAGAATATTGCTCATATTCATGTTTGTGTTATACCAACTAAATACCCGAGTGGCGGTGAAAAACAGCTAATAAAAATATTAACAGGCCAAGAAGTACCGAGCGGCGTTTTACCAAGCTCACTTGGTATAGTAATGCAAAATGTTGCAACTTGTTTTGCCATTGCCGATGCTGTTATCAATGACACGCCTTTAATCAAGCGCGTGGTAACCGTTAGTGGTCAAGCTCTAGAAAAGCCACAAAATACCTGGGCATTAATTGGTACCCCGGTCGGCTTTCTCACAGAAAATTGTGGCTATAAAAACTCTCAACATAAGCATTTAATTATGGGTGGCCCTATGATGGGCTTTAGCCTGTCAAGCGACCAAATACCTGTAGTTAAATCGACCAATTGTATTTTAGCGCCAAGTGAAGCAGAAATTGCATCACCCTACTCTACCGGTAGCAAAGAAGTTGAATGTATTCGCTGTGGCCAATGCGCTGATGTTTGCCCAGCACAGCTCCTCCCACAAGAACTACAATGGAGCGCAAAAGCGAAAGACCAACAACAACTGGCTAAGCTTAATCTATTTGACTGCATTGAATGTGGTGCTTGTGCTTATGTATGTCCGAGTCAAATTCCGCTGGTACATTATTATCGAATTGCAAAAGCCGAAATTCGCCAACAAAAGTTACTCGATATTAAAGCTGAAAAAGCTAAAGTTAGGTTTGAAGCTCGTAAAGAACGCCTTGAACGTGAAAAAATTGCGCGAGCAGAAAAACATAAAAGAGCAGCAGAGGCGCGCAAAGCTCGAATGAATTCAGGCACAGCTGAAGCGAAAACAGAGAAATCTGCTGTTGCTGCTGCACTTGCCCGTGTAAAAGCGAAAAAAGCTCAAGAAAATAACAACATCAAAGATGCTCCACAAGCAGTCGTGAATAGTGAACAAGTTAGCGATCAAAAAAGCCAAGTTGCCAATGCTATCGCACGTGCAAAAGCGAAAAAACTCGCCAAGCAAGCAGCAGAAAAATCAGCAACAAATAACACAAAGGCTGAGCCAGCTATCTTACCGGCAGCAATTCAAGAAACTAGCGCTACTAATGATAAAAAAGCGAAAGTAGCTGCGGCTATTGCTAAAGCAAAAGCCAAAAAATTACAAAAGACAGATACCCTATCACCTGAAAACAACACAGTAGAAATAGCTACAGTTTCTAACAAAAACACTCAAGCTAGCTCTAATGTTACTACTGCAGAAGATGCAAAGAAAGCCAAAGTTGCCAGTGCTGTTGCAAAGGCTAAAGCAAAAGCACTGGCAAAACGTCAAGCAGAAAAAACGGCAAGTGCTGACGATAAAACTCAAACGATGATTGAACCAGATAGCAACACTAAAGCTAATGTGAATAAACAATCGTCAACTACCGAGACCTCATCTGCAAAAAATGAAAAGCCAATGCCTGAGCAGCAAAATGCTGACGATACCAGAAAAGCTAAAATTGCTGCGGCTGTCGCAAAAGCGAAAGCAAAAAAACTAGCAGCGTCAAGTAGTAAACTAGATGATAACCTCGCCAATGACAACACTTCTGCTAGCAATGATAAAAAAGCACGTATTGCAGCAGCTGTTGCCAAGGCAAAGGCTAAAAAGCTAGCAGCTCAATCAAACAAACCACAAACTTCAGAGTAATTGATCACTATGGCATTTTGGATAGCAAGTTCCCCACATAACCATCAACAAAGTGAAACATCAAAACTGATGCGAATGGTCATTTACGCGACAATTCCTGGCATTTTTGCACAATGGTATTTCTTTGGTTGGGGTAATTTAATTCATATATCAATGGCAATAATTACCGCTTTAGTTGCAGAGTTTGCCATATTATCTCTTAGAGAAAAAAAAATACGCCCACAGTTATTTGATGGCAGCGCAATACTAACCGCCGTATTACTCGGTATTAGTTTACCGGCACTGGCCCCATGGTGGATTACGATTATAGGCAGTTTATTTGCCATTATAGTTGTTAAACAATTATACGGTGGCTTGGGTCATAACCCATTTAATCCTGCGATGGCGGCCTACGTTATGTTGCTAATATCGTTTCCAGTACAAATGACACAATGGCAACCACCACTGCCATTACTAGCCATTGACCTTCAATTTAGCGATACCTTATCATTAATTTTTTCCGGTTATACAGCAGAAGGTTACTCGGTAGAGCAAATTCGTACCCATATTGATGGTGTAACTATGGCAACACCACTCGATACGGTAAAAACCAATATTACGCTTGGACTTACCGTTGTAGAAAGCATGCAATCAACCGTTATAGGCCAACATTTTGGTATTGGTTGGGAATGGATGAATGCAGGTTTTTTACTTGGCGGCCTCTTCTTATTGGCGAAAAAAGCCATTCATTGGACCACACCATTAAGCTTTTTAGCAAGCTTATTCATTTGCAGCTTTATCGCATTTATTATTAGCCCAGACAGTAGCGCTTCTACTATGTTTCACTGGTTTACTGGTGCAACTATGCTAGGGGCATTTTTCATTTTAACTGACCCGGTTTCCGGGGCAACCAGTGTCAAGGGGCGATTAGTATTTGGAGCCCTTGCAGGCCTATTAGTTTATATTATTCGAAAATTTGGCGGTTACCCAGATGCCGTAGCATTTGCTGTACTGCTTTGTAATATGGCAGCACCATTAATTGACCAATACACGCGCCCACGCACTTATGGTCATAACGTAGGAGCAAAAAAATAATGTCAAATATTACTCCTGCAATGAATAAAAATGCCAAAGTTCTCGCTCTATTTGCTGTTGCATGCACTGCAGCAGTTGGCTTAGTTAATGTGTTAACTAAAGATAGAATTGCACAGCAAGCTCAACAACAACTCATAAAGCAACTTAACGAAACCATTGATGAGAAAAATCATGACAATGAAATGTTTCGTGATTGTATCAATGCGCCACACGACAGAAATAGCGACTTAATCACGGACGTTATTTATCGTGCAAGAATGAATAACGTCCCCGTAGCGGCAGCGATTAAAGCCATAGCACCAGATGGCTACAATGGCAATATTGAGCTGCTTATCGCCGTTAATACCGATGGCAGTGTTAGCGGCGTTCGCACCCTATTACACAAAGAAACCCCTGGTTTAGGCGATAAAATCGAAATTAAAAAAAGTGATTGGATTACGACATTCTCTGGTAAAAAAGTATTAGAGGAAAATGACAGTCGTTGGGCGGTGGCTAAAGACGGTGGCATGTTTGACCAATTTACCGGCGCTACTATCACACCACGAGCAGTTGTAAAAACTGTGAAAAAAACAGTTGATTACTTTATTGAAAATCAAGAAGTTATATTTTCCACTGAAAGTAATTGTGAGGCTAAATAATGAAAATTAATGCTGAATACAAAGAACTCGCTTGGCAAGGGCTATGGAAGAATAACCCTGGCCTTGTACAATTACTTGGTCTTTGTCCGTTATTGGCTGTTACTTCAACAGTAGTGAATGCCTTAGGTTTAGGTATCGCAACATTATTTGTTCTAATTTGCTCTAATGCTACTGTATCTGCAATTCGCCAATGGGTTCCAAAAGAAATTCGCATTCCCATTTTTGTTTTGATCATTGCCGCCTTCGTTACTTGCGTACAATTGTTAATGAATGCATTCACTTACGACTTATACCAATCCTTAGGTATATTCTTGCCATTAATCGTAACGAACTGTGCCATTATTGGCCGCGCTGAAGCTTATGCATCAAAGAACCCAATTAAACAAGCCAGTTTTGACGGCTTAATGATGGGACTTGGCTTTTTAGCTGTGCTAGTTTTACTCGGTGGAATACGCGAAGTATTAGGCCAAGGCACCTTATTTGATGACGCCAACTTACTGTTAGGTGAATGGGCAACAACATTGAAAGTTGAAGTATACCAGCTTGATAGCCAGTTTTTGTTAGCAATTTTACCACCAGGTGCGTTTATTGCTATGGGCTTTTTAATTGCCGGTAAAAATGCAATCGATAATAAAATTGCACAAGCAAAACCTAAAAAGTTAGAGCAAGCAATTGAGCGTGTTCGAGTGAATTTTGAAAACTAATAGCCATTAAATAGTAAAATAATCTAAATAAAAATAATGAATAAAGAAAAAAGATTAGAAATATTAACCCGATTACGGGATAACAATCCAAACCCGACCACAGAGCTTAACTTCTCAAGCCCATTTGAATTGTTGATCGCAGTTCTATTGTCAGCGCAAGCAACGGATGTTAGTGTCAACAAAGCAACTGATAAGCTTTACCCGGTTGCGAACACGCCACAGGCTATTTTAGATTTAGGTTTAGACGGATTAAAATCATATATAAAAACCATTGGCCTATTTAACACTAAAGCAGTTAACACCTTAAAAACTTGTCAAATGTTAATCGACCTACATGACGGCCAAGTACCTGAAGACAGAGCCGCACTTGAAGCATTACCCGGTGTCGGTAGAAAAACGGCCAATGTCGTACTTAATACCGCCTTTGGCTGGCCGACAATAGCGGTAGACACTCACATCGATCGCGTTTCAAACCGCACTAAGTTTGCCATGGGGAAAAACGTGGTAGAAGTTGAACAAAAACTTTTAAAAGTGGTGCCCGCAGAATTTAAAGTGGATGTTCACCATTGGCTTATTTTACATGGCCGTTATACCTGTGTGGCTCGTAAACCACGCTGTGGCGCTTGTATTATTGAAGATTTGTGTGAGTTTAAAGATAAGACTGAATAATTGAAGTTAGCTTTGAGCGACCCAAAGACATTCAAAAATAATTGGATTATTCGAAGTTAATAACTTAGTAGTAGTTGTGACAATTGCCTTAGAGGAATTGTCACAACTTTATTACCTATTGCTTACTTTGATAACTCTTTGGCTGTATCAACAAAAATCCCTTGAATATCATTTGCTTCACGCTCTGATTGACCGCCATGTTTTAAAAAGGCTGCGATAATAGTTTGAGTTTTTTCTTCTTTTGCTCGCTCTAAAAAGTACCTCAACTCTAATTCACTGCCAACATCTTCATCTATAATCGAAGCAGTAATGATCTCTTTGTACATTACGATATCGCGTACTTCCCAACCACTAACCGTTAATAATAACTGTTGCAGAAACTCATTCATCTCAATTTTGGGAACATATTGAGTGATAATGTTTAATTGCTCAGCTTGTTGAGCTGTAAAATCTGCGCCTGTTAATAAAGCTTGTAGAGCCTTCCCTTTACCTAATCGGCGAGCAAATTGTACAGCACCTTGGCCGCCCGTAGGTATATTTATATATAATTCTGGCTGAGCGAACGCTGAGTTTTCAGTGCCGTAAGCCAAATCACATGCCATTACAAATTCATTGCCTCCACCACGAGCAACACCGTCAACAATAGCAATTGAAAGCTGCTTCATTGCTTTAATATTTGCAATCATGTGATTAAATTCTATTGACGCAGCTTGCCCTCCCTGAGTTCCATTTATAACATTAAGATCGAGATGAGCAATAAAAAATGCGTCATGAAATGACTTAAATACAACGGCTTTAATTTCACGTTCATCTTTTAACGACAAAATAAACTGGTTCAATTCATTAATTAAATCAATAGTTAAAATATTAACAGGCGGGTTTTTAATTAAAACAGTTGCGATACCTGCTTCTTTTGTGATGATGAGTTTATTCATAGTCAATGCCTCTTTGCTTAAGAATTCGTAAATCGATATTGTTCACGACAAGTTCATGAAGCTAATTTAATATCCTTTTTGACATCCAAAAACAGACAAAAATGAACTACAATGTTCCCTTATTGGAACCAATTAGTGAAATTATGGATCTTGCAAGTCGGCTACTACTATTACTTGAAGTCTCTGAATTAGGTAGCTTTGCTAAAGTATCGGAGCATAGAAACGTCAACCGTTCAGCCATATCTAAGCAAATAGTTAAGCTTGAAGATGAGCTAGGAGTTCAATTACTTAACAGAACAACTCGCTCACTTTCGTTAACCGTTGCAGGGAGTGAAATGGTTAACCAAGCAAGGCAATTGAGAGATTTACTGAATAACTCAAGACGCTTAGCAGAAAACTATCATAGTGAACCAAGAGGAGAGCTAAAAATTTCCAGCTCTACGTTATTTGGTCGCCAATATGTACAACAGGCGATACTTAAATTTCAAGCTTTATACCCTGACATTCGAATAGAATTACTACTTGAAGATCGTTTGGTTGATTTTATTGGGGAAGGCTTTGATATAGGGTTTCGTATAGGAGAGCCGAAAGCGTCAAACCTTATTGCAAAACCAATAGCCAGAAATCGATTATTGGTAGTTGCATCACCTAAATTTTTAAAAAAATATGGAACCCCCAAGACAGTTCCTAAATTAGAAAGCTTGCCTGCCGTTATATATTCTTCACAAGGGCTGCTCATTGACAAGTTTAAGTATTTAGATAACTTAGGAAAAGAAGCTCATTTTCAATTAACACCAGCTTATAAGGTTAACGAAGTTGAAATGCTTATTAATACCGCACTAGCCGGAAATATGCTGGCAGTTATTACTGCTCAAATGATAGAGAATGAAATAATAGACGGTAAACTAATACCCATCATGACACATCTTAACTTAGCAGATTATGGTACGTTTTATGCC
The DNA here is from genome assembly GCF_057548755.1 of Colwellia aquaemaris. Classification (NCBI taxonomy): domain Bacteria; kingdom Pseudomonadati; phylum Pseudomonadota; class Gammaproteobacteria; order Alteromonadales; family Colwelliaceae; genus Colwellia; species Colwellia aquaemaris. The sequence goes on along the minus strand of NZ_BAAJLV010000003.1, from coordinate 375,489 downwards.
GTTTATCCTCATCGAAATGCTCCTTTGAAAACTAAACTTTTTATAAAAACGCTTAAAGAACTGGTTGGAGAAAAAGTACCTGTATGGGAAACCAAAATACCTGATTTTGAAAAAATGTATGGACACAAATAATATAAATAAATTCCATTCTTATTATACAAAGTTATCATCTAGCTTCATTATCTTTTGGCTGGCCAACTATAGCCGTCGACCCTCACATCGATCGCGTTTCAAACCTTATTAAGTTTGCCATGGAGAAAATGTAGTAGAAGTTGAGCAAAAACTTTTAAAAGTAGTGCCCGCAGAATTTAAAGTCGATGTGCACCACTGGCTAATTCTTTATGGCCGTTAACCTGTGTCGCTCGTAAACCTAAACGTGGTTCATGTATTATCAAAGATTTTTGTAAGTTTCAAGATAAGACAAATAATTAAGACCGCTATACTACCAATAGCGGTCATTGACGCATATCCCTCAAATAATTTTAGGTATTACTTGATCGAATTAACAATAAAGTCGAGCACTTTATCGCCAGAGGTTGTGTAAGATGTATCAAATAGTGAAACTGGTTTTTCTAACATACCACGTTCGACCATTTCAGAAACTACATCAAAATCTAATAAACCGGCTTTTCCAACAAGCAAGTTATCAACAGACTGCTCTTTCGCGACATTTAAAACGTCTTTAAACCCCTTTAAGTATAAATAATCTTTTGTAAAACCACCGCCACGATATACACGAGTCGTTAGTGTAAAAGCGAATTCTTTATCCAGTGAAAACTCGTTCATCAAGGCATGGTAAGTTTTAACAAAGTCATTGTGCTCAAGCATATATTGCACAGCAATAACCCTTAAAGCGATAATTCTTAAACGTTGAATTGTTAAACTACCAGAGCAATATTCACTATAAAGAGCAAGGCCTTCTTGTGTGTGAGTGTTTCCCGTTAAACCCAAGCTAAACACCTTTAATGGATGTTTTTTGGCATTTATAGTGGTCAGCATATGGATACCAAGTTCGTGATAGGCAAAAGCATGTAATTCTTTTTCGGTAAATTTCGCTTCCTTATTTATGAGCAGTAATGCTTTCTCATTGTTCACCATAGCTTTGGCAACAATTTTTGCCGATTTTTCTATCTTACACTTAAGGCCCCATTCGTTTGCTTGAAAACGGAAGTAGTCAATAGCCTCATCTGCGTTAAGGTAGACATCAGATTCAGGAAACTCTTCACAATTTAAATGCAGAATAAAACGAGCATTTGCAATATCGGTATGGCTAGGCTCTCCATAATATTTAAGAGAATTATAAACAAAGTCACCTGTGCCGATCGACGTTAATAAGTCAATCTTGCTCGCCAAATTATCGATAACATGGCGATATAACTGTGCAATACCAGCATCAAAAATATCGTCAACCGGTAACTTATAAAGGTTCTCTCGAAACTTATATGGATTTAAGTTTAACTGCTTGTAGTTAAAGTTAGGTGCTAAGTAACTGTTTCTTTTTAGGAAACGATTCTTCTGACTAGATAAATTAATCGGGTTAATAAAATTAAGCGTTTCAACACTTTTACACAGTGAAAACAGCTTTTTATCTAATTCGATGACTTCTGGGCTAATATTTGAAGAAAGAATGTCCGCTTTTTGGGTACGGGTTTTCTTGGTATAGCGACGCATGAAAAATGCTGCCGTTTCACTAATTGCATCTTTAAGGCCAGATTTAAGGTTATCGAGTACCAGCGGGTATACTTGTCCAGAAGTTTCGTCCATAAACACTTTTTTTACTTCCGTAGGAAGGACAAGCGTATTGTCAAAATGAGCATTGATATGGGAAATTAAGTACCCTCTGCCATGAAATACTTCATCAGTTGCGGCTCTGACATCAATATTTGGCAATTCAATTTTGTTTAGCTGACGCTCGAATTGACTGATAACTTTACCCCAACGCTCAACATCAATTTGTCCAGCTCCTATGTTAAAGGTTGGCGTATTTTGTTCGATTCGCTTGTAATTATATGAATGAATATCAAAAACAATCGCATTGCCAAATTGTTTTTCAATTACAGCTACAATTGTCTCAAGAACATTATAGAATGATTCATGCTTAGCATGGCTGGCCGCACGCTGTTTTTGTGTTAGTGGCTTTTGCCAAACTTGCTTGTCCCACGCTGTTTTGAAATAGGTGGAAAGCGTTCTCGCCCGATTTAAGTCGTATTCAAAACGAGAATCATTGCCGATAAGTTGAATTGGGAATGATGATATCAACTCGTCTGTATAAGGATCCTCTTCGTAAAACCGCTCCTGTTTCGAGAGCAAGAACGATTTCTCCAACTCTGCACGCAATTGGTGCCCGTTATGAATCGCAGCACATATTAATGGTGTATATTCATCAATTTTGATAATAAATGAACCGTCATTAATTTCAGCATGGAAACACTCCCGCTTTTTAATGCGTTGAATACACTCTTTCTCAGATAGCGTTAGCATCTTCAATAACCTTTCTAAATTCAGTCTTGCGATTCATCACAAATTCTTTGGCTTGCACGACACTTTCAACAAAATCAATTACGTGAGCTTGAAGCTTAGTTCTATTTAACTTATTAATTCTAACAATACCGCCGGGGCTTAACACATTAACTTCAATCAGTTTACCGCCGATGACATCGATACCCGTAAAATAAAGGCCATCACGAACTAGTTTAGGACCAATGTATTTACATAGTTTTTTCTCTTGTGCGGTAAGTTTATGCTTTACAACATTGCCACCCGCATGAACATTAGAGCGGACATCATTAGACGCTGGAATGCGCTTCATTGCGCCTATTGGTTCACCATTTAGCATCAAAATACGCACATCACCTTCTTCGGCACCATGCACGTAATCTTGCAAAATCACATAGTTACTGCCTTTGCCATGCTCATCACCACCGATGTAGAAATCAAGTAGTGATCTAAAGCTTTGACGTGCACTTTTCTCTAGAACAATAACACCTCTACCGCCATAACCATCGAGCGGTTTCAATATCATTTTGTCGCTTTCTGATTCGTCAAAAATTCGCTCTAAATAATCTCGATTTTTTGAAACATGAGTCGCAGGTATAAACTCACTTTCGGTATCTTGAAAAGATGCCGTGTAAACCTTGTTATTAGCTACGCGTAAGCCATCGAGATCATTCATGATGAAAGTATCACCACGTACAGAATCTAAGAAGTTCAATGCCAAGGTATCAAGCGGAGGATTAGCTCTCATAATGACCGCATCAAAACCCGCTAGAGGAAGCTGAGCGCGTTTAAAGTCAGCAGTTTTATAAAAGCTAGGTATGTTATCTGAATATTTTGTATTTTTAGTAAATACGTCACAAAAAGCGCTCGCGACGCTATCTCGAATGGTTAAATTATTAACGGTTGAAAGCGCGACTGTGTGACCACGCTTTACACATTCATGTATCAGTCTTAAGGTAGAGTCAGTTTCAGGCTCTATACGATCCCAAGGGTACATAATAAAACAAATTTTCATTGGCTTTGCTCGAGTAGAAGATACATTTTTTTAGTATCACTATAATTGGGCGAAGCATACAGAAAACTTGTTTTCTTGACCGCTAAAAAATAATTGTCGTCAAGTTAAAAAATATTTATAAATAGCAACCCTTTGCGCTGCATTCTACTAAGCAAAAGAGCGCTCGTTACCACTGGGTTCTCTTACTTTACCATTGCTCATAGAAAACCCATGATGAACACGGCTTTTTTCAATCACTGCAAGATATCTTTTCCATAAGTTAACTGAGTACAGGTCGCTTTCACCAGGAGTATTCATTGCCTTTACAAATTGTGCTTCTTCGTCATTTATTGGTGATAAGCTTCCATCACTCAAACCTTCAAATGTCTTTCCATATGTAGCAAGCTCTTCCGATTCTCGTTTATTAAAATGGCCACTACGAGAGATACCGTGTGGAAAAGAATTATCACCGTAAAATAAATGCTGTCCGACTCTAATAGAAGTTTTCATTGTTATGCTCCTTTCCCTTGAGAAATGAACGAAGTAAGTTCTGAATAGGTTTTAAACGTTTTATAAGTAGAGATTTCCAAATCTGTATTGACACATTCAAGTATAATACTTGCTATATTAGCGTCTTCTTGATCTGATTGTTGTTCAAGGCAGTAATCGTGAATTGTCGTCACTAACGCTATTGTGGGAGTAGAAAGCTCTTCAATTTCAAGTTGATTAGCAAGAGCATTAGTCGCTGCCAATACAGAAAACATAAGGGCTATTTTTCTCATAATTTTACACCTTAATTTCATTTTCAACGAATTTACGAAAAAAATTACTATTTGAAAAACAAATATTATTTGTCGCATCGATAATTATTATTTACATTACCCTCGATGATTTAATTTAGGTGTTAGCATGGACATTAGAGTTTTTAAAACCTTTATAGCGGTAGCCGAGAACAAGCACTTTGGTAGAGCGGCCGAAACTTTATACATAACGCAGGCAGCTGTTAGTGCTCGAATTAAACAATTAGAAGAGTTTTACAGCACTCAGTTAATTATTCGTGAAAAAAATAACCTAAGATTAACCCCTTCTGGAGAAGCGCTGCTTTCACATGCCCTCCTTCTGGTAAGCCAGATGGAGCAATCGAAGTTGGCAATATCAATTGCCAATCAGCAAAAGATATCGTTTAACATTGCAGCAACGCCAAATGTTTGGGATGCGTTTTTTAGTAATAGAATTCATGATGCAATTGAATTATTTGAAAATATATCGCTAAGCACTGAAATATCGGTTAGAGAAGCAATTCAAAGAAAGTTAGATGATAGAGGTTTAGATATTGGCTTACTTATGGACCCAATTAAAGATGACGAGTTTACCAATGAGTTGATCGGTCATTTCGATTTATCTTTAGTAGGAAATCGTAAAAGCTTTGATAAAAATGTTGAAGATTACATATTTGTGGACTGGGGCATTACATTTCTAAAGGAACACGCTCTATACCATAAAGTTATTCCCAGTTTTAAAACTTCAACTGCAATGATTGCGCTTGAAGTAATTTTATCAAAAGGAGGCTTTGCTTATTTGCCGACAGAACTTATAACGGAAAGCTTAGTTTCAGGCGAGCTTTTTGAAATTGATGCGCCAGTACAAATTAAACGGCCAATTTTTATGGTTCATAGGAAAAATAACCTCAATAATGAACTCATCAGTCAATTCAAAAATTTATTAATGAAAATTCAGTAGTAAATATCTAAACGAACAACAAACTCACATATCTACGGCTATTAATCCAAACGAGTTTTATCAGAAAAATTAATGCAGAAGTAATGCAAAATTTATAAGCGTTATACTGAAAGAATTCATAATCTGGCAGGCATCAATGGCTAATTCTTCATAGCCGTGCTACCTGTACTGCACAATAAAGCCAAATATAGTTGGTGTATAATTGCAGGCTTGTGTGAGTATAAAGATAAAACCGAATAAAAATGCGACGACTTTGAACGATTAGCGAACCATCACTTAAGTTAAAGAGGTGAATTAATAAATTCACCTCATGCACGTTTATTGAGTATTACAATTTTTTAATTGTAAAAAACTTAAAACTGTTAGTACGGCAAAGAATATTGGGTCGCTCCAACCAAAACCAACAAAAATGCCTGTAACTCCGGCATATACAGTTATAATAACGCCAAGCAAGTTCGTGGAAATTAACGCTTTTAGCAGCTGAATTACGGCTTCTTTGTCTTTTACATTTCTGAAAAAGAAACTGATAGCGCCTAACCCTCCTAGAAATATGCTTGTGTGCTGAGATAGGAAATATGCATATTTGTCATTTATTTCTACGCCATACATAGGCCAAACTAATGTTGGTAAAAAAAACAGTACCAATGCAAAAGCTGCGTAAATAACACTGTGTATCGTTAAAAATGTCTTATTAGTCATTTGAGTTACCTTCCTGAAATACGGGTCCTTGATTAATTTTAGTTAATGGTATGTTTACATCAAAAATTATCCCTCTCACCTCTTTAACTCCCATTGCTTTTAATCGATTAGCGTGCATTTCTAAATATTTTTGAGCGCTCTTTTCGTTTTCAAAAAGATAAACCCCACCACCAAGCTTATCAGACTCACTTTCCGTCCAAATTTTCCAAATAAGCCCCTCTTCTTTATTAATCGACTCCGCTAATCCAACTAAGGCGCTAGACATCTCCTCTCCCATTGGTCCTTGGTATTCAAAATCAACTTGTAATAGTTTCATAGTGTACTCTCCACTCGTTACGCATTATGCGTGATAATTGCTGTTGGAATCATTATTCACTACAACAAATGCACAATAAAGTTCATAATACTGCACATACATGTGCAAAAAACTGACAGGTTGTAATATGCGATTAAAAAGTACTCTTGAACAATGGATTACATTACAAGAAGTGGATAATGCTGGTAGCATCCAAGCAGCGGCAATGTCACTCAATAAAAGCCATACAACCTTAATTTACGCCATTAAAAAATTGGAAACACAATTAGATGTGAAGCTACTGGAAATAAACGGGCGTAGAGCAGTATTAACTCATCATGCTAAGTCTCTACTACGAAGAGCGACAAGTATGATTGAACAAGCTAAAGATTTAGAGCAAATTAGCCAGCAACTCGCACAAGGCGTTGAGTCTGAAATAACCATTTCGATGGATCACCTTTGTGATCCAGCTTTACTATATGAACCAATGAAAGAGTTTTTAGCCAGCAATTCAACGACGTCTATTCAAGTTGTTGAAACTTCTCTGTCAAAAACAACGCAGATGGTTACAAATGAGCAAGCAGATATTGCCATAATCACGCTACCTATAACCAATTATCCAGCACAAGTATTCTCCGCTACAACAATGATACCTGTAGTACATATCAATCACGCTTTAGCGAAATTAGAAAGTGTTTGCACTTCCGATTTAGTAAATTACTGCCAAATCGTGATCCGAGATTTAGGCGGGAAACAGTCAAATACTGACACAAAAAATGTTGGTTGGTTAAAGTCGAATCAAAGAATCACAGTAGATAACTTCGATCATGCCATTAAAGCAATTGAACATGAACTAGGTTTTTGTCGTTTACCAGCACATGTTTTACAGCATAAGAAATATAAACAGCTAAAAATACTCAACATCGAACATAATGAAAAATACCAAGTGCCTTTGCATATTACATTGCCCAAAGGGAGTAAAACAGGCAAAGCAGCGCTAGCTTTTTTTGATGCCTTATTACGAAGTGCTGACGCTTTATAAAACGAAGGCACAAGTGGTTTTGAAATAGCGATTAAGCATTGTGATAAGTATTAACTATAACTGCAGACCAGAAAAATCCTAGTGCTAACAGTAATAGCAATAACGATGCAGGCTCAGATACATCTACAGAGTTTTCGGGGCGTTGGGCAACGCCATAAAAATTTGCCCCTTGGCCGTTATTATTAAAATGTGCGGTAACCCCACTCACATTAAAGGAGCCAGCCTGCCTAACAAACGTAATGAAAAATTGCTCTGTTTGCGGGGTAAAACTGACAATATTTCCTAAACCAAAACCTTCAATGCCATCAATATTAAAACTAAAACCTGCTGCATAAGCTAGATCACTGCTGCCATACGTTGACCCAACCAATAAGTCAAATGCATCGCCAATGTCTAATGTGTCTGGCCCAAATGATAAATAGAGATCTGAAACCTCAATACCGACAAAATCAACTTCAGCAACCTCGGCATTATCAAATTGAAAAATTAATGATGCATAACTATTGGAATTCACGACCAATAAACAGCAAAAAGTAACCATTCTACATATCGTTTTTATACTTGGCTTTTTCATGTTCTACACTCCATTTATCTACGTCAGCTAACTCGTTGATTACTTAATGCGTTGGCCAAAATGGAATCACGCCAGGTACCCTTTTCTTGTAATCAAGATAGGTATCTCCAAAATGTGAAATAAGCGATTTTTCTTCAAAATACAAACCAACAACGATGTAGAAAGTTAAACCAACCGACATTATGAACTGGGTCATACTCATGTAGGCAGTTGACCAAACACCCATTAGTACACCAGTTTGAATGGGGTGCCTAACGACACTATATAAAAAATTCTCTTTTAGTTTTTTTCCTTCAGCGACATCTGTAGTTAAGCTTTGTTTTAAGCCCATTAAATGAAAATGGTCAATTTCAAAGGTGGCGGCAACCATAACAAGCCAACCAGCAACATGAATAATTTTTAGTAAAATTGTGATGACGGCATTGTCAATGTGCCAAACTGCACCTGCTACAGGTTGCCAATAAAAACATAAAACGTACATAAAAATGCCTGATACAAGCACATAAGTACTACGTTCTAATTCTGCGGGAATATACCGAGTTAACTTTTCTTTGAATGAAGCTCTTGCTGCAATACTGTGGTGCAAGCCAAATAAGGTTAAAATGAATATATTAATCATAACGGCTTGCATCGTACTACCAAGTGCAACATTAGCGTTAATGTGAATGGGTAAAAAATGCCATCCCCCCATAAAAAGAATAAAGGCGGTAAGCCCTGATAAACCTATAAGATACGCAAAAATTCCGTACAGAGAAATAACAAGCTTTTTCATTTCATCGACTCCATTTTAAAATCATTTAATACACTGTTAGTTATTACACTGGTACTTCACATTTGATTTAATGTATCCATTGCTAAGCAGCGTATCGATGAAAATAACCGCAGTAAAATTAATAATTTTAATTAGGGTATTAATTAAACTTTAAAAATTTGAAAACAATAACTTAGGAGTTTTTATCAAGAGTTTTTATTTAAAAGCTTTTTAAAATTAGTGGATTTTTATAAATAGCTAGGAACATTTTGCTGTAAATGCACAATGATTTGCTTTTGTAATGTGGAAAGGTAGCGGTTTTTAATATAGCAAAGTACAACTGGGCTTTGAATTTCCTGTTCATGTGGAACCACTTCTATACGGTCATCTTCTTTTATCATGTGCTGGGAAATAATCGCCTCACCAAAGCCAAGTCTTACACCGTCTAAAATGCCATAAACATCGTCATAAAAGTTTCGGTCAAATTCAAAATCTGAATGACCTTGTGCCGAGAAAAAATTAAAAGTGGTCATATCATGCACGTCATGATCCAAAAAGCAGGGAGGAATAACTTGGTGCCAAAGGGTTTTATTACGAATATGCACTAGTGTTTCAGCACCAAGAACAATAGATTCAATCAATGGCTCTTCCAGCACTTCATCTGTGACAATAAAATCAACCTCTCCTGACATCAACAGAGGTAATAACTCTCTCAACTCCTTAGAATAAAACTCAGCTTTTAACTGGTGTGGTGAATTTATCAGAGGAATAAGCGACGGCATGATCACAGAGCGCATTACAGAGCTAAAAGCACCAATACGGACAATACCATTAGCAATAGCACTACGGCCTGAAATATTGTTTAAAACATCTTGCTCTCTTGCCTGTTGTTCATTGGCATATTCAAACAGTAGTTTCCCCTGCTCTGTTAAACCAATACCGTCATTGCCACGTATCAGTAGCTTACTACCAACTTCTTGTTCAATTTTAAGCACACGTTGAGATAGTGCAGATTGCGTAATACAGAGCGTATCTGCCGCTTTACAAAAGCTTTTATCAAGTGCAACTTGATAAAAAGCATTCAGCCTGTCGGTATTGATTTTCATCATTTACTGTCTCAAGTTGTTTTCAATTTAGCTTCAAACACTGCTCTATTATTAAACATAGTTTACTATTGTGAAAAAAGATTTTGATTATATTAATTAAACCTTGGCAGCAGCTATCTTCTGTTTTTTTAGAGCTAGCATCCAAAAGTGGTAACACTCATATCAACCGAGCTTCCGATCACATGAGTTTAGTCATGAGTTAAAATGCGATTAAGGTTGAGCAAAAACTACGTAAAATTGTAGCAAGAAAGTTTAAATTTGGCGTTCACCACTGGCCTATTTTACATGGCTGTTATATCTGTGTTGCCCGTCAACCACGCTATGATGTCGGTAATATTGAAAACTTGTGTGAATTTAAAGATAAGACTGAGTATCTTAAATTTACATTGGGCAGCTTAAGATGGAAAGACTATTTCGATAGTAAAATTATTTCAACAATATTACCCGTATTTCATAACATAAGAATTCAGCTGGCTTTTATCAGCACCTAATACAAAGTCTAACTAAATCGACTGAAATTGATATTAAAAAGGAGGCGAAATAGCCTCCTTTTTAATACTTCTGTATTTGCAACAATCTATGGTTTCGCTTTTAAATCCACATTCGAATCAGCAAATAGGAAAATTGTTGCTGCATATGCCGCGACATTTTGTGCTAATTCATCAGGGTTGATCTTATCTAATGTATCGTCTGGTGTGTGATGCAAGTCGAAATAATCAGTACCTTCTTGATTTAAGCGAATAGTAGGAACGCCTTTATTGGCAATAGGAATAATATCAGGTCCACCGCCTTTAACGTCTGAGCCACCACGAACAATGCCTAAAGGCGCGATGATTTTAGCAATTTCATCTACTAACTTTGTCGCTTCTGGGTTAACGTTAGAAGCGAGGCGCCAGATATTTCGCGCACCAAAGTCAGACTCTGTAGCAAGAACATGGTTATGGAGATTTTTCTCGTGTTGCTTAGCATAAGCAAAAGCACCTAATAATCCCACCTCTTCAGCACCAAACATAACAACACGAATAGTACGTTTTGGACGTTTAGGTAAGTTGGCAATTAATTTTGCGGCAGCTGTTGTTATCGCAATACCAGCGCCATCATCAACTGCTCCTGTGCCTAAATCCCAGCTATCTAAGTGGCCGCCAATAAGAACAATTTCTTCAGGCTTTTCACTGCCGATAATATCTAATACAACATTACCGCTAGTAACTTCACCTTTCCAATCAGAGCCTGAATGTAGCGAAATAGAAAGAGGCTTATCTAAGTTATGTAAGCGACGTAAGTGGTCAGCATCTGGGTTTGAGATAGCAATAACTGGAATATTTGCCCATTTATCACCGTTTTTACTCATCATACCCGTGTGCGGGAAGCGATGAGAATCTGAGCCTACGGAACGAATGATTAACGCACTTGCGCCGCCACGCTCAGCATGTTTCCAGCCAATTCTGCGTTTTTGGTTTGATGGACCATAACCTGCCCCCGTTTGACTTTTAACCATAGGTTCGCCATCTACAAAGGCAACTTTGCCTTTTAGCGTGCCATCTTCAACCGATGTTAGCGCATGAATATCTCTAAAATAAACAATAGGCGCATTAATTTCTTTTTCGCTTGGCGCACCACCACCTAACGCTGAACCATATAATTCTTGATTATAAGGTGACGTTAAAGCGATATGTAGATGGCCTCTATCCCAAAATGGCATAGTAAACTCTTCAATTGTGGCTTTATCAAAACCTAACTCTTTGCCTAAATTTACCCCCCAGTCACGTGCGCGCTTTTCCGCCTCTGAGCCACCAAGTCGAGGGCCAATTTCTGTGGTCAATGATTCTACAATACTGAAACCAAGTTCGCTTTTAAGTGCTGTTTCCATTAACTGTTGAGCTGTTTCTTTTTGTTGCTTTGTTATTATTGGCTCTTTAGCAACTAATGGCATACTCATTACACACAACAACGCACTAAGCGTCACATTTTTCAATAATTTCATTTTTGCTCCATGATGAAACTTTAATCGATGAGTTACTTTTAAATAAAGATGAGGAAGTCTAAATCTTTCACGCCGTTTACGCCAACTTTTTAAATTAACAACCTCAAAAATTATTCGACGACTTTATGGTAGTACTAGTGGTGAATATCCTATGCCGTCGGGGCCACTCCCTGTGGGCAGCTCAAACAATGTTTTACCTGACATTATGTCAATAACAAGCACCTTATCTTTACCGTAAGCTGACATAAACAAAGTTCTATCATTTGGGTGATAAATCACCCCTTTAGGCCCTGTTCCGCTATCAAACACTATTTGCTGCAATTTTTTCTTATTTCTCGCATCAATTATGTCAAGTGTATTACGCTTGTAGTCTGGGATCACCGCATATTGTTCATCGTTTGTCAGTAGTATTCGATAAGGAAAACTAAAGCCACTCCATTGCTTAATTACGCCAACATTATTTAAATTAAATACAGTGAGCAAGCCGTCATCATTGCTCCCCACCCATAGCTCTGACCCAGCTTTATTTACCGTAATCGCCTCAGGTATTTTAGGTGTTGAAATTTTTCGAAGCAAAGTCCCTGACTGTACATCTAATTCAGATACGGTATTTGAGCCCATATTAGTGGTATATACTCGTTCGCTAGATTCTGGCAACGCCACCATATGGGAGCCTTTTTGTTTGGTATCAATTGCCTTATCAATCCGGCCAGATATGATATCAACAATGACTACACTATCCGAAACTTCAGAAGATACAGCAACCCTTCGTTGATCTTTTAAAAACAATACGCCATGAGGTCGAGGGTAATTAGATAAATCAATGGTTTTAATCTTCTTTGCTTGTTGCACATCAAAAACAGTTAAGCTATTACCACCAATGTAATCTGTAACTACCGCCAAACGTCCATCCGCGCTTATTGCTAATTCATGAGGCCCTTTACCCGTTGCACGTGTGAATTTGATTTTACGGCTCTTAAGATCAATGAAATTAACCGTGTCAGCCTTTTTATTTACCACGATTAACGTTCCTGACATGCCTTCATCGCTAGCCATTGCCAATGTGCTGATAGAACATATAAATAATATATAAACTAAATAATTAATTGTTTTCATTTTGGCTCCTTTTTAAATCATTAGTCTAAATAACCTGAGCTCGGCTTAATTAATATTGCTCTAACAGCTATTTCTACTTACTTCTGCGTTTAATTCACTTCCAATAGGCTAGCTATTGACGCGTGAATCGGCCTTGAATTAACTAAAACTATCAAGCTAGAGGCAAATGCAATAATTTATCTTATACATCTCAATAAACTAGATTATCTCTTAACCCGAGTTCAGGTTAAATATTCTCGATTAGAAAAACAAAAGTTGTGTTTAAAAAACAATCATAACAAGCGGCTAGAAAATTAACTGGCCGCCGAGTAATCATTATTTAAAAAAACATTGGCTATAAAAAGCCCGCGAATGCTTGCTTAATTCTTGGTAGCCACATCATAGTGCCTGCAGCAAAAACACCTATAGTAGTTATTATCGCGCCCATTGCAGCAAAAACTGCAGCAAACCATTTAATATTATTATTTTTATTTCGCTGCGCCCAAAAAATTATTTCTGCAATGGCCATCGGCAGCAAATAACAGGCAAAAGATAGCGCTATATCAGCCGGACCGTCAATGCTACGGGTATTGCCATTCGCTCCTTGGTTTATGACAAACCATCCCATTAAATACAGCCTAAATGACCACACACCATTAATTAAAATAAAACTGTGTATTGCAAAACGTTGGTGAATCGAAAACTGCTTCTCGATTGCCGCTTTCCAAGCAAAATAGATGGCGATAGGAATTAAAATACCGTTAAACGTTACACCTAAGCTACCTAAATCACTAAACCTAAACCCTGCGCCCCAAGTTAAATACAGGCCGGTCAATGCGCCAGATAAACCTAGCACCATAAACAACCGGCCATTGTATCGATGAAATTTCGGATATTTTTTTCGTATTATCGGGAAAAGTTGAAATAAACCGCACATTGCCATCAAAGCCGCTGGCAGAACATGGGCAAAAAATATAAACACTGCCGTGTTACTTTCTGCTTTTGCCGCTTGCCCTGGCGATAAAGAATAGGTTAATTCAGTCACGCCAAATAATGTTGGCGCCGCATAAATACTTAAAATATATGCCGCAAAAAACCATTGTCCTAGCAGTACAATTCCTACCCAAAACTTAACAATATTACTTAACGTTTTCTCTGCTGATACCAGAGGTTGTCCGACCTTATCCATCAAAACCTGCATACTTAACCTTTATATGTTTACTTATTAATTAAGCTAAATTTTGCATGCGCAAAGAACATAAATCGCACCGAATTTAAAATTCGGCATACATTTTTTAGAAATATTTACTAATAAAATGTGTATTGAACAAGAACCTCTCGATTGGTAAGATTTTTCTATACTATAACTAAACTGGTAAATACAAATGGACCTAACAAATATATATTCTGTCTTGCTTGTTATCAGTTTAATGTTATTAATTGCTCAGCTTTTAGTACGTGATAAGCAATTAGCTCACATTATATTTGCTTTATTTTGTGGCTCTATTGCCTTAATGGCGACAAAAAAAATTTCCGGGGATAGTATTGGCGCCTACCAGTATTTGATAGGTATGGCAGCTTGCGCTACTTGCAATGGTTATTGGTTACTTTCGCGTAGCTTGTTTAGAGAAAAAAACGCCATTTCACCGCCTCATATTACTATTGCCATCGCAATTGCACTGCTAATCATGATAAACCAAGGCTACTTATTTATTAATAACAGTGCATTTTTTACGCTAGAAAATAGCAGCATCATTCCATATATCGTTAGTGAATTAACGGTTTTATTATCATCGACTGTTATTATGCTCTCCTTTTGGGAGGGATGCCGCGGTTACAACACTGATAATAAAAAAGGTAAAGCCCAGCGTTTATTATTTTTAGCGACTTTTGGCTTTGCCGTTGCATTTAGTAAATTATCGCAGGGGATATTTATTGAAAACCTTGCCGCAAAAGAATTGATAACTGCAGTCATTATTTTCTTTGTATTAATAAACACACAAGTATTAATGCTTTGGCGCTTTAAAACAGTAAAAAAGCAAGTGAAAAACATTATAAGTACAAACAGCGAACAAAATACTCCTGAAGAGCCTGAAATACCTGAGCTTGATCAAGTACTCGCAGAAAAAGTTGAAGCATTACTGCACAGACAGTCTTTGTATTTAAAAGCAAACTTAAAAGTGGCGGATATTGCCCGTGAACTTGAAGTTTCTGAATATAAAATTAGTAAAGTGCTTAAGAACAATTTCAACGCGCGTAACTTTAATCAATATGTTAACGACTTACGCATAACTCATGCTAAAAGACTGCTTTGTGACCCCGAAAAACAAAAATGGTCGGTACTTGTTGTCGCCTTAGAAAGCGGCTTTGCATCAATTGGACCATTTACTCGCTCTTTTAAATTACAAACGGGCTTTACGCCTAATCAATACCGGCAAAATGAATTAGCCTAAATTTAAGTCATTAACTTATCGCAATTAGCTTCTCTATAAGCTAAGTAACAGTTAAACTTAGAAAAATTTAAAAATGATTTGGATCCTGCACGAATGAAATTTTTACACACTATGGTTCGCGTAAAAAACGTAGAACAATCATTAGACTTTTATGTAGAAAAATTAGGCTTAATTGAAACACGCCGAGTTGACGTACCAGAAGGTAAATTCACCTTAATATTTTTAGCAACCGAAGTTGGTGCTGCGGAAATTGAATTAACCTACAACTGGGATTCAGAGGAAGACTATAGTATTGGTCGCAACTTTGGGCACTTAGCGTTTGAAGTGGATGACATTTATCAAACCTGTGAAAAGCTAATGTCTGCCGGGGTTATTATTAATCGTCCTCCACGTTGTGGCCATATGGCATTTGTTAAGTCACCAGACAACGTTTCTATAGAGCTATTGCAAAAAGGTGAACGCTTAGCACCTCAAGAGCCATGGGCAAGCATGGAAAATACCGGAAGTTGGTAGTTAGAACAATTACGGCTAAATAATCAATATTTAGCCGTAAAACGAAAGGGGGTTTTAAATCAGCCTATTTTAATACAGAAAGTAAATTGCTGTGATCATCCGTCCAAATAACCTCCTGACCATCTGGCGTCTTTTGCAATAAATCTTGGCTCGAATACAATTGAAATAAACTCTGATTTAAACTGACCTGATCATTTGACAATAATAACCACTGAGCGTCATTTTGGTATTCGCTGCTTGCCTTAGTAAAAAAGTAACGAGAAAACTTTCCTAAACTAGCTGCGGTATCATTAACTAAACGAGCCAAATCTAAATGGCTATTTGAAACATGAAAAGCCAAAATACCGCCCGGTTTAAGATGTTGAAAATAAAGTTCAAACGCTTCCTGTGTTAACAAATGCTGAGGAACGGCATCGCCGGCAAACGCATCAATAACTAGCAAATCAAACTGCTGACTACCAACCTTTGCTAACTGCCGATTAAGTGTAACTCTCGCATCTCCTTGGCTAATACTAATAGCCGCCTTAGATTTCGAAAGATAGCTAAAATAATGATTGGCGGCACGTATAACCGCAGGATTTAGTTCATAAAAATGAAATTTATCATTTTTATCACCATATGCGGCTAATGTTCCAGCACCTAAACCAACAACGCCAACATGAATGCCATTTAGCTCGCCCTTTTTTTGTAACACAGCAAGCGCAACACCAACGCCGGTATTTTTTCGATAATAACTTAAAGGCGTTAAACTAGCGCCAGCTTCTAAACTTTGGGTACCATGAGATGTGGTACCATCAATTAAGCGTCGCTCCATTTTGCCATCAATATTGACATCTTTAACACTTATAATGCCGTAAAAATTGCGTTCGCTATACACGTTAGTTTTAATAAATGCCTGATTTAAATAATAGAAACTAATCGCCAAAACTAATGCTGTGCCAACGTTCGCCATCATCAAACCACTTTTTCGCTCAGTGTCTGCTTGCACACTACAAGCCATTAAAACAAAAACGGCAATAATACCTAACGGATACTCACTAAATTGTTGAAACACTTGTTGCGCTATAAAGGTAACAAATGCACTACCAAGAAAACCGCCCAGTGCAATCATTAAATAATAATATGTTAATTTCTCTACTTTTGGCTGTAACTTAGCTAATTCACCATGGCATATCATGCAGCCACTGAACATAATGGCGGCATAAATAAATATTTGAGAAACAATGCCAAATTGAGAGCCAATAAAGTACATCAGCAAACCAACAACACCAGCAATAGCGAAAAACGCAAAGCAATACCAGCGAACATACCAATGAGGGCTATGAAAACAAATGATAAAACTTAACAAATAAAGACAAAGTGGCATGATCCACAAAAACGGTACAGGAGGTAAGTTTTGAGTCATAGCATTGGTGGTTGAAATTAATAAAATAACACCTACAGCCGCTAAAAATAACCACAATATTGCCTTTAAAAAAGATGACTCATCGCTTCTTTGTGTTTTATCAATTAAAGAACTATGCATTTTCATGGTTAAGTTTTGTTTTGCAATATGCACACAAAGTGCTAGTAAAAACAAACTCATCGCCACAAATAATACTGACCAATAACTTGACTGTTGGCTTACCGTTAATATAGGTTCAAAAACAAACGGGAAACTTAACAATGCCAATAAAGAACCCGCATTCGATAATGAATACAGCTTGTAAGGCAAAGCTTTTAATTTAATGATACTCAGCCATCTTTGCAGTAGCGGGCCGGTCGTTGCCAATAAAAAATAAGGTAAACCAACACTTGCAGCAAGCAAGATAACAATTCCGGCTAAAGGCGAACGTGTTAATTTTTCTTCAGAAAGCCCGATATCAACCAAGCTGATCGGCAAAAATAGCCAACAACAAGCAATAATAACAATATGAATATAGGCTTGAACTTTCACACTATGAAGTTTTGTTAACATGTGAGTATAAAGATAACCAATAAACAGCAATGCTTGGAAAAACAGCATACAAGCTGTCCATACCGCCGCCCCACCGCCAAACTGCGGTAAAATTTGTTTAGCAATTAATGGTTGAACTTGGAATAGTAAAAATGCACTTAAAAATATAACAAATAGAAAATTCATAAATGGGGAAATAACAACGGCATTTGTATTGCCTATTAATCAATAGTTGGCAATGTTAACTAATCTCATGATAATTTTATAGAAAAACTATCGAATAGTCACAATGGTTGGCCAAGCAGATTTGTCATTACAATGCTTTAAGCATTTATAGCACATGACATTTTGTGATTAAAAACATGACAAAAAGGTAATGCATTAAAAAACTCGTAACGATTACCTTGATGTCGCTCATGCCAGTACGTAACGCTAGTTCATCGATAAGTCAGGACGAATGCGATAAATGGTATAGTCTGTCGATTTAAAATTACCACTCCACTGCTTAAAAATCGCCTTAACTTTATCTTCATCTTTAAGGTGTTTAACAATGGCTTGATAAAAGCTTTCTTCCGGCGGCGCCATATCAGCATAATTATTATACGGGATAACTAAGCTTAAGCTTTCCTTGCCACCTATTTGATCACTCCACGACCAATGGTAAGGCCATTTCATGGCTTTTGCATACTCACTGAGCATTTTTTTCCCTTCGGCTAAACTCGCTCTTTTACCCATTTTTACCCGATATTCAGTAACCGCAAAATATTTCATGCCCTCATTTGACTCAGGCCAATGACTATTGGCAAAATCTAGCTCACTAAAATAATGCTCATAGCGACGAACAAAAGGCGCAACATTCTTATTCCAATGAGCAAGGACTTTTGCTTGTTCAGACCATTGCTGATAGCTGTCTAAATCCTTCCAACTTAAGCAGCAGCTACGAACAACATAGAAACTGATATCTCGCCCCACCACTGGCGTGTATGTTTTCCAAATACGCGGGTCTTGCTGCTTTTGGCGAAATTTTAAATGCGCTTTAAACGCTGATTCAAATTTAGCAGATTGACCTTCATTTGGTATCATTATCCAAATATCTGCAAGGTTAGACTTAGTTTCAGCACCTTGAGTAAAAGTACTGAAAATGATTAGAGAAAATATTAAACTTTTGAATATGTTAGTAAAGTTGATTTTACACATTATGAACCCTCATAGTGAATACTATGCAGAGCAAATTCACCTGAAATAATTCATAAGCTAAAACGCCAAAGTTTGGCAATGGCTACTTATTACCACTTATTACCACTTATTATTTAATACCGGGTACCACATAACTCGCATATGAACGGCTAAAGTCTAGCAAACAATGCAAAGTTTGCTAGATTTACAAGTCGAATATAAATTTAACGACCAAGCTATGCAGGCAGGTATTGGTTTCATCGCCACTAATGTGGATTATCTAAAACGAGCTAAGGCATCAGTTAAGGCACTAAGGCATAGCGCTACATTTTCACTTCTCGCGCCAAAGCCCATTAGACCAATACGCCATGCTTGGCCTGCGAATTGACCTAGACCAGCACCAATTTCCAAGTTGTATTCTTGTAAAAGGTACTGACGTACTTTGGCATCTTCAATACCTTTTGGAATATAAACAGAGTTCAATTGTGGTAAACGTTCATCGGCAGGCACAATAAAGTCTAACCCTAAATTAGTTAACCCTTGGGCTAATTTATCATGTTGTAATTTATGGCGAGCCCACGAATTTTCTATGCCTTCTTGCTGCAACATTAGCAAAGATTCATGTAACGCATACAATGAATTTACCGGCGCAGTGTGATGATAAGCGCGCTTGCCCTCACCTGACCAATAGCCCATAACCAATGATTGGTCTAAAAACCAACTTGGCACAGGTGTCGACCTATTAGTAATAACTTCACTCGCTTGGTCACTAAAACTGATTGGAGATATACCTGGCACACATGACAAACATTTTTGGCTGCCGGAATAAATAGCGTCGATTCCCCACTCATCAACACGCAGCTCTACGCCACCTAACGACGTCACGGCATCAACAATAGTCAAACATTGGTGACGTTTGGCAATTTCACATAAAGTCTTAGCATCAGAACACGCCCCCGTTGACGTTTCAGCATGCACGAAAGCAACAAAGTTAGCTTGTGGATTATTTTGCAATGCATCTTCAAGTTGTTGCGGATCAACGGCTCTTCCCCATGGCGAATCAACAATAATTAAATTTGCGCCAATACGGGTAACATTTTCAATCATACGTGCGCCGAACACGCCATTACGACAAACTACAACGGTGTCTTTAGATGTCACCAAATTCACAAAACACGCTTCCATACCCGCAGAGCCTGGTGCCGATATGGCCATAGTGTTAGCATTCGAGGTTTTAAACGCGTACTGCAATAACTGTTTTACTTCGTCCATCATACCAATAAACGACGGGTCTAAATGCCCGACAGTTGGCCTTGCTAAAGCCGATAAAACCCGTTGGCTTACATCTGATGGCCCAGGTCCCATTAAAGTGCGCTGTGGTGGGATAAATGATTGAATAGTCATAATTGCAGTTCCAAATGAAAGAATGTTGTGCAGTTTAACACTGATGCAAACATCACATAAATTAATCCATGTTATGCCAAGTATTCACTAGAAATATAGAAGTAAAAATACTTAACCGAAATAAGTTGCTATCACCGAAAGATAATAAACGGTAATATGCTGAATTAATTACTCTAATTTCTATTAAAACTCATGGCATTAAAATCAACTATCAATAAAGCAACCATTCACCTATCAGATATGGATCGGAATTACTATGACACACTGCAGTTGACTATTGCCCAGCATCCATCTGAAACCGATCGACGTATGATGATCAGACTCATTGCCTTTATCCTAAATGCCAATGAAAACTTACAATTCGGTAAAGGCGTTAGTGATGAAGATGAAGCTGCTATTTGGCAAATAAATTACAGTGAAGAAATTGAGCTTTGGATAGAGCTTGGGCAAATAGAGGAAAAACGGCTGAAAAAAGCCTGTAATCGTGCCAAGCAAGTTAAACTTTATTGCTATGGCACAAGTGTTAATACTTGGTGGCAACAAGTTGAAAATAAGCTGAATCAATTTGATAAGCTAACAATTGAGTGCTTTAGCGAAGAAACTACACAGGCATTAGCAAAATTAGCGCAACGTTCAATGGAATTTCAAGTCAGTATTCAAGATGGTCAACTGTGGTTAAACTGTGATGAAGAAACCTTATTGATCGAACTTAGTAAACTAAAATAGCCTATTTACCTGTAACAAAACTTTACCAAGCTATTGAATTTTTGATTTAAATTTTTAATAGTAACTAGCATACCTATACCCAAACAATCTGAAGATACTGGGTTCAGCAAGTGGCTTGGGTACATAATAATAACACGGCGCATGTAATCAAAATGACATATTCAAAAATAAGTAATGCAAAAGTTAAATTTAAAACCTTAGCAGTAGCAATCGCAATGAGTTGCTCATTTTCAAGTTTTGCTGAATTAATTCCCGCAAAACAAGTAATTGAAGATATCACTTACCTAGCAAGCGATGAGCTAAACGGTCGTGCTAGTTTTAGCCCAGAAATTGACAAAGCAGCAAATTATATCGCCAAGCGATTTGCCGACATCGGCTTAACACCACTAAAAAGCGATAACTCAAACAATAGCTTTTTACAGACATTTACGGTTTATCAAATTCAACCACAATCGTTATCTGTATCAATAAATGGCAAAAGTATAAGCAGCGAAAACCTTGCAATGGCAACCACAGTTGCAAAATTGAAATGGCAAACGAATACAGCTAAAACTCACATTATCGGCAAAGACGATGATATGAGAGCGAAACTGAGAGAATTAAATCAAATAGGTGGTCAACACCTTGTTGTGATCGATAGCGCTCATAGTAAACTTTTTAAAGGCTACCAAGGTTATTTTAAACGAGGATTAACAAAACTTTTACTTGAAGACAATGGCGCTATCGTCATGGTATTAGCGGATGACTCTGACCTTAGCCACTATAATGTTGAAGCCAGTGCCAATATTACTCAGCAATCATTAACTAATGTGGTTGGAGTATTACCTGGCACTGAAAGTGAAAAAGAAATTGTATTATATTCCTCCCATTATGACCACCTAGGCACAACACCTGATGGTAAGCAAATATATAATGGCGCTGATGATGACGCCTCCGGCACAACAGCAGTTATCAATTTAGCACAGTACTATGCCAAAAAAGGTAATAACAAGCGTACGTTAATGTTTAGTGCATTTACCGCAGAAGAAATTGGCGGTTTTGGTTCAAAATATTTTTCACAGCAGTTAAATCCTGACGATGTTATTGCAATGATAAACATTGAAATGATCGGCAAACCATCAAAGTTCGGCGCGGGAACCGTTTGGATGACAGGCATGGAACGCTCTAATTTAGGAGCGCTATTAAACGAAAAACTCGCTGCAAAAAATACGCAAATATATAAAGATCCCTATCCAGAACAAGGCTTATTTTATCGTTCAGACAATGCAACATTGGCACGTTTAGGTGTGCCTGCACATAGTTTTAGTAGTACACAACTTGATAAAGACCAACACTATCATCAGGTGTCTGACGACCTAGCAAGCTTAGACTTAAACTCAATGCACAAAGTTATCGAATCTCTGGCCACTGCCACCCAATCAATAGTTGATGGTGATGTTACCCCAACACGGATTGATAAAGAAAAAGTGCGAGCACTAGGCAAAATATACTAGCAAGGCTATTTTAGGTAGTTATTAACCAATAATAAAACTCGCTGTTATTTAGTCACACCAAGGCAAGTAACAGCGGATTTTATCTACAATAATAAGAGTAAGCTCACATTCAAGCTGGTCGTTGCCAGCGCATACTATACTCAAGCTCATTAACGCCACTAACCGTAAAATCATGTCGTAAATAAAGCTGTTTTGCTGGGTTGTTTAATAATACATTCAAGGTAATAGAAACTTGCTTTTCAATCGCTTTTCGCTTCACCATAGTTAAAATTAAACTACCTATACCTAAACCATGAAATTCTGGCAATAGCTGAAATTGGCGAATATGAATACGATCAGAGAACAAGCCAAGTTTAAGTAGTCCGATCATCTTATTATCGTGAAGAATTAAGTGAGAGTCTGAAAAATACTCGTCAATACGTTGTAAATGCTGCTGATCATTTAACATGATACCCGCCGCTATCAGATGTTCGTTCATCGACGCTTTACGTAAGGCTAACAAAAAACCTCGATCTTCTTTACTGGCCTGTCTAAAGGAAATTTTTGCTTTATTTTCTTTTAACATTTTTACTGTATTGCTCGTATTAACTTTATCAGCATCATCTTAATCTAAGTGAGGAAAAGTTACGACTGGTGGTTATCGCAATAATTGTGCAACTGAACGTTGAATGCTTGATCACTATATTAAAAAAGCGACACAATAACTTATTCAACATACTAGGAAGACGCTATGCTCTTTAAAAAAACACTATTAGTTGCAGCTATTTCAGCTGCTGTTTCGATAAGTTGTGCACAACAATCTAACAATAACGCAACAAATTCAGCAAATACTGCATCAGCGGCTATCTCTCAAGTTAGCACTGTTGAGGCATCAAAAGCTGCCAATGAACTGTTCGACACTATTTTTATGGAAGGCGTTAACCGCAACCCTGTTCGTCAAACCTACCTTGGTATAAAAACAGATTACGATAAATGGCAAAACCTTTCAGAAGAAAATAGCGCTAAAGAGCTCGCATTCGCAAAAGCTGCACTAAAGCGAATTCAAGTAATTGACGTTAACAATTTAGATAAACAGACCAAGTTAAGTTATCAACTATTAACACAAAAACTTGAGCAACAAATTGCTGATTACAAGTGGCGTCACCACAACTACCCTGTCAACCAAATGTTTGGTATTCACTCACAAATACCATCACTTTTGATAAATCAGCACAGCATTAAAGATGTGAAACAAGCTCGTGACTATATTGCCCGAGTAAAGAACGCGAAAAAGTTATTGGAACAACTTACAGAGCAACTTAAAATTAGAGAAAATAAAGGCATTATTGCCCCTAAATTTGTTTTTGAACATGTCATTCGAGATTCAAAAAACCTACTAATTGGCGCACCATTTGATAAAGGGGCAGATAGCACCCTCTATGCAGACTTTACCGATAAAGTTAATAAATTAGATATTTCTAAGACAGAAAAATCAGCACTAATTAATGAGTTAGTTTCTGCCCTTAGCCATGAATTTAAAGCCGGTTACCAACAATTAATCAGCTACTTAACGGCTCTTGAGAAAAAGGCCGACAATAAAGACGGTGCTTGGAAATTCCCACACGGTGAAGACTTTTACAACAATGCCTTACAGCGCACTACAACAACAGACTTAAGTGCTGAAGAAATACACCAAATTGGCTTAAATGAAGTAAAACGTATTCATGACGAAATGCGCGTGATCATGACGAAAGTAGGCTTTAAAGGCTCACTAAATGAATTTTTCCAATTTATGCGTCATGACAAACAGTTTTACTATGCTGGCGATGAAGCCGGACGCACGCGCTACTTAACAGAAGCAACAGCACTAATTAACACCATGAAGGGCGAATTAGATCAGCTCTTTATTACTAAGCCAAAAGCTGATTTAAAAGTTAAGAAAGTAGAAGCCTTTAGAGAGAAGTCGGCCGGTAAAGCATTTTATCAACAACCAGCACCAGACGGTTCAAGACCTGGCATTTACTACGCCAACCTGTACGATATGGAGGCAATGCCTACTTATCAAATGGAAGCACTTGCCTACCATGAAGGCATTCCTGGTCACCATATGCAAATTGCGCTTAAGCAAGAGCTTGAAGGTATTCCAAAATTTAGAAAATTTGGCGGTTACACAGCTTATAGCGAAGGTTGGGGATTATATTCAGAGATGATCCCAAAAGAAATTGGCTTTTATCAAGACCCATACTCAGATTTTGGTCGTTTAGCCATGGAGTTATGGCGCGCTTGTCGACTTGTTGTTGATACGGGTATCCACACTAAAAAATGGAATCGTGAGCAAGGCATTGAATATTATGTAAATAACACACCTAATGCTAAGTCTGACGCGATAAAAATGGTTGAACGTCACGTTGTTATGCCATCACAAGCAACCGCATATAAAATTGGTATGTTGAAAATTGTTGAGTTACGTGCAAAAGCAAAACAACAATTAGGTGACAAATTTGATATTCGTGAGTTTCATGATGTCGTACTGACCAATGGTGCTGTGCCATTGAATGTACTAGAAGCTATGGTTAACGACTATATTCAAAACCAAAAGTAATACAAAAGTAACAGATAAAGCGCCACTAACCTCAGTAGCTGGCGCTTTGTACTTTAAATACTGTCAACTGAATCTTTTACCGGTAATGTTAACTTACCCGCCCACTGATAAATCGCTAAGCCTGTCATAACTAAAAGCGCACCAAAAACTAAATTTAAACTCACCAACTCATTATTTAACACCGCACCTAAATACAAGGCAAAAATCGGTGTTAACATAGTGATCAAAGCGACGGTGCTAGGCCTTAGTTTTTGCAAAATAAAAAAGTAAGCAAGAAAACCTACCAACGAGCCAAATATACCTAAATAGACAATGGCCCAGATTGAGCGCATTTGCCACTCTTGGTAAGGTAGGCTGCCATCAAATATTAGCCAAACTATGCCAAAAAGCGGCACACTAAAACATAACGCACCAACAGTTGTTGCCAAAGGATGAATATCAATTGCCACACTTTTAACCAATACGCCGCTAATACTAAAGAAAAATACCGCTAGCAGAATATAAAATAAGCCAATAAGACTGTGTTGATTTAACGATATGCTATCAAAACAAACCACAAATAGCCCTGTAACAGCAACAGATAACGCCAGCTTCTTTGCTGTGCTAAAGCTATCTTCTGACAAAATTTTCTGTGCAAGTAACCCAGAAAGAATCGGCGACAAACCAAAAATTAATGACATTAACCCAGAAGATAAATATGCCGCAGCTAGGTAAGAAAAAAGCATACCGCCAAAAATACCAACGCTAGAATATGCATATATTTTTTTAGCAGCCAGTGACCAAGGTAATTGTATTTTTGCCAATTTTAGAATTATCAGTCCTGGCAGTAATGCAATTAACATACGCATCAATACTGCTAAAGTTGGATTGACCGACTCACTACTCCACACAATTCCTAACGGCGTTGTAGACCAAATGATCACAACCGCTAAATAGGCCACTGAAATTGGCATTTCTTCTCTCCTTTTTTAACAATTACCATTAAATTAACAAAACATACCAAGATGATTGCACTTAAATTGCCGAGAAAGACGACTGGAAGTTTTATAAGAAAAGAAAACCGCAGTCGATATAGCTGCGGTTTTAAGTGAAAAATTTACTTTACTTTTTACCCAGCGAAATCATCAAAAGCACTAGCCAGCAATTGACATTAATAGTCAGCTGGTTAACGCGTTTATTGAACATATTTTGCGGATTGAGAAGCATTAAAAACTCTACAAATTTATTAACTTATTTTTTATTCACCTTGCCGAGAAACAATGACATTGTCAACATATAAATTGATGAGCGATTAAACTGATAACAATTAATAGCGTTCATGTCGATTAAGCCATAAGCAGCTAAAAATTGATTTAGTCAAAGCCCCTATTCTGGGGCGCTACTTTTATAAGATTCTCAGTTAGTTAAGCAAGCAAAAAACCACATTAACAAAATTTTAACTTTTTAATGAAATTGTAACAAAATCTTGCTAATATTTTGTTGACCAATTAGACAATTAGCGCTTAAGGAATAGGCAGAATGAAAATTCATGCCTATTTTTTTATCTAATTTTCTTGTGGAAAATATAACAATAACAAGTGAGAAAGATAATGAAACACCAACGACTAACCAAAGTATCTCGGTATACCTTGGCGATATCACTGTACCTTACGGCAAGCATAAATTCAGTACAGGCTAATGAGCCCCAGAATTACTATGACTCAGTAGATACCACTAGTGCAGCGTCTTTAAAGCAAAGTTTGCATGAAATAATAGATGATCACCAACGCTTTCCTTATACATCATCAGCAACTGACACATGGGATATATTGGAGGCTGCAGACCAAGACCCAAACAACAGCAACAATGTAATTGATATCTATAAAAATGCTTCATATACCAAAGCAGGTGGTGGCAATAACAACTACAATCGTGAGCATAGCTGGCCAAAGTCGTACGGTTTTCCAAAAGATGGCGCGAGTAATTACCCTTACACTGATGCCCATCACCTTTTTATCGCAAACAGCAATTATAACTCTAGCCGTAGCAATAAACCGTACGCAAATTGCGCAAATGAATGCACTGAAAAGACGACTGAGTATAACAATACTCGTGGTGGTGGCGCTGGAGAACATAACTTGACCAATGGTTCAGGTCATACTGGTTCATGGCAAACTTGGAACGGTCGCCAAGGAGATGTTGCACGAGCACTTATGTATTTAGCGGTTCGCTATGAAGGTGGCACGCATGGCGTAACAGGTGTCAATGAGCCAGATCTAATCCTTACCGATGATCGTAATTTAATTGCTGGCTCAAAAACAGGCGAAAATGTTGCCGTTGCATATATGGGCTTAAAATCTGTGTTACTGCAGTGGCATAAAAATGACCCAGTGGATGCATATGAAACAAGGCATAATAACGCGGTTTTTGCCCAACAAGGTAATCGTAACCCATTTGTTGATCGTCCAGAATATGTTGCTTGTGTTTTTGAAAATATTTGTACTGGTACGGGTGTTACACCTCCAACAGGTGGTAACACCGACGTTTGGATAAACGAGCTGCACTACGACAACAATGGTAGTGATATAAATGAAGCAGTTGAACTAGCGGGTGTTGCAGGTATTGACCTAAGCGGATGGCAGCTAGTTGCATACAATGGTACCAACGGTACTGCCTATAAAACTATCAGCTTAACGGGTGCTGTACCAAACCAGTCTAACGGTTACGGCACGCTAAATGTTACTTTTTCTGGCCTTCAAAATGGTAGTGCTGACGGCTTAGCCTTAGTTGACGGTAATAATCAAGTACGACAATTTCTTAGCTATGAAGGTAAATTAACGGCAACTGACGGCCCTGCGAAGGGGCTAACATCAATAGATATTGGCGTATCAGAGACTTCCAATACACAAGTTGGCTATTCACTACAATTGTCGGGCACAGGCAACAAGTATAGTGACTTTACGTGGCAAAGCCCTAGTGTAAAAACATCAGGCAGTTTAAACAACAACCAATCATTTTCTGGTGGCGTAGAGCAAAGTAGTTTTAACAATAACACTGTGGTTGCTATTCCAGACAATTCAGCAATCACTAGCAATATAGATGTTCAACGCTCAGGTAATGCCGGACAAATAAGTATTGCTGTTGATATTACTCATACCTACCGTGGGGATATCAGTTTGCAATTAACAGCACCTGATGGCAGCACATATTTACTAAAAGCAAAATCAGGTAACGATAGTGCTGACAACGTCAACGAAACGTACACGGTATCAGCGTCAGGCTTAGCGCAGGGACAGTGGCAATTATCAATAGTTGATAATTACCAACAAGATACTGGTACCTTAAATCAATGGAGTATTAATTTCTAAGCCATAGCAAACAAGATAAATAATCCGTAACATCTAAATGATCACGGGGGATACTAGTCACTCGTGGTCATTTAGCAATAGAACAACAAGTGTTTTTTAATTTTTAAACGCTATAAATGCGCAATAAAACTTGCTAAATTAAGCGTTATTTTTCAACATATTAAAATTCAAAAACAAAGTTTATCTAGAAAACTAAGGAAGTGTGATGGAGTTAAAAATAATCCCTGTCGTTCAGGTCATAATCGCCATGCTATTAATGAAAGCCATTCAACAACTTCTGCCAAATTTTAACTATATAATGAGTCACTCGTTCAGCTTAGTCTCGTTGCTAACTGCTTTAGCTGTGATTATTGGCGTTATGGCTGTTTATAGCTTTCGAAAACATCAAACAACCGTAAACCCGAGTAAACCCGAATCATCATCAAAAGTCGTTAACACAGGTATATATCATTTTTCACGAAACCCTATGTATTTGGCCATGCTACTTGCCTTGGTTGCATTTGCTTTTCACTTACAAAACTTTTTAACCTTTGGTGTATGCGTAATATTCGTTGGCTATATCACTAAATATCAAATTATTCCTGAAGAGCGCATGCTAAGCCAATTATTTGGCGAAGAATATTTAAAGTACCAACGACAAGTTAGGCGCTGGCTTTAAACTTAGTAATATAAAAAGCACTGAATAAATTTAATTTTACTCAGTGTTTTATAGTTACTTTTAAGCAAGCAGAAATTGACTTAAAGCTGTTACAAATTTAAAACTAGGCCTTTTTCAAATATGCTGCCACTAAAACAATACGTGTACCATTGACCTTGCCTTCAATATGTTCAGGATTATCCGTTAAGCTGATACCACGTACCATAGTGCCTTGTTTGGCAGTAAAGTTCGCACCTTTTACTTTTAAGTCTTTTATTAAAGTGACATTATCACCATCATGCAATTCCGCGCCATTACTATCACGTGTTGGCCCTTCTCGCTCAGCAGCCGCAATCCCCTGCTCAGCCCAAGTTTTAACCTCATCTTCTAAGTAAATCATATCTAGTGCATCTTGAGCCCAACTTTCCGCCGAAAGCTTATGCAACATGCGATATGCCATCACTTGTACAGCGGGCTCTTGGTTCCACATAGCATCATTTAAACAACGAAGGTGATTTATATCTAGTTCAATATTGCCTTCAACTTGTCCTAAACAATGAGCACATAAATAAACACTTTGTTGTGCACTTAAATCGCTTGTTGGGGGCACCGGGTAAACACTTAAGCTATCTGTTGATGCACAAAATTCACAGCTAGTGTTGCTGCGTTGTTTTAAAGCTTGCTCTGTAACCATAATTTAATACCCACAAAAATTTTGCCGCTATTATGCCTAGGTTGTTGCAGTGATGGTAGACCAATTCGTAAATAATAATGGCTGAGATCAAAAAAGGTGGCATTGCCACCTTTTTGAGCTTGTTGGCAAGTTTGACTAAGCTACTCTTTCACTTGTTCGTTGGTTGTTAAAGCGCTGTCTTCGCCGGCAAACTTATCAACCCAAATAGCAATTGCGCCATCGCCTGTAACATTACAGGCTGTACCAAAACTATCTTGTGCTAAATATAAGGCGATCATCAATGCTAAAGCGGCATCAGTAAACCCAAGCATACTTGCTAGTAAACCAAGGGCTGACATTACAGCACCACCAGGCGCACCGGGCGCGGCAATCATAGTAACACCAAGCATTAAAATAAAGCCCATCATGCCGCCTAAACCAGGTAAGGCAAGCTCAGGTGTTAACAACATTACCGCCGTTGCACAGGTAACTATAGTAATAGTTGAACCGCTTAAATGAATTGAGGCACAAAGTGGTACAGTAAAGTTAGCAACTCCGTCACTTACGTTATTAGCTTTAGTGGCACGTAAAGAAACAGGGATAGTCGCCGCACTCGACATAGTTCCTAAGGCGGTAAAATAAGCTGGTAGCATATTTTTTAGTAACACAGCTGGCGACTTTTTCATTGCCATCGCCGTAGCCACATATAAAATAGTGATCCAAAGCCAATGCATAATCAAGGCAAGCACCAAGACTAATCCAAAAGTTTGTAGTGTTGAGAAAACCGTACCATCAACAGTCATTTCAGCGAAAACACCGGCAATATAAAACGGTAGTGCCGGAATAATTATCTTGCTTAATAGCATTTCAATAACGTCACGTGCTTCATTTAAATTAGTACGTAATGAGGTTGCATTAATTGCACTGATGCCAATACCAAAGATAAATGCAAGTGCTAAGGCGGTCATTACATCAAACAATGGTGGAATACTTATATCTAAAAAGCCTTTAAGTTTTTCACCTTCAGTTGCAGCTTCCAATGCGTTGCCTGAAATCAAACCTGGTAATACTGTACTTGCTACAAGAAAAGCAATAATACCGGCAACTATGGTTGAACCGTACGCTAAACCAACTGTTTTTCCCAATAAGGCACCTGAGCCTTGCGGTAGTGATGCAATACCGCTAGCAATATAAAATAAAATAATTAAAGGAATAGTAAACTTAATTAACTGCCCAACAAAGGTTTGAATTGTAAAGGTTAATTGTACTATAAAGTCAGGGGCGAATAGGCCAATGAGAATGCCTGATACTATGCCAGCAATAAGCTTTAGCACTAAATTCATATGAACTCCGATTGTTATAATATTGAGATTATTGTTATTTTGTTTTTAAGCCAGATAATACTACCATTCTAACCCGATTAATTCTTATCAAGCCAGATTAGCTGTAATTTATTGCTACCTTGTTGTGGCAGATGACTCTTACAAACAAACAAGCCCAGCGCTGCCACTAAGGTTTCGCCGTAATATACCAATGGGATACGTTGACGTTGCCAAGTCGGTATTTTGGCTTCTTGTAACACTTTTTTTAACGCCCGTGATTTATCACGATAATGCGGTAAACACTTAGGATTATCATGGCTAAAACGAATACTCACTACCTGCCCCGGCTGTGGCGCATCAATACCAATGACTTGATGATCGCCTGCTAAATGCTGTCCCTCAATGTCGATACCCGCTTGTTCAATACTTTCAATGAATAACGTTTGAATATTGCCAATATTGTCTGGCAGTTCAATTAACTCATTATTAGTTAATTCAAGCTGTATCCGCCAATTGCTAACATCAGCAAAGTCATCCGTTAAATATAAATTTTGCTGATAGCGACGTAAATAATAATTATCAATTTTAACTGCTGGATTCTTCCCTTCTTGCGCTGATAACTGCTGAGCTACTTGAGACAACTGAGCACTACTTGGCATCAATTTATCATGCTTAGCTAAAAAATAACGTAGCACATTGTTAAAACGTTGCGTACTTAAGTTAAGCAAAGACTCTATTGCCAGTACTTTATCGCTAAAACAAACGTTGAGGTAATCTTCTTCTGCAATTTCATCTAATAAGGTTTGCGCATCTTGGCAATGTTTAACACTACGACTTAAGGTAGTATTAAAACTCGGCCATCGCGCAGTAAACTCGGGCAATACTGTGTGACGAAGAAAATTACGATCAAATATTTGGTCTTGATTTGATTCATCTTCAATCCAAGTTAGGTTTTGTTGCTGTGCATACTGAATAATTTCGGCGCGTGAAATATCTAAAAGTGGTCGCACTAGGGTGTGCTGTGCTAGTTTAGTACTTGACGCCATCGCCGATAAACCTTTCAAGCCCGCACCACGTTTTAATGCCAACAAAAAAGTCTCAGCCTGATCATCTAAATGATGGCCGGTAACTATCAGTGCCGGTTCTTTGCTTGAAGCAATTAAGCATTGATATCGAGCATCACGCGCAATTGCTTCAAGGCTTTTCTGCGGTTGCTTTTGTAATGCTAATTGATGAATAGAAAGTGGTAATGAAAATTGCTGACATTGCTGCGTTGCAAAATCTTGCCATAATTGTGCATTAGCACTCAGACCATGATTAACATGACAAACTTTTATCGAGTTGCTTAATTTTTTTTGCTGTTTTAAGTTCGATAAAGCGGCAAGCAGCACTTGCGAGTCTACGCCACCACTATAAGCCACCACAATATTGGCATTGCCTGTTTTACTAAAAAACGCTAGAAGCGCAGATTCGATAATATTCACAAACGCAAAGTTATTGCCATATTAATAGATAAAAATAAAAAGCGACCAATAATTTGGTCGCTTTTCTTAGTTGATTAACAGTAGCCGAACGACATCAATTTATCGTAACGTTTTTCAATAAGGTCTTCTTTAGACAATTCATCAAGCTTAGCTAAATCAGTCTTTATTGCTTGTTTTAACAGTGCCGCCATCTGATCCATATCGCGATGCGCACCGCCTAATGGCTCTTCAACAACATTATCAATCAGCTCTAATTCTTTAATGCGCTTTGCGGTAATGCCCATAGCTTCAGCAGCTGTTGACGCTTTTTCTGCCGTTTTCCACAAAATTGATGCACAACCTTCTGGAGAAATAACAGAATAAGTTGAATATTCCAACATATTCACTTTATCACCAACACCAATGGCTAGTGCGCCACCAGAGCCACCTTCACCAATAACCGTACAAATAATTGGTACATTCAAACGCGCCATCACTTTTAAGTTAGTCGCAATTGCTTCACTTTGGCCACGTTCTTCTGCACCAATACCTGGATAAGCACCCGGTGTATCAATAAAGGTAATAATAGGCATGTTAAAACGTTCAGCCATTTTCATTAAACGTAACGCTTTACGGTAACCTTCTGGACGTGGCATACCAAAGTTTCGCTTTACTTTTTCAGTCGTCGAACGGCCTTTTTGGTGCCCAATGACCATCACTGGGCGGCCATCTAAACGTGCTGTACCACCAACAATGGCACTATCATCAGCATATGCACGATCACCAGCTAACTCATCAAATTCAGTAAAAATACGTGGTAAGTAATCTAACGTATATGGACGTTGTGGATGACGCGCCACACGTGCCGTTTGCCATGGGTCTAAACCAGAAAATATTTTCTTGGTTAGTTCAGTATTTTTCTCTCGAAGTTGGTTTATTTGTTCTTCTAAATCAAGATCGAGTTCTTGACCATTATTGACCAACTGTAATTCTTCAATTTTTGCTTCAAGTTCTGCAATTGGCAGCTCAAAATCTAAAAAATTTAATGACATATGATTATTTTTACCTATGTTGTCTCTGAGTACCGATCTTTATGAGCACTACTTATTTAAACTTTAACTCGACTTGCTCATCACCCAATAGGGTTTTCAAATCGTATAATAGCATGTCGCTTGGCGATACCCGCCATTGTACTCCCAATTCTAACATACCTTGTGCCTCATCTCTTTGATAAAACACACGAACTGGGCAAATACCTTCTTTGTACGGGGTTAATATTTCCGTAAACTGTTCAATAAAGTTACTTGATAGTTTATTTCTGTCAACTTGCAAATCAAGCGAGGTGACATAGTTCTCGCGCGCATCTGCAATTGTCATAATATCCCGGGCGGTCATTGTAATACCACCAGAGTAATCATCAAAGCTGACCTGTCCACTACAAACTAAAATAGCATCAGATACAAGCAATTCTGCAAATCTATCATAATCATCTGGAAATAAACGAATATCCATACGGGCACTTTTATCATCTAAAGTAACCAATGCCCATCGACGACCACGTTTATTAACAAGTACTCTAACCCCTAGCACTAAACCAACTGCTACCGTGGTTTTATCTTTATTGGTTGGTTGTAAACTTACTAGTCGGCCGGTGGCATAGCGTTTAATTTCACTTAAGTAGCGATTTATAGGATGACCAGTTAAATACAAGCCTAGGGTTTCTTTCTCACCATCAAGCCATTGCTCTTCTGGCCATTTCGCCACATCTTTAAAGGCTTGGCGATTATCTTCGGGTTCTTCATTAATTAAACCAAATAAATCATCTTGTCCCAGAGCTTCTGCTTTTGCATGTTGTTCCGCTGCTTTGATAGCTTCAGGTAAAGATTCGAATAAGGCTGCACGATGCGGACCTGAGTCATCCCTTGGGCCAAGTGCGTCCATTGCCCCGGATTTAACTAGCTTTTCTAGAATACGTTTATTGGTTTTCTTTAAATCAACACGAGCACAAAAATCAAATAAATCGACAAATTCTCCACCCGTTTCTCGGGCGGAAATAATGGCTTCAATCGGTCCTTCACCAACCCCTTTAACCGCACCAATACCATAGACAATTTGGTTATCGTCATTAACGGTAAACTTATATTGACCACTGTTAACATCAGGCGGTAGCAAGTCAATGCCCATGTTTTCACACTCATCAACCAAGGTAACAATTTTCTCGGTATTGTCCATATCCGCCGACATTACCGCTGCCATAAATGGCGCTGGAAAGTGGGTTTTCATCCACAAGGTTTGATAAGAAACTAAGGCATAAGCTGCTGAATGCGATTTGTTAAAACCATAACCGGCAAATTTCTCAACCAAGTCAAAAATTTTCATCGCGAGTTCGCCATCGACTCCACGTTTTACCGCGCCTGCTTCAAAACCAGCACGTTGTTTGGCCATTTCTTCGGGTTTTTTCTTACCCATGGCCCGCCGTAGCATATCAGCGCCACCAAGCGAATAACCAGCAAGTACCTGGGCAATTTGCATCACTTGCTCTTGATACAAAATAATGCCGTAGGTTGGTTCAAGAATTGGTTTTAAGTCAATGTGTTGCCATGTTTCATCAGGGTAACTAATTGCTTCACGACCATGTTTACGCTCGATAAAGTTATCAACCATGCCTGACTGTAACGGTCCTGGGCGGAATAAGGCTACTAGTGCGATAATATCTTCAAAACAATCCGGTTTTAGCTTAGCAATCAATGACTTCATGCCGCTAGACTCAAGCTGGAATACAGCTGTAGTCTCTGACTTCAATAACAAGCTAAAACTCGCTTTATCTTCAAGATCAATAGCGGCAATGTTTATCGGCTCTTTACCTTCTTTAAGCAGCTTTTCATCGGCCATTTCGATGGCCCACTGTAAAATAGTTAAGGTACGTAAACCAAGGAAGTCAAACTTAACGAGACCGGCATCTTCAACATCATTTTTATCAAATTGGGTAACTGGGTTGTTACCTTCTTCATCACAATAAAGCGGCGCAAAATCGGTAATGGTTGTTGGAGATATAACAACACCACCAGCATGTTTACCAGCGTTACGTGTCGTGCCTTCTAAAATACGACACATATCAATAAGGTCTTTAACCTCGCTGTCTTGCGCGTATACTTCAGGAAGTTTTGGCTCTTCTTCAAACGCCTTGGCCAACGTCATTCCAGGTGTTGGTGGAATTAACTTAGAAATTCGATCAACAAAGCCATACGGGTGACCCAATACACGGCCAACATCTCGAATTACCGCTTTCGCCGCCATAGTACCAAAGGTAATAATTTGCGAAACGGCATCACGGCCATAGAGTTCGGCTGTATGTTCAATAACTTCATCTCGCCTATCCATACAGAAGTCGACATCAAAATCTGGCATAGATACACGTTCTGGGTTTAAGAAACGTTCAAACAGCAAATCGTATTCGAGTGGGTCAAGATCGGTAATTTTTTGAGCATAGGCCACCAAAGAGCCGGCACCCGAACCACGGCCAGGGCCGACAGGAATATTATTATCTTTACTCCATTGAATGAACTCCATTACGATCAGGAAGTAGCCCGGAAACCCCATGTTATTGATAACTTCTAACTCAACAGCTAAACGTTCATCATAAGGTTTGCGCTTCTCTGCAAAGTCTGGAGCATCTTTATCAAATAAAAACTCTAAGCGCTCTTGTAAGCCTTCTTCAGATACTTTTACCAAATAATCTTCTATTGTTAAGCCTTCGGTTGGAAAGTCAGGCAGAACGTATTCACCTAATGTTACGGTAACATTACAGCGTTTGGCTATTTCAACGGAGTTCTCTAGTGCTTCTGGAATATCAGCAAAGAGTTGCAACATTTCTTCTTCACTACGTAGATACTGTTCTTTACTATATTTTTTCGGACGGCGTTTATCGTCTAAAGTAAAACCATCATGAATGGCAACCCGAATTTCGTGGGCATCAAAATCTTCAGGGTTTAAGAACATAACCTCGTTGGTTGCAACAACAGGTAAGTCGTAACGGCCAGCTAAATCAACAGCAAGGTGCAAGTAATTTTCTTCATCACCACGCCCTGTTCGTATCAATTCTAAATAGTAACAATTGGGAAAGTATTGTTGATAAAAGTTAAGCATTTGCTCAACAAATTTGTTATTACCCTTTAATAACGCTTTACCAACATCTCCTTCGCGGCCACCAGAAAGTAAAATAAGACCTTTGGCATATTCAGCCAGCCACATTTTATCTATTACTGCCCGGCCTTGAATATGACCACGCAAATAAGCTTTTGAAATCAACTCGGTTAGGTTTTTATAACCGGTATTATCTGTTGCTAAAACAACTAACCGGAATAATTCATTTTCTAGCTCATCACTTTTAACCCAAAAGTCACACCCTATTATCGGTTTGATACCGGCACCATGTGTTGCATGATAGTATTTAACTAAGCCACATAGGTTTGTTTGATCGGTGAGCGCCAGTGCTGGCATATTTAAATCAGCGGCTTTTGCAACAATAGGTTTTACTTTATTTAGGCCATCACACATTGAGAAGTCACTATGAACCCTCAAATGGATAAATTTAGGTGCAGGTGCAGTATTTTTATCGCTCGATTCATGTTCTACATTTGCGGGGACTGTCTCAGACATTAATCACTCTAATTGTTTTTATAATTGACGGCTGAATTAGCAATTACATTTGCTACTGGCTTAAAGCTGCGACGATAATTATCGAGTACGCCATGTTCTATAATTTTCTCTAAATGCGCTTTGGTAGGATAGCCTTTATGCTGTGCAAAACCATATTCAGGATGTAACTTATCTAAAGCTATCATTTCATCATCACGAGCTACTTTGGCCAAAATAGACGCAGCGCTAATTTCTGCAACACGTGCATCCCCTTTTACTACGCTTTCACAAGCAATACTACCGTTTTCACCAACAAACGTTGGGCAGCGGTTGCCATCAACTAGCACATAATCAGGTTCAACATTTAAGCCAAGTACCGCACGTTGCATCGCCAACATAGTGGCGTGTAAAATGTTTAAGGTATCAATTTCTTCAGGGCTTGCACGTCCTACTGACCAAGCAATAGCATGTTGCTTGATTTCATCAGATAGTCGTTGTCTTTTTTTATCTGAAAGTTTTTTAGAATCCATTAATCCTTCGATGGGATGTTCAGGATCTAAAATCACAGCAGCAGTAACAACGTCGCCCACCAAAGGCCCACGCCCAACTTCATCGACACCAGCAATACAATAAGCAACCGGGTATTCAAACGGTTCAAATATTTTCTTAGCAGCAGGCATAATTATTTGTCATCACCATCATAATAAATCAATTACGGCACTTGCCGCTTGTTTACTAGCATTTTGTTTAAGTGTTTGGTGAATAGTCGTAAAAGCAGCATCTAACTCAGCCTGATCTTGATACAAGCGTTCTTCCACTAACGGAAGAATATTTTCAACGGTAACCTGCCCTTGCAACAATTCAGGCACTAATGTTTTATTGGCCAGTAAATTCGGCAACGAGAACCACTTTAACTTCACAAAACCTTTAAACATATGGTAAGTCAAAGGGTTAAATTTATAACAAATCACCATTGGGCGTTTGATAAGCGCAGCTTCAAGCGTTACTGTGCCAGAGGCCGTTAATAAACAATCACTAGCCGCCATGACTTGTTGGGTTTTGCCAATTATAACTTTTACAGGTAATTCTGGGGCAATTTTATTATGCAGTTCTGTAAATTGCTCTGCCCGTTTCTCACTGATCATAGGCACAACAAAAACTAAATCCTTATCCTTAGCAAGTAGCTGTTTAGCCGTAGCTAAAAATGGCTCTACAAGACGGGATAATTCTCCACCGCGACTACCTGGCATAAGTGCAAGAATTTTTTCTGATTGAGATAAGCTAAGCTCTTGCCGGGCAGTAAGCTTATCGGAAACCATAGGAATATCATCCGCCAATGAGTGGCCAACAAATGTACATGGGATTTGGTGCTTATCGTAAAAAGCTTTCTCAAATGGTAATAAAGACAATACCATGTTGGTTGCCTTGGCTATTTTAAAAACACGTTTTTCTCGCCAAGCCCAAACAGATGGGCTGACATAATGTACGGTTTTAATCGCTTGGGCTTTTAACTTTGCTTCTAAAGTAATGTTAAAATCAGGCGCATCAATACCAATAAAAACATTTGG
Organism: Colwellia aquaemaris; assembly: GCF_057548755.1. Taxonomy (NCBI): domain Bacteria; kingdom Pseudomonadati; phylum Pseudomonadota; class Gammaproteobacteria; order Alteromonadales; family Colwelliaceae; genus Colwellia; species Colwellia aquaemaris. Next base: position 336,783 of record NZ_BAAJLV010000003.1, on the reverse strand, counting down.
CTTATTGTCGATAAAATATTGAGTTAATGACTTACGAATATGCAATAGCCTACGCAGTCTTCCCAACACTTCAAATACGCCCATCACTGATAATTCGTCCATTTCAAATAAACTATCAAAGCCAAGTGCCTGCATCTTAGGCCCCCCAATGCCAACAAACTTTGCATTAGGATAACTAAGCTGCAACTGCTGCATTAGGCCAGCGCCTAATGTATCACCAGAATGCTCGCCAACAACAATGCCGAAGACCGGAGCATCTATCAAACTTGTTTCTGCCAAGATTTCTTTATCGGCAATTAAATTAGAAGCTAGGTTTTGAGTCATAGTATTAACGAATAATGCCGCGACTAGATTTTTGAATAAAATCTGTAAATAGGCTTAATTCTGGCTGTACTTCTTTTGTAGCAGAAATTTTTTCAACTGCTTCTTCTACAGTAAGACCTTGACGATAAACCGACTTATAAGCACGTTTAATCTCTAAAATTGTACTTTTATCAAAACCTCGACGCTTTAAGCCTTCGCTATTTAGCCCAAAAGGTTTTGCTGGCTGGCCCGAAGCCATAACGTAAGGAGGAATATCTTTTAGTACAAGTGAATTTGCGGCAACAAAACTATGATCACCAATATGACAAAATTGATGTACCCCTGACATACCACCAAGAATGGCATGATTGCCTACGTGAACGTGCCCTGCTATTGAGGCGCCGTTGGCCATGATACAGTTATCACCCACCATACAATCATGGGCTATATGGGTATAAGCCATAAACAAATTATTACTACCAATTTGCGTTAAGCTATTATCTTGAATTGTGCCACGATGTACCGTACAGTTTTCGCGAAAAATATTATTATCCCCAATCACCAGTTCCGTTGGCTCTCCGGCATATTTAAGATCTTGGCAATCTTCACCAATAGAAGCAAATTGAAAAATACGGTTACCTCGACCAATCTTGGTTGGGCCGTTGATAACAACATGCGAACTTATTTCACAGTCATCACCAATAACAACATTTGCCGCTACATGTGTCCATGGGCCAATGTTTACATTTTTGCCAATAATGGCACCGTCTTCAATTATGGCTTGTGGATGAATAAGGGAACTAGTCATACTATAACGCTCTTCTTGCACACATTAAGTCAGCAGAGCAAACAACTTTGCCGTCAACTTTTGCTTCACCATAAAACTTCCACATACCACGGCGCTCTTTTACAAATTCAAGATGCAAGTGCATAGTATCACCTGGATGAACAGGCCTTTTAAACTTGGCATTGTCAATTGAAGCAAATAGGAATAACTCGCCATCATTTTTATCTTCTACTGATTTAAAGCCTAATATACCACTTGCTTGTGCCAGAGCTTCAAGAATTAAAACCCCAGGAAATATTGAATAACCTGGAAAGTGTCCCATAAACGCTGGCTCATTAACCGTAACATTTTTGATGGCGTGAATAGATTTACCTGGCGTGTAATCAAGTACACGGTCCACTAAAAGAAATGGATAACGATGCGGGATTAATGACTTTATTTCTTCAACATCTATTATGTTTTTTTGTGCTTCCAAGATTTATTCCTTAATTTTCAGAACAATAAAAGTTTATTATTCGCCTTTACTGTTTGTTATTTCTTTTTCAATGCCCGCCACACGTTTGTTGAGTGACTCAAGCTTTCTAATTCTAGCGTTGTTTTTATGCCATTCTTTATTTGGCTGACAAGGCATACCTGACGAATAAACCCCTGGTTTATCTAGCGACTTAGTCACCATCGTCATGCCAGTGAAAACACATCCATCGCCAATTTCAATGTGGCCATTCACACCGACTAGGCCGGCGATAACACAATTCTTTCCTATTGTAGTGCTACCAGCAATAACACTACATGCCGCAATAGCTGTATTTTCGCCGATTTCAACATTATGAGCAATCTGTATTTGGTTATCTAAAATGACCCCATTTTTAATAATAGTATCTTCTAACGCGCCACGGTCAATGGTCGTGCTTGCACCAATTTCGACGTTGTCTCCGATTACTACCGTACCTAACTGAGGAATTTTTACCCATTGACCTTTGTTATTGGCATAGCCAAAACCGTCAGCGCCAACTACTGTATTTGCATGAATCGCACAATTTTGACCAATTTCAACATTGTGATAAATACTAACATTTGACCAAATAATAGAGTTCTCACCAATTTTTGTCGAAAGACCAATGAAACTACCAGCGCCGATGCTGACATTATTTGCAATAACAACACCAGCTTCAATAACAGCGTTGGCTCCTATTGTTACGTGCTCTCCAAGTATGGCACTTTTATCTATAATAGCGGAAGGATGAATCAACCTTGCAGGTTTCGGTGTAGTATCAAGGAATTGTGCAACCAATGCATACCCCATATATGGATTATCCATAACTATGGCATTAGTTTGGCATTTATCTATTTCCTTAGCTGATATAATAACGGCACTAGCATTTGTGGTTTCTAATTGGGCACTGTATTTACTGTTGGCTAAAAACGCGATTTGCCCTGACGTTGCAGAGCCTAGTGTAGCAATGCTATCAATTTGACATTGACCATCACCATGTACTTTACCACCTATTTTATTCGCAATATCTGAAAGGTTATAGCTCATATATATTTTACTTCTTTTTTTGACACACTATACAGCATAGATTGAAAGGCAAGCGTTTACCATCGGAGGGCTAAACGCAATATTCCGAACCAGAGTGATTCGGAATATTGTTTTATTATTAGATTGAGATATAGAGAAAAATAACTCAATTAACAAAGGAAAATTGCTATTTAAGTTTACTCACTTGCTCAACTACTTTGTCTGTAATTGTGCTATCAGGCTTAGCGTAAACTACTGCACTTTGCTCAAGAACTAAATCGTAATCGCCTTTTGCAGCGATATTGTCGATAGCTTGACGAACTAGTGCGATAATTTTATTAGTTTCTTCATTTTTACGTGCACCAGTCTTTTGCTGAAACTCTTTGCCTTTAGTTTGGTATTCTTGAAATAGAGTACCAATTTTAGCATCAAGATCTTCAATTTCTTTTGCGCTCATTAATGAACCATCACGCTTTTTCTTCTCTTGGTTATATTTAATGTCTTGCTCTAATTGCGCTAGCACCGCTTTAGCATCTTTAAATTCTTCTTCTAAGCTTTTCATTACTGTGGCAGTTTGAGGGATTTTCCCCATTACTTCCTGGAAGTTTACCACTGCAATCTTTTGATCTGCCGCCATTGCAGAGCTTGCTAAAAATAAGCTTGATGCTGCTGTAGTCATCGCGATAGATTTGATCAAATTTTTCAATTTTTACTCCTAAAATATTTTCTAATATTTATACTTTTATTTTATTATGCGGTAGTTATACCGTCTCATGTTGTTTGGTTCAAGCCTAAAACAAAAAAGGCTTTCTTTTTCCCTAATATAAAGAGCAATATTCTTCTTTTACTAAAATGTTTGGCCAATATTAAAGCTGAAGAATTCAGTATCATCACCCTCTTCTTCTTTTAAAGTCTTAGCGAAGCTAAAAATCATCGGGCCCATTGGTGATAACCATTGCACAGACAAACCAGCAGAAGCGCGATAACGACCTACATCGGAATAATCAGCAATTTTTTCAAACTCTGCTGGTGCCAAGTCTTGATAATCGCTCAACCTAAACTCTGTATCCCAAACATTGCCCGCGTCGATAAAAAAGCTAGAACGGATACTATTACTATAACCTTCATCTAAAAATGGTGTTGGTACGATAAGTTCAAGCCCAGCAAGTGCAATGGCATTGCCGCCAACAGAGCGTTTTGATGCCACAATAGTGTCATGGTCTGGCCCTAAACAGCAACCATTTTCTCCACCTATCGAGTCTGGAGTACCTGGTATTTGTGTTGAATAGCGATAAATCGCACGAGGACCAACTGTATTAGACTCAAAGCCTCTAAGAGTTCCTGAACCTCCGGCTCTAAAATTCTCCCAAAATGGTAGAACTTGATCATGCCCTTCAATAGTACCATAGCCATTGCCATACCCTAGCTGGAATTTAGCTAATACCGTCCAACGTTGATCCCGCGTTAATGGAAAATACCATTTCGTATCCAAATTAACTTTAAAATAATTAACATCAGAGTTTGGTGTCGTCATTTTATAGGATAAACTCTGCTGCGAGCCATCCGTTGGAAATGTTCCTCTATTTAATGTTGACCGTGAAATCGCCGCAGTTAAATCAAAGCTATCAAAAGTTAAACTACCATCAGGATCATTAGGGTCAGAATACAAATCATAAAAATTCTGAATCTGCTCATAGGTTTGCAAACGGGTAATACCGTTACTTTTATAACCTATACCAAAATTCAAACGAACGTACTCATTGATTGGAAAACCTAAGTTCATACCGACCCCATAGGTTTTATTATTGTATTCAACCAAATTCGCATTCCCAGCATCAAATTCTTGATAAAATATATTGCCGCCAAGTGACACACCATCGACGGTAAAATAAGGATCGGTGTAAGAAATATTGGCACTTTTGGAATAGCTTGAAGTATTAATGCTAAAACCTAAACGATTACCCGTGCCTAAAAAGTTATTTTGTTGAATACCGGCATTTAAACTTAACTGTGTTGTTGAACCATACCCTATACCTGCTGTAAATGAACCAGAAGGTTGCTCTTTAACTTCAAAGTCAATATCAACCAAATCATCTTCACCAGGTAGCTGATTGGTTTCAAATTCAACAGTTTCCATATACGGAAGACGTTGTAACCAAGCTTTAGAGCCTTCAACTAAGTTGTTTGATAACCAAGCCCCCTCCATTTGTCGCATTTCACGGCGTAAAACATGCTCCGCCGTAACATGGTTACCTTTAAAATTAATACGATTTACATAGACACGTTTACCAGGGTCGACAGATAAAACCAACTTAACCGTTTTATCTTCTTCATTAATCTCTGGAATCGTCACTACCTTTGGATAGGCATAGCCGTAACGCCCTAGAAACTTACTAATAAGCTCTTCAGAATAAGTAACTAAAGCACCATTATAAAGCTCTTCGGTTTTTATAGGCGTAATAGCACGAATTGTTTCTTCAAAACCTGCCATATCGCCAATAAAGTCAACTTCACTTACCGTATAAACATCACCCTCAGTAACATTTAATGAAATATATACCGCTTTTTTATCTGGCGTCATGGATACTTGTGTAGAATCAACCTTATACTGCAAATAACCACGGTCAAGGTAATAGCTTTTTATGGTTTCCATATCACCTTGCAAAGTTTGCTTTTGGTAGCGATCTTGCGCCATAAAGTCCCACCAAGGGGAATCATAAGTTAGTTCAATCCGCTCAAGTAATTCAGCATCGGAAAACTTCTCATTACCAACAATATTAATTTGCTCAATAGCTGCGGCATCACCTTCATTAAAAACAAGGTTAATATTGACACGATTACGAGGTAAATGAGTAACTTCTGCCTTTACGTCAGCATTATATTTACCAACGCTATGATAAAAGTCTTCTAAACCTGTCTCTATGCCAGCAATCACTGTCATATCCAGTGTTTCACCTACACGAATATCACTACCATCAAGGCTTTCTGTTAATTGCTCTTCTTTTAAATCTTTATTCCCATCAAAAGTAATAGCACTAATCGTTGCTCTTTCACGAACACGATAAATAACGGTATTGCCGTCTCGAGATACCGCTACATCACTAAAATGTCCAGATTTATACAAAGCTTTAATTGATTGAGATATACGAAATTCATTTAAGCTATCACCAACATTAAAAGGAATATGTGTTAACGCTGCGCCTAACGCTACACGTTGTAAACCTTTAACTTCAATATCTTCTACTTGGAAATCTTCAGCTGCTTGTACCGATGTTCCCAAACTACCTAATAATACCGCCAGGGCAAGTTTTTTAATAATCATATAATATTAACTTTGTATACTTCTTCTAGTTATAATCGCGATAAGTCGTTAAATATGGCGATACTCATCAAGCTTAATAGTGCTATAGTACCAAATTTAAAACCTATTTCTTGTATTTTTTCTGGTACCGGTTTGCCGGTAAAAAGCTCTATAAAATAGTAAAATAAGTGTCCACCATCCAACACAGGTAAAGGTAAAAGATTAATAATACCTAAGTTGATGCTAATCAAGGCTAAAAAACCTAAAAAATAGACAAAACCGTAGCCGGCACTATTACCCGCTCCTTGTGCAATTGAAATGGGGCCACTTAAGTTTTTAACTGAAACATCGCCGGTAATCAATTTCCCAATCATATCGAAACTTAATACCACCAAGTTCCAGGTTTTATTAACACTCTGCCCTATTGCAGCGATTGGGCCATAAGACTGTTCAAATAAATATTCTTTTGGATAAGGTTCAGATACAGGCTGAATACCTAAAAAGCCAATGGAATTACCATTACTTTGTTTTGCTTCAGGCGTAACTTGTAATTCAACTAATGAGCCATCCCTTAATACCATCAAAGTGATCGTTTTGTCTGGATACAATTTAATTTGCTCAGAAAATACCGACCAGCTGCCATTTATACTTTGTCCTGCAATACTAATTAGCTCATCTGCAACTTTTAATCCCGCTCTACTAGCCGGCGTATCTTTCCCTACAATCGCTATTTTTGCTTGTACTGGCGCACGGAAAGGTTTAATACCTAAGCTGGTAATTGCCGATTCTTTATCTGGTGAAAAATTCCACCTTTTTGTATCTAATTGGTAATTCTTCGTGGAAACACTATCGTTAGACTTCAGCTCAATAGTAATTTGTTCATCACCTATCGCACTAACTAACGCTAAGTTTACGTCCTGCCAATCTGCCGTTCCTTGCTCATTAATAGCTACTATTTCGCTATTTTTAGGTAGCGCTGCTTGTTCAGCTATCGAATTAGGTTCGAAACTGCCAATGATAGGTTTAACACTTGGTACACCAATCAAAAACATAAGATAAAAAGCAACAATTGCGAAGGCAAAATTAGCAAACGGTCCAGCGGCTATAATAGCAATGCGCTGATAAACAGACTTACTATTAAATGTGCGATCGACTTTGTCGGCACTAACGTCATCTACTCGACTATCAAGCATTTTAACGTAGCCACCTAACGGTATCATTGCTATCACAAATTCAGTGCCGTATTTATCATGTGTACGCCACAAAACTTTACCGAAACCTACAGAAAAGCGTTCAACTTCTACACCATTTTTACGTGCAACCCAAAAGTGTCCATACTCATGGACGGTTATTAACACGCCAAGAGCTATGATAAATGATGCTAAATTCCATAAAACGTCTAACATACTGCCACTTTACTCATGCCTTAAGGTTTCATTTTTTATTATCAAGGTTTGAGCAAAATCTCGAGCCTTTTTATCTAACGCAACAACATCTTCAATTGTTACCACCTTTTCTGAGACAAATTTATTCACAGAAGTTTCATTTATTTTTGCAATATCAGTAAATTTAATGCTTTTGTTTAAAAATGCTTCAACCGCAACTTCATTTGCTGCATTTAATGCCGTGCATGCCCCTTGCCCTTGTTTGCAGGCTTTTATTGCCAACTTTAAATTTGGGTACTTAATAAAATCAACATCTTGAAACTCAAAAGACTGAGTTGTAAAAAAATCTAAAGGTGCAACACCTGAGTCAATCCGTTCAGGGAAGCTCAGTGCATGAGCTATTGGTGTTCGCATATCTGGGTTACCCATTTGTGCTAACACTGAGCCATCTTTATATTGCACCATAGAATGAATAGTGCTTTGAGGATGCAATACAACCTGAATATCTTCTGGTTCGACATTAAACAGCCATTTCGCTTCAATGAACTCTAAACCTTTGTTCATCATAGTTGCTGAATCTACTGAAATTTTTCTGCCCATATCCCAGTTTGGATGGGCACAGGCCTGTTCAGGGGTAACAGCCTCTAATTGTTCATTTTGCCAAGTTCTAAAAGGCCCGCCTGAGCCAGTTAGTAATATTTTACTAACACCATCATTATCTAAATTACAATGACCCGGTTGCAGTTGTGAACGCTGCGGTAAACATTGGAAAATAGCGTTATGTTCACTGTCAATGGGCAATAATTGAGCGCCTGAGCGTTTAACTGCCTCAATAAAAATCGCGCCAGAGGTAACTAGTGCTTCTTTATTGGCTAATAGTACTTTTTTGCCAGCATTCACTGCAGCTAATGTTGGTAATAAACCAGAAGCGCCAACAATGGCAGCCATTACAGTATCATTATCGTCACTGCTTGCGATATTTTCTAACGCTGTAGTCCCAGATAACACGGTAATTGTGTTGAGCTGGTTTTCTAACAGTTTTTTACTCAAGGCATCAGCATGACCTTTAGATACCATCACTACAGTTTTGGGCTTGAATTCTATACACTGCGCTAGCATTAATTCAACACTTGCATTAGCTGATAGGCTAACAACATCGAACTTTTCAGAATGTAAGCGAACAACCTCAAGCGTGCTCTTGCCAATTGAGCCTGTAGATCCCAATATACATAATTTTTGTTTTTGCATTAATATTACCAACCGAAATACGCATAACATAATGCATAAATTGGCGCAGTTGCGGTTAAACTGTCTATACGATCAAGTACACCACCATGGCCTGGTAAGATTGAGCCACTATCTTTTACGCCAGCTTGACGCTTAAACATACTTTCATTTAAGTCACCCAATACTGAAATCGTCGTTATTAGTATAGTTACCGGAATAACAATTTTAAACTGTTCCATATTCCAACCAATGAAGTACCCTGCTATCAAAACCATAACACAGGCAAAAAACACACCTCCAACAAACCCTTCAAGTGTTTTACCTGGGCTAACATTTGGCATTAATTTCCGTTTACCGATTGATTTACCAACAAAATATGCACCAATATCGGCACTCCAAACCATCAAAAATAGGATCATCAATAATTGCGCGCCATGATAACTATCACTTGCGTATTCACTACTTCTTAATACCATAAACGCAAGCCAAGTTGGCACTAATGTTAGCCAACCAAACAAACCTCTCACTGAACGATGACTCGACCAAAAGCCACTACAACGTGGATATAAAAAGGTTAACGCAGCAGATAACAACCACCAAGCTACAGCAAGCCATAACACACTATTTACTTGGTTCAATAATAATTTAGGCTCTTGCCATAATTGCTCAATCGGCAACATATACCATAAAGCAGCTATCAGAGACACAGACACAGCAACAAAAGCTAGCCGGCGACGCTTATTCGCAAAGCCCATCAACGGTCCCCACTCCCAGGCACCTATAGCCATAACCACCAAAATAACAGCAGCAAAATTTGTCAGCGATAAATAGAAAATTGCCCAAATCGCAGCTGGGGCAAGTAATAAAGCGGTTATTATACGTTGTATTAACAAACGGGATTCCTTAAATTACAGTAATATTTATTTTAATTATTAGTTACTTGCTCACCAGTTTGACCAAAGCGACGTTCACGTAAATCAAACATGGTTATCGCTTTAATAAATTCTTCTTCATTAAAGTCAGGCCATAGAACATCAGTAAAATAAAATTCTGCATAGGCGGCCTGCCATAACAGAAAGTTGCTTATGCGAAAGTCACCACCAGTTCGAATCAATAAATCAAGCTCTGGTAGTTCAGCTAAACTTGTCTGCTCATTTAGTGACTCTTCTGTAATATCATCAACACTAATTTTTTCTAGGACGACTTTCTCAGCCAATTGTTTTGCAGCATGGGTAATATCCCAACGACCACCATAGTTAGCAGCAATAGATAGCACCATACCGGAATTATTTGCCGTTAATGCTTCAGAGTCTTTAATCATTTTCTGTAACTTGGACGAAAATTTACTGACATCGCCTATGACACGAAACTTAATGTCATTTTTATGTAATCGCTTAACTTCCCTGGTTAATACGAACATAAATAAATCCATCAACACACTAACTTCTTGCTCTGGTCGTTGCCAGTTTTCACTACTAAAGGCAAACAAAGTTAGTGCTTTAACGCCGTAACGTGCAGCGGTTGAAACAGAAGACCTTACAGATTCTACCCCTGATTTATGACCAGCGACTCGCTTTTTACCGCGTAACTGAGCCCAACGACCATTGCCATCCATAATTATCGCAACATGTTGAGGTATTTTCACCATTTCATCTAACACAGGTTTAGCTTCTAAATCCGTAGTACTCACATAATCTCCATTGTGCTTAATTCTTTTAAAAGTGCGAGTTATTAATCTATATATGCAAAAACGCCGTAGTCATTATCTACGGCGTCATTGATTAAGCAATGAAAATATTAAATTTCCATTAATTCCGTTTCTTTACCGCTCAAAACTTCATCAACTTGCTTAATAAATGAATCAGTAATTTTTTGCACTTCATCTTCCGCTTGATGCATTTCATCATCACTGATTTCTTTTTCTTTATTTAACGATTTAATATCAGAATTTGCATCTCGACGAATATTACGAATAGCAACTTTACCACCTTCAGCTTCACCTCGTACAACTTTCACAAGATCTTTACGTCGTTCCTCTGTTAATGCCGGTAAAGGAATACGAATTAATGTACCTTGTGATGATGGGTTTAAGCCTAAGTCTGACTTTAAAATAGCCTTTTCTACTGCGCCAATCATGCCCTTATCAAACACGGTAATGGCCAAAGTTCTCGCATCAGGCACAGTAATATTACCAACCTGGTTTAATGGCGTGTCCATACCATAATATTCCACAACAATGTTGTCTAATAATGAACGATGAGCACGACCAGTACGTACTTTATTTAAACTTATTTTTAATGACTCAATACTCTTGGCCATTCTTTCTTTAGCATCTTGCTTTATTTCGTCTATCACTGTTATATTCCTGCAATAATTAATCTAAATTTTCAGCGTGGTCGATAGTTGTACCTTCTTCACCACCCATAATAACTGATTTCAATGCACCAGGCTTATTCATGTTAAATACACGTAGTGGCATGCTATGGTCACGTGCCAATGTAAATGCAGCCAAGTCCATCACTTGTAATTCTTTTTCTAATACTTCTTGATAAGTTAAATGGCTATATAAAGTTGCATCAGGGTTTGCAACGGGATCTTCAGAATAAATTCCATCTACTTTCGTTGCCTTTAAGACGACATCCGCCTCAATTTCTATACCACGTAAACACGCAGCTGAATCAGTGGTAAAAAACGGGTTACCTGTTCCGGCACTAAAAATCACAACACGGCCTGATTTTAGTAAGCTGATCGCTTCAGCCCAGTTGTAACGGTCACATACACCAGCCAAGTCAATTGCTGACATTAAGCGAGTGTTTACAAAAGCTCTATGTAACGCATCACGCATCGCTAAACCATTCATAACCGTAGCTAACATGCCCATTTGGTCACCTACAACTCGGTTCATGCCAGCATCAGCTAAGCCTTTACCACGAAATAAGTTACCACCACCAATAACAAGGCCGACTTGAATGCCCATTTCTATTAATTCTTTTATTTCTTGCGCCATACGATCCAATATTTTTGGATCTATGCCAAAGCCTTCCTCACCCATTAGGGCTTCACCACTAAGCTTTAAAAGGATTCGACGATAAGTTGGTTTGGGATTGATGCTCATGTAATAAACATTCCTTCAGAATTTTTTAATTAAAATAGCCAAGGTCTGATCGACCGCCACTATTTTAATACGTTTAGCACCGTATCGAAAGCCTAATATGAAAAAAGTCTATGATAGTGCGTACATATTTTAAGATTAACACCTATGTAGCATGATACTGGCTCATCACATCAAATGTTTTGTCGTATCGTCAGCTTTAGTAAACTGAGAACTATAAAAAAAGCGCCATTTAGGCGCTTTTTTTAAGAAAGTTGCATAGAGCAATAATTCATCAAATGAATTAGCCTTTAGCTGCAGCGATTTGTGCTTCTACTTCAGCAGCAAAATCTTCTTCTTTCTTCTCGATACCTTCACCAACTTCTAAACGTACGAAGTTAGTAACTGTGATACCTTTCTCTTGTAAGATAGCACCAACAGTTTTCTTAGGTTCCATGATAAATGCTTGACCAGTTAAAGAAACTTCACCAGTAAATTTCTTCATACGACCGGTAACCATCTTCTCAGCGATTTCTTCAGGCTTGCCTTCGTTCATCGCCATTTCGATTTGGATGCGCTTTTCATTAGCAACAACATCAGCTGGAACATCTTCAGGAGTTAAGAATTCTGGCTTGCTTGCAGCAACGTGCATTGCAATGTGCTTAAGTGCTTCTGCATCACCTTCACCGGCAACAACAACACCAATAGTAGCACCGTGCTTGTAAGAAGCTAACGTAGTACCTTCTACATAAGCTACACGACGAACATTGATGTTTTCACCGATTTTAGTTACTAGTGCAATACGCTCTTCTTCAAACTTAGCTTGTAAGTCTTCGATAGCAAGCTTTTCAGCTGCAGCAACATCAGCAACTTTGTTAGCAAACGCTAAGAAGTTGTCATCTTTTGCTACGAAGTCAGTTTGACAGTTAACTTCAACTAATGCGCCATCTTTAATGATGATTTGACCTTCAGCAGCGATGTTACCTGCTTTTTTAGCAGCTTTAGCTTGGCCAGACTTACGCATGTTTTCAATTGCAAGTTCCATGTCGCCGTTAGCTTCTTGTAAAGCTTTTTTACAATCCATCATGCCCGCAGCTGTGCGTTCACGTAATTCTTTAACTTGTGCAGCAGTAATTGCCATGAGTTTATTCCTCAATATATAAAAATATCAGTAATTGCCACAACGCAAATACTGTTGTGGCAATAGCAAAATAAAACGTATTAAATACTGAAATTATTCAGCTTCAACAAAACCGTCTTTTTCAGCTTGTACTGCGATGTTTTGCTCACGACCTTCAATCACAGCGTTAGCAGCTGAATCTAAGTATAGTGTCACCGCGCGAATCGCATCATCGTTACCTGGAACGATGTAGTCAACGCCATCTGGATTTGAGTTTGTATCAACTACAGAAATTACTGGAATGCCTAAGTTGTTAGCTTCTTTAATAGAAATATGCTCGTGATCAGCATCAATGATGAATAAAACGTCAGGTAAACCACCCATGTTTTTAATACCACCAAGGCTTTTCTCAAGTTTTTCCATTTCACGAGTACGCATTAACGCTTCTTTTTTAGTAAGCGCTTCAAAAGTACCGTCTGAGCTTTGAGCTTCAAGATCTTTAAGACGTTTGATTGATTGACGAACTGTTTTCCAGTTAGTCAACATACCACCTAACCAGCGGTGATTTACGTAGAATTGATCACATTTAATTGCTGCATCTTTTACAGCATCGCTTGCTGCGCGTTTAGTACCTACGAATAAAACTTTACCTTTCTTTGAAGAAACATTGCTTAATACAGCAAGTGCTTCGTTAAACATTGGTACAGTTTGCTCAAGGTTAATGATATGAACTTTATCGCGAGAGCCAAAAATGTATGATTTCATTTTTGGGTTCCAGTAACGGGTTTTATGACCGAAGTGAACACCGGCTTTAAGCATATCGCGCATAGAAACGTTTGGCATGTTTTTTCCTTTATGGGGTTAAGCGTTCATACATCCAATATACACGACCCTTTTTGCGTTTTGCTTGAAAAGCAACTTCGCTGAGCACCCCGGTATACCTTTGCTAGATGTATGTGAGTTTAGTTTTAATATGTTGAATTAATTAATGTTAATTCAACATCAGTTTATGCTAAATACCTTTGAAAAATCATGCATAGCATTTGACAAATTATTTAGCGGCGCATTTTATACCATAAAGAGAGATATTTAGCCAGTATTACCGACTTATTTAGATGTTTAAAACGAAATTATCGAATCAGGGGTAGGATAATTTAAACGAGCACGTTAAAATTAACGCAAATTTTTATTAAATAAAATCACCTCATGTCATCACAAACATCAAATGCTGAACTTTTCTTTATTTACGATAGTCATTGCCCTTGGAGCTATGCATCGACAACATTGGTGGAAAAAATCCTTACTGCTTTTCCGGCCATCACATTCAGAGCTATGCATATCAGCTATTACGACGGTGAAAATAAAGTGTCACCAACCACTATTACCGCTGTTGGCGAATACAGTAAGGTAAAATTTGGCGCTAATTATAAAGACACATTAAATTACCCGAAAGACTCAACACTAGTTGCTAATTTAATGTCTTGGGTACAAAACAAGTCAGCAAAATCTGCTTTTGAATTGTTGAGAAAACTGCAACACCAACATTTTGTGCTGGGAAACGAATTACTCGATAAAGAAAGCGTTATTGATGTTATTGAAGAACTTAAACTTTCGCCTCCTGCAAAGAGCTTGCAAGCGAATAAGCTAACTAAAGATGCTGAATTTGCCATTCATGATATCATTGAAATTCAGGAATTCATTGGTACACAAGCCATTCCCGCTTTGCTATTAGCGCATAATGACAATTTAGTTTTATTAAACCACAACCTATACTTAGAAAAGCCAAGTGCAATTGTTGATGCCGTAAAACTAGAACTTGAAAATTTATCCTAGTCAAATAACTATCATCACACATTTCAGAAAAAGATAAGTTGTATCAAACAGGCTTTACCTAGCAGTACGGCCTTTTTGTTTATGCTTTGCAGTTCAAATTAACCTTCCTAGTTATCTAAATTCTCCCCGCTATCTTTAGTATTACGATTGGGAAAAATTCAAAAAACATGTAAAATCACCAACAATAATTATTTACGCTAAGACTTACGACTAAATTTACCTATTAAATAGTGATAAGTTTGCTTTTAGCGACATTAAAATACAGGTACTTTGAGGCTTTATGACAATTACGATTAAAAATCAGCAAGAAATTGAAAAAATGAGAATTGCAGGAAAACTTGCTGCAGAAGTATTAGAAATGATTGAGCCCCATGTAAAAGCCGGTGTAACAACAGATGAATTGAATACACTTTGTGCCGAATATACAGAAAAAGTTCAAAATGCCATTTCAGCCCCATTAAACTACCACGGTTTTCCAAAGTCTATATGTACATCTGTTAACCATGTTGTTTGTCACGGAATTCCCAATGATGTACCTCTGAACGATGGTGATATTATTAATATCGATATTACAGTGATTAAAGATGGTTACCACGGCGATACCAGTAAAATGTTTTTAATTGGCGAAACAACAGCTGAAGACAATCGTTTATGTCGAATTACACAAGAAGCGTTATATTTAGGCCTAAAAAAAGTAAAACCGGGTAATACCTTTGGCGAAATAGGCACAGCGATTCAAAAATTTATAAAAAAATCAGGTCGCTACTCAATCGTAAAAGAATATTGTGGTCATGGCATCGGTAAAGAATTTCATGAAGAACCACAAATTGTTCATTATAAAAATAACGATAAAGAAAAAATGCAAGAAGGCATGTGTTTTACGGTTGAGCCAATGATCAACTTAGGGCGTGCCAATACATTACTTGATAAAGAAGACAATTGGACGGTATACACACTTGATGGCAAAAAGTCAGCACAGTGGGAGCATACTGTGGTAGTAACCAAAACCGGCTGTGAAGTACTTACCTTACGTAAAGACGATACCATACCAAGAATGCTACATAACTAATTATTATCATATAAAATATGTAATCATTAAAAATGTGGGGTTTGTGACAAGTACAACCCCTTTCAAATGCAAATAAGAGAGTTTATCTTTGAACACAACCCACATTATTCCTGAAAATTTTAGCCAACCATTAGCGATCAGCGCCCCTGCTATCTCTAGCCAAGAACTTTGTTTATTAAGCCGTGACTTTCTACAATGGCTAAAAGAAGAGTTTCCTATTAATGAAATCACCTCACTTGTCGCTGCTAGAGCCTATTATGTTGACTTAATACTTACCAAGCTTTGGTGCCAGCATCACCTTGACGAGTACCAAATTAGTTTGGTTGCCGTTGGCGGCTATGGTCGCCGTGAACTGCACCCATACTCTGATGTTGATATTTTGTTATTGACTCAAGACGAGGTAGAAAATGAACTTGCTGAAAGCATTTCAGCATTTATTACCCAACTTTGGGATGTAAAGCTCGACATTGGCCACAGCGTTCGCAGCATTAAAGAGTGTTTAAAACAAGCTGTAGATGATGTCACCATAGCGACAAATTTAATGGAAATGCGACAAATTTGTGGTAACGATGCATTAGTTGCACAATTACAACCTTTGTTAAATGAAGATGTTTTTTGGACCTCAGAAAAATTCTTTCTAGCAAAACAAAATGAGCAGCATAAGCGCCACCAACAATACCATGGCGCCTCATATACGTTAGAGCCAAATTTAAAAGCAAATCCTGGTGGTCTGCGCGATATTCAAACCATAGGCTGGGTGGCAAAGCGTCATTTTAAGGCCGATACGTTAGAACAACTTGTGGAGCATAAATACCTAACTAAAAATGAATTTTTCGAATTGTTAGAATGTCAGGATTACTTGTGGCGAATGCGCTGTGCTCTGCACTTTATTGCTGGCCGTAATGAAAATAGATTGCTATTTGATTATCAAGCGGATGTTGCTGAACTTATGGGCTTTGGTGATGGTGGTAAACTGGCCATAGAACGTATGATGAAACGTTTCTTCCGCATTATTTCCCGTATTTCAGAGCTTAATAGAATGCTATTGCAGCACTTTGAATACGCCATTTTAAACAAAAATAAAGTAAGCACTGAAATCGTATTAAATGATGATTTCGTTGTTATTAACGGGCAAATTAAAGCCCGTAACAAACGCGTATTTACGCGTTCAACTATGATAATGGAATTATTTCTGCTAATCGCGCAACACGATGAAATTACCGACTTACATCCTGAAACATTACGTTTAATGCGAAATGCCCGCAGACGCTTAGTTTCTGGCATGATAGATTACGCTCGCTGTCGCGAAATATTTGTTGAATTAGTAAAACACCCAAAGGGCCTAGGGCTGGCCTTTACGTTAATGCATCGTCATTCAATTATTGGTGCGTATTTACCGCAATGGCGTAATATTGTTGGCCAAATGCAATTTGATTTATTTCATGCATATTCTGTAGATGAGCATAGCTTTCGATTACTGAAAAATCTTTATCGCTTTAGCCAACCTGAGCACAACGAAGAATACCCTTTATGTAGTAAAATTGTGCAACGCGTACGTAAACCTGAATTGTTATATTTTGCCGGGATATTTCACGATATCGCTAAAGGTCGCGGTGGTGATCATGCAAAATTAGGCGCTGTTGATGCATTAGATTTCGCTAAGTTACATAACCTTAACGACCATGATGGCCGTATGATTTCATGGCTGGTTGAGCAGCATTTATTAATGTCTGTAACCGCACAGCGCCGCGACATATCTGATCCTGAAGTCATTAAAACCTTTGCCGAAATTGTTCGAGATGAAGCCCATCTCGACTATTTATATTGTTTAACCGTCGCCGATATGCGGGCAACCAATGAAAGCCTTTGGAACAGCTGGAAAGCCAATTTACTAGAAGATTTGTATTTTAGCACCAAACGCGCCTTTAGACGTGGCCTAGAAAAACCGGTTGATTTACGGGCAAAAATACGAGAGAACCAACAATTAGCTTTAGAGATTTTACAACAGCAAGATATCGACCATGAGCAGTTACAACAACTGTGGAAAGAGTTTAAAGCGGATTACTTTTTGCGTTACGCCCCAGAGCAAATTGCTTGGCATTTTCGGCATATAGTTCCACATGACAAAAACAAGCCGCTAGTATTGATCAGCCCTAAACCCTATCGTGGTGGTACAGAAGTTTTTGTTTATACCAAAGACAAGCCGTACATCTTCTTTAATATGGTTTCGCTATTGGGTGCGAAAAAGCTCTCAATACATGACGCTAAAGTAACTACAAGCAAAACCGGTTACACTGCCAATACATTTGTCGTACTTGATAACCATAATCGTGCAATTAATGACAGCGCACGTGCTGATGCATTAGCACGATCTCTAGGCGCTAATTTAGCATCAGAAAAAAGTCGTATTAAAGCAAAACCATTGGCAAAACGCTTTAAACAATTTAAAGTAAAAACACAAGTTAGCTTTATTGAAAGCACCACAAAAAATAGCACTATGGTAGAAATTGTTGCACTTGACCACCCTGGTCTACTTGCGAATATTGCAGCGGTTTTTCAGAAAAATAAGTTACAACTACATTCAGCCAAAATAACCACTTTTGGTGAAAAAGCTGAAGACGTCTTCACCATTTCAAATAGTGACAATCAGGCGCTAACTAAAGAGCAAGAGCGAGCATTAGAAGTTATGCTTTACGCCGATAGTCCACAATAAATAAGCCAAGAACCATTAGGAAAGCTCACATGTCAGAATTACAATCAGTTATTGAACAAGCGTTTGAACAGCGCATGAATATTACACCAGCAAGTGTAACACCTGAAATTAAACAAGCCGTACTCGACGCTTTAGCAGCTTTAAATAATGGTAGTGCACGTGTGGCTGAAAAAATCGCCGGTGAATGGGTGGTACATCAATGGTTAAAAAAAGCGGTACTACTTTCATTTCGAATTTGGGATAACGAAGTTATTGACGGTGCAGAAAGTAAGTTTTTCGATAAAGTGCCGATGAAATATAGCGATTACAGCCAGGCAGATTTTGAAGCCGATGGAGTAAGAGTTGTACCGGGAGCCTCTGTACGCACGGGTACTTATATCGGCAAAAACGTTGTGGTAATGCCTAGTTTCGTTAATATTGGCGCTTATGTTGATGAAGGTTGTATGGTTGATGGTTGGGCAACCGTTGGCTCATGTGCACAAATTGGTAAAAACGTACACCTGTCTGGTGGTGTTGGCATTGGTGGTGTACTAGAGCCATTACAAGCAGGGCCAACCATTATAGAAGATAACTGTTTTATTGGCGCGCGCTCAGAAATTGTTGAAGGTGTTGTCGTTGAAGAAGGTGCGGTAATTTCAATGGGCGTTTATATCGGGCAAAGCACACGTATTTTTGATCGTGAAACCGGTGAAACTCATTATGGCCGTGTACCCGCAGGCTCTGTTGTGGTACCTGGCAACTTACCATCAAAATGCGGCGGTTATAGCCTATATGCTGCGATTATAGTGAAAAAAGTCGATGCAAAAACGCGCGCTAAAGTAGGCATCAACGCCCTGCTTCGTTCAGTTTCTGAAGAATAGCATTTGCCCGTAATAACTTAAGAGTAAATTGCCGGTGTAATATTTTAATATCTACATCGGTAAATTTATGAAAAAACAGCCAACGTTGATTTTTTGACGCTTTATTCCGCAAATTTTATTAACATTTTCTCGCTAACAAAATTATACTTCTGTAACGAAAATCGTACCTATTAAGTGATTTTTTTCTAGCTAAAATTCTCTTTATAATTAAAAACATAATCAATATTGGTCTATTTCAATAGTCCAAATCAATGTGTCAATTTTTTAGTTGGCACACCCCTTGCGATAGTGTTTATTAAGTTATTTTAGACACTATTAGCATTATGAAAACACTACCTTTGATCCTTGTTGTTACTTTAGTTACTTTAGTTACTTTCTTATCAGCCTGTAGCTCTACCTCAAAGATTGCTGTCGAGAAAAAACCATTAACCTCTGATCATCAACTAATGCTAAGCCTGCTTAATCGTCCAATGACGCAAGATCAACAAATGATGTTGGCATTCGCCGAGCAACGTGAAAATTATCAAAATCCATATTTCGTTAATGCAGTAGAAATTAGAGGAGCAAAAGAAGAGCAAAGCAGTCGAAATAGAACCACAACTCCATACAGTAACTTAATAGCACAAGACTTTAACTCTGTTCGTATTAGTGGCCCTAAATAAAAATTATCAATTAAGCTCTCAAAAACTATATTACAACTTCTCTTGCCAGCCTAGTTTATTAAAAACCTGTTGCCACTGGCTATCGAACTCTGCACTAATTATTATTTTCTGCTCAGTGACAGGGTGAATAAAAGCTAACTCTTTTGCTATTAACATCAATCGTTTAAAGCCAAATTGCTGAGCAAAAAAAGGATTTTGCTTATTATCGCCATAATTTATATCGCCAATGATAGGATAGCGTAAATGTGCTAAATGTCGTCGAATTTGATGACGGCGTCCTGTACGGGGCTGACATTTAATTAGAGAATAACGAACGCTCGGATACCTTCCTAAAGGCACAGGCAATGTTGCTGTCGCGATTGACCGATAGTAAGTTTGTGCGCTTTGCGGCTCTTTATCTCGGTTGACATTTTTATCACCTAAATCATCTAGCTTTTCTTTTAATGCATAATCAATAAGTGCTTCACCTAATAAATGACCTCGAGTTAATGCGTAATAGGTTTTTTCGATTTCTCTATCTGTAAATTTTTGCCCCATGATGCGAGCAACATCTTGCGTTAAAGCAAATAACAAAACACCAGAAGTTGGCCTATCCAAACGGTGTAATGGATAAACGTATTGACCAATTTGATCACGAATTAATTGCAGCGCAAAATAAACTTCATCTTTATCCATAAAGCTACGGTGAACAAACAAGCCAGCAGGTTTAACAATCGCTACAAGGTATTCATCTTGATATAAGATTTTTAAAATAGGTTTTTCTAAAATCACATCGCCGGCGTTCTCAACTATCATATTATTTTGCACTACCCATGATCTTTTTCTGCCAAGGTCGGCCTACTTCTACCCCACTAAGTAACTCATCTATATCCGCAATAATATCAATAATTGCTAACTGACTTTGGCATTGAAAGCTTTCTTCTGCGATCGGACTAACCAGAATATTTTTTGGTAGTTGTTGCTTATGAAATACCATCGAATGCAAACGAGGAATAAAAACAAATTGCAGCCATTGCGTAAAAGTGAGTGTATCGCAACAAAAAGGCTCTGTACTTTCAAGTGCATCTGCACTGGGTATTTCATTACTCCAAAGCCCTAACGCTTTAAGTTCAGCTTGAAGTTTATCTAATAATAAAAGTAATTGTGAGACCTGATATTCGTCAGTCATAACATGTGCCCGATTTGCTAGATTAGCGGTGGAGTTAAAAGACTATTATCTCTATAATGGCGCGCTATAACAACTTGTCTCCTTAATTTATAGCGACCGTTTTTTACTATGAGCAATACAACAGGCACCATTTCTTCAATATCAGAGTTACTTAGCTTATCCAACTCTCAATACCGTATTTACGACATGGGAAGGCGTGTTGATAAGATATCTAAAGCGCAATTTGAAAAAATTGAGTCTGCCCAGTTGCCGTACCCTTATCCCTCACAAGGACATGCCTTTTTAGCCATCGCATTTTGGCAGAAACAGTCAACTACACCATATTTATGGTTTGTTAAATTGCCACTTGATGAACGAGGTTTGTTAAACCAAGGCGCTCGCAACCATTTTATTGCCATTATAATTGAAGCACTTGGTGGCGACTTATCAGTAAATCCGACAGAACAGCAAGAAGCTTTACTTAAAAAGAATCCATATCACTTTACGCCCGCGCAATATAAACTAGCCGCGATAAATAGTATTGTCTCTGTTGCACTAAAACAAGATGCCAGTAAATTCTACCAACCGGCATTACAATACTTATCAGGTAATACTAACTGGCAAGCATGGCAAGATATTGGCGTACAAGGCTTGTCGGATTTTGCAGTTCGATTAGCTGAAAATAATAATGAAGACCTACTAATTAACGCAATTAAACATCTGCCAGAGCAAGTATTATCACCGTTATGTTTAGCGTTAGAAAACGTAACCTTATCAGCAGAATTAATTGAAAAAATTGTTACTCTTTATCAACAAGCTAATAAAGAAGGCAACAATGCCCTCGCCTTGTCGATTTTGCGTGCTTTGGCATCAAGTACTGAGCATCCATTTAGTGAAAAGTTTATTGTTGGCTTAATTAAAAATGAAACGCTAAGTGAAGAAATCCTAATTATTATTGCTGGGCGTTTATGGCCTGCGCTAGCAAATGAATCTGTGCTTTTTAACTATTTAGAACACTTAGTAAAGAGCGATGATTTAACGTTATTTATGGATATTTTTAAAGATTTAGTTGCAATTCCAAGCATGCGCCCATTACTATTGCAGGCAATTCGCTCACCTAATAGAAGCAATTCCTTGGCAACGGCTATCGGAAAACTGTTTCAGCAATAAGGGAACTCGTGGAAAATATTTATTACTTACTGTTTGTTGCTTTAATATTTTGGTACTTCGTATACTTGCGTCGTGTTTCAGAGTACGCCCGCTCACACGCTAATAAGTATTGCAAACAAGAAAATTTACAATTTTTAGCAATTGCTCGTCTTTCAAGCAAGTTTAGATTTTCAAAACGTTATGGCCCTCACTGGATAAGCCAGTTTGATTTAGAGTTTAGTGGTGATGGTGAGTCAAAATATCATGGCACTATGACCTTACGCGGCTATAAACTAGATAATATAGATACACCCGCATACAGAGTGTAGTTAGGCGAAAATTATAACTTATTAAATTTCAGACAAAGAAAAAGCGACAACAATGTCGCTTTTTCTTTTTGATTATTAACCAATTCCTTGGCTTGCTATTCCTTAGCTAATCTTCCGTATTGGTCAGTTCAGTCCGTGAATAACTTATGCATCCAGCACAACATCCTTATTTACCTTGATTTAATAATCTAACGTCCGTATTTGTAGTCTATCCTTTGACAAGTTAGATACAATACTTTCCATGTTTGTATCTTAACGATTTTCCTTAACCGCTTGCCTCCTTGACATGATTAAGTATAGATTTTTACTGATTGTAAAATAGTATCTAATTTCATTTTTTTCGTGACAAAAACTTCCGCCAAAGATAAAAACAAACAAAAATACATATAAAACAAAAATATAGAGAGAAATAAAAAATTGACGATGATAAAAAAGCTATAATATCAGATGCCAGTTGCAGACATCTCTTACAAAGAATCGGCACAATTACAACTTTTGACTTTTTATTTACATTTAGCAACTAGCTAAAATTAAGCCTGCGAAGTAACAGGAATTAACAATCAAACCTCTCAACAACACTGACATCTGATAGAAAATTAGGTACCCTTACCTTGATTCTTTTCAGCACTATTTTCTAGATTTTATCCCAGTATTTTCTAGATCATCACCGGAGGTTTTGTGCAATTTATAAAGTCATTATTTTGCTGGCATGGTTTTGACAATCGTATTCGTTTTATTTCAATAAGTTTTTTAAGCCTCATTTGTTTTATCATTATTAATGAAAGCTTTATCAATAATCCATTGTTAGCAATCTTTGGGTTGTTAACTTTATTAGCACTAATGTTAGCAACCACTCAGCGGCGTCTGCGTGACGCGCAACTCTATCGAAATTGGCTTTTCGCACCAGCAGGCACATTTTTAGCAACAGGACTCATTATTATTTTTATCGGCCATAGCAGTATATATTGGTTACTGTTATTACCTTTACTATTATGCTTATTGCTACTTACCTACCCAAGTAAAAAGCAAAGGCAATATATATTTGGTTACAATGGGCCAGTGAGCCTAGCTGAATATCAATCAAACGCGAGAAGCGCAACCACAAAAGCTCAACGGATCGAGCCAACAATGAGCGCTGAAATTTCATCTAACGATTATCCAAATAGCCATCAGCATACATCTGGCAATAATGCTGCAACTCATATATCAAAGACAGAGAATGACTTAGGAGAGTCAATTAGGCTAATACTATTTAGCAATAGGAATGCCCAATTAACCTTGTCAGCTATTGCAACATTATTAATAGTGGCCATTGCTATTTCATATATATTTACAGACTCCACAGCTGTTAGTGAGCCAATTCAGCCAAAGATGTCGCAAGCTAAAAATAATACTCTGCAATTAACGCATCGTATTACGTTACCTGATAACTTTGATTTATTAGTTTCTGCACATAACGGCCTTGTCATTAACTGGCAAGCCGACTCAACAAATGAAAATAAGTTATGGGATATAGCAACAGCCGTTGGTGATGCAAATTGTCAAAAAATTACTTTTCATAAAGGTGAATCAATAAGAAGTAATAAAGTGACGGTAGAAAATGGCGATGAATATTTTGCTTATTTCTCACCTTTAGACACCAAAACTTTAGTTAAGAGTCTTGCGATGAAAGGACGATTTTCGCTTTGTGGTTACAATTTCTCTTTAAAAGGCAGCCAAGCAACATTAGGTAAGAAAGATTTCTATGCCGAAATACTAGCGGAATAGAAATTAACGATAACAAGAAAATTAAAACTCGACGAAATGTCACTGAATTTTAAGCAAAAAAATGCGGTTCAATGAACCGCATTTCTTAAACTAGCTTTTATGCATCCTGCATAATAAATATGATCCCGCTTCATCCATAAATAGCTATCCTTAGCATATCCTAGCAAATCATTTGCTGTCCTTGTTATCCTTAACAGTAACTATCCAAGTTACATCTGTTGTCCTTATTTCATCTTCCTGACGATTTATTCCGTGACAACTTTCCATCTATCCTTGCGAGATATCCTATCTCTTCGCTATACTAAGCGTCCTTTTGGTAGAGAACTACCAGTTGGGTAAATCCCATGTCGTCCTGACAGTTGTAATATTAGAACAACCACTAATTTTTCAAAGTTACTTTTTTCAAATAAATTTATTGTAATCAAAATGAAATATTACGTTATTTTATGTAATCAATTAAAAATCAATCAGTTACAAAAAAACGTAATAAATTATCACTGAAAACAAACATTATATCCTACAGCAATGTGAGACATCTCCTACATCGAATTGTCAGATTCAGTCGCACAGTAATCATGCATTTATTGTTACATCCTTTAGCAAACCCAAACAAACATTCGAAAATGAAGGCTATCAAACACTTAGTTGAAAAAATGAATAAAACTATACTAACAATAGCGGGATACTAAAATATACAGACTTTCCACTTTGAAAATAACGCCTTTAAATACAACAAATAAATAAGGGAGCACTTGCTCCCTTATTTTTACTGTACTTTTACTTACATTAGTTTAAATATTTTCTTTCTCACGATAATAAACCATCAACGAACCTGAAACATTGCCAACTTCCACTTCTTTTATAAATTGATAATTAACATCATTAAAAAATGCTTTGTATTTTTTGCTAGTTGCATAAACCGCAACACCTTGACTATCTTTATGTTCAGTCAAAATGCTATTTACCGCTGCCATTAAATAATGGCCAAAGCCATGGTGTTGATGCAAAGGGTGAATCGCAATAAAAGACAACATATGAAACTTTTCTAATGGTACCGCAGCAAGCACTACCTTTTCTTTTTCAATCATTTGCTTAGTGCTAAAGTAGCCTGCACCCAGTAACATCTTCAAGCGCCAATGCCAAAAGCGCTCTGAGCCAACTCCCTCTTCAGGGTTATTTAAACATGCCACCCCGACCATAGTTTCACCTAAATAAAGGCCAATCATCGGTTGTTTTGCATGCCAAAATGCATTTAGTTCTTCACGGATTGATGCCCGTAGCCGTTGCTCATAGTCGTTTTTTTCAGCGGAGAAAATTTCTAAAAAGACAGGATCATCATGATAAGCTTGGTACAATAACGACGCTGCTAATCGCAAGTCTTCTGCTGATAAATAGCTGGCTTTTATATCGACACTTGTTTCGTCAATGACTGCTGATGACATCTAAATTCCCTCATAAATGA
Organism: Colwellia aquaemaris; assembly: GCF_057548755.1. Taxonomy (NCBI): domain Bacteria; kingdom Pseudomonadati; phylum Pseudomonadota; class Gammaproteobacteria; order Alteromonadales; family Colwelliaceae; genus Colwellia; species Colwellia aquaemaris. The sequence goes on along the minus strand of NZ_BAAJLV010000003.1, from coordinate 311,059 downwards.
TTCGACTTTTTATTATTTTTATCGCTTCACCATATCAGCATTGTAGAAATCAGGTCAAATATATTCTCGATAACAGTAGTCATCTATCAACAAAAAGGCGCTAATTTCTTTAATTTTCTACGTTATTTCGCCTAACAGGTTAGCTTTTATCTTGTGCCCGAAGCGCACAAAATAAAAACTAACAAGTGTTATATAAATAGTATTGGCAATGTAAATCGACTAATTTACTTACGACGGCTTACACTAAGTAAAAGTAGCGATAAGCCAACGAGCCCTAAACTACCACCGTGTTCATGGAATTGCTCTACTTCAATATATTCAGGGTCGTAATCGCTACTTTCTAATGGTAACGCATAAAGTGCATTTGTATCGTCCGAACTATAAGTAGCAACAACATCACTGTAACCAACTTCATAAAGGTCAATTAGTACATCGTAATTATCTGGAACATAACCAGATTCTAAATTAGTAATAACTTCAAACTCATCCTCGGTGCTCTCGCCATTAATTACAAAATTATCGGTAGAGAAATATAATAGCCAAGGGCCGCCATTGCGACTCAAATACAAGTCGGCATAAACAATTGCTTGCTCATTAATATTAGGTGATAAAATATCAGCATCAAAGCTAACACTAAAAGTTTGGTAATAACCATCGGCATCTATATCTGTTAATAATTCACTATAGGCATTGTAAATAGAAAAACTATGATGAAAGTTTGTCTTATTCGTTATATTTGCTTGCTTATTTTTTACTAACATAGCTGCATTTGCCGCTTTTTCTCGGCTATTTTTAACTGTATCTCTCGTCATTCCCTGATATTTTAATGTTCTCTTTGTTGCTTCAACTTGTTTTATTTCAGCGGTTGATTTTGCACCATTATCGGAAAGTGCTTGTTTATACTCCGCATACGAGCGGCTTACTTTTGCTTCTGTTTCATCACCTAAGTTTGATGTTTGTGCTAAAGCTAATGGGCTAGCTATAAACAACATAATTACTGCGCCAAATTTAAAGTTTTTATTAATCATATCTTTCATCTCTTTTTCTGGAATATGATCATTTAAGCGCAGTTAGCATGAACATTAGCTGAACAAAATAGAGAGTTTTTTGATAGATTTAAACTTAAATGATGTTCAGTCAGGGTTCAGCTTTGTTATTTTAAATTAGTGCTGACTTGGATTACCTTAGCCAATATTTTACACTGGGTAATAATATCGTTTTATCAGGTGCAACAATGAAAAAACAATTACTTATAATAAGTGTCATAAGTTTACTCACGACAGCTCCGTCATTAGCTTCGCTTGAGTCAACTAGTGATACATTAAGAATTGTGCCTAGCAAATATGCAAAGTCTAAACAGTCAAAGCCCATTAGTGCTCAACAAGCCGCTCGAATAGTTAAAAGTAAATATGGTGGCAAAGTGTTAAAAGTAAATAATAGCGGTTCAAAGAATAATCCTAGTTATCGTGTGAAATTACTTAAAAAAAATGGTCATGTAATTTCTGTTAACGTAGATGCCAGATCTGGCCGAGTATCAGGAAACTAGTGCATGCGCATATTATTGATCGAAGACGACGAAAACTTGCAACAGCAAATCAAAGACCATCTAACAACGGCTAAATACAGTGTTGATGTAGCAAGTGATGGTGAATCAGGCTTATTTCAAGGGCAAGAATATCCTTATGACGCCGCAATTGTTGATTTAGGCTTACCCAAACTTGACGGTGTTAGCATCATTAAAGCGCTGAGAGAGCAAAATTTCGATTTTCCAATTTTAATACTTACCGCAAGGGGAAGTTGGCAAGATAAAGTATCGGGGCTGGACGCTGGTGCTGACGACTACCTTACCAAACCCTTTCATATTGAAGAATTGCTCGCTAGGCTAAATGCTTTGATCAGACGCAGTGTGGGTCAAGCAAGTCCTGTAATAGAAAACGGCCCTTTTTCAATCAATACCTCAAGTATGCAGGTTCATGTTAGTGGCCAACCAGTATCGCTCAGTAGCTATGAGTACAAATTATTTGAGTACTTGATGCATCATTTAGGCGAAGTAAAGTCCAAAACGGTACTAACAGAGCACATATACGACCAAGACTTTGATTTAGATTCAAACGTGATTGAAGTGTTTATCAGACGTTTACGTAAAAAACTTGATCCTGAAAATCAATTGAAGTTTATTGAAACTTTACGCGGCCAGGGTTACGTATTGAAGAAGTTTGACTAATATTTTGAGTAAGTTTCATTGCTAGCGCCATTTAAGAAAACATTTAATTCCCTAAAAAATAGAGTGCTATTTAGTGCCCTTTTGATGATTTTTGTGCTCTTACCGCTTGTTGGCTTGATCATTAGCAATGCTTATGAAAAACATATGATCGCAGGTATTAACAATGAACTTTCTGCCTATTCTTTTTCAATTCTAGCCATTGTAGAAGTTGAAAATAATCAACTTCTTATGCCTGAGCAATTATTAGAAACCCAGTTTAATGTCAGCCAATCAGGCCTATATGCTGTTTTAACTTCATTGCCCGTCAATGATAATTTGCCAAACAACACCAACAAAATATCATCTAAAAATACGCCAATACAGTCTTCGACAGCTGAGAAACTTTGGAGTTCACAGTCATTATTATCAAAATGGCAGCCTAAGCAGTTCAAACAGCCTAGCTTAGGACAAAGCGTATTTTACCAAACGCAAATAGACGACACTGCTCACTACGTCTATAGCTTAAGTGTAAGTTATGGCAGTGAAAAACAGCCATACCCCATGACACTGCACATCATAAAACAACAAGGTGATTTAGCGAATATGATGACAGAGTTTCATCATAAATTACTATTAGGCTTAGCCGGCTTAATGACAATTCTCCTTATGTTTCAATATTTATGGTCTATGTGGACACTGAAACCATTAAAAGTATTACGTTCAGAGCTTCAGCATGTTGAGCAAGGCAAAAGTGAACGTTTAGTCGAAACCTACCCTACCGAATTGACTCAAGTAACCGAACAATTGAATTTATTATTAAATGCCGAACAAAAGCAGCGTCAACGCTATCGAAATGCCCTATCCGATCTTGCTCATAGTTTAAAAACACCATTAGCTGTGATCCAAAGCCAACCACAGCTTTCGCAATTAACATTAGAGCAACTAACAATTATTAACGCCATGGTTGAACACCAGCTTAGAAAAGCGCAAAGTGCCGGCCAATCGTCTTGGTATTTAGGTACTCAAGTTGCGCCCATTGCTGAAAAATTGCTGACAAGTTTAAGTAAAATATATCAAGATAAAAATATTAACTTCAACCTTGATATCGCGACGAATAGCGTTTTTCGAGGCGATGAATCAGATTTACTTGAGATACTAGGGAATATACTTGATAACGCTTGTAAAGCGGCAAGTCACCATGTTTCGTTGCAGGTACTAAATAAAGGCAAGCAGTTAACTTTCGTTATTGAAGACGATGGCTGTGGCATTGAAGAGTCTCTACGTAAAGATATATTGGAACGAGGCACTCGCGCTGATACATATCAACATGGGCACGGCATTGGCTTAGCTATTGTTCGAGATTTAGTCGATAGTTACCAAGGCGAAATAATCATCGCCTTATCGAGCAAATTATCTGGCGCTAAATTCACCATCAACTTCCCTCGATAACATTTTGTAAAGTTCAACAATTAAAACTAATCTCTTGTTCAGGTAAGGTTCAGTTTACACGCTTTATTATTAGCCCCATACCTTGGAAAGTAATTGAATATCAATTGACACAACGTTATCGATATTTATTTTACCTTTCAATTTGGTCGTAATAAGGAGTGATTAAATGCAAGTCTCTAAATTAAAATCTAATATGACTAAAGTAATTGTTTCAATTACAAGTGCTTTCATATTGTCGTTCACGGCATCGCAGAGTTTAGCAATTGAAAGCTCTTCAAATACCAGCGTCGAACCAGTTGTAAACATTACTAACTTTACTGAAGCTGAGCTAGAACAAATGTTAGCGCCCATTGCACTTTACCCTGATTCTCTACTAAGCCATATTCTTATTGCTGCAACATACCCAATTGAAGTAGTAGATGCAGAACGTTGGTTAGAGAAAAACGACAAGTTAACGATTCAAGCTCGTGCTGATGCAGCAGAAAAAAAAGATTGGGATGCCAGCGTTAAAGCCTTATTGCCGTTTCCTAATATCCTGAAAAAGCTAAGTAGTGATTTACATTGGATGCGCAACTTAGGTGATGCTTTTTTACAAGATCAAGCACAAGTACTGGCAAGTATTCAGTCATTAAGGCAGCAAGCAGATCGCGCTGGAAATTTAGACAATATGAACAATGTCAACGTAGTTCGTGAAACCAAAACGATAATTATTAAACCAGCGCAACCAGAAGTTATATATGTTCCCTATTATGATACTCGTATTGTTTATGGTCACTGGCGTTGGTCACACTATCCACCAGTTTACTGGCACTCACCAAGTCACTACGCTTATCATCATGGTCCGTATTATTGGCATAACCCTGTCCACCTTACATTAGGGTTATTTTTTGGCAGTGTTCATTGGCACAACCATCATGTCGTGGTTCATCATCATAAGTCGCGCTATTACAAACAGCACAGTAAAAGTCGTGTTTCAACAAGTTACCAAGGAAAAAAATGGCAACACAACCCTCGCCATAGAAAAGGGGTCGCTTATAGAACCAATAATATACAGCAAAAATATCGCAGTTATACGCCAAGTGTACAAAAACATAAAATTGTACGTTCCAAGCAAGTACATACTGCTAAACAAAATAAGCGAGCAGTAAAACACTCAAGTGCAGTGCATAAAAACGTTAAGCGTCAATTGAAAGTTAATCAAGCAGTAAAAATTGACAAACACGCTAGAACTAAAAATTCATTAAATAAAACGCAGCCTTATCAAGACCCTAAATGGCGTAATACGAAAGTACAAAAACCAACCTACAATCAACGTAATAGTGAAGGAGCCAACAACCGCAGCAAAACAGTATATAAAAGTAAGCAAACCACTAAATACGTATCAACGGCACATAAGCAGAAAAACAATAGCGGTTATAGCAAAAACCAACACCAGAAACATTATGTAAAAAACAAACCAAGCCAACACAGAGGTTATCAACATAGTAATAAACGCTCAGTGACTAAAGTTACACACAAACCCAGAAGCAGTGCGGGTTCGAATCGAAGTCACCAAAAGAAGCGTCATTAATCATGGTTAATAGAATTTAGAGCAGTTCAGGGGAGGTAAAAAGGGCAATACCAAAGCATTAAGGTATTGCCCTTTTTTTAATTATTAGCAAATAATACTAAATTAACGGCCTTGTTCTATCGAAGTTAATACGTTGTTTGTAAAAACTAATTTTGTACATTCATCTTTAGTTGTTAAGCCATCTTTATGCAAACGATGGGTACGGTAGTATACAATATTAATGGTTTTACCATCATCTAAATAAGTTTCATTAAAATCTGCAACGCCCATTTCACGCGACACGTCCGAAAATGCACTGTTTAACTGAATACGTGCAATTTTTTTTCTATTTTCATATTCTCTGTCTTCAAAGTTTGAACTAATTGAGTGACCATCTTCACCGCCAACCGCAATAACACAGCCTGTTAAAGCCATTGAAAGTGGTGCGACAACTACTAAAGCTAATAATGATTTTTTCATTTTATTTTTCTCTCAGTATAAAAAAGGATTATTTTTACTAAAAGTAATAGCAAATGCCAAACCAACTCGCTAACCCATTGAATTAAAATAAAATAAGTCAAAATCATTTAAAATAAGGCGAGACTTGGTTAGTATTTTTCGCTAAAATATTGCAACTTTAACATTTGAGTTAACCTTTATGACGATATCTGATGAAATATCCATCATTGCCAATCAATTAGCCAATCAAGGAAAAGTGCCAAGCGTTGCTTTAATAAAAAGTAAATTAAGGCAACCTACACCACTACCAACCATTATTGCAGTATTAAAAACTTGGCAGCACGATCCAAACTTTACTTCAAGCCACGAGGAGGAAAATGTAGTCGCAGAAAATACTGATTTACCTTCAACTAATGAAGAATTAAAAACCTTGATATCACAAGCATTATTACCCTTACAGCAAGAGTTACAGGAAGTTAAAACGTTATTAAAGCAACTATTGAATGAAAAGTAATGAAGTTGCTTTATTTAGCGAGTTAAACTAAATAAAGCAAAACACCCTAATTATTCATAGGCTTCGTTTGGAGGCAGTTTTGGCGAAAGCTGTAATATAAATTCAGCGATTGAGTCGGCTAACTTTTTGTGTGGCTCGCAACCCACCTTTTCTACCCAAACTTCACCTGAATTGTTGTCAACAGAGATAATATGATCTTCATTATCTGTAACAGCAATAAATACGGTTAACTTCTGTTTTAGCTTACTCTTCATCAATATATGGCCAATAATATTTTCTTGCAAGCGCGAAAAATCATCGCTATTCCAGGCGAATAACAACGATAAATCCCCTTCATCACAGCTTGCATCTAATGAGTCACAAAATATACTGGTAAAGTACGTCTTAATATCATCATGTAATGTCAGCTCGAGTGCTGATTCAACATTTTCAAAATTTAAGTCGTCTGTTATTTTTATTGGCGCCCATAGTGAATAGTTTTCTTGATGGATACCTTGCTCGCATGGTGATAACCAATTCTTATCTTGTTCTAAAATTGGTAAATGTTGAAATTTATCTTGGTAAGCTTGTAGATATTTCTGGGAGAAATGCCAAATTTGTTCAGCAAGTTTTTCATTTGATATTTTCATCTAAACACGAATTCCTATAAAATAAAGAAAATACAGATTTCTACTGTCGCAACCAAAGAAGATACTAGCTAAAGCCATGAGCACTTATCAAAACGCAAAAGAATTAAGCAATCTAACGCTCGGAAAAACAACAGATTATATTAGCCAATATAACGCAGATTTGCTTCAAGGGGTACCTAGGAGCTTAAATAGAGATAGCTTATCGCTAACGGCTAACAATTTACCTTTTAATGGTGAAGATGTTTGGTACGGATATGAATTATCATGGTTAAACAGTAAAGGAAAGCCCATTGTTGCTGTCGCTGAATTTCGATTTCCTTGTACTAGTACCAATATAATCGAATCCAAATCATTTAAATTATATTTAAATAGTTTTAACCAAACAAAATTCGCTTCTTGGCAAAGTGTCGAGTCAACACTCGTAAACGATTTATCGGCAGTAGCCTGCGCGAATGCCTCTGTTACACTATACCCTGTCGATGAATGCCCTGCACTAGCAATAAAAAGTAGCACTGCAATTTGTATTGATGATTTAGATATAGAAGTAGATGCGTTCTCGTTAAACCCAGAAATACTTACCACAGTTGAAAACACAAGCGAATCATCTGTTTCAGAGCAACTGGTTTGTCACTTACTAAAATCGAACTGTTTAATTACCAACCAACCTGATTGGGCCAGTGTTTATATTGATTATCACGGTAAAAAAATATGCCATGAAAGTTTACTGCGCTACTTAGTTTCATTTCGCCAACATAATGAATTTCATGAGCAATGTGTTGAACGAATTTATTGCGATATTCAAAAATACTGTCAAGTAAATGAATTAACCGTATATGCACGTTACACAAGGCGAGGTGGTTTAGACATTAACCCATTTCGCTCTTCATCGTCATTAAAAGCGCCAAATTTACGAACAATTCGCCAATAGCAGAAAATAACTGCACAGATTTTCAGCAACCAGCACAAGTTTAGCGACTTCTGCTGGCTTTTTATGCGGTTATGTTTATTATTAGCGTATAGATATCTGGTTTTAATATTTGTGCTAAAACCTTATTTTGATTTAGAAAATCTATCGCATTTCAATTAAAGACCTTTTTAGGGAAGAATTTTTTATGGGCGAAAGTAATATTGCGGAAAAAAAAATCAGCCACTTGAAATCAAAGCTTGATACCGCTATTAGTGCTCGCAGTGAATTAGAAGAAGAATTTAGTGCTCAGTCTGCGTTATTAACCAATTTTATTGGTAAACTTTCACAAGCTTGTAAAGGCATTGATAAATTACTTGATAATAAACTCGCTAACCTGCGATCGTCTCTAAAAAAATCAACAAGTTTTGCTGACTTAGAAAAAGAAATCAAAACCATTTCTGCCTTGTTGCAACAACACTCTGTACAGAATGACAAAAACCTTGCAAAAATGCAGGCACAATTACAAGCATCTAGCACTAGTTTACAAAAAGCTGAAAATTTACCAAAAGCAACACAACAGCAACTTAAAAAGCTCATCAGTAGTACAAAAGAAAGCAGGGACTCACTCGTCCAGTATGTACCGCTTATGAGCGAATTTATTACTTTTTACGACATAGCATTAAAAGCCAAAGATAAAGCATCAAGTGTTGGTTTACTGAATGTAAATTCGGCAATTTCAGTCGATAAAATAAATAAAGTAGATATTGCATCTGATGAAAGTACACAAAATGTTGCTGAACAACGCGTACCTAAAGAATTATTAGAGCGTTTTAGTTCAATTCTTAACTCTTTGCTGGTATCTGAAAAACACAAACCTGATATAAAAAAAATAAAAGCGAGTTTAAACGATAAAATTTCTAATCAATTATTAATGACTAAATGTCTAAATGTATTTGATCTTATTATTGAAGATGTAAAGCAAGAGCGCAGTACAGCTAAAATATTTTTATCAACGCTTAGTGAAACGTTAGCAACAGTGCAAGCATCGGTAAGTTCTACAATTGAAATTAATTCAACCTCAAATGCCAAGCACGATAAAATTAATAAAGAGTTACACGACAAAATCAATGAAATGAGTGTCGGCATTAAAGATGCTAACTCGTTAACTGATATGAAAGTTGACGTTAACGATAAATTACTTAATATTGCCAAAACACTTGAGAAGAAAACTAAGTTAGAAGAAGAACAACGTAAAAAGCTTGAGAAGAAATTAACCCAAATGTCTTCACAGGTTCAGCAGCTTGAATTACAAAGTCAGAGCTTTGAGAAACGTATCCAAGAACAGCAAGCGAAAAGTTTACAAGATGCTTTAACAAAACTCGGTAACCGAGCAGCATTTGACGAACATTTTGCCAAAGAAATTGTAAGGTTTCACCATAAGAAATTTAATCTAGCTATTTCGGTCGTTGACTTAGATGACTTCAAACGCATTAATGATACTTATGGTCACACTGCAGGTGATAAAACACTGCAAGTTATCGCAAATACATTAAAGAAAATTATCGGCGATGACGCTTTTATTGGCCGCTATGGCGGTGAAGAGTTTGTACTAGTATTTAGTGATATGGATAAAGTCACTGTTGTCAACAAACTCAACATATTGCGTAAAAAAGTAGCAAGCCTACCGTTTACCTTTAAGAATAATCGCGTCAGCATCACCTTATCAATTGGAGTCTCATTAGTTCAGCAAGACGACAACGTCCATTCAGCATTTGAACGTGCCGATGACGCTTTATATCAGGCCAAGAAAAGCGGAAAAAATAGAGTTATTTACGGATAAAAATAATTATCGAGGAGGTCGAGCTATGCATACCCAAATAAATCCTGTTGGTAATATGAACTTATTATCGCAAGCTGAAGTCGATCATTTACAACAATCTGCAACAAGTAAATTATATAATCTTTATCGAAATTGTTCGTTAGCTGTATTAAATGCCGGCAGCCATACCGATAACGCGGAAGACATTTACCAGCAGTTTTTAGACTTTCAAATTCAAGTACTTCGTCGAGAGCGCGGCGTAAAGCTAGCTTTAAACAACCCTCCAGAGCATGCCTTTGTTGATGGCAGCATCATTAAAGGTATTCAAGAACATTTATCTGCTGTTCTACGTGATATTTTATTTATTAATAACCGCTATGACGATAAATTAGAATGCAAAGACAGTGCGACAGATATAACTTTTGATATATTGCGTAATGCCAATGCAATTATTCCCGATAGCTCACCCAATTTAATCACCTGCTGGGGTGGCCATTCAATTAATAATACCGAATACAAATATACTAAAGAGGTTGGTTATCAGCTGGGCTTACGTGGTTTTAATATTTGTACTGGCTGTGGTCCTGGTGCAATGAAAGGCCCAATGAAAGGTGCAACCTTTGGCCATGCTAAACAACGAATTACTGCAGGACGCTACATTGGCTTAACTGAGCCAAGTATTATTGCCGCAGAGCCACCTAACCCGATAGTAAATGAATTAGTAATAATGCCAGACATAGAAAAGCGCTTGGAAGCCTTTGTTCGTATGTCACACGGTATTATTATTTTTCCAGGTGGCGCAGGTACAGCAGAAGAGTTGCTATATATTTTAGGGATTATGCTAAACCCACAAAACCAATCACAAAAATTACCGATTATTTTAACAGGGCCAAGTGAAAGCGCTGAATATTTTAGGCAAATAGATAAATTCATTGCTGCAACCCTGGGTGAGTCAGCTCAAGCACTTTATACTATTATTGTTGACAACCCAGAGTTAGTCGCTAAAACCTTTAAGTCTACCACGGAAGAAGTTGTTGCTCATCGCAAACATACCGGTGACTCCTATCATTTCAATTGGTCGCTTGTTATTGAACCTGACTTTCAACAGCCATTTGAGCCAAACCATGAAAATATGGCGTCATTAAACTTACATTACCAGCAAGATATTGCCTCATTAGCAGCAAACTTACGACGTGCCTTTTCTGGTGTTGTTGCGGGGAATGTCAAAGCAAATGGTATCAAGGCGATTCGTCAACATGGGCCATTTGAAATTAGCGGTGACAAGAAAATGATGACACTCATGGATACCTTACTTGGCTCTTTTGTTAAACAACAACGGATGAAGTTGCCAGGTAGCGAGTATATTCCTTGTTATAAGGTTATTGAAGGTTAAGTTATATGGCTGTTCACTTAGTCTTAGTTGACGCATTAAATTTGATCCGGCGTATATATGCAGTACAAGAGCGGCCATTTTTAATGAACAATGAATTGGCCGAAAATACCAAAAAACAAGTTTTATACAATACAGCTAAAGCTTGCGAGCAAGCCCTATGCAAGATTATTGAGCAACTGACACCTAGCCACGCCTTGGCTGTTTTTGACTCTCAAGCACCTTGTTGGCGTTATGACATTTACCCTGACTATAAAAAAGGCCGGAAAAAAATGCCTGAACATTTGGCCAACGAATTGCCAAATATTCAGGACTCATTTATGCGTCACTTTGTTGATTCTCTTGTTTCTGAAGAAGATGAAGCCGACGACTTAATCGCCACATTAGCGATTAAAGTGGCCTTACGCGGACAAAATGTCACCATAGTTTCAACTGACAAATGCTTCTTGTCATTATTAAGCCCAAATATCAAAGTGTATGACTACTTTAATCGACGATATTTAGATGACGAATATGTCATGAATAAATTTAACGTTAAGCCCGATAAATTAATGGACCTATGGACATTAACTGGCGACAGTACCAACAAAATTCCGGGTGTTGCTGGTATTGGTCAAGTAACTGCGTCACAACTTTTAAATCAATATGGTTCAATTAAAGGTGTTTTAAGTGCTGATGATTTAAGAAGCAGCGTAAAAGACAAACTCAATAAACACCAAGAACAGATAGCATTAAGCCGTAAACTGCTAACCTTAAAGCTAGATATCCCGCTTGGCTTTAACTTAAAAGATATTAGGTTGCCGTGTGAAAATGCACTTGCCGTTAAATAACAATCTGGTAACATTTGCCATATCTGAGTCAATTACGACTAACTCCCAAATAAATGCGATAAAAGCGCATCAAACTATAAAAATATAATTTATAGTTAATCAACAGAAGTAAGTAATTTCTGTTGTATCAAGATTAAAGGAAAAAACGTGAATAAAAAAGTCATTATCAGAATATTGTTCGCATTAGCAGCCTATGGCGTTTTCGTAGGTTTAGTGGTCAATTTCTATGACGACAGCCCTGCAAAAATGCAATGGGAGGATCGCGAAGCTTATAACCGACAATTTATTGCTAAACTTGCTTTAGAGGAGTTTAGTTTTGATACTGCCATAGAACAATTAGGCAGCCCAGATATTACAGAAGCAAAAATTGTCGATAACATACGTTATCAAGTAAGTTTTTACAGAACTCAGCACGTAAAATCTGACGGAATTACCACACAAGATGAATGCACTGCCTTGCTGTTTTCAAATGGCATATTAACGGCGATAGGTAAAACAGCTTACCAGCAATTTCAAGAGCTATAACCTTTCTATGTTACAAAAAGTAAACTGTGTTTATTGCACTGTTTACTTTTTCATCACCTTAATTTACTCCCCCAATTAGAACGAATATTGGCTGCCTCATTATAAAGCCCAATTTTTCAATAAATTAGCAACTTGCACGGCAAATATATTTTCCTAAGACTAAAGTTTAACGGTAAATTTCCCTAACTGCTCCGATTAGTTGCTATAATTGCCTCCACAATAGAAGTTAACACCCTGAAAATAGGCTTAGATCAAATATACTTGGCTTTCATTGCTGTATATTTAATCTATAAAGCAAAATTTTCTCAATTTTAGAAAGTAATATTCAAAAAGGTAATTAAACAATGGCTAAACAAACAATCACGGTGATCCCTGGCGATGGTATCGGTCCGGACATTATTGATGCAACGATTAAAGTACTAGATAAAGCTGGTTGTGATTTTGAATATGAATATGCCGATGCCGGTTTAACGGCACTTGAAAATCATGGTGATCTTGTACCTGAATCAACATTAGAGCTAATCAAAAAGAATAAAATCACCTTAAAAGGCCCTTTAACAACGCCAGTAGGTGAAGGGTTTACTTCTATTAATGTTACATTACGTAAACAATTTCAACTGTACGCTAATGTTCGCCCGGTACTTTCATTTAAAGGGACAAAAGCACGTTATGATGATATTGATATCATAACTATTCGTGAAAATACCGAAGGTATGTACTCTGGTTTAGGGCAAACCGTATCAGAAGATGGCCAGCAAGCTGAAGCTATGAGTTTAATCACTCGTGAAGGCGCAGAACGTATTGTTACTTTCGCTTATGAAACCGCCATTAAAGAAGGCCGCAAAAAAGTGACTGCTGTTCACAAAGCAAATATCTTAAAGTCTACTTCAGGACTATTTTTAAAAGTTGCCCGTGAAGTAGCAGAGCGCTATCCACAAATAGAGTCAACAGAAATGATTGTTGACAATTGTTGTATGCAGTTAGTTATGAATCCTGAGCAATTTGACGTTATTGTTACCACTAACCTATTCGGCGATATTCTATCTGATTTATGTGCAGGTTTAGTCGGTGGTTTAGGTATGGCACCTGGTGCCAATATTGGCAATGACTGCGCTATCTTTGAAGCTGTTCATGGCAGCGCACCAGATATTGCTGGTAAGAACTTGGCAAACCCAACATCAGTTATACTTGCAGCTATTCAAATGTTGGAATATTTAGGCATGGGCGACAAAGCAAATAACATTCGTAAAGCAATTACTGATGTTATTGAATCGGGCGACCGTACCACACGCGATTTAGGTGGTACACACGGCACTACAGACTTTACCGACGCGGTATTAGAGCGCTTATAAGGTACAAAATACTTCGTATGAAGCCAAGCATATCGCTTGGCTTTTTTATTGCCATTGCTAAGTAAATTATGATGCACATTATAGTGCATAAATTTAGTACAATTATTAGCAAATCCCAAAAGCACGACTATACTTGCTTTAATTTTCTCAACGCTATATTCGCTGACGAGATATGTGTTATTACACAACGCCAAGGAATTAGGTGTGGTATTCATTTGTAGTTAATTACCTTGAACTTGCAAACAGTTTTTGAGAATTATATCAATTAAAGGGATTTTTCTATGAAACGTATTACTTTTAAGAGTTTAATTGTATTCGCAATATATAGCGTTACAAGCTGTGTATCAGCATCGTTAATTACTTTAGATTTATTATCGCCTTCAACATCATCACGCGTTAATTATCATAACCCTTTCAAGAATACATTTTCCAGTTATGATGATGGCTTTCAGATTTATAACAGAAGCACGAGCAATAACATTGCAACAAGCTTTTTAGACGATAGTTTAGCAGATACTTCTGATCGCTTAGGCGTGATCAACAGCTCAAATCAAAAAAACTTCTTTGGCATTGTTGATACGGTAAATCCTGATAACCTAGCAAATTATGCCTCTGCAAGCTGGCAAATTGATATTAGCAATTTAACGTCGTTATTATTTGTAACCGACATAGCTGCCATGGGTGATTTTGAAACTAGTGATCAATTCTGGTGGCAATATAGTATTGATGCAAATCCATTTACCAAGATATTTGAAAGCTCAACAGATGAGGATAGTGCTGAAAATTATCAACTAGAAAACAACACCCTTGTATCGCTTAATGATCCGCTAATAATAAATTCACGTTTACTCAACAATAAATTCCAGCACTTCTCATCACCACTAGTTGGCAATGGCAAAGTATTAACCCTTACATTAAATGCTAAATTCAACGGTGCAAATGAAGTAGTAGCCTTTCAAAATGTTAATTTAAAGGCGCAGGCTAATTCCATTAATGTACAAGAGCCAAGCTCGCTAATGTTATGCGTGATTGCCTTTGGTTTAGCCATTGTAAAACTTTCACGCTAAAACATAAAACGCCATAAAACCTAATATTAATTTTATGGCATTATTCCTTGGTTATTGTTACTGCGCTAAGGGTGCTGGCGATAACAATCGCGCATGAACAGTCACTTCTTCACGATCATAATATAAGTGTTTGGCATACATTTCATATTTCACTTTATGCTCAGAAAATGCGTCTTTAATACTTTGTAAGTCTTCATTAACTTGCTGATAACGCCCCTTCATTGGCAACTTCAAGTTAAATATTGCTTCTTGGCATTGCCCTTTTAATAACCACTCGCTCATTAATTTAGCAACACGTTGTGGTTTCTCAATCATGTCACACACTAACCAATACACATTTTGTTTTTGTGGCACATACTTAAAACCATCCATCATACGATGCTTAACTTGGCCTGTTTCCATTAATGACTCGGCCATAGGGCCGTTATCAATAGATGTTACCATCATGCCGCGTCGAACTAATTGGTAAGTCCAGCCACCAGGCGCCGCACCTAAATCAACAGCGTTCATTCCTGAAGTTAGCCGAGTTTCCCACTCATCTCTTGGGATAAAATGTAAAAATGCTTCATCTAATTTCAAAGTTGAACGGCTAGGCGATGCATTTGGGAACTTCAAACGTGGAATTCCCATCACATGTTGTGATGTGTTATGTGCTAAAGAAAAGCCCAAAATAACTTCTTTACCAGACAAGAATAACGCGTGCAGAATCGCACCATCTTTATTACCCTTTTCAGTTAGTACCTTATTTTTTCTTAAGGCTTGACGTAATGGAACGGCAAGTTTTCGGCAAAATTTAGATAACTCTTTGCCGTCATTGGTATCAGGTGTTTCCATGCGTAAATCCGCATATTGCCATTCAGTTCCTAATGCTTCAGAAATTGCCTCAACACGATTATAGTCAGGAAGATCTATCTTTTCAGTTACCGTCATAAACCATTGGCGAGCAAAAATAAGACGACGTAAAGGCATTTTATTCATTAATGCCTCACCTTCTTCAGGATTATTTAAATGGAAATACACCACACCTTGATTTTTTGATAGCTGTAAATAACCATACACCTCGTTCCATGCCGCTTTTTCTTGAATTTCTGCGCCACACTCTTTTTCAAATCCAGGGCGACAATATAAAACTATTGCAGTCATTTTAATTACTTACCTAACTTATGTTGAAACATTTTTGAACTTGCAAAACCTAATAATAACCAAGCAAGTGCAAATGAAAGCCCACCAATTGGAGCAAATTTTCCGATCACAGCCATATCGAAAAAAGTTTTAATATACAAACTACCACTAAATAACAGCACGCCAAAAGTATAAAAAATTGCCGTAAAAACTAACACTAGATGACGATGAACTTTATACAATAAAATAGTTAACATTAATGCAAGTGTATGAATAAATTGATATTGAAGTGCTGTCGATAGTCGCTCTTGTAACGCAATTGGCAATACTTGTCCGCCATGCGCCAACCAAGCGCCGAATAATACCGAAAAACAACCACTGATACCAACAAATAAAGCCAATACTGTCATTATTTTAGCTGTAGGCATTAATAAACTCCTGCATTTTTGTTACAGCTAAGCGCTTATGCTCTGCAAGCGTATAACCAGATTTAACTCTAGGCTTTAAGTCATGATCACCGTCAGTAAAGAAGTATACTTGGCAAAGTTCAGAAACTTTATAACTTTTGATTTCGTCTTTATTTCCCAAGGCATCACGATCGCCTTGTAATATCAATACCGGCCGCTGTGTTTCTTGTAATGGCATTAAGCGCAGATTTTCTGGCTTTTTCGCTGGGTGAAATGGATACCCCACACAAATAACACCTTTCACGTTATGTGTGGTCATTAACATTTTGTCGCGGGCAATTGTTGCAGCAACTCGTCCCCCCATAGACTTACCAGCAATAAAAGTAGGTAAAGAACAATCAGTGCTTGCTAATATCGACTCGTAACATGCGATAAGCTTTGGCATTTTATCAGGTGGCCTACGCTTATCATCAAGCCTACGCTTATCCATGTATGGAAAATTAAATCGTATTACATTGAGTTGCTGAGCATTCATTAATTTAACAAGATCAACTATGTAATCATGATCCATATCAGCACCGGCACCGTGGGCTAAAATAACTAATGCTTTCGCATTTTCAACACAATCATATTGATGACTAACTAATAAGGTTTCCTCATCAATAGTTAATATTTTACTACTGCCCATTACACTATTTGCCCTTCATCTAAAAGTGCTTGTTCATCAGCTACCGTTTTCAACACCCACTCACGAAAAGCCGATATTTTTCCTAACTCTAACTGTTGCTCACGACAAACAATATAATAAGAGTTTTTGCTAACCAATACGTCATTAAACGGACATACCAATCGACCAGCATCTATATCAGGCTTTGCCAAGACACTATGAGCAAGCGCAACACCTTGTCCATGAATCGCCGCTTGAACAACCATGGCCGAGTGACTAAATATCGGGCCATGATTAACATTGCTGCCTCGAACACCAACATGCTTAAACCACCTTTTCCAGTCTCGACGCGAGGTGTCATGTAAAAGAGTATGTTTTTCAAGATCTTCAATTTTATGTAATGGCTTTTTACCAGACATTAAAATCGGTGAGCAAACAGGAATTAAATATTCAGTATGTAATTGGTCGGCATGAATACCATTCCAACGCCCTCGACCATAATAAACTGCTACATCAACATCTTCGGTTAGCGAGTTTTCAGGTTGATCAACCGCCTTTATCCGCACATCAATGTCAGGATGCAACAAGTTAAAGGTATTAAGGCGCGGCACTAGCCATTGAATAGCAAAACTTGGCTGTAAACTTACCGTAATTGCCCCTTTAGCGCCACGTGCCAACAGGCGTTCTGTTGCGTCATGCAAGGAATTGAATACATCTTTAATATCTAGATAGTATGACTGCCCTTCTTCTGTTAATAACAAAGCACGATTCTTACGCATAAATAACTTTATGCCTAAATTATCTTCTAGTGCTTTTATTTGGTGGCTTATTGCCGCTTGAGTGACGAATAATTCTTCTGCTGCGCGAGTAAAACTCAACTGTCTAGCTGATGCTTCAAAAGCGCGCAAAGCGTTTAATGGTGGGAGTCTGTTAGCCAAGTTACACCTATAAAATTTCAAAAACAATAATTTCAAAATGCATAAATCATCATTTTTGCCACATATTAAGTCGGATTAGATTTTCTAATGAATAACATTATAAATTGTCATTTTAAAAGTTACCAGCATTACCGTAATATACTCGCCATAGATGAAGGACTTCATCTTTGCCCCGTAATGAACGGGTAGAAAACAAATAAGCTCCCAACCCTTATTTGTATGTGAAAAGAAAGGTCCCAAAACATCTATAAGGACTATTGACGTTTTATTACAGGTGACTTATGAACAACATTTTAAAAATAGCAGCCATTGCTGCATTAGCTTTCGTAGCTAACAACAGCCAAGCAACAGAATTAGTAAAAGTTCAACCAACTAACGCTATTGACTTAGTAGCCATTGCTAAGGTTAATTTAGCACAATCTATCAAGTTAAATACGGTAGAAATCAGCCCAATTGAAAAAATGGCTCGCACACAAATAGCGATGACCAATAGCAAAATTGAAAAACGCACAGATGCAAGCGTAAAATCTGCATCACTAGCTGAATAATAAAGTTCAGCGAAAAATTAATTTCTCTAGAATTAATGCTCGCAACAATCAAGGTGCCTTATGGCACCTTTTTTGTAATTAAAAACCTGAAATACACAACCTTAATTAGCTAAGCTAATGATATAAAGCTTTTCAATTAGATAATCAACATTAAACCTTCTTTGTGCAAACTGTTTATCTTGTAAGACATTATCTGCTACACATTCAATATTAAAACCTGAAAATAGTTGCGCCACATCATCACCTGTAATTGCAAATGGCGGCCCAGACAGTTGCGCTATAGGAAACTCTAGGGTAATTAAAAATAACCGCGTATTAGGGGAAAAGAAGCTTTTTAAGTGATTTACATATTGCTGTTGCATAGTTGGCGGAAGCGCAATTAAAGCGGCACGATCATATATCCAATCAACTTGCCCAACTAAATTTGCAGATAACTGAAAGTAATCTCCTTGAAATAAAGTCAACTGCGGGCAAGCGTATTGTTGAAAAACATCAATATTTTTTTGAACGTATTTAATATTATTTTCAATAAAGAAGTCTTGGCAGGCAACAGCACTTAACTCATTGCCTGTAACACGCATAAATCGCGCTAAATAAGCCATATCAAGTGTTTTTCCACACAGAGGTACAAATATATGATTATCGCTCGGCAAGCTTCTAGATTTAAAGTGATTCGTTAGAAAAGGGTGTACTTGCGGTTGATGAAAGCCGATGGTGTTTTGCTGCCAGCACTTATGCCAAAAGTCATTTTCCAATTTAGCAACCTTAAAATGTAGCAGCATAGCCGAAACTATGCTGCCATTATGTAGAGTTAACCTGGGAATATACGATTATTTTGCCAAACTTTGCTAATAATCGCGTCAAAAGATAATGATGCCGCTTTTGAGAACTTCTCAGCTAAGCCTTTTTTAGTGGCATATTTAATTTGCACTAACTTGTGAGACTTACAACGTGCTTGCAAATAATCATCACTGGTTTGTAATTCATCAACTAAGCCTAATTCTTTCGCTTTCGTACCGAACCAATGTTCACCGGTTGCTACTTTAGCGATATCTAACTCAGGACGATGCTCATTTACAAAGTTTTTAAATAAAACATGTGTTTCTTCTAGCTCTTCAACAAACTTTTCACGACCTTTATCAGTATTTTCACCGAACATAGTCACGGTACGTTTAAATTCTCCGGCAGTAAACTGCTCAAAATCAACATCATTTTTCTTCAATAACTTATTAAAGTTTGGTACTTGCGCGATCACGCCAATGGAGCCAATAATAGCAAATGGCGCTGAAATAATTTTATTAGCGACACAAGCCATCATGTAGCCACCACTTGCTGCCACTTTATCAACAGAAGCTGTTAATGGGATATTGCGCTGACGAATACGATCTAATTGTGAAGATGCTAAACCATAGCCATGCACCATACCACCGCCACTTTCTAATCGCACAAAGACTTCATCACTTGGTTTAGCAACGGTTAAAATAGCAGATATTTCTTCACGTAAAGAGCTGACTTCTTTGGCATCAATACTGCCATTAAAATCAATAACGAATATCCTTGGTTCAACTTCTTTTTCTTCAGCAGAGTCATTTTTAGCTGCTGCTTTCTCAGCTTTAGCTTTTTCTTTCCCTGCCTTCTTGTCTTTCTTCTCTTTTTCTTTTAGCTCTTCTTTTGATAACAAGTGATGTGTAATATCTTCTTCTACATCTTTATATTGTTCAGATAAATCCGTTATTTCTAACTCGCCTTTTTTACCACCCTGCTTCATCGCAGACGACGCTATCGCGACTATGATAGCAATAACCGCAACGACAAAAGTAACGGCTTTAGCTAAAAACAATCCGTATTCATACAAAAATTCCAACACGTTTCTCCTAAGAAAAAATATTTCTATAACTTTAACATCGACTTAATAACACTAGCTCGATGCTTTCTTTGCTTTAATGATAACTATATGGGGGGCAAGTCAGCAAATAAAAGTAGCAATTAGTTTTTTTATCGCGATAAGTAATCTAAGAAGCTTTCTATAAGTAAAAAAAAGCCCTCAAAATGAGGGCTTTAGATTACACAGCAACATCAACGTCTATTGTTTAACAACAGCCGCATCAGTGACTTTAATTAGCTGTCCCATTGATGCAAAGAATGTTGCGACTTGAGTTTGCATCTCCTGAGTTGCTCGGCCGCTTAATTCAGGGTCAGGAGACGCAGCATTCGGGCGAGGATCAAGAATTGAGCTGTGATGACCATTCACAAATCTAACCGCACCTGAGCCATTTGTATCTTCACTAACACCTTGCAGGCCTAAAAACGCGATTGCTGGCTCAGTACCACCCATAGGCGTAAATGGAGCTGTATTAGTGACAGTTTGGTCAGATAGGTTATCAACACCATTACCTACCACTTCAATTAAATGAGTTGGCGTGTTAGTCGCAGCTAATGCCTGCACATAAGCAATTGGGTCGCCTGAATCTGTCACGGTTTGTGCTGCAAAAGTAAACTGAGCAAAACCCGCATCTAGAGTCGCTTTTTGTGTTGCATCTAAAGCGTCATAAAATGCCGCATAAAGTGCTTCCAATTCAGCTTGCGTTGCTGTCGAGCGACCATTTTCATCCAAAGGATGCATTGAATCAACTAGCGCCTTAAAATCTTCACTAAGAGAGTAAGTTAAATTAGACTTAGCTAACGCTTCAAATGCTGGTGACTCGATACCAAAATTTGCCAACATTAAACCTGGCATAGCCAGTGATGTACTGGCAATTTTGAATAAGCCGTCAACTTGAGGGTCTAAACTTGTATTTGCTAACCCAACAGTATTCATACCGTAAATGCCGCCTAATGAATGACCTAAAAGGTGAACTTTAGAGCTATCGACTTTAATTGGATTGCCGTCTCCGTCAACACCACCTAAAAAGTTAATACCTAAACGTAAACCTAGTAAATCAGCGGTACTTTGACGTGTGTTATCACGCATCGTCAACATACTTGCTAGGTTTACATAGTGCAAGGTCGATACTGTAGTAGTATTAATTTCATCACCAGGACTTGTAGGGTCAATATCAAAACCACGGCTACCATGTAATGGCTGGTCAATAGCAATTGTTGCAATTCCAAATGCAGACAACAATCCTGTAATTGGTAGCATTTGCTCTTTAGTCGAAGTAATACCGTGTACCAATATTGCAACTGGCCAGCCATTTTCTGGTGTTTCTAGTGCCGGTAAGCCCATACTTGCACGAACCGGGTTAGCCCATGCTAGATCAGGTGTTGTCATTTGCACATCAATTGGCAACATGGCAGTAGTAGCTGGAATTGGGTTAAACTTAGTTAAGTTACGTTCAGTATCAATTGCAACAACAGAGCTTAAATCACGTAAACCAAAGTTCATACAAAAGCCGTCATTTTCATCTAATGGTCCAGCTGGAATTGCACTTGGGTTTGTTGCAGCTAAACCTGCTAACGTAGCGCCTGAATCACAACGGGCGCGCCACCATGTGTTAGTTGGAGCTAATAGATTTTCTTCCGATGGAATACCAGAATAATACGGTAGGGTAATTGAACCACGGAAATAGTTAGCAGAAGAATATAATGGCACTAAATCAGCAGGAATTAAACCATCTAAAACATTTGCCACTGACAGACCGGTTTCTTGAATGCCTATAGTTGGAATACCTTGCTGGGCATTAGCCAGCATTTGCGGCACGCCCGCGGCTAGTAACGATTTAACTGTACTAAGTACACGTGTTGTTGATTGCGTTGTCATCGCGGCACTATAGATAATCGTATCGCTGTCAACGCCGGCAGCAACTAGTGCTGCTTCATAGCTATTAACAGTCCCCTGTAGGGCAAGTTGAGATGCATTACCCAGTGGTAAAGTGTTGATATCTTGACGTACTAATTCATAAGTTGATGAACCAGCAACGGCCTTGCCGTTGTTGTCACGCAAACTATTTGTCATTGCCATGATATATGTTGTTTCAGCCTTTAATGGCTGCATTGGAATAACACTAATGTTATTACCTGATGCTTGTGTTACAAAATCTTGGCCAAAGGTTAACTCACCAACAATTTTACACGCTAAACCACGAGTAACAGAAGTACAGTCGCTGTCATTTGCGTCTCCCCCCATTACCGCTTCAAAAATACGAACAGCAGACGGATCTACACTCGTTGCGTCTAATGAAGTGCCTGCTGGAAAATCGATAGCTAAGGAAAAAGGTTGAGAAATTGACCAGCCGTCAAGCGCACTAATAGCAACAAATGGGTCTGAACCATCTAAAGGGTCATCAACTGGTATTTCTAAAGTGCCGTCAACCGTACCGGAAAAAATTAGATCATTTGGAATAGAGAGACCGGCAGCGCCAGCACTTGGGTCAAACTTAACACGGGCTGTGGGTGTAACAGCAGTGCCATTATCGACAACTTCTTTTTCAACATCTTTTATGGTTTCATCATCACAAGCACTTAAACCTAATGTGCTTGCAATTGCGAGACCGAGTACTAGCTTATTCATTTTATCTCCCCACGGACTAGTCTTTTATTTTTATAAACTTAACTATTTTAAGAATATGTTTTTATTTTTCTATAGTTCTGTTGATTTTGATAGCTATCCTAGCATTTAATTCAACTTGTTAGACCAGTTAAACTTAACTCAAGAATAGATCAAGTGCTAGTGATTTTTTGAATTATTGTTAGTTTTTGTTAATGAAATGTAGTTTGCGGTCAAAAACACTCGTCAGCATAGCCATGAAAGTAGTAGAATTATGATCAAATTCTATCAGCAATTAATTTAGATGTTTGACTACTCGATTACCCCACAAATTTTAGCGAATAAAACCATTCTTATTACCGGCGCTGGCGCAGGCATAGGTCGCCAAGCAGCACTAACCTATGCAGAATTAGGTGCAACTGTCATTTTGTTAGGAAAAACCGTAGCTAAACTCGAAGCTGTTTATGATGAAATTATGGCAAATGGACACCCAGAGCCAGCAATTGTACCGCTTGATATGAAAGGCGCAACTAAGCAAAACTATATTGATTTAACGGCTACCATTGAAGGTCAATTTGGTAAACTAGATGGCGCCTTGCTCAATGCTTCTATGCTAGGTGAGTTAACCCCTTTTAACCAAATTCACCAACAAATTTGGAATGACGTTATGCAGGTTAATGTTAATGCGCAATTTTTATTGGCGCAGGCGTTATTACCGGCATTATTAAAAGCTGAAAATTCGTCATTAATTTTTACATCCTCTGGCGTTGGCAATAAAGGTCGAGCGTATTGGGGTGCTTACAGTGTCTCTAAATTCGCCACAGAAGGTATGATGCAAGTTATTGCCGATGAATATGAAAATACATCATTAAGAACTAATGCTATCAACCCTGGTGCGACAAATACCAATATGCGCAATAGCGCCTACCCAGCAGAAGATAAAGACAGCATTGCAACAGCAAAAGACATTATGCCACTTTATGTTTACTTAATGGCAGATGATAGTAAAGCGGTGAACGGACAACGACTAAACGCTCAGTAATTGTATTAAGTCATTCCTATCTAATAAAAAAGGCCAACAAATGTTGGCCTTTTTCGTAGCATAAATAACAATAAAATTAACGCAATTCTCGACGTAATATTTTACCAACATTGGTTTTTGGCAGTTCGTCACGAAACTCAACAATTTTTGGCACTTTGTAATTTGTCAGGTTTTCACGACAATGCTTAATAAGCTGTTCCTCAGTTAAGCTTGGCTCTTTACGAACAACAAATATTTTCACCACCTCGCCACAAACATCGTGTGGAATACCTATTGCCGCAGCTTCTAATACGCCATCATTACTAGCGACAACTTCTTCAATTTCATTTGGAAAAACGTTAAAGCCAGATACTATAATCATATCCTTTTTGCGATCTACAATCTTGAAAAAGCCATTTTCGTCCATACAAGCTACATCGCCCGTTGCCAACCAACCATCTTTTAATATCTCATCGGTTGCTTCTTGACGATTATAATAGCCCTTCATAACTTGCGGCCCTTTCACCCACATTTCACCTGCTTCACCAACATCGGCTTCACTGCCATCTTCACGAACAATACGAATATCTGTTGATGATGCTGGCAAACCGATACTGCCACTATAATGTGTTTGGTTATAAGGACAAAGTGTTACTAACGGCGCACATTCCGTTAAACCATAGCCTTCAAGTAAACGTGTTTTGGTAACACTTTCCCACTTTTCAGCAACAGGACGTTGCACCGCCATACCACCACCAAGCGATAACTTTAAGTTAGCAAAACTAAGCTCGCTAAAACCCGGAGTGTTCAATAAGCCATTAAATAAGGTATTAACACCAGTAATAGCCGTAAACGGATACTTAGCTAATTCTTTTACAAAACCTGGCATATCTCTTGGGTTAGTGATCAATAAGTTAGTGCCGCCAAGAGTGATAAAAGTTAAGCAATTCGCGGTTAAGGCAAAAATATGATAAAGCGGTAACGCCGTCACAACTAGTTCAGCACCATCTTCTAATTGCGGCTTAATGGCAGCTTTAGCTTGCTCTAAATTTGACACCATATTGCGATGCGTTAGCATGGCGCCCTTTGATACACCGGTTGTACCGCCAGTGTATTGCAAAAATGCAAGATCATCACCTTTAAGCTCAACCGCTTTAAATGACAACTTATAGCCTTTGGCTAATGCTTTGTTAAAGCTTTCTGCGTTAGCAAGCGTAAAAGCTGGTACCATTTTCTTAACGTATTTAACCACACCGTTAACAATAGCGCCTTTTACCTTACCTAAACGATCACCAAGGGAGGTTAAAATAACCTTCTCAACTGGCGTTTTATCAATAACTTTTTCTAAAATACTGGCAAAGTTTTGAATAATGAGAATCGCTTTAGTATTCGAATCTTTTAATTGGTGCTCTAGTTCACGGGCAGTATATAAAGGATTGACATTAACAACCGTTAAACCTGCCAACAAGGCACCAAACAACGCGATAGGATATTGCAAACAATTCGGCACCATAATAGCGAATTTATCACCTTTAACTAGCCCTAAATCATTTTGTAAATATGCAGCAAAGGCAGTGGCTTGTTGAGCAAGTTCACGATAATTTATCTCCGCGCCCATATTGATAAAAGCAGTTCTATCGGCATACTTTTCAGTGTACTTATGAAACATATCAACGATTGATGCATATTTATCTGGGTCAATTTCATATGGAACGCCGGGAGGATAACTCTTTTCAAGCCAAATTTTTTCCACAGTGCCTTTCCTCTTTTATTTCTTATTTTTAATTTTAGTGATACGTTTTATCAAATTTTCACTGGTCGATCCAGTAAATTTAAACACTTGTTTAAATTTACTGCAGAATTATTGAATTCAGTATAGTTTAGCTAGCTAAAAGTAACTATTATCTTTTTGTTATTAAGGGACTGTTGCACTTTGCAATATACATTTTTCTCAAGCTAAGAGTGATTTAATCAAGGCCAATGATCAATGCGCCTTAGTAAAATCTGTAATTAATTGTGCCGTTTTTTTCGGTTGCTCCATATGAACATGATGGCCGCCAACTAATTCATGTGTTAGTAGCGAGTCAAATAAACCAGCAAAAGTTTTTAGACCTAAATTTACCATTTCCATTCCTTTATCACCATATAACAGTTGCGAAGGCACTGTAACATCACTAATTAATTGCTGTGCTTGTTCAATAGTCAAACGGTATGGTGAAACAGCTCTTAAACGGCCATCTGAACGCCATTTAATCCCGTGTTCTACTTGCACGATACCACGCTTAACAATTAATTCAGCACACTGTTTGTTTAAATCAGAAACCATAGTTCTGGCCGTTACAGCTGATGAAAGTGTTGGATGAAAACGATTTTTGCTATCACCGCGTGATAATCGACTGAGCATGCCTTGACGCAGCTGCCCAGTTGTTTTTTCACTTGTTAAGGTTAAAAAACCAATAGAGTCAATTAAAGTAAGGGTTTTCACATGCTCTGGAAATGCCGCAGCAAAAGCTGAAGCCACCATACCGCCCATCGAATGGGCAACAATATCTATATTTGACCACTGCTGTTTGTCAAATAGTTGAACTAAATCATAAACCCAATCAATAAAGTGATAATGAGCATCAGCACTACGGTGGCTTGACATGCCATGTCCGGGCCAATCAATAGCAATTACATGATAATCTCCAAGATATGGCAATAAAGGCAAAAAACTTGCGGCATTATCTAACCAACCATGTAAACACAATAGTATTGGCGCACCATTATTGTTATTGGTTAAAGCAGCAATTTTTTGCTGGCCGAGAGTAAATTCAATTTCTTTAATATCATTTAAGAGCAATATATTGACCTTATCTTAAAGTTGTTGACCTTTAGATTATAAATTGTGTTCAAATTCAGCCTGTTTTTAACAAGGCATTAGAATTGTTGCAAGGTTATTCTATGTACAAAAATGAACAACACTGAGTAATGCGCGTTTGAATAAGTCCAAAGAGCAGTAGCTTCTATTATCGACTAACGAGCGAATTTTACTTTACTCAGTCGATAGGTCATAAAAAGTGCAGATACAAACCAAATAATAACCCAGACAACTTCCGGTATTAAGGTAATATCCGCCAAAGCAGCACCGTCGCCTCGGGCTTGTCCGTCGAGCAGATATAAAGGGCTCATCAAGCTATTTATTAACACTAACAAGCCAGTAACTTGCAATAGTTTCTGCAAAATTTCATGTGATGAATACTTTAATTGCGCAGCGACGAGAGCAATAAGCACCAAAATAATCAACAAGGTTAATAAATCTCGAACCCATAAAACAACGCTAGCACTAAGCAAGCAAAGTAAAATTACCGAGAAAATTCGAGCGATATTTCTATGCATTGATGCCAAGGAAAATAATAATCCTCCCCACAAAATTGCGCCACCATATCCCATTAAGCTGATTAGTATTGATGAACCGCCACGAGTCGTACATAAACCTGCCCCATTAGGAAACAACTGTATTTGTACGATCGTACCACCGGTAATTACCGCCGCTAAACCATGACTAATTTCATGAAAATAACTTTCTAACCACTTAAAAGGAATTGAAACAATGGGAATTTGTAAGATGATAAGTGCAAAGGCAAATAACAACCAAAATTGATATTTTGCTTGAAAACTCAACTTTATTGCTGCAGATAAATGATTTTTTGGTAAATCAGGCAAACAAATCGACGCCGAAAACTTGTTGGATATTGTCGCGCTGAGCAATTGAATCAACCCTTTGGTAGGCAGCTACCGCCGATTGATTTTGATTCGAAGGCGCATCGTAACCACTATTATTGCTGCTAGTATTTTGAGATTGTTGCTCGCGGTTATTAAAAGGCTGTAATTGCTCTCGCTCGATTAAGGCAATCGCTTGCTCGTCAACATCAAAACGTTGCTGCGCATTCGCTTCAGTTTGAGAGCGCTGCGCTTGATTTTCTTCACGCGTAACTGCGCGCACACCTTGTTCTTGCGCTGATACTCGATTAGTTTCGCGAACAGCTAAGTTGGCGCTGTTTGCTATATTTGACGAATTATTTACTTGCATAACCGCTAATCTAACAAATTTTACTCAAACTGAAAATAGATTTATTAATGTTCACTTAATAGCGTAGAACAAAATAGTTATTCACGGCCCGGAAGTTTTTTCCATGACACAGTATCGCGAACATATTTAGGCTGAGCATGCTCTGCGTCAACACTATACTGAGCAAAGTCAACTTTGCCTATAGCTAACATCGCCTTTGCCGTTGGAAATAATATTTCAGGTGAGCCCGTGTTTGACTTCAATTCAGCTAACTCTGTATACGCATCCCAGCCCGTACCAACACCATAGGCAGGTGTCGATAATTCACTATAATATTGTGCGACTAACTCAGGTTTTAAAACAGTTTCTTCAGTTCTACCTTGCATTATGCCTTGGTCATCGACTTCAAAATAGCAAGTATAAACTTCCGACATACGGGCATCTATTGCCGCAATAACGCGACGTTCGCCTTTATCGATATACGCTTGTTGTGCCATGGCTTGTAATGTTGAAACGCCACGAGCTGGTAGTTGTGCTGAAAAAGCTAAACCTTGTGTTACGCCAATGCCTATACGTACACCGGTAAAGCTGCCCGGCCCTTGTCCAAAAATAATACCATCAAGCTCAGCTAACTTGCAGTTGGCTTGCTTTAATGCACTGTCAACCATAGGTAATAAACGTAAGCTGTGGGACTGAGGACAGAGCTCATATTCACTGAACTGCTTATCATTAAATGTTATCGCAACTGAACATGCTTCAGTTGAGGCGTCGATGGCCAAAAAATTCACGTCAAAAAAACCTTTTAAAGTTTGTATTATTTCTTGCGGGCGAGTTTATCACTATTTTTACTGATGTTTGAGCAGTCTTTACATTAAGTGTTAATTATTATGCTAATTAATAAATAATATCTTGGTATATCAGCATTAACTTAGTTTTGATAAAAAATCAGCAGCTTGACCAATATCTCGGCTACGTTTCATTTCCGGTAAGCTTTTCAAAAATACTTCACCATAAGGACGATTAACCAACCTATCATCACATATAACCAGTACACCATTGTCACTAACATCACGAATTAGCCGACCAACGCCCTGTTTTAACGCGATAACGGCTTGCGGTAATTGAATTTGCGCAAATGGGTCTTTGCCTTGGCGCTTAACGTCTTCGCTGCGTGCCTGTAATAACGGGTCATCAGGCGAAGCAAAAGGTAATTTGTCGATAATGACACAGGTAAGTTTATCACCACGCACATCAACACCTTCCCAAAAACTTGCCGTGGCAAGCAATACCGCATCTCGCTGCTCAACAAACTCTTCCAGTAACTTGCGTTTGCCCATTTGCCCTTGTACTAACAAGGGGTTTTCAATTTCTTCAGCCAATAATTCAGCCACTTGATGCATCACTCGGTAGCTGGTAAACAGCATAAAACATGCCCCCGCACTGGCTGCAATTAATGGTTTTGCTAACTCACTTAACGCTTTCGCTCTATTTCTATCATTAGCAGCCGGTAAATAACGCGGGATTATCAGTTGAGATTGTTTGCCATAATCGAACGGGCTATCCAATAACAAACTTGCAGAATTCTCTATGCCTAAGTGACGTGAAAAATGTTTAAATTCACCATCAACTGCCAAGGTTGCTGAGGTAAAAATCCAACCCGCTCCCGACTCTTTAACATAGTTGCCAAATTTATCGGCAACCGATAATGGCGTTTTATGCAACACTACATGACGAGGAGTGGTTTCGTACCAAAAACTCATGCCCATGGCATCAACATCGGCCATTATTTCATACTGAGTTAATAAGTTAACCGCACGATCAAAACAATTATCTATCGCTTCATTACGAGAAACGCAGAGCTTAATAACTTGATAAAGAAAGTCTAAATCAGTTTTAAGTAAGGCAAAGGCGTGTGAAAATCGTTGTTGCTGATGTTTTTCTCGCCAGTTTCCTCGCTCGGGATCATAGTTAAATAATAAGCGAAATTCTTGACTGGTTTTCAATAGCTTCTCTGCTGCTCTACCCAGCTGTTTGACATCAGTTAATTCACTGCGATAAACCTGCAAAACATCCGTACATAAGTCGAGTAATTGCCGTGTTGAAAACGCTTCACCAAAATATTCACTGGCAATATCAGCAATTTGATGGGCTTCATCAAATATCATCACGTCAGCCTTTGGGATCAACTCTCCAAACCCGGTATCTTTTAAAGCCATATCGGCAAAAAACAAGTGATGGTTAACCACCACTAAATCGGCATCAATGGCTTTTTCACGAGCTTTGATTAAGTAACAATCATCAATATTTGGGCAATCTTTTGCCAAACAATTATCAACCGTACTGGTCACAAACGGAAAAACCGGCGAGCCTTCAGTTACATTAACCACTTCACCAATATCACCACTTTGCGTGCCATTAGCCCAGGCCCGAACTTTAACAAAATCTGCCAAAGTTTGTGCGTCGAGCTGGCCTCGCGATTGCTGATATTGTTCTAAGCGATATAGACAAAGATAATTAGCCCGCCCCTTTAATAACGCGACTTGTGCGTTACTGGCCAGTGCTTTGCGAATTAGCGGTAGGTCTTTATGAAATAGTTGTTCTTGTAGGTTTTTTGTCCCTGTAGAGACAATAATTTTTTTCTGCCCTTGATCACGTTCAGCATCGGCTTTATTCGCCAACAATGCAGGAATTAAATAGGCAAAAGTTTTGCCTGTACCTGTTCCGGCCTCCACCACTAACGAACTTTTTTGTTCGATAGCCTTAGCCACTTCGAGTGCCATATCAAGTTGAGCTTGACGAGGAGAAAAGCCATTAATCGCTTTAGCTAAGGCTCCTTGATGTGAAAACGCGTGTTCTACAGCACTCATTAAGAAAAGGTATAAAGGAATTTGCGCTCATTATACCCAAGCCGCTTTAAGATGCGAGTTGATATTTATCGAAATATAAAGCTTAACTGCTTGGAAAGTTAGCGAGATAAAACGATTAATTCGCTAAAAAATGTTAAACAAAAATATCTAAATGGGGTTTGTCATCTTTGCTGGTTTTACTCTCAACATCATTATCATCAAAGATATCTATATTCTGACCAGTATTATCAGAAGGCACAGGAGAAGGTTCAATGATGCTATCAGGTTTTGCCTCTACCGCTTGCTCTTGCTCACTTTCACTGTATGACGGTTTTTTATAATAATACTCATGATCTTCTAACCCTTGAACATCATCTGAAACTCCCGATGCGGCAGCTTCCTTAGCTAACGCTTTCACTTTTAAATTTGCACGTTTAATCGGCACGGGAACAACACGTGTTAATGCCGTAGTAAATATATCCATGCCTGCCCCCGTTATTAAGAACGCTCTATTGAGTAAGTTTAAAATATGCATTGAGATTATTGCATAGTCTTGCTTCTTTTATCGACAATCAAAAAGAAAGCTTTAATAATCCCGCATACTAGTTCTTAGATCGAAAGCAAACTAACTTAGTTCAAAATATAATATCGATGCAAAATTAAACACTTGCTCTCGTGATAAAATCAACGTAATGTAAAAACATAAATTAAAGTATCTACTTTAATTTATCTATGAGCTTTTGTTTAACATACATTAAGCAAAGCCATTTTAAACTTACAGCAAATTAATGAAATACTAATAGAGTAGACAACAAATGATATTAAACCTGATTGCCATCCATCTTCATCACCATCATACGGATTAGCTGCTCAGGTTTATTCGCTGAGGGGCTATGAACCTTTCAGCGGTGTAAGATAAATAAAAATTAATTTCTAAACCCCCGAAAGAGTTCACCTCTCTCGGGGGTTTTCGCATTTTTATGGCCTTGAAATTGTATATACATGATATTTTTTGAGCAATTTTAACAACATAAAAAGCGACTAAATGAAGACAGAATTTAAAATTTACTAGGAAAGAACATGACAACAGAACCACGTTTACGCATCGCAATGCAAAAATCAGGTCGCTTAAGTGAAGACACCCAAGCCTTATTAAAACGCTGCGGCTTAAAACTCAATGTATCAGATCGCCGCTTACTCGCCCACGTCACTAATATGCCTATCGATATTATGCGAGTACGCAGCAGTGATATTCCAGGTTTGGTGATGGACGGCGTATGTGATTTAGGCATTGTCGGCGACAACACCTTAGAAGAAACAGCGTTGGAGCGCGAATTAATGGGGCAAAAATCACTATACATTCGCACCTCAGGCTTAAACTTTGGTGGCTGTCGATTATCCATCGCTATGCCAGAAGGCTTTGACTATCAAGGAGTGCAAAGTCTCAACGGCCTGAGATTTGCCACCACTTACCCACAGTTACTAAACCGCTACGCAAAAGCCAATGGCATAAATGTTGAGTTTTGCTTACTAAAAGGCTCAGTTGAAGTGGCGCCTCGGGTTGGCCTATCAGATGGCATATGTGACTTAGTCTCTACTGGTGCAACACTAGAAGCCAATGGTCTTGTTGAAGTTGAGGAAATTTTTCGCTCAAAAGCCTCACTTATTCAAACCGCTGATGCTTTGGCGCCGGAAAAACAAGCCATTCTCGATACCTTATTGCCACGTATTCAAGGAGTAATGAAAGCCAAAGAAAGTAAGTACATTATGTTGCACGCACCGAAAGAAAAAATTAATCAAGTTAGCGCGCTAATGCCGGGCAAAGAAACACCAACCATACTGCCATTAGCAGGTCGAGACGATATTGTTGCCGTGCATGTTGTTGCAACTGAAACCTTCTTTTGGGAAACCATGGAGCAACTTAATGCCTTAGGTTGTAACTCTATTTTAGTGATGCCAATTGAAAAAATGATGGGATAGGAAAAGATTCAGTGCGAATTATCTCGACAACATTTGCACTGAACAATAACCCACTAAAGAAAATTATTAGAAGTTGAATGATATGAAAAATGAAATAATCAATTGGCAGAACTTATCCAACGCTGAGCGCAAGTTTGCACTATCGCGCCCAGCCATTGCAGAAAGTGCATTATTGTCGCAACAAGTAGAAAATATTTTAACCAATGTACGAAAAAATGGTGACGCCGCACTCTTTGATTTAACCGAGAAATTTGACGGCGTAAAACTTGAAAGCCTACAAGTTAGTCAAGCACAGGTTAACGCGGCTAAAACGCGTTTAACAAGCAAGCGACTTAGCGCCATTGAAAGTGCTTATGCAAATATAAAACGTTTTCACCAAGCA
This sequence comes from Colwellia aquaemaris, assembly GCF_057548755.1. Lineage (NCBI taxonomy): Bacteria > Pseudomonadati > Pseudomonadota > Gammaproteobacteria > Alteromonadales > Colwelliaceae > Colwellia > Colwellia aquaemaris. The sequence continues at coordinate 277,918 of NZ_BAAJLV010000003.1, read as the reverse complement.
CAAAGCACTGAAGATGTTCGTGTTGAAACTACACCTGGGGTGATCTGTACATTAAAAACTGAAGCTATTGCCAGTGTTGGTTTATATATTCCGGCAGGCAGTGCACCATTGCCATCAACTGTGCTGATGTTAGGCGTTCCGGCGCAATTGGCAAAATGCCCACGAAAAGTGCTAGTTTGCCCACCCGATAAAAATGGTCAATTAGCCGATGAAATATTGGTTGCGGCATCACTTTGTCAAATTGATGAAATTTATAATATTGGCGGTGCACAGGCTTGTGGGGCACTCGCTTATGGTACCCAAACGATAAAAGCAGTAAATAAAATATTTGGCCCAGGTAATAAGTATGTTACTGAAGCCAAAAAGCAACTATCACAACAAGTTAATGGCTTTGCTATTGATATGCCAGCTGGCCCATCGGAAGTGCTAGTTATCGCTGATAAAAATGCCAATGCTGGGTACGTTGCCGCGGATTTATTGTCACAAGCAGAGCACGGACCTGACAGCCAAGTTATGCTGCTATCTGACAGTGAAACCTTAATAACTAACGTACAGTCAGCATTAACCGCGCAATTAGCTGAGCTTTCAAGAGCAAATATCGCTAAGCAAGCCTTAAAACAAAGCCGTTTAATATTAACTAACGATTTAGCGCAAGCGGTTGAAGTATCGAATGAATATGGCCCAGAGCACTTAATTATTCAAACCGATAACGCGCAAGCATTATTAACACAGTTACGCAATGCTGGCTCTATTTTTGTCGGGGCTTATACACCGGAATCTGCTGGTGATTATGCTAGTGGCACCAACCACGTGCTACCAACTTATGGCTATTCTAAAGTCGTTAGCAGCTTGTCATTAGCAGACTTTTCAAGACGCTTTACCGTGCAAGAAATTACCCGCCAAGGTTTGAGTAATTTAGCCGATTGTATTTGTGAACTTACCGATGCTGAAGGCTTAGATGGTCACAAACGTGCGGTAACTATTCGCTTGGAAGAGCAAACTGCTGATGAAACGGGAGAAGCATAAATGACCATTGCCAACAAACTTGCTCGTAAAGAATTATTAGATATGGTGCCTTACCAGTCGGCACGTCGACTCCATTCAAGTAACGGCGAAATGGACAGTAAAATTTGGTTAAATGCCAATGAAGCATCGGGCTCAGGTCGCTATCAAGTCATTAGCGATAATATTAATCGCTACCCTGATTTTCAACCGGAAAACTTAATCAATGCTTACCGTGATTATTGTGGCTCGAGCATGGATAACATAAATGCAAATAATATCTTGGCGACTCGCGGTGCCGATGAAGGCATTGAATTACTGATCAGAACATTTTGCCAAGCCTACCAAGACAAAATATTAATTTGTCCGCCCACTTATGGCATGTATGCCATCAGTGCTGAAAACCATGGCGTTGATACCATTAAAGTACCATTAACGGCTGAGCTATCGCTTGACCTTGAAGCGTTAAAAGCTCAAGTTGGTCAAGCAAAAGTAGTGTTTTTATGTTCTCCCGGAAACCCAACTGGCAATTTACTATCACAAGCTGAAATTAAAGCCGCACTAGCATTATTTTCCGATACTGCCATTGTTGTGGTCGATGAAGCCTATATTGAATTTAGCCCAGAACAATCGGTTGTCGATTGGCTAAAAGACTACCCACAATTAGTGGTACTGCGCACTTTATCAAAAGCGTTTGCTTTAGCGGGTTTACGCTGTGGCTTCACGTTAGCCAATCAAGACATTATTTCCATGTTGAGCAAGGTTATTGCCCCTTACCCGATTTCAGCGCCGGTTGCAGACATTGCCAGTGCTGCGCTTGATGAGGCGGGTTTAGTGCAAATGAATGCAAGAGTGCAAGAAACAAAAACCTTACGCAGCGAACTTACGAGCTGGCTAGCAGAGCAAAGCTGGTGTCAGCAAGTATTTGCCAGCGATGCCAATTTTGTTTTATTTCGCTGTGGAAATAACGCCAGCAAAAACTTTATTTTTGACCAACTTGTTACCCACAACATTTTAATTCGCGACCAATCTAAACAACAAAGTTTAGCAAACTGCTTACGAATAAGTATCGGCAACGAGAGTGAATTATCACAATTAAAACAAGTAATAACGAACGCCATAACAGCAAATAAAAGAGAATTAGTATGAGCCAGCAGAATATTTTATTTATCGACCGAGACGGCACCCTGATTGAAGAGCCGGTAACTGATAAGCAAGTTGATAGCCTAGAAAAATTAGTTTTTGAGCCTAATGTGATCCCTGTGCTTATTGCCCTGCAAAAGAAAGGCTTTCGCTTGGTGATGGTGTCAAATCAAGACGGCTTAGGCACCGCAAGTTACCCACAAGCGGATTTCGACTTACCGCACGATAAAATGATGGCGATGTTTTCATCACAAGGTATTAGCTTTGATGAGGTACTGCTTTGCCCTCATTTTGACGCTGACAATTGCAGCTGTCGTAAACCCAAATTAGGTTTAGTGAGTGATTATCTGCAACAAGGAAAAGTTAATTTTGCCAACTCTTATGTTATCGGCGACCGTGAAACAGATATTCAACTTGCCGCGAATATGGGTATAAAAGGCATTAAATATGATCGCCAATCATTAAATTGGAGTGATATTGCTGAGCAACTGCTCACTCAGTCTCGACAAGCGAATGTTGTTCGCACCACCAAAGAAACCGATATTAATGTGACAATAAACTTAGATAAAGTTGGCGATATTAATATCAAAACTGGCTTAGGTTTTTTCGACCATATGCTTGAACAAATCGCCACTCACGGTGGCTTTAGCATGAATGTAAATGTTGATGGCGATTACCACATTGACGAACACCACAGCGTGGAAGACACGGCATTAGCATTAGGACAAGCATTAAAACAGGCGCTTGGCGACAAGCGTGGCATTGGTCGTTTTGGCTTTGTACTGCCTATGGATGAATGCCGAGCGGAATGTTCTATTGATTTATCAGGCCGGCCTTGGCTAGAGTTTGATGCAACATTTACCGACAATAATGTGGGGCAAATGTCGACTCAGATGGTGTCGCATTTTTTCCGCTCATTGGCTGATGCGATGGCGATCACCTTGCACCTTTCTACTACCGAAGGTAATTGTCATCATCAAGTAGAAAGCTTGTTTAAAGTTTTTGGCCGCGCCTTACGCCAAGCCATTACCATATCAGGTGATGATTTACCGAGTTCGAAAGGGTGTTTGTAAGATGACAACAAAGCAACAGACTAATTTTGTGATTGTTGATACCGGCTGCGCTAACCTTGCTTCGGTAAAATTTGCCGTTGAACGCTTAGGTTTTGCTATCAATATTTCCGATAACATAGAGGAAATAAAAGCCGCAGATAAAGTTATTTTACCTGGTGTTGGCAGCGCGCGTCATGCCATGGAAAATATTGTCGCTAAAGGTTTAGTTACGACACTACAACAACTTAAGCAACCGGTATTAGGTTTTTGCTTAGGCATGCAATTAATGGCGCAAACCTCTGCTGAAGGCGTTGATAGCCATGAGGCGGTGCAATGTTTAGGCTTAATTCCAACAGACATTCGCCCACTAGACGCACACAATTTGCGTATGCCTCATATGGGCTGGAATACCCTAACAAGTGTTGAAAATCATGCCATTTTTAAGGGCATTAAAGCAGGCGACTATTTCTACTTTGTGCATAGTTTTGCTGCACCTATATCTCAATACACCATTGCTCGCTGTCAATATGGCAGTGAATTTTCTGCTGCTATTGCCAAAGACAATTTTATTGGTTGTCAATTTCATCCCGAACGCTCAAGCGAGCTTGGCAGCAGAATTATTAAAAATTTCTTGGAGATGTAAGCCATGATGATCCCAGCAATCGATTTAATCAACGGTGAAGTCGTACGATTATTTCAAGGTGATTACCAACAGAAAACCAACTATCAATACACAGCAAAAGATCGCCAAAATGCTTATGCTAGCGCTGGCGCTACGGTTATGCACTTTGTTGACTTAGACGGTGCAAAAGACAGTGATAAACGCCAATTAAGCCTACTAAAAACCTTAGTTAATCACGACAGTATGATCATTCAAGTTGGCGGCGGAGTACGTTGTAAAGAAGACGTACAGCAATTACTCGACTTAGGTGCTGACCGTGTGGTTATTGGCTCACTCGCCATTAAAGAGCCAAATTTAGTAAGTACTTGGCTCAGTGAATTTGGCGGTGAACGTATTGTATTAGCACTTGATGTGAAAATTGATGCCGCAGGCAATAAAACCCTACCAACCCATGGCTGGATAAAAGACAGCGGTGTAAATTTAGAGTCATTATTAGATGATTATATTGCCGCCGGCTTAATTCACGTACTGTGCACTGACATCAGCAAAGATGGCACCTTAACCGGTAGCAATGTTGCAATGTATAGCGAACTTTGTCAGCAATATCGGCAAATAAAATGGCAAGCTTCTGGTGGCATTGGTTCATTGGACGACATTAAAGCACTGATCCCCACCGGTGTTGATGGCGTCATTTTAGGGCGTTCACTATTAGAAGGAAAATTTACTCTTGAGGAGGCTATTGCATGTTGGCCAAACGCGTAGTTTTTTTTGTTAAGGGTATCAGCCCATGTCTTGATGTTCGTGATGGAAAAGTCGTAAAAGAAAACGATGCAACGCAATTGGGTAAATTAGAAATTAGGGAGCTATTTTTATGTTAGCCAAACGTATCATTCCTTGTCTCGATGTTAGAGACGGCAAAGTGGTTAAAGGTGTTCAGTTTCGTAACCACGAAATTATTGGTGACATAGTACCACTAGCACAAAAATATGCTGAAGCCGGTGCTGACGAATTAGTATTTTATGATATTACTGCAAGTTCAGATGACCGTGTAGTCGACAAAAGCTGGGTAAGTCGTATTGCACAAGTTATCGACATTCCTTTTTGTGTCGCTGGCGGTATAAAAACAGAAGCTGATGCTAAACAGATTCTTATGATGGGCGCAGACAAAATATCCATTAACTCCCCTGCTTTGCGAGATCCAAGTTTAATATCTCGCCTTGCCGATGTTTTTGGCCAACAATGTATTGTTGTTGGCATTGACAGTTTTTTCAATCAAGAGACGAACAATGGCCAAGGAGAGTATCAAGTTTATCAATTTACCGGTGATGAAACTCGCACACAAAAAACCAAATGGCGCACGCTTGATTGGATACAAGAAGTACAAAAACTAGGCGCTGGTGAAATAGTGCTTAACTGCATGAACCAAGATGGCGTTCGCCAAGGATACGACATCAAGCAACTTAGCCAAGTGCGTGCTCAGTGTAATGTCCCACTTATCGCCTCAGGCGGCGCCGGTGAAATATCGCACTTTGTTGATGTTTTTCAACAAGCTGATGTTGACGGCGCACTTGCAGCCAGCGTTTTCCACAAAGGCATTATCGCTATGAGCCAGTTAAAACAAAACCTTAAAGATAACCAAATAGAGATTCGACTATGCTAATTACCAATGAAAACATCAGCCAATTGGCATGGAACAAAATGAATGGCCTTATTCCCGCCATTATTCAACACCAAGATACCGGTGCGGTGTTAATGCAAGGCTTTATGAACATTGAAGCTTTGCAGCAAACACTAAGCTCAGGCTTAGCGACGTTTTATAGTCGCGCGAAACAAGCGCTGTGGTGTAAAGGCGAAACCAGCGGCAATTACTTAAAGGTTAGCCAAGTGCTGACCGATTGTGATCAAGACAGTTTGTTGATTGCTTGTCGTCCTGTAGGTCCTACTTGTCATTTAGGCACTGAGTCTTGCTTTCCTGAGCAAAAACTTAGTCAACAAAATTTTCTTAGCCAACTTGAGCAAGTAATTGCCAGTCGTAAGAATGATGCGCCAGAAGATAGCTACACTGCTCACCTCTTTTCACGCGGCACCACCAAAATTGCGCAAAAAGTCGGAGAAGAAGGCGTTGAAGTCGCATTAGCGGCAGTAGCTGAAACTAAAGCAGACTTATTAGGAGAATGTGCCGATTTGTTTTACCACACCTTAGTATTGCTACAAGATAAAAATATTGAGCTCAGTGAAGTGATGGCGGTTTTGCAAAGTAGACACATGAAACAACAGCCGTAACTTTCCTCTTACCCCATCAAGCTGGTCTATATAAACATATTCGCCAGCTTTTTAACCTCAAAGAATATAATTCAGCTAAACTTAATAGATTGCAAGGACGAGTTGAAAAATGAGGTAGCCATGCTCCGAAAACTTATCCAACAAAAAATAAAATTCTTCATTTTCCTGTTAACTGTTCATATGGTTTCTTTCGCAAAAGCCGATGAAATAATTATCTACATTCGTGACGATGTATACGTAGACTACTTAGCTTTTATTGATGGTAAAAACATTGCTGACATTAATAACTTTTCCGGCAACGCCATTCGCCGAGATGTTGTTGATATGATCATTGTGCAACAGGCACTTATCTTAGGAGGATTTAAACATAAATTTGTATATATGCCTGGCAAATTAAATTTTCGAAATACAAAAATGCTCCAGCAAGGAAAATTATTACTAAGTTTTGACTCCTACTGGCTAGCTGACGCTAATGAGCTTGCCAAGTATATCTATATTTCAGCGCCAGTAATAAGAAAAGGTGAATACGTTGCCGGCATTTATACCAGTGCCCAAAATAAGCAAGTATTAGCTATTGATAGCCTAAATGACCTAACTACATTGACAGCAGTATCAACACCTAAATGGAAAACTGACTGGCAAACACTGCAAAACTTGCCTTTAAAGCAACTTATACGTGAAGATGAATGGTTAAGTATGGCAAGAATGGTTCATTTGCAGTGGGTAGATTTTCTCTTAATGCCGTTTCACTCAAGCAAAGATCTTAGTTTTACCATGGATAAAATTCACTTAGTTCCTGTTAAAGGCATTGCCATTGAGCTCAATGATAGTCGCCATTTTGTCATCAGTAAAAATCACCCATTTGGCAAGGCTGCTTTTAATGCAATCAATAGAGGATTAGCTAAACTCCGCTCAACTAAGGCCATTTCAAGAGCTTATCAACAAGCTGGCTTTTTCCAAGACAAATCTAAATTAAAAATCATTAATCGCGATAAATAACGTGATTAGGCGACCAAATGACACTAAAATCCTTGAACAGCCGACATTTACCAAAAAACGTAACCAACTTAGCTGGTAACTGTTATAAAAATTGTAAGACATTGCCCGTAAAAAATGTACAACAATTCCCTTGAAAGCCAGTAGTAGCAACACTTTCAGCATTTTAAAGTTGACGAACAAAAGTGCTCAGCATTATAATGTGCGCCTTCACTTAGGACATGTAAACAACGCTAAGGATTAGCTTATGTTTAAATATTATTCGATAAAAAAATACGGTAAAAAATTATTACCAGCACTAGAAAAACGTTACGGTAATAAACAGTATTATTCTGCTTCAGAAGTTAGGGCTACGGTATATCAGCACAACTTTAATCCGAAATATTTACCTTTGGCTTATTTATTATTTCTCGACCAAAATGCACTAAAAAATGTACTTTATCTTGAATACCCTGAACTGAATATTAACCAATATAAACAAGAGATTGTTGAATATTTAAGCCGTAAACAGTACAGCGGCTATTTAAAAAAATTAGCATAAAGTGCTAATTACTATACAAAACAGCACAAGCATGAAAAAATAGTTTTACCTATTTTCTCATGCTTTTTATTATGACTAGTAATGCTGCTCAAATTGCCTGGCAATGCAAAAAGTTCTCGGCCCTCAATACCACTGAACTTTACGATTTATTGAAATTGCGTATTGATGTTTTTGTTGTTGAACAAACTTGCTACTACCCTGATTTAGACGATCACGACCGTCACGCTGACACCTTACATTTGTTTTGCTATCAAAATGAGGTTATGACAGCGTACCTTAGAATTTTACCAACCGGTTTAACTTATCAAGACTATATTAGTATTGGCCGTGTTGTTATCGCGCCTTGCGCACGTGGTACTGGTTTAGGACATAAATTAATGCAGCAAGCATTAACAGAATGTGAACAAGCATTTCCCGATGAAAAGTTAAAAATATCAGCACAAGAACATTTAGAAAAATACTACAATCAGCACGGTTTTGTGCGGGTAAGTGAAATGTATTTAGAAGATGATATTCCACACATTGCCATGTTAAAAACAAGGTAATATAAGTAATGTAAACTTTTGGGCATTGCCATTAACACAATACCCAAAAGTCAACTCATGTTTGTTGTTAAATATTAACCAAAAACGAACATGCGTATGTTTTCTATGGCTAAAATTAAAATAACAAAAAATGTCGCAAGCATACCAACTTGGCGTTGCATTGAAATACCAATAGTTTTACTTAAACCTATAACATGCAAAGCACGACCAGCAAGTAACGCAGCGCCTAACGCGTGCAACATAATTACAGAGGCATTATTTAATTCATAGCAAGCCAATAAAATCAACGCAACGGGCACATATTCTGCGAAATTACCGTGTACTCTGATAGCTTTTGCTAAATCTTTATTGCCGCCATCATTAATGCCAACTTTAAACTTTTTTCGCAATCTAATAATATTGATGGCTAAGCCAATATATAAAAAGCCTAGCAGGCTGGCATAAAACCCAGTTATCGACAATGTCATCATCATTTTTCCTCACTATAAATTGTGTATAATCATTTGTTTTTCTTATTGTTATAAATAATACCTAGGCAAAAATGTAAATAACAGCGGCATTTACGTAAAAATGAAGTGCAGATAGGTCAGACACAAAATATGAAATAAAGTTATTAACCAGAAAGTTTATCAAGATGCGCTAAAGCGTTGAAATACAGGATGCCTGAGAAAGGCCTGACTTGCGTCCATGCAATCGCGTCATACCGTTCTTCGACGTACACGGATGTACTAATGCCTAGAAAGGCAGGATGCCTGAGAAAGGCCTGAACATAAAAAAGCTCGCATAAGCGAGCTTTTATTTAAAACTGTGATAACGAATTAACTTATGCTAATTTTTCGTTAAGTAATGCACTAACTTGCTCTACAGGTTGCGTACCATCAATGGTTAAGTATGCACAAGCGCCCGCTTTCGCTTCAGCTTGGTAGTATTCAACCAAAGGTTTAGTTTGTTCGTGGTAAATACCTAGACGCTTACGTACTGTTGCTTCTTCATCATCTGGACGAATAGACAAATCATCACCTGTTTCATCATCTTTACCTTCAACCTTAGGTGGGTTGTAAACAATATGATAAACACGACCTGAGCCAGCATGAACACGGCGCCCGCCCATACGTTCAACAATCACTTCATCAGGAACGTCAAATTCAATAACATTATCAACGGCAACACCATTTTCTTTCATGGCATCAGCTTGAGGAATGGTGCGTGGAAAACCATCAAGTAAGAAGCCTGCTTTACAGTCGTCTTGAGCAATACGTTCTTTAACTAAACCAATAATTAATTCATCAGAAACGAGCTGACCTGCGTCCATTACTTCTTTGGCTTTTTTACCAAGTTCAGTTCCCGCTTTAATTGCAGCACGTAGCATGTCACCCGTTGATATTTGTGGAATGCCAAATTTAGCCATTAAAAATTGTGCCTGAGTACCCTTACCTGCACCCGGTGCACCTAATAAAATAATGCGCATTTAGTATAACCCTATTTAATTAATGAATTGGTTTTGCGTAAAAGCTGACACTATACATATTCAAAGGGTTGCAAACAAGTAGCTAGCTGTGCAAAAAAACAAAAAAGAGGCTAAAAAGCCTCTTTTTTTGACTAAAGTCTAACGACAATATGACCTAAGTCACTATTTAGTTAAGCTCATCATAAGTTTGTTCAATCGAGCAACAAAAGTTGCAGGATCTTTCAAGCTGCCACGCTCTGCTAACATAGCTTGTTCGAACAATACTTCTGACCATTGCTTAAACTGCTCATCGTCTTGTTCATCAGCAACGTGCTTAATTAAGTCATGCTCAGCATTGATTTCGAAAATCGGTAATGACTCAGGTACTTCTTGACCAACAGACTGCATTAACTTCATCATTTGGCTACTCATATCATGCTCATCGGCAACAATACAAGCTGGAGAATCCGTTAAACGTTGTGAAATTTTAACGTCTTTTGCTTTACCTTCAAGAGCCGTTTTAATGCGAGTAACCACTGAGTCGAATTCTTGCTCAAGTTTTTCTTGTGCTTCTTTCGTTTCTGCATCATCCATATCACCAAGGTCTAAGCCGCCACGCGTCACAGACTGTAATTGCTTGCCATCAAACTCAGTTAAATGGCTCACTAACCACTCATCAATGCGGTCAGACATTAATAATACTTCAATGCCTTTTTTGCGGAATACTTCTAAATGCGGGCTGTTTTTAGCCGCTTCAAAGCTGTCAGCAACAACATAGTAAATCTTATCTTGGCCTTCTTTCATGCGTTCAATGTATTGTGCTAATGAAGCGCTTTGAATGCTATTGTCTTCATGAGTTGAGGCAAAACGCAATAACTTAGCAATGGCTTCTTTATTGCCCATGTCTTCTGCTGGGCCTTCTTTTAACACTTGACCAAATTCATTCCAGAATAATTGGTATTGTTCAGCGTCTTTCTTGCCTAATTTCTCAAGCATCTTCAATACACGTTTAGTACAACCTTTACGAATTGCTTGCGTAATCTTACTGTCTTGTAGAATTTCACGAGAAACGTTTAATGGTAGGTCATTTGAGTCGAGCAAACCTTTGACAAAACGTAAGTAAGTTGGCATGAACTGTTCAGCATCATCCATAATAAATACACGTTGTACGTATAATTTAAGGCCATGCTGCTTTTCACGGTTGTACATGTCAAATGGCGCTTTAGATGGAATATAAAGCAATGAAGTATATTCAGTTTTACCTTCAACTTTATTATGCTCCCAAAGCATAGGATCAGCAAAGTCATGAGATACATGCTTATAGAATTCTTTGTATTCTTCTTCAGTAACGTCAGCTTTCTCACGTGTCCAAAGCGCCGTTGCTTTGTTTACAGCTTCCCATTTTGCGGGTACGGCATCACGCGCTTCAATTGCAGGGGTAGTAACATTACCTTCATCATCTTTCACTTCCGCAACAGCTTCAACAGCCGGAACTTCTGGCGTTAGCATTTCAACAGAAACAGAAATATGATCTGAGTATTTAGTCACAATTGACTTTAAACGCCAGTCATCAGCAAATTCAGTTTCATCTTCTTTCAAATGTAAGATGATATCAGTACCACGGCCAGCTTTTTCAATTTTAGCCGTGGTGAATTCACCTTCACCTTCTGATGTCCACTCAACACCTTCAGATGTTGCAACACCCGCGGCACGTGAACGAACAGTCACTTTGTCAGCAACAATAAATGCTGAGTAGAAACCAACACCGAATTGACCAATTAATTGTGAATCAGCCGCTTGGTCGCCAGAAAGTTGTGAGAAAAACTCAGCAGTACCAGATTTTGCAATAGTACCTAAGTGCTCAACGATTTGGTCGTGTGTCATACCAATACCGTTGTCAGAAATAGTTACGGTATTTGCTTCTTTATCAGCACTTACACGTACGCGTAATTCGCCATCACCTTCAAAAAGTTCAGCATTTGATAACGCTTTAAAGCGTAACTTATCTGATGCATCAGCAGCATTAGACACTAACTCACGTAAGAAAATTTCTTTATTTGAATATAGTGAATGAATCATCAACTGTAATAGTTGTTTTACTTCGGTTTGAAAACCATGAACTTCTTTTTGTGTCTCAGACATCTGAAAAACTTCCTACTTAACTAACATAAAACATTTGGTTATGGTGAGTTATAAATATCACTACTCACTCGATAGTTAACATGTGGGGGTAGCGAAAATATTTTCAAGAAAAAATCACAAATAACTTTAAATTTTACCGTTTAATTTACTTTTTCAGTGCTCTTTTCACAAATAACTCATTTATATCACTTGGCTAGATATCATTTATAACCGTAAATGATTTGCTATCACCTTGCTTGGCTCGTAAAGTAGCGCTGATTTCAAATTTCTGTTGAACAAGGATGACAATGCTATTAGATAGAAACAACAATGCCGCTATCTTGCTTGCCGGAATTTGTGCATTAATTGTTGGAGTGGGCGTGGCTAGATTCGCTTTTACCTCGCTATTACCAGCAATGCTGGATGATTATCTTAATATTTCCTTTGCTGGCTTGTTAGCCTCCGTTAATTATCTTGGTTATTTATCTGGTTCAATATTTTCTATTTTTATTAAAAATATTCATGCCAAAGTAAAGTTTTTCCGACTAGGCCTCGTGTTGTGTGTTATCACCTCAATAATCCTCGCTCACTCTGAAAACAATACGCTGTGGTTTATTGCACGACTATTAGCTGGTTTTGGCGCAGCCATGGCATTGGTTGTTGGCTCTGCTATTGTTATGTCAAAATTACAAAACACCAACAAAACTAAAGCTATGGGCATACATTTTAGTGGCTTAGGTTTTTCTATATTAGTGTCAGATTTAGTGATGCGATTAGTTTTTCAATATGCCGGAAGTTGGCAAACTGCGTGGTTTGTTCTTGCTGGCGTAGGCGCTTTATTGTCTTGCTATTGTGGCTATATTTTAACTTTTGATAAACACCCAGTTAAGCCCCCTACTCAACACAAGTTTGAACGCTCTTTGTTTAATCCGCTGATCATTGTGTTGGCAATTGCCTATTTCACAGAAGGCGTTGGTATGGTTGTACAGGCAACCTTTTTACCCGACATTGTTAACTCGCTACCTGGTTTATCAGGTTATGGTGGTTATGCATGGTTGGCTGTTGGTATTGCGGGAATTCCATCTTGTATTATTTGGATGCGCTTGGCACATAAATTTAACAGTATTGATATTATGATGGTGGCGATGGCGCTACAAGTTATCGCAATGCTAATTCCAATATTTTCAGCCAATATTTATTTAAATTTACTTAGTGGTATTTTATACGGCGGTACCTTTATTGGCTTAGTTGCATTATTTATGAATTTTGGCGGCCAACTAGCAGGTAAAAACCCCGTGTTTGCTATGGGAGTGATTACCGCGGCTTATGGTGTTGGGCAAGTAACAGCCCCCTTATATTGCGTTGCCTTGATAGAATATTTTGGTAATTATAACGCCGCCCTTTATTTAACTGCTTTTATTGTTTGTTGTGGTATTTTGCTTTTAAAATATGCAAAAAATAATTTAACTAACCACAACCAAATCGCTACATCTTTGTAGCAGGTTAACTTTACTTGAACCCCTTAACACAAGGCACGTGTATGAAAAAAATTACTTTAATCATGCTGACATTTATTTCCACCATAACATTTACTCACCATGCTTTAGCCACAGAGGTAAAGCCAAAAAAAGAAATAGTATTAGAAAATGAGCAAGTACAAGTGGTGCGTTTAACCTATCCAGTAGGTACTGAATCAGGCATGCATACTCATAGCTATGCTCATCGCGTCGTATATTTTGTTAAAGGCGGTACACTAGCCTTAATCCCTCAAGACAGCACAAAAGCGACTAAAAAGTTACAAGCTAGCGACGGACAAACCTTATTTTTACCCGCCACCACACATAACGTTAAGAACATTGGTGATGGTGAAATTATTATTGTAGAAACTGAGCTTAAATAACGGCAATTTTTATGCGCTACTTTTATTTATCAGCATCAAAGCACTTAGCTTTTGCTAAAAACGCACTTCTTCCCCTTCATTTAAAATATGCAGAGGGATTGTTGAGTTAAGTTGTTTGTGCATATTTAATAGTCGAAGTAATGGTGAGTGCGAGCTGCGATCACCCATTTTCCAACTATTGTTTCCATAGCCCCAAGGGATCATTACTTTACAATTTAAGTCTTGTGCGGCAAGTAGTGCATCTTCGGGAGTGGTGTGAACATAACGATACCATTCACCATCTTCAGGGTGAAAGTATGAGGCGATGGGTAATAAACACACGTCCATGTCACCGTAGCGTTGCTGTATATTTTTAAAGTGCTCTGAGTAACCGGTATCACCAGCAAAGAATATTTTTTTATCTTTATGCTCGATCACCCAACCGCCCCATAGTGTTGCGTCATTGTCTTCATATAAAAATGGCACCCAAATGCGGTTACTAAAGTGGTGTGCTGGCACAAAATTTAATTGAAAATCTGCTAGTGTCTTTTTCGAATACCATGACATTTCATTTATACGATAACCACCATCAGGAAAATGTTCTCCAAAGCCCAGCGGGGTAAAGTATTCGGTATTATTACCTAGGGTTTCAATATCGCTTTTACTGAAATGATCATAATGAATATGAGAATAAAGAACCGCGTCTACATTGGTTAATTCATCATGGCTTAGCCATTGTGGTTCATTACGATAAAAACCTATGGCGAGCTTAAACGCTAAATCAACCGGCCAATCAAATTGTTTACTGACTGGGTCAAGTAAAAGACGAGTACCATTTGAGCTCACAATGGAAAAACTAGCGTGACCAAGCCAGCGAATAGTGAGTTCAGTATTTAACTTAATTGGCAAATTTTCACCAATATAATGACAATTTTCTGCGGGAGATTCACATTCAAGTAATGGTGATGCTTGATAACAGTTTTCCTGACAGGAAACTGGATAATCGTATTTTTCCGGATAAAGGTTGGAAAAGCGCGAGGATTTAGCAGCATTTTTTTTATAGTTAATTACTGAATCCGGCTGTTCAATTCGAGTAACCTGATTTTTGGTACTACAGCTTACGAGCAAAAGAATACTAATAAAAACAATACTTTGTTGCCAAAAATTCATCGAACTTATATTTCCTTATTTTTTCATCCAATCACCATAACAAAATGGCTATAAAATGCCATTATCACTATGGTTAATGCAGTTATTGCGTCAGGGCTTAGAGGTTATAGTTCTTCCGCCCAGACAGTGCGTGAGACAAAGTATTACCGTCAACATACTCTAATTCGCCACCTACTGGCACGCCATGAGCGATACGGGAGATATTCACATCGCAACTTTGACTAAGCTCAGCAATAAAATGAGCTGTTGCTTCACCTTCAACAGTTGGATTGGTGGCAAGAATAACCTCGCTAAACTGCCCTGTCGCCAATTGCTTTTCTAAAACATCTAGGCCGAGATCATCTGGGCCAATACCATCAAGCGGTGATAAATGCCCCATCAAAACAAAATAACGGCCTTGAAATTCACCGGTTTGCTCAATAGCAATAACATCAGCGGGCGTTTCAACAATACAAAGTTGCGTGGCTATTTTTCGTTTCGGGCTTTGACAGATATCGCATAAGGCTTCTTCGGTAAAATTTCGACATTGCTGGCAATGACCAATATTTTCCATGGCTCTAGCTAAGGTTTGAGATAGCTTACTACCACCTTTGCGGTTTCTTTCCAGTAAATGAAATGCCATACGTTGTGCTGATTTTGCACCAACACCCGGTAAACATTTTAGTGAATCAATAAGCTCTTGAACTAATGGACTAAATTTCATTACAACTCTTTTTAACGGTTATCAACTTAAACCAGGCTTTTATCATCAACAACCTTGTTTAATTTATTACTTAGTTCGTTGTTGCTAACGGCCTAACACTGAAGAGTGGCAGTTTAGCACTGGATTTAAAAATTTATAATCTTTAATTAAAAAGATTTTCTTTATCTTTCGGGTCTCTAAATTCACCTAAACCAGTAAAAATTCAGTATCATGGTTAACAATTAAAGTACTAAACATCACTTTCGAGTTTAACTTTCTTACTAAGGGAATTTAATGCTATTAAACATCTTTATAACGCTTGCGTTATTGCTCTGCACCTTTGTTGTTTTACAACGGATGTTTAAACTGCCTAGCAATATATGGCTATTGTTTTTAATACAACCACTGGTAATGGCAGCCTCGCCCGTTATTGTTTTTATTGGCGGTATATTATCAACCAGTATGGGCGCTGATCCCGCTTTAGTAACTTTACCGGTAACTGTGATGATCCTGGGTGTAGCCAGTGCAGCAATTCCCGCGGCACTTTTAGCCAAAGCCAAAGGTAGACGATTTGCCACCTATACCGGATTTAGCATAGGTTTGCTGGGCACACTTCTGGCAATGTTTTCGGCACTTAACGCAAGTTTTGAAGTGTTTGTTCTCGCAAGTTTACTCTTTGGCGCTAGCACTGCATTTATCCAACAGCTTCGCTTTGCCGCTATTGAAAGTGTTAACAACAGCAAAGACGTACCAACAGTGTTATCAATATTAATGCTCAGCGGCATTTTTTCTGCCTTTTTAGGGCCAGAAATTGCGGTAACCGCGAAAGACTGGATAAACTCACCCCATGGTTATGCGGGTTCTTTTCTCTTTCTTGCTGGCTTATTCGTACTGGCCATGGTGCTTATGGCTAACTTTAAAAACCCAGAAATTCAACACAACGAAAATCAAGGTGTCGCTCGGCCATTAACTGAAATTGTTAAACAACCTATTTTTATAATCGCCATTCTAGCCGCTGCGATTGGTTTTGCGTTAATGAGTTATTTAATGACCGCGACGCCGCTAAGTATGCACCATATTCACGGCCATAGTTTAAGTGATACGAAATGGGTCATACAAAGTCACATTGCTGCGATGTTTATTCCGTCACTATTTACCGCTTGGCTGGTCAAAAAAGTCGGCCTAAAGGCCTTATTACTATTAGGTACTATTATTTACACCTTAGTGACCTTAGTCGCTTTTTCTGGCGAACAGGTTATGCATTACTGGTGGGCGCTTATTTTGCTCGGTGTCGGTTGGAACTTTCTGTTTTTAACCGGAACATCACTACTACCACAAAGCTACCGCCCCTCTGAGCGACATAAAGTTCAAGCCATTAATGACTTTATCATTTTTGGCTTTCAAGCGACGGCATCATTACTGGCCGGTTGGGTACTTTTCAAAGCTGGTTGGCATTTTGTTGTTATAACGAGTTTACCCTTCATTGTTATATTATTTGTTGTGAGTTGGTTTTATTATCGAAAAAACACCAAGCTAGAGAACATTAATACTGAACAGCCGCTAAAGGAGGCAAAGCCATGAATATATTACCTATTGTGCAACGTGGTGCGCCGATATTAAACCAAGTTGCGCAGACAGTTGAAAATATAAAAGCTGAGGAAATACAGCAACTAATCAGGGCTCTAAAAATAACAATGAAAAACGCTAACGGCGTTGGTATTGCTGCGCCACAAGTAGGGAAAAGTTTACGTATTTTCTTAATGTGTTCTGCGCCTAGCGAGCGTTATCCTAATGCGCCATTATTACCGTTAACGGTAGTCATTAATCCAAAAATAACTGCCACTAATAATCAGCAAGCCTTAGGCTGGGAAGGCTGTTTAAGTGTAAAAGATAAACGCGCCCTTGTACCTAGATACACAGACATTTCAGTAAATTACTTTGATGAGCTAGGCCAAGAATATCAGCAAAACCTGAGCGGTTTTGTAGCGCGGATATTTCAGCATGAACTTGATCACCTTGACGGTATTACCTTTATTGAACGGCTTAACAATGAATCTGATGCGATATCTGAACAACAGTGGCTTGAACAAACTGCAAATGTGTAGGTATAAGACACGGCGTTTTAAATCAAACAAGCAAATAACAACACGGTGAATACGTATGCAACTCATGTTGCATAGTTAAGACTATTGCTAAGATGCTAGATAATTTACGTGGCATTAGTTCGCTTATACGATAAAAACGTATCAAATAGCACAGTGATTAATGCAGAAATTACAACAATAAGAGTGTATTTATGAGCACAAAACCACAGCTAAGTTTCTGGCAAATTTGGACATTAAGTTTTGGCTTTTTGGGGGTGCAATTTGGTTTTGCATTACAAAATGCTAATGTTAGTAGGATTTTATCTGATTTAGGTGCAGATCTGCACTCTTTGTCACTTTTTTGGCTTGTTGCACCAATTATGGGGCTAATTATTCAGCCTTTAGTTGGCTCTGCCTCTGACCGTACTTGGAATCGCTTTGGTCGACGCAGTCCATATATTTTAGCGGGTGCCGTGGTCGCAGCTTTTGGTATGTCATTAATGCCCAACGCGCCATTATTTACCGAGTTAATCACACCTATGTTATTTGGGGCATTAATGCTAGCGTTAATGGATGCCGCCTTTAATGTCGCTTTTCAACCTTTTCGCGCCATTGTTTCAGATATGGTGCCGTCGAATCAACGTAATCTTGGCTACTCCATACAAGCATTTTTAATAAATGTTGGTGCGGTTATCGGTTCTATTTTACCTTTTGTTTTAACCAACGTTATAGGTCTAGAAAATACAGCAGAAGCTGGCAAAGTCGCGCCGTCAGTCACTTGGGCATTTTATATTGGTGCATCAGTACTAATGATTTGTGTTCTTTGGACAGTGTTTAGAACCAAAGAGCACCCGCCTGAACTTTACTATGCATACAAAGGCATGGATGCAGAAGCCGTCGCCAAAGAACAAGCACAAGTTACCACGATAACGGAAAAACTCTCTGCATTTTGGCAGCTATTAACCACTATGCCTGAAACCATGAAAAAACTAGCAGTTGTGCAGTTCTTCTCTTGGTTTACCTTATTTATTATGTGGGTGTACACCATGCCAGCCATTGCACAAAATGTTTGGGGCATTGACGCTAAGTGGTTCGACCCTGACTTTATTGACAGTGTCGGCGGCATTCCTGAACACATTGCAGCGGCAAAAGGTGCTGCAGGTGACTGGGTTGGTATTTTATTCGCTGGTTATTCTTTATTTGCCGCTATCTTTTCACTATTCCTAACGAAACTTGCCAATAAATTTGGCCGCAAATTGGTCTATTCATTATCTTTATTGGCTGGTGGTCTTGGCTATTTGAGCTTTTACTTTATTACCAATTCAGAGCCGACGGTAGTTAATTTGATGATTACGACCGTTGAAGTGCCACAAGGCGCTGTTGACTTATTCATTCCTATGATAGGTATTGGTATGGCGTGGGCAGCAATATTAGCAATGCCTTATGCGATTTTAGCAGGTTCATTGCCTGCAAGTAAAACTGGCGTCTACATGGGTATTTTTAATTTTACTATCGCAGCGCCACAAATTGTATCAGGTCTATTTGCTGGCTGGATACTAAGCAGTGTTTTTGACAACCAAGCAATTTATATAATCATGTTAGCTGGTGCTTCCATGTTATTAGGCGCTGTGTCGGTTTATTTTGTTAAAGATAGCGATAGTGAGGTCGAAAGTAGCACCAACGCGGTTGAAGCATAATTTTAACTGCGCCATTTTTTATCCTAATTGAGAAAATGACACACTAACAATATAGCCATTAACGTACATTTTAATGGCTATAAAAATTTTTTAATAAGCCCCTGATAAAACGATTTATTTTCTGGTAAAGCCAACTCTCTTTCGAGCTTATTTAGTAATGCCTGATGCCCTTTTGTTGGTGTTAATGCTAAGTAAAAATCATTTTCAGCCAGACAACCAGCATTTTTTACTTGGCTAATATCAATATGATTATGTTTACTAATATAGGCCAGCACTAGCTTGTCTACCACGATAATATCTGCGCGCTTAGAAAATAATAGTTGGAGCAAGCGTTCAGTTACATCCGAGCCAAAAATAGCAATTACATCTGTATTATTTTCAATATAAGTATCTAGTAACTTATCATATGAATAGTCTTGAATAACCGCTAATTTATTACCAGCAAAATTTAAGCTTTCTTTAAACTGCCATTGATTAGTTTTTAAGGTATAAAAGCACATTTGGTAACTGGCAATTGCATTACTGCTAAAAATTAGCGCTGGCGCTTCCGAGTGTGCTGCTGTTAATAAACCATCAACTTTATTGCTATTTGCTAAATGAATGGCTCTCGACCAAGGATAAACACTCGCCTTCAACTTGATATTATGTGTAGAAAGCAACTTTTCAACATACTGGCCTACAACACCAAATTCACCATCTGATACATCGCCAGAGTCAAAACAGGTATAAGGACACCAAGTTGTGGTTGCCAGTGTTAGCTCTTTTAAAGGCTCTTCCGCTGTTGTCGGAAAAGTCAACCCAACAGCTAAACACAAACTGCTCAGCAAACCCAAACGTTTCAACATGAGATGAATACCCAATTTATATAACCTTTAAAATGCATAGGTTTGGCCTTAGCATATTTCCTGAATCAACCCGTGGCACACCTGAAAAACAGGCTGCTATTAGCACAAAATATCGCCCTGAATTAAATGATAATATTCAAGCTATACAAAAACATAGCATCAAACCGAAAACCAAGTTAACATTATATTAACTTAATATAAGGAAATATAATGACTCGTTTATTAAAACTCTCTCTGCTTGCCATCTCATTAACTTCAAGCTCATTAACTTCAAGCTCATTATTTGCAGAAGAATCTCCCCATGTAATTGGTGCTCAATTTGATTTTAGTGCCATCGATACCGAAAACAATGACAATACTCGTGAGTTAAATGATATTACCACCGCACATTATACCTTGTCCTACCAATACCATATCAATGAATATTTTGCTTTTGGTGCAGGTTATTTAAATGGTGACAGTAATTCATTTACCAGCATTGTTGATATTTTCACAGACTCAAAACTCGATTACAGCGCTTTTATGCTTAGCGTTAAAGCACAATACTTGTTTTCAAAACGCAATAGTTTCTATGTGCAATTAAACGCTTTGCAATATGATTTTGATATTATTGATGACAATAAATCCGTTTTTAGTGATGATGGCTCTGATTTTGGATACTCTATAGGTTGGAAACATCAGTATGACATGGGGTTAGGATTAAAAGTTGGTTATGATGTAATTAACTTAGGTAGCGACATTAACATTAGTGGTGTCAGTGTCGAAGCAAGTTATCGATTCTAGTGCTTTCGGCTGCCCTACTTTAATTAATAAATAGAGGATTAACGCTATGGCAATAATAGTTATTAATAATGTTGCCCCCCTTGATGACTTTCTACGTTTAAGAATAATTTCTGGGTTAACACCTCGCCCTAGAGAGGCCGCTAAAAAAGCATTGCCCAATAGCCTTTTTGGCGTGCACATTGTTATCGACAATACGGTAGTTGCTATGGGCCGGATTGTTGGTGACGGGGCATTAAATTTTGAAGTTGTTGATGTTGCAGTTGATCCTAAATTTCAAGGGCAAGGTTTAGGCAGCAAAATTATGACCAGTATCATGGCTTATTTAAATGACACAGCGCCAAAAGGTGCCTATATAACCTTACTTGCCGACGTTCCTCAGCTATATAAGAAGTTTGGTTTTGTGCTGAGTCGCCCAGAATGCGAAGGCATGCACTGGCAAGCTTAACAACAATAATGAAGTTTTTTTCGTAGATATGTTACAAGCAATTATCGGTTTTGATACTGACGAAGAAAACCATTGGGTTGCAAAATTACAATGCGGTCACAATCAGCATGTTCGTCATCAGCCACCATTTATTAATCGCCCATGGGTATTAAATAAAATAAGCCGAGAGAAGATGCTTGGCCATCAACTAAACTGCAAGAAGTGTGATGAGTGCTCGATAAAAGATTTTGAGCCTTCTTCTTTGCTTCGATAAAAACATGCAAAAAACCACAACAAGAACATCAACAACACGCTGTGATTAAAATGACTAACGACGATAAACAAAACATTATTGATACAAGCTGGCAGCTGCACAGCATAGTTGAAACAAATTACTTAAATAATTTGGCTAAAGCTGGCGATGACGACTGGCTTGAAAAGCAACGCTTATTACTCGCAGACATGGCCTTGCATTTACTACAAACGGCATTAAAACCTGACGATCTTGAATTAGATAAATTGCGAAATAATCTGCACGCGATTTTGACTATTTCTGAACAATTCTTGCCAAACGCAGGCTTAAAGCAAGCAACTGAAAAGCTTTACCAAGGGTAAGTTGATACGGAATTTATGCTGTCGCGAAAGAATGATTAACAGGAAATATTTATGACGGAGGCCTTGCTTACCTTACTCAGCACAACCGCATTATTATTGGGCTCTCCTGGCCCTGCTCCTTTGGCGCTAGCCGCAACAGGGGCAACCTTTGGTACTCGCAATGGCGTGCCCTTTTTACTCGGCATACTTACAGGGCTTTCAGTCGCCATTCTTTGTGCCAGCATAGGTTTGGCAAACTTATTCAGCACATTTCCCGCGATAAAATTTATCTGCCAACTTTTAGGTGCAGCTTATATGCTGTTTGTTGCCTATAAAATTGCCAATGCAGCCACCAATCAAGTAAATAAACCAATAAACCCACCAAATTTTAAAGATGGTTTTATTTTAAACCTCTTAAACCCGAAAGCATATGCAGCATTTTTAGCTATTTTTTCGCAATTCCTCTTACCTATGGCAACACCAGTTTATAGCTATTTAGCAACCGCACTTGCCTGCCTAATGGTTGCAGCCCTTGTTGATATTATCTGGTTGTTGTTTGGTAGCATTTTGCGACCCATTTTTGCTAAGCCAAAGCAAGCAAGGTTAGTTAGGGTTAGCTTTGCGATATTAATGATAATTGCCGTAATTTTTGCTCTAGCAAGCTAATAACCTTATATTTAAAAACAAAAAAAGCTGTTAATTAACAGCCTTTTTCTTGAGGTATTACCAATAACAATTATCTTATCTTAACTACCACACGACTTACGCACCACCAATGTTGTAGGCATAAGCTGGGTTTGTGCTTCTTCGCCATTAACTAGTTGCAGTAATTTATCAACTAGTAACTCGCCCGCTAAAACCGTATCTTGTTTTGCTGTTGTCATTGGTGGGAAAGTAAAACTTGCAGTAGCTATATCATCAAAGCCAACTACAGCAATATTTTCTGGAACATTAAAGCCCGCTTCTTGCAAAGCTCGCATAGCACCTATTGCAATTAAATCACTGGCGGCACAAACTGCATCAAACTTAGCACCTGTGGCAATTAACGACTTTGCTGCTTGATAACCTGACTCATCGGTTGATATGGCATCAATTTGCAACCGCTTATCAACGGTAAGATTATTATCATTAAGCGCTTGGCAATGGCCATTGTAACGATCTAAAAATTCAGGTGAGCCACTCGTTACGCCACCTAAAAAAGCAAAGTTTTTACGCCCTTGCTTGATGACATGCTCAGTAACTTGATAACCGCCATGAAAATTGTCACAACCAACAGAAACAACAGATAAGCCTTTAACGTCAGCGCCCCAACGTACAAAGTGTGTTTCTTGTTTGATCAGTTGTACTAGCTTTTCCTCATAATCAGTATAGTCTCCATAGCCTAATAAAATAATACCGTCAGCTTTACGGGTATCTTCAAAATCGGCATGCCAGTCGTTACTCATTTGCTGAAATGAAACTAATAGATCATAACCTTTCTTTGCGCTAGCACGAGTAATACTGCCTAACATAGATAAGAAAAATGGATTAATTAATGAGTCATCGTTGGTTGGATCTTCAAATAACAACAAAGCAATAGTACCACTTTGTTGCGTACGTAAACTGCTAGCATTTTTATCTACTTTATAATTAAGCTCTTTGGCAATTTCTTGTACGCGCTTACGCGTTTCTTCATTCACCAAAGGACTATTACGTAATGCTCTTGAAACTGTCGATTGTGACACGCCAGCTCGATAAGCAATATCAAATGATGTTTGTTTTGATTTCACAGCAAACCCATAAGTAAAAGTTCTTAATTCATCTTAACCGAGCGCTTGAGCTAAGTACATAATTTAATTGGTGATGCCCTAACCCACTTTACTCTTTTAGCATGCATTTATAATGCAACTTAATAATAGCTGTAATCGCTAGCGCTGCAGCGCAAATACCAAGATTTAACATCTAATTCTTACCAAATCACTGTCGCAATACTTGTCAAGAATTACTGCAAGCATAAACACTTAACACGTCCGTTTTATCAGCCTTCTAGAGCAAAAATTGCCAGCAACATACCAATTGACCGCTAAAAACAATTTTCCACTTCATTTTGCATAAAAATACATACGTATGCATGTGTAATATGAAAAATATCTGCTGTGCATACGTATGTAGTTCATTGCTCTAATGGCAGACATCGGCATAATTAATTCATCAACTAAATTAACCGTTCTCTTGCCACACGCTATTAAATAGATTGCTGGCTAAGAAAACAAAAAACATATTTATAACGCGATGGTAGCTCCATCAATTACATGTTGTCTCAATAAGGGATTAAGAACAAACATGCCGTACCTTCATTTTATCTTGAGTAAAAAATGAAGATTTACCGACATTTGAATGTCCGATAGAAGAGTTTGTAGTTATATGGTTACCAAAACAAAAGCACCGACTAAAGCAAAATCAGCAGTAAAAAATCAATCAATTACCGTAGCTGATATTAGCCAACGTATTGAGCATCACTTGCAATTTACACTCAGCGAGCAAAGTCATGCTAACCAAAAACCAGCGTACTGGCGAGCAACCTCGCTGGCACTAAATGATATCATCATTGAAAAATTACAAAGTACTAAAGTACACCAAGAAAAAAGTGGCGTAAAATCAGTAAACTACCTATCACTTGAATATTTGATGGGACGTTTACTTTCAAACAACTTACATAATTTAGGCTTGTATACCAATACCGAAAAAGCACTAAAAAAACTAGGCTTTGATCTTGCTGACTTATGTGAAGAAGGTGCTGATTTAGCCTTAGGGAATGGCGGATTAGGACGATTAGCTGCTTGTTTCTTAGACTCTTTAGCCACACTTGATTACAACGCTATGGGTTACGGCGTTCATTACCAACATGGCTTATTTAAGCAAAGCTTTGTCGATGGCCAGCAAATTGAAACGCCAGACATGTGGCGCGAATTTGGCAGCCCATGGGAAGTTTGTCGTCAGGAATCAAGTCAAACCATTCCTTTATATGGTTATGTTGAAGCAATTGCCCAAGCTGATGGCACCACTAAATCCGTTTGGCATGCAGGAAAAATGCTAAAAGGGGTACCTTGGGACGTTCCAATTGTTGGCTACAACTCACAAACCGTCAATGCATTACGTTTATGGGAATGTCGTGCTGACAGCGCTTTTGACTGGCAACAGTTTAACAATGGTGACTACCTAAATGCACACCAACAACAAGTTGCCGCCGAAACCGTATCAAAAGTACTTTACCCAAATGATGAACATGACGCCGGTAAAGAGCTACGCTTTGTACAGCAATACTTCTTCTGTGCATGTTCAGTACAAGACATTATTGCCCGTTTTGAAAGCCAACACGGCTTAATAAGCGAGAGCAAAAACTGGCCAAGTTTTTGTGATAAAGTTGCTATTCAGTTAAACGACACTCACCCGACAATTGCCATTTTAGAGCTAATGCGCACCTTAATTGACGTTCACAATATCGATTGGGATAACGCCTGGGGAATTTGCCAAAAAGTATTCGCTTATACCAACCATACACTATTGCCTGAAGCTTTAGAAAAATGGTCAGTATCCTTATTTGAACGAGTGCTACCGCGTCATTTAACCATTTTATATCGCATTAACGAAGAGTTTTTAAATAAACAAGTAAATGCGCTTTGGCCAAACAATGACGATATGCGAGCTCGCTTATCTCTGATTGAAGAAGGTCATGATAGAAAAGTACGTATGGCTCATCTTTGTGTTGTGGCATCGCATAAAGTTAATGGCGTTGCACAAATTCATTCAGATTTAGTTAAAAAAGACTTATTCCCAGAGTTTGATCAACTTTGGCCTGAAAAACTAACCAATGTTACTAACGGTATAACACCGCGCCGCTGGTTAAAAGCGTGTAACCCTTTATTAGCGAATTTACTCGACAAAACTATTGACGGTGACTGGGCAAAAGATCTCAACAGCTTAAGTGAACTGGAAAAATTTGCAGACAATAGCGCATTTCAGCAAAAGTTTATGGCTATTAAGCATGAAAACAAAATAGCCTTAACCAAAGAAATCAAAACACTTACTGGCGTTACCGTTAGCCCAGATGCAATTTTCGATGTTCAAATTAAACGTTTACACGAATACAAACGCCAGCATTTAAACTTGTTACACATCATTGCCCTGTACCGTAGATTGTTAGCAAACCCTGAACTAGACATGCAACCTAGGGTCTTTATTTTTGGTGCAAAAGCAGCACCTGGTTATCAATTAGCTAAAGAGATCATCTACGCAACCAATAAAATTGCCGACAAAATTAATAATGATGTTCGCATTCAAGACAAGCTAAAAGTCGTGTTTTTACCAAATTATCGCGTCAGTTTAGCGGAAAAGATTATTCCAGCCGCGGATGTTTCCGAGCAAATTTCAACGGCCGGCAAAGAAGCCTCAGGTACGGGTAATATGAAATTGGCATTAAATGGTGCAGTTACCATAGGTACGCTTGATGGAGCCAACATTGAAATTGCCGAAGAAGTTGGCAACGACAATATCTTTATCTTTGGCTTAACCGTTGATGAAGTAAAAGCCTTAGACGCAAAAGGTTATAACTCGTACGAATACTATGAAAATAATGCCGAAATTCGCGCTTGTTTAGATTGGTTAGACACTGACTACTTTACGCCAGGAAACCCAGGTGAATTATCTGCGGTGAAACGTAGCTTCTTAGAGGGTGGCGATCCATACAAGGTTCTTGCTGACTTCCAAACCTATTCTAACGCTCACCAGGCATTAGATAACGCGTATAAAAACAAAAAGCAATGGGCGAAAATGGCTATTTTAAATACCGCGCTAATGGGTAAATTTAATTCTGATCGCTCTATTGAAGATTACGTAAAAAATATTTGGCAGTTAACGCCAAGTAAGCAATAGCAAATATTTAAGGAAGAATAATGGCAATTACCAACCGTGATCTATCCAGTCTGCAAACTGCTAGTCATCCAGCACCGCATCAGGTATTGGGTTTGCAACCAGATTGCAACACAGGCTACTTAGTGATCACGGTTTTTAAACCTAATGGTTTAACCTTGGCTGATGACTTTACCATTGAGATACTCGATGCTAAATCACAAAAGTCGCTGGGCAAACTAAAGCCAGTAACCGACGATGGGCTATATGCACTTAAGTTAAGAAGAAAAAAACACTTTGATTATCAACTACGTATTAATCAAAGTATTAATGGGGAACAACAAAGCGTTATTTATGATGACGCTTTTGCCTTTTCATCACAGCAAGTTTTAGGTGCTGTTGATCTGCATTTATTGCGTGAAGGAAATCATCAAAATAGCTATAAAAAACTTGGTGCTCATTTAACGAATGTAACTAACCTGCATGGCCGAAAAGTCTCAGGCTGTAGTTTTGCCGTGTGGGCACCAAACGCCAGCCATGTCAGTGTTGTCGGTGATTTTAACCACTGGGATGGTCGCTGCCACCCAATGACAAACACGATGCATTATGGCGAAAAAAGTGGTTACTGGACACTATTTATTCCCGAGCTACAAGCCGGCAATTTATACAAATTTGAAATCAAAGACAATGCGGGTAACTTATTACCACCAAAGGCTGACCCCTTTGGTGTACAAGCTCAATACCGACCTGATACAGCGTCTATTATTGCCGCAGAACCCCCTTATCCTTGGCAAGATGAGAAATGGTTAAAAGAGCGTAAAAAACGCAATGCTCGCAATGCTGCAATTTCAATCTACGAAGTGCATTTAGGCTCATGGCAACGTGATGAAAATAACCAATATTTAAATTACCGCACCTTAGCAGATAAATTAATTCCGTATACTTTGGAAATGGGTTTTACTCATATTCAGCTTATGCCGGTTAGTGAGTTTCCGTTTGATGGCTCATGGGGTTATCAACCAGTAGGTTTATTTTCTCCAAGCTCACGTTTTGGCGATCAGGCTGACTTTCAATATTTTGTCGACCAATGTCATCAAGCCAATCTAGGGTTACTCATTGACTGGGTGCCAGGGCATTTTCCAAGTGACGCCCATGGTCTTGCAAAATTTGATGGTAGTCATTTATATGAACATGCTGACCCTCGCCAAGGCTACCACCCTGATTGGAATACACTAATTTATAATTATGGCCGTGTTGAAGTTGCCAATTTTTTACGCGCAAGTGCCCTGCACTGGTTAGACACGTACCACGTTGACGGTATTCGTGTTGATGCTGTTGCCTCTATGCTGTACTTAGATTACAGCCGTAAAGAAGGTGAATGGATCCCTAACAAACATGGTGGCCGTGAAAACTTAGAAGCAGTAGAGTTTTTACAACGCTTTAACGAAGAACTTTATTCACTTTACCCAGGGACTTTTTCTGTTGCCGAAGAGTCTACATCTTGGCCAGGCGTATCTCGCCCAACCGAGCACGGAGGTTTGGGATTTGGCTACAAATGGAATATGGGCTGGATGAATGACAGTCTAGAATACATGAAGCGAGATCCAATCCATCGCCAGCATCATCATAACGAATTAAGCTTTGGCCTAGTTTACGCCTTTGATGAAAACTTTGTTTTACCCCTAAGTCACGACGAAGTTGTACACGGCAAAGGCTCACTTATTGCGCGAATGCCTGGCGATGCTTGGCAACAATTTGCAAACCTACGCGCATATTATGGCTTTATGTGGGCCCATCCGGGTAAAAAATTATTATTCATGGGCTGTGAATTTGCCCAAGGACGAGAATGGAACCATGATCAAGCACTCGACTGGCACCAACTTGACATTAATTGGCACAGCGGCGTGCAACGTTTGGTTAAAGACCTCAATAACGTTTACACCTCAACACCCGCACTTTATGAAAAAGATTGCCAACAAGAAGGTTTTGCTTGGTTAGATCACGAAAACGCTCAACAGTCCATTTATAGCTTTATTCGCTTCGGCGGAAATTCTCAACAACCTATAATTGTGATTTGTAACTTCACTAGCGAAGTGCATCATAACTTTGCCGTTGGCGTGCCTGTTGCGGGTTATTATAAAGAGCTTATTAATACTGATTTAGCCATTTATGCTGGTTCCAACCAAGGTAATTTCACTGATATTGAAAGTGAAAATATACCTTGGCAAGGACAAGCACATCGCATCAATATAACCGTGCCTCCCATGGCAACAGTTATATTAAGCTTACAAGGAGTCTGTTAATCCTGTGAGCCTCTTTAACGTCAAATCGGGTCGATGTTTTCCTTTAGGAGCAACCTTTATTCCTGCCAGCAATTTGGGCAATAAAGCGGGAACAAACTTCGCTATTTTTTCAGCACATGCCGAGAAAGTTGAGCTATGCCTTTTTGACGAAACAGGTGAAAATGAAATTCAACGTATAGTTTTACCTGAATATACCGACGATGTATTTCATGGTTTTATTGAAAATATTAACCCGGGTAGCTTATACGGATATCGCGTTTACGGCCCGTTTGAGCCTCATAACGGTCATCGCTTTAATCCAGCAAAACTCCTGCTCGACCCCTATGCAAAAGCCCTACATGGTGAAGTAAAAAATTCATCATTACATTATGCTTACGACGCCAGTTCACAATTACAAGACTCGCAACAAACCACAAGCGTTGAGCAACGATGCCCGCAACTAGATTTAACCATAGACACACAAGACAACGCCTGCGATATGCCTAAATGTGTGGTGATTGACCACAGTCAAATATCGCCTTGTCAGTCACACCCTAAAGTTCGTCAACGCGACAGCATTATTTATGAAATGCACGTTAAAGGGTTTACTGCACTAAACCCGAATGTCCCAGTACAATTTAAAGGAACATTTTCTGCGTTAAAAGAGCAGTGCGTAACAGAACACTTGTTGGCATTAGGTGTTACCAGTATAGAATTAATGCCCGTTCATCAGTTTTTAAATGAAGCATTTATTGAACAAAAAAAACTCAGCAATTACTGGGGTTACAACAGTGTCTCGTTTTTTATTCCTCATGCAAGTTACTGTGCATCAAATGACATCACTGAATTTCGTGATATGGTTGAACATTTTCATCAACATGGCATTGAAGTCATCCTTGATGTTGTTTATAACCACAGTGCTGAAGGCAATGAACTTGGCCCAACGCTGAGTTTCAAAGGCATAGACAACGCAAGTTATTATCGTTTACAGCCACAAGACAAACGCTTTTACGAAAACTATTCAGGCTGTGGCAATACATTAAATATTGCTCATCCTCGCGTATTACAGTTAGTGACAGACAGTTTACGTTACTGGGTTGAAACAATGGGCGTTGATGGATTTCGCTTCGACTTAGCAACAATTTTGGGCCGCGAAGAACCACATTTTAATGGCAAAAATGCATTTTTTACCGCCTTAAAACAAGACCCAATCCTCGCCCAAAGCAAACTCATTGCTGAGCCTTGGGATATTGGTCACGACGGTTATCAATTAGGCCGTTTTGATAAAAGCTGGCTAGAGTGGAACGATAGATTTCGTGATACTTGCCGACGCTTTTGGCGTGGCGATGAAGGCATAGTGCCAGAGTTTGCCGCACGCCTGCATGGTTCAAGTGATATTTTCGAACAAGCCAGCAGACGACCAAGTGCCAGTGTAAATTTTATCACCTCGCACGATGGCTTTACCTTACAAGACCTGGTCAGTTACCAAACGCCAAATAACTTGGCCAATGGTGAGAACAATCGAGATGGTCACGGTAGTAATTTCAGCTGTAATTTCGGTCATGAAGGTGCATCAGACAATGCCACCATTAACCGCCTAAGAGCTCGTCAAAAACGTAACCTGCTAACCACACTTTTTATTGCACAAGGCACACCTATGTTACTTGCTGGAGACGAAATAGGTAACAGCCAACAAGGCAATAACAATGCATACTGTCAAGATAACGAAATATCTTGGTTAGATTGGGCTGTATTAAAAGAGCAGAGCTCAAGCGAAAGTATGCACTTAACTTTTGTACAACAGCTGATCAAGCTCAGAAAACAGCACCCTTTACTAAATCGCAGCCACTACCATCATGGTCTGCAAGTATCTAAAAAAACCGGCTTAAAAGATATCGACTGGTTAAATTGTCGCGGCGAATATATGCAAGCACATGATTGGCAAGACCGAGAAATAAAGTGCTTTGCCATGCTGTTGGCACAAACAGATGAACAAGAAATTGAGTTGTGCGAACAAGTAGCACAAGACGATGCTTTACTCATTATATTTAACGCCCACCCCTGCGAAATAAATTACCAACTACCTGCGCTACAAGGATATTGGCAACAACTTATCAATACCGCAGAAGAAAAACCTGTTGAGCAAAAAAACATTACCGAGTCGGCCATCAACATCTCGGCACATAGTTGCCTTGTTTTAAGTTTTTTCGCTCCCGAACAATTACCAAATATTGACCCAGTGTCATCAACAACCAATTTAAAAATTAGTAATGCTAGCGCAAATCTGCGTAGCAATAAGCAAAGAGAAATATAGAATGAATTTAATTGAGAAACTTGCAGAACTCGTAGGCTTTCACGCAACCTATACCAACTCCTTTGGTGAGCAGGTTTATGCTAAAGATGAAGCGAGACATTCATTACTTAACGCTATGGGATATGATCTTTCATCTGATGAAACGATCAATAACAGCATTACCGAGTTAGAACAAAAGCCTTGGCTAAACATGTTACCACCTGCGCACATCGCCAAACTTGAAGCTGACGAACACCAAATTATAGTCAGCCTTGCTATTTCTTCAGACAAGGTTATTAATTGGCATATTACGCTTGAATCAGGTGAAACCCTCGATAACGAGGTGTCAGTTAGCTCATTAGTAAGCCTTGATTCAGCAACATTTGATGGTCAAACCTACACTAAATACGTATTAACCTTACCAACATTGGCGCAAGGCTATCACCAACTTACATTAAATTACGGTAAAACAAGCGCACAATGTCCGTTAATTTACGCACCGCAAACCTGCTATAGCCCGCAAGAAGCAGCAAGTGAAAAAATGTGGGGCTACGCCGCACAACTATATTCACTTAAAAGTGACGACAACTTAGGTATGGGGGATTTTGGCGACCTAGCAAAACTTGTTGAAAAATCAGCCCACCAACAAGCTGCTGCTATTGGCTTGAATCCATTGCACCCGTTATATCAAAATAACCCAGCACACCGTAGCCCGTATTCACCAACAAGCCGTTGTTTTTTAAATACTCTTTACATTGATATTAAGCAAGTACCTAATTTTGCTCACTGTGAAGCAGCACAATTGCGTTTTAACAGTGAAGAAGTGCAAAATAAAATTGCCTATGCGCGCCAAACAGAGCTTATTGACTACCCTGCTGTTGCAGATATTAAATTTGACCTTTTAGAGATACTTTTCAAAGACTTCATGTCAACAGCACCGATAGAATTGGCTGAATTTACTGACTTTAAAGAGAATCAAGGTAATGACTTATTACAATTAGCAACCTTTGAAGCCTTATATGAGCATTTTAGAAAAACTGATTTTAATGCTTACGGCTGGCCAAATTGGCCAGCAGAATTTCAATCTCCTGCAAGCAACGAAGTCAAAGAATTTCAACAGCAACATGCTGAACGTATTGACTATTTCTGCTTTGTACAATGGTTAGCTCATCGTCAATTAAAATCCATTGCGAAGCAAGCAACTGAGCTTGGCATGCCGGTTGGCTTATATTTAGATTTAGCTGTTGGCTGTGATGGCTCAGGAGTTGATGTTTGGTCAGACAAAGATGTTTATGTTGCGGGCGCTGCCGTAGGTGCACCACCAGATGCCATGAATACTTTAGGTCAGGACTGGGGCTTAACGCCTATCAACCCAGTGGCACTGCAAAAACAAGGTTACCAACCGCTAGTAAAAGCGCTACGCAGCAATATGCAATATGCTGGTGCTTTACGTATTGACCATATTCTCGGTTTAATGCGTCAATATTGGGTTGCTCCTGGTATGAAAGCCGATGAAGGTGTTTATATTACTTTCCCATTAGAAGATATATTACGCATTATTGCCCTAGAGTCTCGCCGCAACAATTGTGTTGTTATCGGTGAAGATTTAGGCACAGTACCAGACGGTTTTGGCGAAATCATGGCCCGTGCTGGTTTGTTATCATACAAGGTACTATTTTTTGAACGTTGGGACTCTGGCTTTTTCATGCGTCCAGAATTATACCCAGCACAATCTATGGTGACGGTATCTACCCATGACTTACCTACTCTTGCCGGTTGGTGGACAGGTAAAGACTTAGAATGGCGCCAAGAACTTAATTTGTACCCTAATGAGAAAATGGGGCAAAACGAGCGCAATAGTCGTATTGAAGACAGACAATTACTCGTTGCTGCCTTAGAAGACTTGAATGTGATGGATATGAGTAAGGCGCCAAATCAAGCGCCAGCCCAAATGAACAGGGAATTGTCTTTGGCCGTACAAAAATATATGGCACAAGCACCAAGCCACATACAACTTATTCCACTTGAAGATGCATTAGAGGTTGTCGAGCAAGTTAATATTCCAGGCACCATAGATGAACATCCAAATTGGTTACAAAAACTACCAGTAAGCATCGAAGACTTCGATAAAAGCGACTCAGTTTCAGATTTAGCAGCAGCTATGCGCACGGCTCGACCACGTAAATAGCCAGAACAAATTTGATAATATAGGATAATAAAAATATGTTTAAAAAGAATAAAATATCCGCACTTTTGCTATCAGCAGCAGCGTTGACGCTCGCTGGTTGTGGTGCCGAAAAAAGCAATGATAACCAACAAGCAAACGTTGTTGCGTCTAACACTGAATCAACACAAACAAGTACAGCTAAAAAGCCCTACAAAACAGCGGCTGATTTACCACATTATTTAGAACGTGATGTGCAAGATGAAGTATTTTACTTTGTAATGCCAGACCGATTCCATAATGGTAATACCGATAACGATTTAGGCTCAAAAACTCAGCCTATTTCCGCCGGTGGTTTAGATAAAACCAATAAAGGTATGTACCACGGCGGTGACATTCAAGGCTTAAAAGATAAGCTACCTTATTTAAAAGAGCTGGGCATTTCAGCTATTTGGCTAACCCCTATTTTACGTAACCAAGCCATGCAAGCTGACAGCTCTGGTTATCACGGTTACTGGGTATTAGACTTTACTGAAATTGACCCGCACTTAGGCAGCAATGATGATTTAAAAGCGCTAATTGCCAGTGCTCATAAAGAAAACATAAAAATTTACTTCGATATTATTACCAACCACACAGCCGACGTTATCAAGTACACTGAATGTCACGGTGAAGACGGCCTACAATGGCTAGTAAAAACAGATAAAGGCTGTCCTTTCAAATCTGCAGAGCAATTAGCCAATGGTGATAAATACACAACCGTTATTCCAAAAGGCCAGGAACAACTTAAAATCCCAGCCTGGTTAAACGATACTAAATATTATCACAACCAAGGTGATTCATTCTGGCAAGGTGAAAGTTCAAAACGTGGTGACTTTGCAGGCCTTGACGACATTAATACCAATGACCCAGAAGTGGTTAAAGGTATGATTGATATCTTCAAAAACCTGATCACAGAGTTTAAACCTGATGGCTTTCGCATTGACACCGTTAAGCATGTTAATACCGAATTTTGGGCCGAGTTTGCACCTGCGCTGGTAACACATGCACAAGCTGAAGGTATTAAAAACTTCTTTATGTTTGGTGAAGTGTATAGTTTTACCAGCAAAGAGCTAAGTGAATATACCACTGTCGGAAATATGCAATCGGTACTCGACTTTGCTTTTCAAGGTACTTTAGCAGATGTTTTAGTACATCAAAAAGGTACCAAAGCATTAGCGAAATTATTTGCTAATGATGTTGATTACCTCGACCATGACAGTAACGCCAATCAGTTGATGAACTTCACCGGTAATCATGACATGGGCCGCTTTGCATATATGCTAAAACAAAGCGACTTTAACTATAATGAAGCACAAATAATCAAACGCAATTTACTTGCTCACGCCATGATCTACTTTATGCGTGGTGTACCAATTATTTATTATGGTGACGAGCAAGGCTTTGTTGGTGATGGCGGTGATCAAGCATCTCGCCAAGATATGATGCCATCACTTGTTGCTAGCTACAATGACGACGATTTACTAGCAACTGACGCCACGACCGCTGACGATAACTTCGATAGCACACATCCTATTTATCAAAGTTTCGCACAATACGCTGATATTTTTTATCAATATCCTGCCCTACGCCGCGGTGAACAAGCAACCGTATTCCAAGCAGACAACAATAGTATTTTTGCCGTTACTCGCACAATTAATGCAGCCAATGGCAAAAAGGAGAAAATGTTAGTTGCTTTTAATACCAGTGATAAAACAGCCAGCGCCAATATTAAATTACACGATGAAAATTATCGCTTAGTTGCTGGTGAAGGCAAACCTTCACAAACCGATAAAAGCAATATCAACATTGAAATGCCAGCTCTTAGTTTCGCGATTTATCAACAGGTTAACTAAAAGTAAGCATTTAGTATTTTTATTAGGCTATCTCTCTGGCTAGTAAGGCCCATACTTAACAATTAAGTATGGGCTTTTTTTTATCTAGACGTTTCACCATCAAGGTGCGTTATGAACATTGCCAGCTACCGCACAAACTCTCTCGTTTATTGCTAATAGACATTATATTATCTCGAAATATTATATTGCATACAATTTACAATATAATAAAACTTATGTTACAAATGTTACCGCTTTAATTAAATGCTGTTTTTTTAATTGCCAAAAAGTCAAATGTTGCGCTGTTTTATTAACGCAAAATTAAAAAATCATAAAAATAAAATCAAAAAGTTAGAGGGAAATAAAATGTCTTTTACTAAATTAACACTCGCCAGTGCCGTGCTTATTGCACTAACGGGTTGTGGCGGTAGCAATTCAAAAACTGAAGAAGTAGAAGTACCACCACCGCCAGTTGTAACGCCAACACCTGAAGTAGATTTCACCAGCGCTGATGTTGAAGCGTTGAAACTCGGCGTCGTAAAAACTCATATCAACACCACCGAAGGTCAAGGTATTTCCTACTATGTTGATGTTGCAGAAGACGCAGAAACACTTGTTGTCAGCCTTTTTAGCGGTACAGAAAATAAAGATTTGGGCGACCCCGACGTTTACGTAAAATTTGAAGAAGCCGCCAGCCCTGGTGAAAATGGTGTCTTTGATTGTGTTTCTTATAATGGCTCAAACTACAATGAGTCTTGTATTATTGATAAACCTAAAGCTGGTCGTTATCACATATATATTGACGCATATGAAGGCGGCGATGCTGTAGATGCATCTATGTTTGCCACCACCGAGTTATTTAGCGGTAATATGTTATGTGATGAACCGGTGCGAATTCGTGCGCAAAACATGAGCAACGAACAGCTTGAAGAAGCTTGTGCGGTGATCAGCAAAACAAAACGTATATTCGATCAAGTACTAAGCTCTGACATTACACCAGAATTTCAACAGCCGGTGGAAAATGATCTTAATGAAATAACAAACATTCATATATTTGAAAGCCTATCTAATCATGCCTCATGGGCTGAACATTTATACGATACCAGCAATACTAGCGGAATTTACTTTGAAACAAGTCCAACTAACTGGTGGCATAGTTCAGACATCTGGACATTTGACGCCTTAGAATGGAGTGAAGGCCGCTCAGTTATTCGTTCACTTAATCATGAATACATCCATGCTTTAGATGGCCGATACAATAAAGAAGGTGGTTACAAAAGCAACCTAGGCTGGTGGAGTGAAGGCCTTGCCGAGTACCTAAGTACTTTTTATTTGCAGCCGTACCCACGTGTAACAACCGCGCAAAGTGAAAACCCTTATACATTGGCAGAAATTTTTGCTGGAGAAGCTAACTACTATTCTTGGGGGCAATTAGCCGTTGCGTTTTTAATTGAAAGCCACCCTGAATTAGTTAACCAAATGCTGATTCATATGCGTGCCGGTGAATGGACAGAGTTTGATACTTTGCTTGCCAGTATTGCTACAGACACACAAAGCGAGTTTGAGACTTGGTCAACAACCACGTTAACAGAGCAGTATAATAATAGCGCAGAAGTATTACCTTTAGGCGACTACAAGCATATTAACGGCCGAGGCGGTTGGTTATTTTCCGTCGACGTACCAGCAGGATTAGAGTCAGTATCATTTGCTACCAATGGCGGCTCAGGTAATGTTGATTTATGGGTTAAAAAAGGTGCAGCAGTGCACCCTGCTATTGATAGCGAATTTACTTGTCAATCAATAACCGACGATAGCAATGAAGAAACTTGTACAATAACAACGCCAGAATCAGGTAAGTATTATATTGCCGTTTCCTCTGACTTTATCGGTTCAGATATTATAGATCTATACTTTAGTGCCTGTGCAGGCACCGGTTGTGCCGTAACATTACCAGAGCAATTGCCTTTGGTGTCAGCGACAGAGCCATACTTACCACATTGGCCAGAAAAAGGCACTATTGGTACCTGTAGCCTTGCAGAAACTTATTATGACTCAGCTAAGCCAGCGCTTGATTTATCTATTACTAACCCAACAGACAAGCTAGTAAAAGTTTACTGGTTAAGCCGCAGTTCAGGCGATAAATCAGGCAGTTCGTATGCTACCTTAGCAAAAGATGAAAGCTACACCGCTGACGATTGGGATATTGGTCATCGCATTATGCTAACCGACGGCGCTGATAACTGTTTAGGGGTTGCACTATTAAATGATGAAAATAATAGCTTTACAGTTACTGAAGCTATGGTTGAAAATGCCATGGATGAAGCGCCACCGGTTGAGATCCCAGAGCCAACGGCAGAAGTTGGTAGCTGTGATTTAGCGGTACCATATTCGCGAGAATCGGGTAATGCGCCAGACTTACAAGTAGCGAATACACTAACATCACCTGTGAAACTATATTGGATCAATAACAATACCGGTGAACCACTATTAAGTAGTGTTTACGCTACCTTAGCCGAAGGTGAAATTTACACTGAAACCTTCTGGGCTGTTGGTGACCGTATGATGGTAACCGATGAAAGTGATAGCTGTATTGGTGTGCTTGACCTTAACGCCACCAGCAATATTTTTGTTATTAAGTAAGCTCAGCGCCAGTAACAAACTGATTTAGAGCTAACAAGCAACGAGTACAAAAGCTGGTTAAGGTAATACTAACACCCAGCCAGCTTTTGTTTTTAATTAAATAAAGAGGGAATTTAATGCCGCCAATTTGTCAAACCGCAAGGTTAAGCATTCGACCATTTAGTTTTGATGACGTCGAGTTTATTATTCGACTGCTCAATGAAAAGTCTTTTATAGAAAATATTACTGATAAGCAAGTTAGAACTATCTCTGACGCAAAAAAATATTTAAAAAATGGCCCAATGGCAAGCTATAAAAATTATGGCTACGGTTTATATGCCGTATTGTTAGAAAATAACGATATATTTAGCGCTGAAACATCAGATGATAAACTAATAGGCATGTGTGGCCTTTTAAAAAGACCTGAACTAGATTATCCCGACTTAGGTTACGCTTTTTTACCCGAGTTTTGTGGTAAAGGTTATGCGGTTGAAGCTGCACAGGCCGTATTAAAAAATGAAGTTATAACGCACTCGCTAAAAACTGTGTTGGCCGTTACTTCACTCACTAACCAAAGTTCTCATAATTTATTGAAAAAAATAAACTTCAGTTTTATTGGCACCATGCAACTATATGGTGAACAAAGTAATGTTTATCAGTACAAAAGTCACTATTGAGCTTCTATCACACGTATCAACATTGCTCGCTTTGATTGCTTTTCAACAAAGAATCTATGGTTAATTTGCCTATTTTTAGTCGAGTGATCTGAGTAAAGCTCGAATTCGCTGTTTCTAATTGCCTCCAATTCAATACGTATTAATCAAATCACTCGTTATTATCATCAATACTAAGGCATTATAAACTTGCTAAAAACTTTCTATACTGACTAATCTCCTGACTATTATTTAACATATTGCCATGGCCAGCATCATCAACAACCATTAACTGCTTAAGCTTAGATTGACTCGCTGCAAACAATCGACGAGAAAGAACTGCTGGCGCTTGCAAATCCTTTTCTCCCGCAATAATCAATAGTGGGTTTTTATAGCTTTCTTCTACGACCAATTTATTGTCTACTTGATAAAACGCTGGTTCAACTTCAATAGTAACAAAAAGTTTGCTGTACCACGGCATTCTTGTATCTATCCATTCATCTACATTAGTAGCTGAGCCTTGCAATACTAACGCATCTGGTTCTTTATCTTTAGCAACTTGTCCGGCAATAAAACTGCCTAAAGAAAAACCATGAATAATAATTTTATCGGGAGATAACTGCTGGGCAATGTAATCATACTGACGGTTGGCATCTGCTATTAAGTTACTAATACCTGCTGTACCGTTACTCGCTCCACTACCTCGGCGATCAAAAATCACAAGATCTTTGTCTAACTTTGCTAAAGATGGCATAACCGACTTCATAGAATTTTCAACTGTCATGCCGTTTCCTTGCAGAAAATAAATCAGTTCATTTGAATCTGGCTGGTCAAAATAAATGCCATTGAGTTTAACAACTTCGTTGCCAATTTCCTTAATTGTTATTGAAATAGCGCTTAATTTATATGATGTATATTGCTGCTGCCACATTTGCCATTGTTCAGTACTATAGGGAACAACGGCTGTTCCTTGAGCAATAAAGCCTTTTTCAGTTAGCTTTGCACTACATGCCACAACATTTAACAGCAACACTAAAATGATGATCTTACATTTCATTTTTTATTCCCTTAACATAAAGTTTTTTAACTTATTATCTAGTTTTAAATTAACTACATGGCATTGAAAACATAACAGCATCGTTTTAACCTAGCTTATTAATTCATTGAATACTGCAAATATTATTTATCAAAAAACAAAGCCCGACATGACGATAAAAGGTCTTATAGCGCCATTACCTGTAGTGTTTATCATGCGGTCTAAATATCACTATCGTCGGTAAAGCCAACACCAAAAGAAATACTATTACCAGCGCCAATATCAAACGCCAAGCCAGTAGATAATTTATAGCCTAGCTGCCATTGCCGATCATTTTGTTCTTCAAACGGTGAGTTAAATCGACTATTCGCATTAATTACCCCAATACTCGCTTCAACATACGGTGCAACATTTTCAAAAATATCGACCTTTTTAACATTAATGATGCCAAAAACAGCAATTTCTTGATAACGGCCGTTTATAGCAAAATTTTCGTCGGCGTAATAATTACCCGAAAATTGCGTAGTGGCATAATTAAGCTCAATACTTTGACTTAATAACCAGCCATCATCTAAAGCTGTAGTTTTAACTAAACCCACTCCAAACGCCGTGGTTAGGTCTTGCTTTTGCATGTGAATATCAGCTAATTCAAAAGTTTTATTGTTCATTACAGCCAATGAAAAGTAAGGCTGAAATTGCGCTTTGTTACTATCAGATATAAACGACAATTCATCTGCTGTTGCAACACCGCAATAGCATAAAGGTAGCAATAGTGAAATGGTCTGTGTGATGTTCTTCATATTTTGTCCTTTTTAAATATGGTGACTTACCTAGTGTTTTCTGACTAACTGTCTTGCTGATAAATAAGAATATCGCCTGGTTCACATGCTAATGCCTGACAAATAGCATCAAGTGTTGAAAAGCGAATAGCTTTGGCTCGACCGCTTTTAAGAACTGATAAATTTTGTGGCGTTATACCTATGATTTTAGCTAAATCATTCGACTTCATTTTGCGCTTTGCTAACATGACATCCAGCTCAATTATAATAGCCATTAAATCACCAACTCTTGTTGCTCTTTGATTAAAACGCCTTCTTGCATAATCCAGGCGATAACGTAAATAATGCTGCCAATTAGCAAATACTTTAATTCTGTAGAGCCAAAATTAATAACTAAAGGTAGTACATCGCTAAAGTCAAAGAATCGGATAAAGAGTGTCACAACTATTGGATAAAATAATTTTAAACAAGCCCAAAACCACAAAGTCTTGCCTAACATTTTTAAACAATAAATTGTATTGGTAGTGAAGATTTCACCCTGCTGGTAATATGAAAATAAACGTAATAGAAAATAATAAATGAGTAAGTAAGGTAACAGTTCAGGTAAGCCTAAAATTAATGTGGTGTTAAAATTCTCTGCTTTCAGGTATTGCGCAATATCTTGCCAAGCATGATTAAATTCAATGCTAAATCCACTACTAAATAGGGCAAAATTAACGCTAGCTTCTTGTCCAAACTCTGTAGGTTGACCCAATGTAGCAACCAAGCCAAATGCAAGTATTTGCAAAAAGGCAAGGAAAAAAATCATATACCTAATGTACTGACTTAAACGAGAAATTTTAGACATTTATATGTTAGCTCAATGTAGTGGTTTTACATTAAACTAACATACAACAAAATAAAAACAACAACTTATTATCGTTTATCGATAATAAATAAATCCCAGACAGTAAAAACTAAGGTACAGCTTGACCATTTCTTGCTTCAAGTAATCGATACCAATCTTCACGAGAATAGTTCAATTTAAAAGCTTGCTTAGCAGCAATAATACGCTCTGGCGTTGTTGAGCCAACAATTGGGCAAATATTAGCAGGATGCCTCAACAGCCATGCAAGAATAACTTGCCATGGCGAACAACCATACTTTTCACTTTGCTTGGCTAACTCATTTTCAACTCGTTGCTCATCTTCAACTGAAAAGGTATTACCCCATGCAGAATACGCCACACCACCCAATGGACACCAAGCAATAGGCGTTATGCCGTGTTGCTGACATTGATCTAACGTACCATCAAGTAAGGTATCGATATTATGAATGTTAATCTCTACTTGATTCACTAACAGTGGCATAGAAAGCGCTGCACGCAATAAGTCAACTTGCGAGGGCTTAAAGTTACTCACACCAAAATGCTTAACTTTGCCACTTGCTTTTAACAAGGCAAATGTTTCAGCTACTTCACTCGCATCAAACAAATAATCAGGCCGGTGCAATAGAAACATATCAAGATGATCAGTATTTAATCGCTGTAATGAGCCTTCAACGCTTTTGATAATATAATCACGGCTAAAGTCATACCGTGTTGGTGCGTAAGGATCTATTTCGTTATTTCGCGGCCGAATACCGGCTTTCGAGGTAATAACAAGTTGCTCACGCAAATGCGGTTGCTCTTTTAGAATTTCACCAAAAAGACTTTCACATGCACCACCACCATATATATCAGCGTGATCAAAGTGATTGTAACCTTCGTCGACAGCCGTCATCACCGCACGCTTGCCTTTATTTCGATCATCAGAAGTATTGTTGCCAGCAATACGCATACAACCGTAAACAAAGCGTGAGGATTCTATTGTTGAGTTACCAATTAATATGTTTTTCAATTTTAGTCCTGTTCAATTATTTTAATATTAACTACCGATCAAAATTCAGACTACAACCATGAAGAAATTGTGCAATATTTTGTTCTAAGTATAAATCACCTTTACCAGGCTGATTTGGTTTTAGTGGCGGAAATACGCCGTATCCAGCAAATAGACAATGCCATGACGTTGTATCAAAGTGCGTAGTTAATTTCTGTCGTACTATTTCTTCAGATAAATCGTCGCATTTATACCAGGTATCTAACAATCGTATTAAGGAATCAGATAATACGTTATTATTCCTATTTGCTTGCCAGTAATCACTATCTTCTCGAGTATTAAGTTTGTAATGTGCAACAATATAATCACGTACTCGCTCAAATCGTTCGCTGATATTTTGATTATAGCTATCAATATTTTTATTGCTGAAACCACCAGACTCATATTGATAAATAAAATGTTCAATGGAAATTTGTACTAAATGTAATGCTGTAGCCTCTAGCGGTTCAATGAAACCTTGAGAAAGTCCAACTGCAAGACAATTTTTATCCCAATGTTTATCTAGCTGCCCTACTCTCATTTTTAGATGACGGCACTCAATGTCATGATCTAAAATACTCAAGTGCTGGCGAAGTTCTATTTCAGCTTTGTCTTTCGTAATGAAGTCAGAGCTAAAAACATAACCATTTCCTTGCCTATTTTGTAGTGGGATATTCCAGCACCATCCGCTAGAAAGTGCTGTTGATACAGTTTCTTTTGCGTATTTATTTTCAACAGGGGTTTGCACAACAACAGCAGAATCATTAAACAAATTTTCATCAAAGCTTTTAAACTTTCTACCCAAGGTTTTTTCCATCAAAAATGAAGAAAAGCCTGTACAGTCAATAAAAAAATCACCAAAAATTCGCTCTCCTTCTTTGTTTAATAACGCTTTTATTGTGCCATCTTCATTTTGTTCAACATGTGATATATGTGCTTTAACATGCTTCACATTCTGTTTTATTGCATGACTTGCAAGAAACTCTCCTAATAGGTGAGAATCAAAGTGATAGCCATACTCCACTTTAAATGGAAAGTTTTCTGGTGTAATTGGAGATTTATTCTCACTTGATAAAACGCCATTAAGTAAAAACTTTTCTGGCGTGATAGTGGTATCTAAACCGAGCCGACGAGTTCTACAGTTGACATGAAAGGCACGGGAAGTGAATACATCAACTTGGCTTGTA
This sequence comes from Colwellia aquaemaris, assembly GCF_057548755.1. Lineage (NCBI taxonomy): Bacteria > Pseudomonadati > Pseudomonadota > Gammaproteobacteria > Alteromonadales > Colwelliaceae > Colwellia > Colwellia aquaemaris. Next base: position 234,339 of record NZ_BAAJLV010000003.1, on the reverse strand, counting down.
AATGGGTGCGAATACTCGGTAATTCCCGATTTCGGACTCCAGTTTTTAAACTTTATATTAAGTTTATAAGTCGCATTACATTGCGGCATCCATTGACTTTCCGCAACATCGATTGATTCAAAAAAACGTTTCAAAGTAGGTGTAGAGCCTTCACCAACGCCAACTGTTGCTACATTAGGAGACTCAACCAAAGTAACTTGGATAGAAATTTTCTGCCATTTTTTTATCAATAAGTTCGCGGCCATCCAACCCGCAGTACCACCACCTACAATCACAATGTGTAAAGGCTTATTACTCATATATTACAACCTACAAAAATTATTAATATAATCGTCATGAGTCGGCAATTTAGATAAAGGCTCAAGCTTAATATTTCTAATTTTTTCCAGCATGGAATAAAGTTGCTCAATTGGCATTTCATTGGCCATCGGATGATAATCTTGCGGTTCTATGCCTTGCCCTAGCATGACTTGCAACCATGAACCTTCATTAAATAAATCATTTTGTTCACGAAAGATTTTGCCACTTTCTTTAAATAATTTAATTTTTTCCTTCAATGATTCCGGTACTTCCATCGCACGTAAATCGCGCCATAACTGGCTATCATCTCTTTGGTTAACATGGTAATGCAAAATGATAAAGTCTCGAATTTGTTCAAATTCTATTTTTGATTGTTTATTGTATTCATTTACCTGTGCTTCACTAATACCATTTTGTGGAAACATATGAATCAGACGAACAATTGCAGACTGAATTAAGTGAATACTCGTTGACTCCAATGGCTCCAAAAAGCCACTCGACAGCCCTATTGCAATAACATTTTTATGCCATTGTTTACGTCGCCGGCCAGTAGTAAATTTTATTACCTTAGGCTCTGCTAAAGGCTCTGATTCAATGTTTTCTAATAATAGTTCTTTTGCTTGTTCGTCACTGTAATGCTTGCTGCTATAAACCAAACCATTACCATTACGGTGTTGCAAAGGTATGCGCCATTGCCATCCACCTGCATGAGCAATCGAGCGCGTGTAAGGCAAGGTTTCATCAAATCTTTTAGATGGTACAGCAATAGCACGATCACAAGGTAGCCAATGCCCCCAGTTCTCATAACCAGTATTAAGTGTTTGCTGAATAAGTAAGCCACGAAAACCTGAGCAATCAATAAATAAATCGCCAGTAATTTCTTTACCATTTTCAAGAACCAACTTTCTAACATCACCTGAGCTATTACATTGCTTCACATTAGCTACAGTACCTTCAGTACGTATAACGCCAATTCTTTCACTAAATCGCCTTAAAAACTGTGCATATAAACCGGCATCAAAATGAAATGCATACGGAATATCAATAATAGGATCTTTAGATTTAATTTGCGCAAACTTACCTTGTGTGGCACATAAGTAATTCAGGTCATAATCCCATAAGTGATTATCTAAACCCGCATCTTGTGCGCGTTTTAAATAATGATGAAAATGGCAAAATGGTGAACTTTTGCCTGCTGCGCCAAAAGTGTGAAAATAACTTTCCTTAGTATTTTTCCAATGTTCAAACTTTATACCAAGCTTTATCGTCGCTTTAGTTTCTCGTAAAAATTCAGCTTCATTAATTCCTAATGCACTATTAAATAAACGAATTGGCGGAATAGTCGCTTCACCAACGCCAACACTAGCTATATCATCAGATTCAACCAGTTCAACATCAATATTTGCGCCCATTAACTTTTTAATTAATGCGGCCGACATCCAACCTGCAGTGCCGCCACCTAAAACAACAATTTTCTTAATCGCATTAGCCATATCTTATTCTCTTTTCGTTTAATTCAATTACTTTTTAAGCGTTGAAAATAATAAAACCTGCTAGCAGCCTAGCAGGTTTTAAAGTGACAAACTTCTAATTAAAATCGTTCAATGACTAAAACTTGTAGTTAATCCCTAACGAGTAATTAGCACCAAACGATTGATACGACCTAATTTGACGAGAATCACTCGCTTCAGCTTGCAAGGTATCTTCATCAGTTAAGTTTTGCGCTTGTAGTGTAATACGTAAGCCTTCAAGTGATGCAATACCCGACTCTTTAAAGTCATAACTAATTTGCGCATCCCAGATTTCTGAACCTAAGTCTTCCACAGGAACAAGTGCTAGACTTAAGCCACGAGTTTCCGTTAAAAATTCATCTCGTTTCGTACCAGCGATACGGAATTCAAAACCTTTGTACTCATAGTAAGCGGTTAATGAGTAGCTTTCTTCTGAAAGGCCAGGAATTCTTTCTCCATCTTCTAACTCACCATCAAGGAATGTTGCACTAACGGCAATACCAAAACCATCAAGATTTTCATGAATTAACCTAAATGGCACACTCGCTTGCAATTCATAGCCTCGAACAAAGCCTTCTAAACCGTCTGCAGTTGAATCAACTAAGCCATTAAAAGCAACCGGCGCTATATGTTCACCACCATTACTACAAGCATCATCATTATCAACTAAGTTATCGGGTGAAATTACACCATTGATGTAACAACCTTGCGACTGATGATAACCTTCAATATAAAACTCTGATAAATCAGTGACTGTGTCTCCGCTTCTATGCCAGTTTTTTAAATCTTTGTAGAAAAACGTTGCAGCAAAATAACCGTCATCAGCAAAGTAGTTTTCATATGCTAAATCAAACTGATTAGCCTCTAGCGGCTTAAGTGTTGGGTTACCTGAACTTCCAGACCACGGGCCATTTTGAACATCAGAACTACCAATTTGCTGATCATTAAAGGCAAAAGTGACACGATTATTCGGCTTCATATCATCCATACGAGGGCGACTTAACACTTTGCCCATTGACGTACGAATAAACTGGTTTTCTGCAACCTCAAAACTTAAATTTAATGTTGGAAGTATATCAGTGTATGAATCGCCACCAGTAACAGCTGTTGCATCAACACGACCACTTGCGTTATCGACCACTGAGTAACCCGATGATTTTTGATCGATATTGACCGCTTGTAAGCCAATATTACCGCTCATCAATACATCACCAAATTCAGCTTCTAAATTTAATTTAACATAAGCAGATAATTGCTCTTCTTCAACGGTATAGGTATCACCTAAACGATCTGTTTGTACTAAAGAAGCTGCTGTTGCGGTATAGTAACCGCTATTATACAAACCAATACTGTCATATGCTAAAACACCATTAATGCCAATAAAGCCAAGGTCAGCAACACCTAATACATTAGGAATTGGGCCATCACCAGGGTATTCAGGAGCTGTTAGGTAGTCACCTTCGTTAATTTTTTCTTTAGTACGATCAGAATAATGTACGCCAGCTTCAATACCAGACACGATACCGTATTCCAACAAGCCTTCTACTTGTAATCGAACACTGTCTAAGTCTTCTTCAAATTCTGGTCGGTTTATAAAACCATCTTGCGCGTCGCTACCAATAATGGGCGCACCCCAAGCTTGTGGGCCAGCTAAGCGCATTAGGTTTTCATCAGTATAGTCAACACCGTCTAGTGTTGGGTGAGCACTATACATAACACCTGTTGACGTCATCTGCCAAGAGCGAGCAGCAGCTGGACGTCCGTCGACACCTGCACGGCCAACACCTGAATAGCTTTCAACATCAATGATTGATTTTTCAACCGATCCCGTCGACACATCCAACTCAACAGTCCAATCATCATTTAACGCATATTCAACATTTAAGCCAAAGGTCGTTAATTCTGATTCTTGCGTACGCGCATCATTTCGAACGACTGAGTGAAAGCCATCCCAAACACCTGATGTTACAAGACCATTTTCAATTCCTGATGCAGTGAAGTTTGCTCCACCCCATACAGGACCACCTTCCTCTAAACCTCGACGTACGTCATTTTCATTGAAATCAATATAAAGGGCATCAAATTGAATTTTTAATGCATCAGTTGGCGCATATTCAATAATGGCAGCGATTGAATCACGTTCAAGTAGCGCTGAACGAGCAAAGGAGTCGTGGCCGCCCAAAATTTTTGTTGATGGATCAATCTCGTTACCATTTACATCTTGACGCTTAACGCAGTTTTCGCCATTCTCATCGCACGATTCATAGCCAACATCAGCATATCCCCAAGCACGGAAGTTTTCTTCTTGACGAGGAGTTTCTAAAGATGACAGTACTAAAGCCACACCTAAGGTATCGTCCATAAACTTATCGACATAGTTAAAAGAAAAACGGTGGCCATCATTATCGTAATCTGGGTTAGCAGAGTCTTTTTCATTCTGTTCAAAGTTGGCATTAAATGCCATCACAGGCTCTGAGTTCAATGGACTTACTGTTTGTAAATCAACAGTGCCACCAATACCTTGCGATACTAAACCGGCTTCTGGGGTTTTATATACCACCACATTAGAGACGATTTCCGTTGGATATAAGTCATACTCAACACCTCGGTTGTCACCCATACCCAATAATTCGCGACCATTAAGAGAAGTGCCAACATAGTTCTCATTAAAACCACGAACAGACAAACCACTAGTACGACCATTTCTTCGTTCACCTGTAACACCTGGTAAACGTGCCAATGATTCCGCTACACTTGTATCAGGAAGCTTACCTATATCTTCTGCCGATAGTACTTCTACAATCGAGTTAGAGCTCATTTTAATGGCTTGAGCGCGTTGTAAACTACCGCGTATACCGGTGACAGTTATGACTTCAACCTCTTTCTCTTTTGCTTTTTCATCTACTGCTTCTTCAGCAAGAGCGGGTAAACTTAGTGCCATAAAACCGCTTGATAGCAAAGCCAAGGTAACTCGACTTGGTTTAAAACTTAACATTGATAAACTCCCCTATACATCCCTGCATTCATTATTATTCAGCGTTCCGACACTGATGTAACTAATTTGTATTTGCTTTTCGCTGCCTTTTTTGCAGTCAATCCTAATATAGTGTGGGCGCTACACGATGAACACTAGCTGCATACGTATTCATGAGTTGAAAGATATAAATGAAATATCAATAACTTTTCTATAAAAATAAAAATGCTTTCTAAAAAAGCTGATAATAATAAGTAAGCTACTTAATGTTGCTTTTCATTCAAATACAAAAAAACCTATAAAATACAATAGACAATAAATAGAGTTAGTCAATTTTCACAAAAACAAACTTACTGTTTACATTCATTAACAAGTTTTTTATTTCAGCTAACAAAACGCATATTTTCCGGTTGTGATAATCGTTGAATACGTATGTAGTATAAACAAGTAAAGTTATCTCGAATTAGCGTTTTTCACAAAATAAAAAACGCCCTAGCAAGCTAGAGCGTTTTTATAAAAGAATAACAGTTATAGAGCATTCATTTTACTTGCATCATTGTTATTTTTTCGAAATGGTAATCGTTGGCGCGCTCGGATCAGGCCCTGTTACTGTAAAGAGGTATGTCGCAGCTTCATCAGCGGTAAAAGATAAATTATCATTTGAGCCTTGCGATAAGGTTAATGGCTCATTTAAATTCACAACATTACCTGCATCACCAGCACCTAAATTGAATGTAGACCAGTCACCTGAAGCGACTTTAAATCCATAACTCGTTGCGTCTAAATCGATCTCAACAGAGTAACTTGCATTACCTTGATAGGTGACCTCATCAACTTGTCCCCAGCTATTCATTTCACCACGAATGAATACGCTGGTACCAGCAAACATTTCAGACTTAAACACAGATAATATTGGCGCATCAATATCTGAAGCATCAAAAATAAAGGTATATTCCTGTTCAGTATCAAACGTCATCATTAAGTTATCATTACTTCCTGACACTAATGATTGCTCTTCGCCCAACATCACTTCCGTATCATCCGCTGGAGCCCCCATATTGACTGTTGACCAGTCTGCGGAAGCCACTTTAAAGTTAAATGTATTAGCTGCGACAGTAAATGTTGCCGAATACTTACCACCACCAATGTAGGTTAATGGGTTTGTTTCACCCCAGCTATTCATATCACCACGAATATAAACTGTTGTGCCAACGAAAGGCTCTTCGTTTCTTACAGTCAAAACAGGTGCATCTATATTTGATGCGTCAAGTGTAAACATATATGTAGAGGCATTAACGATTGATAGGGCGAGATTTCCACCATCTTGAGTTAAAGTGAAATCAACACCTTCCTCTACAACATTGCCTGATTCTGGCGCACCTAAATTAACAGTCGACCAATCACCTGATGCAACTTTAAACTCATAATCATTCGCTTCAAGTTCGATAGCAACTTGATAGATACCATCACCAAGATAAGTAAAGTTATCAACCTCACCCCAACCATTCATACCACCACGCACGTAAACCGTTGTGTCACCATAAGGGACAACATCAGGCGCACCTGCTGTGGCGATAGCAGATAAACCTGCTCCTTGTTGCTCACCTTGTACTTTTACAAATACCGCCGTCGTTAATGCAGGAACTGTAAATGTACCTTCACCTTCTCCTTGGCTAAAGCTAGCGCTAGATACGGTACTATCAACAGAGCCGGCTTGTACGCTATGCAAGCTAAAACCTTGTGCTGTTGATATAGTATGCGAAAGCTCATTGCTCGAACCGTTAACAACAACCACAACGGCATCATTAGCAGGATCTAAATCTTCTAAACCACTGCCGTCATCAATGCTCATCACAATTAAGCCTTGGGTTTGGTTTTTACCAATATTATGAAAACCAACACGATCAATAATATCTTGCGCTGTTGTTAAACTAAATAATGGGCTGGTGGTACGAATTTTTAAGAATTCATTAAACACATTTGACGCAAATGAAATTTCACCGACTCCGACATTACTATCGGCATTAAGTGCAATACGTAATAACTCTTCATCACTTTTGCCACCTTTATCGAGAGGTAATCCTTTATTCCAGTTATTACTGTCAAAGGTAAAATCAACAAAATTGTACCAATCACCCGCATCATAGGTGTTACGATCTAACGACTTAGAGCGTAAAAAATCACCGCCCATTTGTAAGAATGGAATACCTTGAGAAAGTAATACGATTGAATGTGAAACATTCTGAGCTCTAACTCGTGCTTGCATATCCATAGTAGGTGCAAGTACAAACTGCAATTGATCCCATAAGGTTTCATTGTCATGTTTTGAAATATAGTTAATGACATCTGCTGGGTCTTTCGCATACATATTAGGTGAGAAAGCACTGCCTAAGCTGCTAACACCATTAGAACTTTTCAATACATAGTCGGCAAGTGAGCCAGCTAAACCAAGTTTAATAATATCTTGCTGCTTATACACGTCATTATCGTTGGCATCATTACTAAAGAATTTCCCCTTTCTAATACCATCACGTAGACGATCATTAAAAGTGCCAATTTCGCTACCGGCCATATTAAATTGGTTTGCTTGTTCAAAGCCACGATCATCACGAGTCCAGCCTTCACCATAAAAATGGGTATCGCTATCAATCGATTGAATAGTATCTCTAGCAGCAAGCATTTGCTCTTTCGAACCATGACTCATAATATCAAAACGGAAACCGTCAAAGCTGTAATGCTGGGTCCAAACTTTCAGCGAGTCCACCATCACTTTATTCATCATGCGATGTTCAAGTGCGGTATCATTACAACAAGTTGACTGAATAACCGCACCAGTTTCAATATTTCGACTATGGTAATACCCTGGCACTACCATATCTAATACTGAGTTATCTGATAAACCAGCAGAGCTGGTATGGTTGTAAACAACATCTAAAACCACACGTAAGCCTAAATCATGCAAAGCTTTGATCATCGCTCTCATTTCAGTAATACGAGCGACACCATCTGCATTAGAAGCATAAATACCGTCTGGTACGTTAAAATGTTGCGGATCATAACCCCAGTTAAAGCTATCCACTTCCCGCAATACATTCATTAGCGCTGCAGCATCATTTGAGTAGCTATTATAACTTTCAAATACCGAGCGTAAGGTAGCATCTGCACTTTCAACACCACAAACCGGTGCTTCTGCTTTAATTGCGCAAAGCTCCGCTACCGTATTATCCAAATTGACAATACTTGTAGGGTCTTCATTAATAGATGCAATATCATTGGCAGGCAAGATATGAAAATAACTTAAACCATTGTCGACCAATTTTTGCAAATGTTGTACAGGTAAAGCATTAGTTTCTGTAAAGGCTAAGTATTTACCGCGATTTGCAGCATCAGTACTTTCATCCAAGGCACTAAAGTCACGGATATGCCCTTCATAAATAACCGCATCTTCATAGTTGCCTGCGGCAACAACTTCATGTCCTTGCCATCCCTCAGGCATTAAGTCGGTATCGGTTAAATTAACAAACTGAGAATAATCACCATTGGTAGAAAGCCCCACAGAGTATGGATCAGAGGTCAATAAGGTTTCTAATTGTTTACTTTGATAATGATAAACTGATAATTCAAAACGATAAAATTGACGATCTAAATTGGCATCACCTTGATATGACCAAACACCTGAATTGGTATTTTCAGTCATGACATGACTTGACGTTTCTTTTTTATCGGCATCATATACTTTTAGCGTGACACTTTGCGCAGTTGGCGCCCAAACAGCAACGTTAACACCGTCAGCATTATAGGTAACACCAAGGTCAGCTTCATCTGCGTCAGCTTCACCTTTAGTGTAGATATCATCTAGAGCTTTTGCAGTTTGTACATAGGTAGCTGCAATCGCTTTGCCTTCACTGTTATAAGCGACTAAAACCTGCTGATTTTTCAGAATAGCTTTCGCTTCCTCTACCGACCAATCACCTGAAAATGCACGCCAAGTGTTAACTTGCGGGGCATTAGCTTTTTGCTCATCAGATAAATCGACAGCCGATAAAGTAATTGCTGTACCGCTAACATTATCATTGTCATCAGCTTCGATACCGGCACTTGCTGAATGATGAACGCGAACCTCTGCTACCTCATCATCAACATTCCAAACAAAAGTGTTAACATCGATCCAGTGCGCTGCGTAATCTGCAATTTGTAATGGCTGTTCACCCAGAGAAACAATAGGATATTCAAAGATTGATGCGACACCTGAAAAGGTAAAGTTCATTCGCTGATAAGTTTCATCTTCTTGTTTAAGTGGCATTTTCCAATCACCACCGCCAAATTCTTTACCGGCATCATCAGTACCTTTATGAATAATGAAGTTACCACATTCATTAAAGTCATCAACTAGGTTAAGTACCCAGTAAGCACCATAATTAGGATCAACTCCGGTATGAGCTAAACCATTATCCCAACTAGGCGCTAGCGAGTCATCGGCATAAGCATTACAAGTTACATCATTCCAGTTGTGTAGTTTGTATTCATCATATTCGCCATCTGCGCGGTTATAGTAAAGCACCGCTTGAGTGTCGTTTGGAAAAAATTCTGGGGCGGGCGCATCTGGATCAACACCAACAACACAGCTTTCATTCAGCGCATCTGGCACTGTTGGCACAGGACATTGAATTGGCTCTGGTGCAACACAGGTTGCTCCCGCTGCATCTGGCACCATAGGCACATCACAAGTAAGCAATGTTGTACCTGGTTTTGTTGAATCTGAACCGCCACAGGCAGACAGAATAAGAGATATAAATGTTATAGCAATTAGCCGTAACATTGAGTTTTTATTAAACATAAATTTTACTCCAATAGTTAGGCACTTATAACGAATAAGTCATACCCAAAAAGAACTGACGACCAAAATATTGAATGGTTCCGGTTTGTGCTTTCACGCCAAAATAACTTTTCGTCGGCTCATCAGTGAGGTTATTGATTTGAAATACAGCATTTAAATTATCGTTGATTTGATATGAAGCTTGGTAGTCGATAATAGTTTCGCCATCGTAATTTACGGTTTGCGCTTCTACGGCAACTTGCTCAGAGACAAATTCATCGCGATAACGAATACTAGCGCGGGTTTCAAAACCTTCATACTCCCAAAACAAAGTGGTTTGAAATACATTTTCTGATAAACCCGGTAGTGATATAGGTAAGTCTTGTTGACCTAATTTAGATATTTGCTGAATTTCACTTTCAGTGTATGAATAACTCGCCTGTAGCCCTAAACCAGACCAAAAATCAGGTAAGAATGAAAATATTTGTGTATAAGTAAACTCAATACCACGAATATAACCGCCTTTATCATCATTAAATGCGGTTTCAAATGAGCCATTTCTAATTTCTAAAGGTACGCCACTAATCGGGTCTACCATTCTATCAGGCACGGCTAAGCCATTGGCAGCAAAGTCATACTCACTAATCGTTTGTGTAACAATACCGGTTGACTCAATATCTTTGTAGAAAATCGCAGCTATAAGTGAGCCATCTCCTTCTTCAAAGTACTTTTCATAAGATAAATCATATTGATTGGCATAAAACGGCTTCAAATGTGGGCTATTTTTAGCTTGCCCACTAATTTCAAAGTAGGTTTCAGTTTCAGTCGAAATTCGCGTTAAATTTGTACTACTATTTGATGCTAATCGATCGATATTTGGCCTACTCATTACTTTAGCGGCAGCAAAACGAATTTGGTCGCTATCCGTTAATTTAAAGTTCAAGTTCATTTGTGGTAAGTAATCGGTATAACTATTACTTATTTTCGTTGGAAAATACCTGTCATTCACTAAGCCTACTTCATCAGTAATGTACTGCGCGCCTAATGACACATCACCGCCAACATCTTGCAATGAAGTTGCCGCTTGTTTGGTATCAATCACTCGAACACCAATATTACCCGTTACCGGTATACCTGCTATTTCGGTATCAATATTGGCCATAATATAAGCTGCAACAATATCTTCAAAGACAGTACCACTTTCTTTTAATGTCCAATCATAATTATTTAGATATGGGTTTTCACCATTGGCAGCTTCGCCAGAAAAGCCCCATGTTTGCACGGGTTGAGGAACCCCATTTGGGAACCATGCATTAAGTACGGCGTCTTGATCTAATGCTAAATAGCTAGGAAAATATGAAAAATCTCCTGTCCAATTCACCACAGTTGCCATATCAGAGGTAATATTTAACGGTGCTTCAGGAGAATTAAAGCTGCTGTCGCTACCATATTCGAATACTGAACGTTTATTTTCATATTCACGTTCAGAATAACGGGCTCCAAATTCGATAGAAGCTATATAGTCATTATCAAGCTCATAAGTAAAATCAAATCGAACTGCACTGACTTCATCTTTGTTTTCATACGGATAAATGCCGTATTTAGTCACCATAACTCTATTTAGGTCGATTAAGGCATCAGCTTGGTTAAAGCCAACATTTGGTAAGTTCAAGCCATTTAATCCATAACTTATAGAAACGTTATTATCAAATTCTGGTGTTTCTGCAGTAGCGTCTGTTGACACCAATGACCAAATTAAACCGTTTCTAAAGTTACTTTCTGCCGACGAGTAAGAAAGATCAATATTAAGACGCAAACGTTCAGTGATATTCCAATCAGCATTTAATCCTAAGCTTTTCACTTCGTCATGATCGGTATTATCGTCATTGACGACTTCAATGCGCGTTGCACTGTTAGATGTTCGATTGAACGTACCGCCAATAATTGAATTTTCGTGGTAAATAGGGTTACTAATAGCCGCTTGGCTGCCATCTAGTTTTACGCGATAGCCCCTAGCAAACTCTTCTGAATCAAACTTTGAATAAAAGCCATCGAATTTTAAGTTAAAATTATCTGTTGGTTGCCATTCGATAGTTGTGACATAACCATTACGAGTTTCCTCACCGCCTTTATGTTGTAATTCAAAACCTTCACTGATGAATTCACACTCTGGACAGGCCACTGTGCCACCAGTATCCCCTTCAACATTATCTACATCTCTTGCTTTATCATAGGCTAGACCGATAAATTGTTGCGTAGCACTCGGCTGAAACAAGCGAGCATAACCTAAAGCGACACCTACCGTATCATCCATAAATTTACCTTGGTATGAAACACTAAAGCGATGACCACTTGAAGTAGCGTCTGGAATATCACTAGCTAAATCGTTATACATGCCACGAGCATTTACAGTAAACTTATGCACGTCATCATTTTTTAGTGGGTTTGCAGTAGCCATTTCAACTGAACCTGCAACACCACCCTCTATCATTGATACCTTCGGCGACTTATAAACGGCTGCATTTGAAATAAGTTCAGACGGATACTGATCAAATTCAACACCACGCTGGCCACTGGTCGATACTTGCTCTCGACCATTCAAAGTGGTTGAGATGAAGCCACCCGACATACCGCGGATATTTATTTCAGCGGCTTGACCGCCAGTTCGAACAGCAGAAATGCCTGGCAGACGAGTTAAGGCATCAGCCATTGAAACGTCAGGCAATGCTCCTAAGTCATCAGCAGTAATTTGTTCTGATACGGTATCGGCAAAGCGCTTTTGATTGATAGAATCAATCAATGAACGACGAAAGCCTGTAACTTCAATAACTTCAATTTCTTTATCAGCGGCACTTTCTTCTTTTTCATCAACTTGTTGAGCGTAACTAGCTCCCGACAAAGTTAATAAGCCACAAGAAATCATCGCCAATGTCAGCTTATTGGGCTTAGATTTAATCATAATGGATTTCCCTCTATATCGTCCTTGAATTTTAATTTTTGCTTTTATTAATTCATGGCTATGAGTTTCATAGCTGATTAAATATAGAAGGCTAATTTTTATATGCACAGTGTATGCATACGTATTCAAATATCCCTGTTTTATTGAAAAAACATGAAAGATTAGGAGGTTTGTTTTTTAATTATCTACCCAAATGTAGCATAGTTACGGATTAGCTCTAGATTAACGCTATTAGTTCAATCTAAATTTCAATACATTTAATTACAAAATCCAACACACTGAATACGTATGCAATCAATTTGTAAATTCGACAATCTAGCTAATTTTTAACACTTTATTGCACACTAAAAGTTAAAGTATCCGTTTGGCACTGATAAACACTGACCGGCATATCATTTTCTATTACCTGCAATGTTTTTTTGTTTAACTGTAGCGTATATTCACCTGGGATAAGGCTATACACTAAACTCAAATCGAGCATAGTTGCCACATTCCCTTTTGCTCGGATAAGTTGATAATCTAAAGACGTTGGCTTAGCACGTTTAACCATAGGGCCCTGATAAGAAATATTATCCCCGTATCTATCAGAAATTATAAATAAATTTGATAGAAAACCTTCAAGCGGCGTATACCAAGTTAACACGGACAAGTCTGTATTACTTTGGTTAAGTAATACAAAATCAATGAAGACACCATTAATAATATGTTGCTCAGCGCGAATATTAAGCTTACAACTTAGTGGTGGTTGTTCAATCTCAACAAGACTTTGATTTGATTCGGTCGGCATAAATCCTTCCATAGCTCTGTGCTCCTTGCTAAAGCTAACTAACAACATAATCAAGACACCAACAAATAAACTAGAGTATTTTATATAATTCAATATCTATACCTTACACAACTATTTGCAGTGGTAATGATCACTTGTAAATTCCTTTTACCTTTTAAGTAAAGCACTCTTTTGCAAAAACATCACATGAATTTCTCATTTTTCCCAAAAAGCTTTATTTTCAATTTAGCTATAAAAAAACCGAAACAAGATAGCTTGATTCGGTTTTTTACTCTTTAACAGGAATCAACTTCCTGTATAGCAAACAAATGATTAATTTTGATTAGGTGTATTCTCAGCAAAGTACTCATGGCTATCAGCATTATTTAATGCTTGATCAGGGTCTGAATTTGCTAAACTTTGCGCACCCGACTGGCCATAAACTACATCATCCGTGCCTGCGACAGCATTAAAATGACTTAATTCATGTACTATTGTACCAGCACGTGAATCTGTGCCTAGTTCATTAGCATTCCAAAACGCTCTACATAAGTAAACTTTATATGGCTGTGTTGGGTAAACATAAGCAAAGTAAGACTTTTTACAACTACAATCAAATTCTAGTGGCTTATTATCAATTGCATCATTAATGGCGTTAAAATTAGCCACAGCAGTGTTATAACGTGATGAGGTTGCAGCGCCAAACCATGTATTATAACGAGCAGAAGTATTATTGGCTGAATGTGAATTTAAGTAGGCTACTGAATTATTTGTTATTTGATCAGCCGCATCCAATGCACTTATAATTTCTGTTTTTTGACTATTTGAACAGCGGCCTGTAAAGCACGTGCCATCAATACAGTCAGATGAACCGCCACCGCCTGGTTTACCTTTATTTGCCGTACCTTTAGCAGCAATACCGTCAATCCATAATGTAACTGGTGCCGACATTAAGCGCTGTGCTTTTTTCTGCTGGCCTTTATTGCTATATAAGTGCAATGACTTAACATCGTAACTAATTTCATAGCTACCTGCTTCACTCATGTCATATAAGCCACTTAACTCAAACGTTTTGGTTAATGACTCACCAGACTTCAGCTTAATAAAGTCTTTTTCAACGGGCGCATGACGCTTATAGTGAGGTCCGTAAAATGCCACTTCTACGCCATCACGTTTAACGTCAAAAATGTGCTCTTCATCAAGATCTGTATACCACCCCAGAAGCTTTTGCTGACCATTACCATTATTCGTAATGGTTAACGTCGCATTGACATCACCACTACCGCTTTTAACAACGGTCAAATCAACATCAAGTGGTGGTTTAGCAGCCGTTGCTTGCATTGAAATTATCGCCACGGTTGTAATAATTGCTTTTAAAAATGTTTTCATTAATTTCACCCTATTCACCAATATTTCAGGCATTAAATGTGTGATTATTATTCTTATCTTTACGATATTTGTTCAGCTTTACCACGAACTAAACTATCGCCACCAGCTAGCAGATAGTGCTAGTTACTGATATCTACACAATGAAATATTGAGTTATTTTTACTAGTAAAATTCCGTCAAAAATTAGCAGAGATGCGACAGTCGATTGATTAATAAGAAAATTAAACAAGTATTTTGAATAACACTTGCATTAGCGATGGATTTTTAACAATATTTATTGCTAAATATTGTTATGTAAATTAATGGCTTTCATCTATCCAAACTTTATACCAAAACACTGTTATCACTATCTTAGTGCTTGTATTTGGCATTTACCTGCTGCCATTACATGCAGCAGAAAATGTAGGTAGTGAGGTTGTAACCTATGTTGGCAAAGAAAGGGATGATTACCCAATAAAGTTACTTAGGCTGGCATTAAGTTATGACACTCAAACCCAATTCACCTTAGCAGCATTTGGTCAAGATATGCCGAAAATGCGCGCATTTAATGAACTTAACAATGACAATGGCCTAGATGTCCTTATTGGCGGAGCTACTATTGAGCGGGAAAAATTAGCTCGCCCTATTCGTTTTCCAATTATGAAGGGGCTATATGGTTGGCGCATTGCCCTTGTTAATAAAGATAATGCGTCACTTTTAAAAAATATTACACATTTATATCAACTAAAAGCACTTTCTGCACTGCAGTTTCACACCTGGTCTGACAGTGAAATATTAACTTATAACAATATTAATCTCATTAAAGGCTCTGATGTTGAAGGCCTATATCAAATGCTTGATAAAAAGCGCGCCGATTATTTTCCTCGTTCAGTATTAGAAATTGATGCTGACCTTGCACGACACCAACATCTTAATATAGTAAAAGATGAATATGCATTAATTTGGTATCCAAAAGCAGTTTACTTTTATGTTGCTAAGCACAACGTAGCTTTAGCTGAGAAAATAAAAACAGGCCTAGAGTTAGCATTAAAAGATGGTCGTTTTGAGCAATTATTTAACGAGCATTTTGGTAATACCGTGCAAGCACTACAAACGAATAAACGACATATTTTTAAACTAAATAATCCGCTTATTTCAGCAAAAACGCCACTTACGCGTCAGGAATTATGGCTAGACTTGTCATCAACCCAGCAATAGCTGCACATTATTAATAATATGTTTACTATTTAAATTTGGCTATACCAATAGCTGCAAATGGTTAACCAGTTGCGTGAATACGTATGCAGCATAATGTATTTTCTTAGCTAGCGCTTTATGCTTGAACTACGACTATTCAACAACCAGTGCAATAATGAAAAAGATCATACTCCCTTTATCTACACTATTTATTAGCCTATTTTCAAATATGGAAGTTATGGCAAAAACAGTCAGTGTAAGCTCTCCTGATAGCAAAATAACCATCAGTGTTAATGATGACAACCAACCTAATTACCAAGTTTCATTTGATGGCGAATCGGTGATTTCCCCGTCAGCTTTAGGCATGTTATTTAAAAAAGCACATGGTTTTAGTGATGGCTTTAAAATTACCTCTATCAGTAAAGCAAGTACCAACTCAAGCTGGCAATTGCCTTGGGGGGAGCGTAAAAATGTTGTTGATAATCATAATGAATTATTACTGACTTTTACAACCGAGCGCGATAGTGCTAATCAATATAAGGTGCGATTTCGCGCCTTCAATGACGGTATAGGTTTTCGTTACGAAGTACCTAAGCAAAAAGGTCTAACACAAGTAGAAATTACCAATGAGTTAACCGAATTTAACCTAGCGAATGCAAAACAATCAACAGCCTGGTGGATCCCAGCACGCGGCTGGAACCGTTACGAATACGTTTATAACACCACCAGTGTTGAAAGTGTTGATAGAGCCCATACACCATTTACTTTTAAACTCCCATCTGGCACGCATGTCAGTATCCATGAAGCGGCTCTAGTTGACTATGCCGCTATGACCATTAATCAACAACGTCCAGGTACGCTAAAAGCCGACTTAACACCATGGTCTGATGGCAGCTTAGTTAAAACTAAAACTGACTTTAAATCACCATGGCGAACGGTACAAATCAGTAAAGATGCGGTTGGCTTGTTAAATTCTAATTTAATTCTCAACTTAAATGAGCCAAACAAACTTGGCGATGTTTCTTGGGTTGAACCGGGTAAATACCTGGGTATTTGGTGGGGCATGCATATAAATGCCAATACTTGGGGTAGTGGTGAAAAACACGGCGCCACAACAAGTGAAACCATGCGCTATATGGACTTTGCAGCAGAGCATGGCTTTTCGGGTGTTTTGGTCGAAGGTTGGAATATAGGCTGGGATGGTGAATGGTTCAACAATGGCGATGTTTTTAATTTTGTTAAACCTTATGATGATTTTGATATTGCCAAAGTAAGTGAATATGGTGCTGAAAAAGGCGTTCGTTTAATTGGTCACCATGAAACATCAGGCAGTGTTACTAATTATCGCAACCAAATGGCTGATGCCTATGCGCTGTATCAAAAACACGGTGTTAGGCAAGTGAAAACAGGCTATGTGGCCGATGGCGGTAACATTAAACGCATTGACGAAAACGGTATTGTCAAAAAAGAATGGCATGACGGCCAATTTATGGTTAATGAATATCTACACAGTGTAACTGAGGCAGCTAAGCATAAAATTAGTATTAATACCCATGAACCAATAAAAGCGACCGGACTACGCAGAACTTACCCAAACTGGATAGCACGCGAAGGTGCTCGTGGCCAAGAGTTTAACGCTTGGGGTTCACCACCAAATCCACCGGAGCATACCGCAATTTTGCCCTTTACTCGTTTACTGGCAGGGCCAATGGACTTTACGCCGGGTATTTTTGATATGGGTTTTAATGGATTAGGCAGTGAAAGTAACCGACCGCAAACCACTTTGGCTAAGCAACTTGCCCTTTACGTTGTGCTTTACAGCCCAATTCAAATGGCAGCTGACTTACCCAAAAATTATCAAGCAAATATGCCAGCATTTCAATTTATTAAAGATGTACCAACTGACTGGCATGAGAGTATCGCCATTGCTGGTGAAGTGGGTGATTATGTCGTATTTGCTCGACAAGAGCGTGATGGTAACGACTGGTTTATAGGTGCTCTAACAGACGAGAATGCCCGTGAAATTACGCTAAAGTTAGACTTTTTAGTAGCAGGAAAAACTTATCAGGCACAAATTTATCGTGATGGAGAAAACGCCGAATGGGTGAATAACCCATACGATTTAATTATTGAAAATAAAAATGTTAAATCTAGCGATGAAATCAGCTTAGCATTAGCAACAAGTGGTGGTGCTGCTATTCGATTTAAAGCGCTAAATTAAGTAGTAGTAGTAGAACTCAAATATAATGACAAAAGCCAGGTAAGCTTGCCTGGTTTTTTTGTATTTATGTTAATCGTTATGACAAATAACTCGAATTAAAATTACAACTTCAAGCACTTTGCAAACTACCTTATACTCCCTGTCAGCAAAAAATAAAATAAGAAAAGGATTGCTTGTGAGAACCACTGTGAAATATCGACTGAGTTTTTTAGCTATTGCGATGAGCTGTTATTGCCTCGGCTTTACATTTATCCCAGACACAACCACCTCGGCATTAGGTTTGGCTCCTGTTATCACTGCTAGTTTCACTTACTTTTTGCTATTACCAGTGCTGTACTGGTTTCTAATTATTAAAGCTGGTAAACAAAAACCTTGGAAATTGTTGATTATTTTCAGCCTTTCCAGTGTGATTGCTCGTTACAGTTTCCCAGAAGATGTCGCTCAATATTTCGATTTTATTCTTTGGCTTAGATACCCCATTATTGCCGTGTTGCTTATCATCGAATTCTATCTGATGTTTGTTATTGTCAAAGGTTTATGGCAGGCACGAAACCTTTCTGGCGACCCGCGTATTGGCGCCATAGAAAAATATGATGACGAAAAAAAGCAAGGCTTAGCATTAACCTTTGCCACTGAGCCAGCAAGCTGGTATTACGCCATTCCAAACTTGTCAAAAAATCATATTAAGGCGCTTAATAAAATCACCTTATTATCAGGTAAAGCTTGGCATTTTTTGACAATAACAATAACGCTAATTATTGCCGCAACCATCAGCTACAAGTTGCTAGTTAATTGGAGTGAGCTTGTGGCAACCATAGCCGCAACATTTATTCTATATGGTTTTATTTTAATGACGGCTAACTATCGTTTATCACGTCATTATTCCATTTATATACAAAGTGAAACCTTGATCATTAACAACTCTATTTTTAATTTCATGCCAATACCATTAGCTGAGATTAAATCAGTTACTTTAAATGATGTCGTTAATAACAAAATTAAAATAACAAAAACAAATAATTTATTAAAAGTTGGCCATGCCAAACAGCACAATATAAAAATCACTTTCAAGCAGCCAATTAAGTATTGGGGCATGATGGGCGCTTTTGTAGAATCATTTGAACAGATTCTACTCAATGTTGAACAACCAAATGAATTCATTAATACTTTCGCACAAATTAATTCGCCACAGCAAGATGTAGCTTGATAGAATATTAAAAACTTGGGCTGAAAACCGCCTCAAAACACATACTTTGTATAATAAGGGTTTTACTTTGCAACATTTAATTTGGGATATTGATCCGGTATTTTTCTCCATTGGCCCCCTAACCGTTCATTGGTACGGAGTGTTATTTGCCACCGCCATTCTTTCTGGTCTTCAGGTAATGAAATGGATATTTAAAACCGAAAATCAAAACTTAGCCGCACTTGATAATCTACTGATTTACATCGTTATTGGGGTAATTGTTGGTGCGCGTTTAGGGCATTGCTTTTTTTACGACCCAAGTTATTATTTTGCCAACCCAATGAAAATACTTGCCATTTGGGAAGGTGGACTTGCTAGTCATGGTGGCGGCTTAGGCGCAATTATCGCTGCAGGCATCTACAGTAGAAAGCATCAAATGAACTTTATGTGGTTGCTTGATAGGCTTGCGATTTGTACCGCGCTATTTGGTTTCTTTGTTCGCAGTGCTAATTTTGTCAATTCAGAAATACTGGGCACACCAAGTAATGTCGCATGGGCAGTAGTTTTTGCTCGAATCGATAATATTGCACGTCACCCTTCTCAGCTCTATGAAGCAATAGCCTACCTTGCTATTTTCATAGTGCTAACATTTATTTATAAACAGAAAAAAGACAAAACGCCACAAGGCTCCATCCTAGGCATATTCTTAATATTAATTTTTACCGCTCGATTCTTAATTGAAATGTTAAAAGAAAAACAAGCCGCTTATGCAGCAGACATTAGCCTTACAGCAGGACAGATGCTAAGTATTCCATTTTTCATCGCTGGTATTATATTAGTCATATGGTCAGCAAAGAAAGCGCAATAACAGCAATATAAAACGAGTGATGGTTAACAATTTATGAGTAAAAAGTTCTATGTAGTATGGAAAGGTGCAAAAACAGGTGTTTTTGATAATTGGAATGATGTTAAAAATCATACGCAAGGTCGAGCAGATGCGCAATATATGGGCTTTCCGTCAAAAGCAGAAGCCGAGCTTGCATTTCAGTCAAGTTACACAAAAGCACTAACGAAGCGCTCACTGAGCAAAAGTAACGGCGCTAAACCAGCTGCATATGTTAAAACGGCCAGTACACCTTCAGTGACTAAGCAAGCAGCCGATATTAGTATTTATTGTGACGGTGCTTGCTCACCAAATCCTGGGAAATCAGGTACGGGTATGGCGATATATCAACAACAAAAGTTAATTGAGCTTTGGTATGGTTTATATCTTCCAATGGGCACCAATAATACTGCTGAGCTTAACGGTATGTTAGCAGCCTTTAGATACGCACAAGTGCAAATTAAGCAAGGTAAAACGGTGCAAGTATTGTCAGATTCAAAATACTCAATTGACTGTATTACTAAATGGGCAAAAGGCTGGCAAGCCAAAGGTTGGACAAGAGGAAAAGGTGAAGAAATTAAAAACCTTGAAGTAATTAAGCAATGTTTCTCTTTGTATCAACAATTAAAAGCAAACTTAATCATTAGCCATGTAAAAGGCCACGCTAATATTGAAGGTAATGAGCTTTCTGATCGCATGGCGGTATTAGCTCGAATGAAACAAGCAACAGCTTTAGTGCAATATCAGGAAACCCTAGATGTTAAAACCATTTTAGCTATGCCTTCAGGCTAGTGACTTATATCACCTAAAATGAAGCAATAAGGCGATAGTATTAGGTAATATCGCCTTATTTATTTTAATTATTTAAATAACAAAAGCTTAGATGCAATTGAAAATCCCTATTAGTAATATTGTATCTAAGCAA
This sequence comes from Colwellia aquaemaris, assembly GCF_057548755.1. NCBI lineage: Bacteria > Pseudomonadati > Pseudomonadota > Gammaproteobacteria > Alteromonadales > Colwelliaceae > Colwellia > Colwellia aquaemaris. Next base: position 213,233 of record NZ_BAAJLV010000003.1, on the reverse strand, counting down.
TACTCGTACTTTTCAACACTTTTACACATCATAGCTAGCTGAAATTGCTAGTAAGTGCCAAATAAGTAGACATATTACACTGCGATTACAGTTCATAACACCTTAATACAAAATGTCGCACAAGCGTACAATTTTAAGCAAGAAAATTGTGATCTAGATCATGCTTCAATTTGATCATAGATTTACATGTTGTTCATCCATTATATAATTCTCAGGTGCCTTTTATAAATGAAGGCTGTCGCTCAAAAACGTTATTAATAAGGACATTTATATACTCCCATAAATCTTTTAATTAATAAGGATTCGCCTTGAACACAGCGGAAAATTTTACATTCTTAAGCAAACGTATAGCAATCGCTGATAAAGTTAAGCTTATACGCCATCACCTTAATCTTAAGTATAAAAACGTTGATCGAATTTCAATTGTCATCTATCACGAGGAAAGAAATACGCTACAAACTTACGTTTTAGATGAAAAACAAAGTAGCGAGTTTTCTAATTATGAGGTCGATTATGCTCAGTGCCAGTCTTTACTGGCAGTGGCAGAAAGCAAAACCGCACGTATCATTAATGACATGTCGATATTTGCCGGTAATAAAATTCATACCAAGAAAATAGGAATGGCAGGCTATCAATCAAGCTTTACCATGCCATTATTTTATGACGATAAATTACTTGGTTTTTTCTTTGTAAATTCGCAAGAAAAACATGCTCTACATTCAGAGCTTGTTGATACATTAAACTATATTTCCATCATGATATCTTTGGTTTTACAGCAAGACTTAAGTGATATTAATTTACTTAAATCTACCATTGATTCTATGAAATTGATCAGCCAATACCGTGACCCTGAAACAGGTGAACACTTAAAGCGTATGGCCTATTATTCTTTGTTAATTGCTAGAAAAGTTGCACAAAAATATCAACTTTCTGACGAATTTATTGAGCATTTGTTTTTATATGCACCATTGCATGATTTGGGGAAATTAATGGTACCCGATGCCATTTTATTAAAACCAGGCAAACTTACTCCTGATGAGTTTGAGCAAATGAAACAACATACGGTAAATGGTAAAGTGCTTGTTGAGCAATTAATCGACATATACCAACTATCAAACATGCCTTATATCAATATATTAAAAAATATTGTTTTTCATCATCATGAACAAATCAATGGCGGTGGTTATCCAGAAGGACTTAAAGGCAACGAAATCCCCGTTGAAGCAAAAATAGTTGCTGTTGCTGATATATTCGATGCCTTAACCAGTAATCGTCCATATAAGACAGCTTGGACAAACCAACAAGCATTTGATGAACTTTATAAAATCTCAGCAGATAAAATAGAATTCGATTTAGTTCATGCCTTAGATCACAGCAGAGCTGATATTGAAGAAATTCAGCAATTATTTCAGGATGAATATCATGACTGGCAACATGATTAATAGTAAAAACTGACCATATAACGCGCTATATCGTCAGTTTTATTTGTCACTTTCAGCTGAGCCAAAAATACGGTTATTCTGATAATTGCGCTAGCGCTATAGCAATATCTTCTGGTGCCATACGCGACTTATAATCAACTTCCGCTTGCATCGCTCGAATAAAGCCGTTTTTATCAATAATAAAAGCGCCCGGGGTTGGTAAACCATTACGCCCTTCACCGTTAAATTCCTCAATATCTAAACCATGTTCTTTATAAACCCGCATTAAATCTGCTGGTAATTCAAAGTAAAGTTTATAATCTTTCATCACCTTAGCATTACTATCACTCAATACTTGAAATGGAAAACCATCTTTCTTTACTTGCTCAGCTGATTTATCTGGTGATTGGGGGGAAATGGCAATAACCTGTGCATTGTATTTTTCAAACTCTGGTAGTGCTTTTTTCAATGCATGTAAGTGTACATTACAATACGGACACCAAGCACCACGATAAAAAACTAACACTACCGGGCCTTTCTCAAGCTCTTGGCTTAATTCAATAGTATTACCAAAGGCGTTTTTCAAACGAAAGTTTGGTGCTTTATGTCCAGCTTTTAAACCAGGGTTTGGTAATTCATTGGCTAATTTATCACTTGCTGCCTTCATAATAGCTCTATCAGCCTCTGTCCATGTCGTTCTTTTCTTTTGCATTTTTTCCATACTTTCTTTGGTTTTTTCTGCATAACTTTCTCTAGTTTCTGCCGCGGTTAAATTGGCACTAATGAAAATTAAAGAGAATATTACTGATAAATAGGCAATTGACGTAAATTTTTTGAGTGAAAAGCACATTATGGATTCCTGAAAATTAGTTAATTATTGTTATTGATTCGGTAACTTAGGCGGAGAATGTAACCCCATACTAAATTACATAAGTTTGCTAAAAGAACTTGCTTAGCACCACTTATATCAGTATTCTACGCGGCCTTTTTTTAACGGACTTCATCATGATCGGATTTGATTACGGCACTTCAAACTGTGCTGTTGGCGTTATGCATAACAACACCCCAGAACTTTTATCACTAGGCGATCATGGCCGTTATATCTCTTCGACCTTATATGCACCTAGTCGAGATATTATTGCAAATTGGCTGCACAAACACTTGACCTTAGCCGAGCAAAAAAACTTTCAGCACCAACGTAAACAACAACTACAAAAAGGGCAAAACACGCTAAGGGAGTTAACACTAGATGGTTATCCAACAGAGTTATCTTTTGGACAGCAAGCATTAAATCATTATTTGCAAGAGCCAGACGAAGGCTATTACATCAAGTCACCAAAATCCTTTCTTGGTGCAAGTGGACTATTACCGCAACAAATTGAATTATTTGAAGATATCGTTGCCGCTATGATGAGTAATGTAAAATCTTTAGCTGAAGCTCAGCTAGGTCGAAGCATCAGCCAAACCGTCATTGGCCGCCCTATTAATTTTCAAGGCTTACGTGGCGAAGAAAGCAACCAGCAAGCGCTACAAGTTTTAACCAAGGCAGCAAAACGAGTTGGCTTTAACGATGTTGAGTTTCAGTTTGAGCCAGTTGCGGCAGGCTTTGAATATGAAGCGTCATTACAACAAGAAACTAAAGTACTTGTGGTGGATATCGGCGGTGGCACAACAGATTGTTCAATGTTACTCATGGGGCCTGAGCAGGCAAGTCATACGAACCGTCAACAAGATTTGTTAAGCCATAGCGGTGAACGCGTCGGTGGTAATGACTTTGATATTGCTATGGCCCTCAAAGGCATAATGCCAAGCTTTGGCTTAGACTCGCAGTTAAAGTCTGGAAAGCCTATGCCATCAAATAGTTATTGGCAGGCAGTTGCAATAAACAACATTAACGAGCAAACCGAATTTTATAGCGCTGCCAATGGACGTTTTTTACAACAATTGATACGCGATGCTGAGCAGCCAGAATTAGTCAGACGATTATTAACCGTTCAAGAGCAAAAAATGAGCTACAAAGTCGTGAATGCCGCGGAGCAAAGCAAAATAGCCTTAACCGATACCACATGCCATAACATTGAATTAGAAGATATTGTAGAAAACCTAATAATACCAGTCGATAGAGCCAGTTTTTCCATCGCCTGTCAACGCGAGCTCAATAGTATTGCAAAACTTATGACAGAAGCAATAAACCAAGCAAACACTAAGCCTGACGTGGTATTCGTTACCGGAGGAACTGCTAAATCACCGGTCATTTATCAGTTCTTGCAACAACAATTTACGCAAACACCTATCGTTATTGGTGATCACTTTGGCAGCGTCACCGCAGGGTTAACGCGCTGGGCAAATAGAATATATCGCTAAAACTTAACTTGCTGTACACGTTTACCTAATGCTGTTTTCGTTGTGATTTATGTACGCTTGGTATACATTATTCAAAAAAATTAAGTTATTAAAACACCAATGAAAAAATCACTAGGTTTTACCTTAATAGAGTTAGTTGTCATTATTGTAATGCTTGGTATATTAGCCGCAATCGCACTACCGAAGTTCATTAATTTAACCGACGATGCCTTAAAAGCAAAAGTTTCAGCTAATGCTGGTGCTCTACGTTCAAGCGTTAATTTAGCAAACATGAAATGGCGCGCTTTAGGCTCGCCAAGTGCATTTAACCAACGTGATAATATTCAACTGTACGGTAACGATACTTCAGGACAAATCGACATAAACCCGCAAGGATATCCTGCACAAAGTTACCCTGGTAGTGACGTTGTTATATCAGCGAATAATGACGACGACTGTTTATCACTTTGGCAGGCTTTAATTGAAAATGGCGATAACAGTGCCGCGGTGGATAATTCTGCAGAGTTTATTGTAAATTATGAAGGCAACGGCGACTGTTCTTATAAGCTAACAGAGCGAGACAATTTGGGTTTCGTCTATGACTCTGAAACAGGGCAAGTATCAATACTGTAGTATTAATTGCTAATTTAACGGGTACCAAGGATGAATATAAAGCGACCTAAACTATGGCTAACAGCCCTTATAATATTGCTCATATCTGCAGTTAGCTATTTTACTAATAGTTATTTTTTTAATAATAACGTTGGTAACAACAGCTCTCTTGCGAGTAATAAAGATTCAAGTATAGAAAACAATACTAGCCTTTTAAACGATAAAATTAGCACGAAAACATCGCAAAAACTTGAAGAAACGTCATTTAAGTTGCCAGCTATAAATAAGCAGACATCGCCATCATTTAAACAGCACAGCAAATGGCAAATAAAAGGTAAGCTCAATCAACAAATTGAAAGACTAGCATCGCTCTTTACTCAAGGCGATCTTAATGCAGGTTATAGCTTAGCAATGAACCTTAAGTATTGTTTGAATGCACCATTGTCTCAGCAAGCATATGATCAGCAGCTTGAATTAGCACAAAGTAGCAATGAATCAATACAATTTATTGATAATTTAACGGCCAAATTCGATAAATGTCAGGGCATTGAACCGAGCCAAACGCAGCAATTTTATCATTATTTGCATGCTTCAGCCGAGCAAGGCTTAGTGGCCGCTCAAGAGCAGTTTTCCCAAATTACCGCTGAATTTTTCATGACTTCTCAGCAATACCATGCATTAGCGCGCGATGAATATATTGCGACTCGTGACAACTTTATAAAGACAAAACTGGATTTTTTAATCAAAGCATCAGAACATGGTAGCCTAAAAGCTATGGTGACTCTTTCCAATATGTATCATTCACAAAACTATGGAGCAAAAGGTCGCGTAAAAGCCCACGCATATAACCAAGTTATCTTAAATTTTACCGACAGCAACAAGCTTTATCGTCGTTATCAATGGTATATTGAGCGATCATCTAAATACCTTTCACCTGAAGAGCTAGCTTTAGCGCAAAAGATAACTGACAATATTAGCCAATTGATCAACAACAACGGCACTCTCTACCGAGTACAATAGCTCAAATATATGAATAAACAGCTCGCTTCAAATACTAGCCAATTAATAAATTCACCAAAAGAACAACAAACAGCTTTGATTGTTGGCGCCACAGGCTTGATAGGCAAGCATTTACTTCAGCAACTATTAGCCTCACCTAACTACATTAAGGTAGTTGCGTTAACCCGGCGACCGCTAAATATTACGCACCATAAGCTTGAAGCGTTAATTATCAACTTTGCTCAGCTCGACGATGAATTATTAAAGCATGCTAACAACACGGGTATAAAATCAGTCAAGCATGTTTTTTGTACATTAGGCTCAACCATCAATAAAGCAGGATCTAGGCACGCATTTTATCAAGTTGATCATGATTACCCATTAGCCATTGCCAAATATTTTCATCAACATGGAGCAAGTTTATTCGCGCTAGTTTCTGCCGTTGGCGCAAATAAAAACTCGCGTGTATTTTATAATCGCGTAAAAGGAGAAGTTGAACAGAGCATAGCCTCTATTAACTATCAGTATTTAGGTATTTTTCGCCCTTCAATGCTGTTGGGGCATAGACAAGAGTTTAGATTAGCAGAGCAATTAGGCTCAGCATTTATGAAAGTATTTGCGATATTTATTGCCAAAAAATATCGCGCAATTCAAGCTGAAAAAGTCGCCACAGCTATGCTTGCATTTGCCGATAAGCCACTGCAAAGTATAGATATTATGGAGTCTGATCAGCTGCAAAATCACTAAGGGTTTTCCCCGTCATACGATAACTAACCCATTCTTCTTGTGCTTGAGCACCTATGGAATGGTAAAACTCTCGTGATGGAGTATTCCAGTCTAAGCAGCTCCACTCAAACCTTGCACAACCTTTATTTTCAGCAATTTTAGCCATTGTCTTAAGTAGTTTTATCCCTGCCCCTTTACCACGATATTCTGGCATAACATATAAGTCTTCCAAATAGAGTCCAGGTTTTGCCAGCCAAGTGGAGTAATTAAAAAAATAGATGGCTGAACCAATAGCCATACCATCTAACTCACAAATAAGCGCGAATACATGGCTATTGTCAGAAAAAATGCTTTCTTTTAAAGATTGCTCGGTGGCGAGTACTTCATGTTCAGCTTTTTCATAAATGGCTAAGTCTTTAATAAATTTAAATAAACTGCCAATATCATCAATGGACGCCGCTCTAACAATTAATTCACTCATAGTTTCCTCTGTTTTATATTAAATCGCATCAATAAATGCCTAGTCATTTATTGATGCTTTAGTGCACTTTGCGCACGATACACAATCGCTTTTGACATCGCTTTAAAAACCCCTTTCAGTAATACCCAATGGTGCCAGTAGAGTGTACGTGTAATTGAATTTTCCGGCATAAGGTCAATCAGTGCACCAGTCTCTAGGTCTGCTTTTATTTGCAGTTTTGGGATCAGGCAATAGGCTAAACCTTGTTTCGCAAAACCTACAAATGCTTCTGATGAACGCACAGTATGGCAAGGGTATGAACCACCTTTTAAATTAAATGTTTGCTCTATATATTTTATATGCATGTCATCTTTTTGATCATAGGCAACTGCAGGTGCCCTTTGTAACGCTTGTTCATTAATTCCTTTTGCAAAGTACCTTTGTGCAAAGCTGGGCGCAGCAACTAAAATGTATTGCATATCTCCAAGTTTTTCAAAAGTACAGCCGGGCAATGCATGCGAATAGGTGCTAATAGCACCAAAAACCTCTCCATCTTTTAGATAATTAATCGTTCGATTTTCATCGGCTAAACGAAAATTTACCGCCACATTATATTGATGACATACGTCACCAATTGCACCAATTAACCACGTAGCCAAACTATCAGCATTACTGGCAATATTAGCCTGTATGGTTTCTTGTCTATTATTTGCAGAAATATCCGGTAAAATATCTTGCTCAAGTAATTTTACTTGTTGATAGTGCGCCAATAACTTTTTGCCAATAACCGTCGCCACTAATGGCTGAGTACGCACAAGAACCGGCTGACCTATAGCTTGTTCCAACGCTTTTATGCGTTGAGAAACTGCAGATTGGGTAATCGCCAATATTGACGCCGCTTTGTCAAAATTTTGCTGGTCCACGACCACGCTAAAAGCATGTAGCAATTTATAATCTAGCATAATGTTACGTCTCAATAATTAACGCGATATAAGTACGATGAAAAATCGCACTCATCAATATTAGCAAAACTAATCAAGGATAAAATATATTAATTATATTTATATAAAAAATTAACTTACAGTGTACTTAGTTACTCAACACAGATTTTAATTTGGATTAACTATGTTTACACCGCTAATACAAGGGGTTTTCTTGGGCGCTAGTATGATCATTCCCATTGGCGCGCAAAATTCTCATGTGCTTAATCACGGTATTAAAAAGAACCATCACTTTCTTGCAGCCACTATTTGTATGTTTTGTGATATCGTCCTAATCGGCTTAGGTGTTTTTGGAGGTGCCAAACTTATTGCAGCATCACCAAGCTTAGTCCTCGTTATTTCCTGGGGCGGTATCATATTTTTATTTAGCTATGCTGGCTTATCATTTCGCCAAGCATGGTTAAATAATTACCAGCATGAAAAGTCTAAAACCGAGGGTAACAATAAGCGTGCTTGGATAGTGACGGTTTCGACTTTAGCGGTAACACTATTAAATCCCCATGTGTACTTAGATACAGTTATGATTCTAGGCAGCGTTGGCGGTCAGTTTGAAGGAAATGAAAAACTTGCCTTTGCTATTGGCACTATGCTGGCATCAATTATTTGGTTTTATAGTCTCGCCGGAGCCGCTGCAAAAATGTCGCCTTGGCTAAGTCAGGCGAAAGTAAAACGAAGTATAGATATTATTGTCGGCTTGATTATGTGCGCAATTGCCCTGTCTTTATTTAACACCCTATAAACGAGTTAGGACAATCTTTTGCGCCAATTTCCTTGTTGAAACTCGGCGCAGCTTTCCTCACTATCTAGCAAAATTTGTTTACTTTTATTTTTCAGTTTAATACCAATTGTGGCGAGCTCACTTTCAATCGCACATACTAAATAGTTATCCTGCGAGGATGTTAAATAGTTTTTCAAATTGATATTGCTGTCAAACACACAAGTAATTAACAAGCTTTCAGGAAAAGATGAAAAGTTAACCGAGTGCGTTAACCACTGAAAGCCTTCAATATCTTCTAAAGCCGATTGACATACGTTAGTGAGCGCTTTACGAATATTATTGTCTATTTTTTTATCTGACTTACGCATGTGTTTTTGGCTAACTCCCCGTTATTAAAAATCACCCTTAGAAAAATTAGCAGAGAATCCATCAATACTCATTTCATTAAAGTTTTCACCTAAACAGCTATTTTTGCCCGATTTTTTTGTTGCCATTAAAAATTCATCGGCGGCTTTAATTAAACCATCAAAATTAAAGTTCTCAGCCTTACTATGTAAGGCATAACCAATAGAAACTGTCACTGTTAGTGTAATATCGTCGTACTGTATCTGCATGTCGCTGATACTGGCAGTAATACGTTTTGCTAATTCGCGAATTTGTAGCTGATTTACCGACTCACATACTATAACAAATTCATCTCCCCCCCAACGTAATAACAGATCTTGCTCTCTAATATGTTTGGACAGCGTATCTACGATTTCTTTTAAGGCCTTATCGCCTCCTGCATGACCAAAAGTATCATTAATAAACTTAAAATCATCACAGTCTATTATCAGTGCCCCTAATGAATGATCTCTATCTGAATTTCTTTCAAATCGAGATTTTACCGCCGGTAAGTAACCTTTTAAATAATTTCGGCAGTAAGCTCCGGTTAACTCATCTTTCATCGACAAGGTAATTTGTGCTTTTAACATACGATGATGAACAACGAAAACTACGATAAAAGATACGATAAGCAGCATTAAACCTAAAATGGTAAAAACAAAAAATTGCAGTTCGTTTTCGTATTCTTGTGCAGTAACTTTATTGGCAAGTAACGAATTTTCTTGCTCTGCTAGTTTTTGTTTTTGCTTTATACCTTCAATACGTTTATCCATAGTTGTTAACAAGCTAACCGTTGTGTTATCACTTGTAGAATATTGAAAGTCAGCGTAGGCACGCAAGTATTTCAATGAACTTATTTCATCGCCTAATTGCTGGTAAATATTACTTAATAAATAGTGTAAGCTTGCTTGGTCATTTAAATGCTGCAACTGGTTATTATAATTTAAACTTGCGCTGGCATAATCTAGCGCTAGCCAAGGTTTATTTGTGGCTAAATAATATTCAGATAAACTTTTACTCACCATTTGTAGTAAACGTACATCATGTTTTTCAGTCGCTTTTTCCAGTGCTACTTTTAGCCACTTTTCCGCCGCAAGAAAGTTCCTTAATTGCAAGCTCACCACACCTTTTAACCTAGGTAAGTAACCATCATCACTATTAAACTTGGACGGGATTCTTTCAGCAATTAAGGTTAATGCAAAAGTTTCTTGTGGGTCAAAACCTGAAAGCTCAATGCGGGCATTAATTAAATAGAGTGTCGCTAAAAACTCGCTATCATAATTTTTTGTTGCCCGTGCTAACTCAAGTGCAATTTCTAATGGTTCAACTGCTAGCTCAAACAGTTTTAGTTCAATATAACTTAGCGCTAACCGGTTTAATGCAACAACTTGTCCTCGTTGATTTGCTGTTTCAAAGGCAAGATCTGCCATTTTTTGCACATAAAATATGGCATCACTATAATGACCTCTAATAAAAAATATCCAACTAATACTTTCAAGAGATTCAATCAGCAGCTCGTCATCGCTTGTGGTTGCTAATGCCGATATTGCTAAATCAAGGTAATGTTTACCTTCAAGCCAATTTCCGTCAGCCGTTTTTAACTTGGCAATGTAAGCGTAAATGGGCGCGTGTAAAAACTTATAATCATTGTTAGGTATTTTCAATAGCAGTTGATTAACGAAACTTCTACTGCTATCGGTATTTAAATGCTGTAAATCTTTTAATTTTTGATAGTTTTCTATAGGCTCTGTCGCGTTAACGTTAAGCGATAGTAAGAAGAATAAAAATAACAGTTTTACTACTTTGGTGCGGACAGCTATGCCCTGTAATTTATACATCATGGTCAATAATCCATTATTGTGCAAACGATCCATCGTCTAATTAATACTCTACCTGATTCTTAGCCAAAAGTATTGTCTGTTTGCCTATTATCTATAACAATTTTATCAACCCGCTAGCATTAGTTCTAATTAAGCTATTTCATCTAAAAAATATCGACTGTATTTCAGAAATACTTAACAACTTTTGTTATAGCATATCAGTCTGCATCTTGGTGGCATTGCCAACAAATTTCGAACGATGAGTCATTCTCTTCAAAGCAGTGATTACATATCCAATTTTCTCGACGACTTGCACTTTCTGACGATGCAATAATAGCTTTTGCTTTCTCGTAATCATTGTCATCAATAACCCAAACTTCCGGCCAAGTATCGAATGCTGCAATTTCACCAACTGCACCTTGAGCGAATTCATTTTTAAGAAAAGTAGCAATACCACTACATTCAACAATATTTTTCGCATTGTTAGCCAAAAATTGATTTTCATTGGTATAAATCATTTTCATAGTCATACTCCCTAAACCGCAATATCCTGCTTTCAATCAACTAACCTCACACTAAGGTAAAGACCTGATTATCTGAGATTAAATTCGTCTAAGAATTAACAATAATAATTATTATAGTAGCGTATAATAACTATTAGACACTTAAGTTTTTCATATAAGGAGTAAAATTTATAAGTGAATAACATTAAACTCATCCAAGACGAAAACCTTTCCATTAAAATTGGTTATCAACTATTACCAAGCGATCAGCAAAGGCTTGATTTATATTTTTCATTACCTGTAGAAATGGGCATTAGCCCAAAAACACTTTCTGAAGAGCAGTACTTTCATAGCAGCATTAAAAGCCATAGTGCATATTATTCAGATCAATTACATTTACCCTTAGTACGCAGCCGCTTTATTAGCCAACAAAAAGGTGAACAAAGTGATTACCGCTTAAATCTGAATTTATTCTCGTATCAAATTCGGATCGCACTCGATACAGATATCAAGCAAACCATAAAATTAAAAGAAAGTGAGGACTTTTACCCGCAAGCAATTGTTTTGGCTGAGCAAATAATTGCCCTGTTAAAAAAGTTGCGACGCTATACGCCACCAGATAAAAAACTTAGTCCTTTTTTTGAAAATGCAGATAACTACCTAAGCTGGCATGTTGAGCAGTCATTTTTAAAAATATTGTCGCGTGGCCCCAAAAGTAGTGACTTCACCGCCGAACGAAACTTTTTACTTGCTTTATGTCGAAATGAAAACGAATACCGAGAGGCCAACCAATACAACTCACAAACCACTTTGGCAGACCCAAATAGAATTACAAATAAAATGCGCTTGTTACAACGGCTGGTGGAATATGGCGTAGTATTAAAAAAAGATGTTAAAAATCTTAATAGTAATTTAAAACGTTTAGTAAGAGGCACAGTAACCGCCATTATTATGGCCTTTGTAATGATGTTAGTGCTAAATGCGCGGGCAAATTTTACTGAAGTGACAATTGCTTTAGTTGGTATGCTAGGCGTTATTTACGGCTTACGAGAAATTTTTAAAGATGATATTACACGAATTATTTGGCGGCGCATTCAACGTGGTTTACCGAAATGGAAAAATATTTACAGCAATAGTGTAAATAAAAGTCGTATTGCTAGCCAAACTATTTGGCTTGAGTATATTCGTAATAAAGACTTACCCAAACAAGTTGATAAGCTGTTTCAAACTCGTCGCCAACAAAATAAGCAAGCAGCACAATTATTGCATTTTCGCAGTGACACTAAAGTTTTTGCAAAAACATTTTTACCCGGTTACGACGAAATACAACAACGCATCTACTTTAATTTAACCCCTTTTATTCGATTTTTAAAAAAAGGCGAAGGCCGGCTATATTCTCTTGATGGCAGTAAAATCACTAAACAAGCGGTAGAAAGGCGCTATCAAATTAACTTGGTTTTAATGCAAACAGATAAGCAACATAATCAGCATGCACAACGTTTTAAAATAACCTTGAATCGTTCAGCAATTATTAATATCGAGGCAATGGCAGCTCATGAAGATATTTAATGACAACTTTCAAATGTATGGCGTTAAATATTTTATAGTGTAAAAAGTAAACTTCATCATAGTTAATTTCTTAATTGCTACGATAAGCATGATATTGGCGCATAATTGCCTTTTTATACGCTATCACCCAATATACAAATAAACTAGATAAAATAACCATTGGAGGTTTCGCATGTCTATTGAAAGTTTACTGGCGTTATTTAGCGCTATGTTACTTTTGGCGATTATTCCCGGCCCTGCAGTTTTTACCTTAATCGCGCGATCATTTTCTTCTGGTGCTATGCAAGGCATTTACATGACCATAGGGATCTTGATCGGGGATTATGTTTTCATCATTCTTGCACTTTTTGGTTTATCCGCAATCGCCGAGTTTATGGGCGCAGCATTTGTATTAATCAAATATATCAGCGTAAGTTATTTACTCTGGCTAGGCTACAAACTTATAACAACGAAAGCAACGCCAGTTGAGTTAACAAAAGTAGAAGACTCATCAATTATCGCTAATTTTTTAACAGGTTTATTTATCACACTGGGTAACCCCAAGGCCATTTTATTTTATGTTGGTTTTTTCCCTGCATTTATCAATAATGATGGTGTTTCATTTTATGATATGGGCTTAATTATGTTAGCTGCAACTCTTGCATTTGGCAGTGTCAACATTGCTTACTGTCTGTTTTCGGTAAAAGCGAAGCAAGTTTTTAAGTCGCCAAATGCAACGAATATCATTAACAAAACCGCCGGCACAATTATGATTTCAACAGGTGCTGTGATTGCCGTTAAAACATAATTCATTATTGATGAACAGGGGCGGCTGTTTACTTGCTTGATTTACTAACTTTAAAATTGGCGAGCAGCAAAGAGCATTGTAATAACCCTCCCCTCACTTTTACGGTCAATGATGTTCAGTTAACCAAGTTACCAACAACGGAAAATGGTCATTCACCGCTAATGGGCTAGTAAGAATATTGATGTGATCATAATCTAGATAATTTCCTGCTTGTTTCGACAGTACTGAAAATTTTGCGCTACTATTGCCGCATTCATCAATAAATAATTGTACGTCCTGGCGATGGCCAAGTGCATGATCCTTAATACCAGTAAAATGCCAAGTAGGTGGCCACGTTACCTTTTGTGCAGCACTAAAATAATCAAAATTATCATAACTATCACACCACTTGCCCGGCGTTACCCAAGCTAAGCTTTCCGCTAGCGATTGTTTAGTTTCATTGTCTGAGCCAATACCAAACTTTTTGGCATCAAGATAGCCCTTTTGCTTCACCAACACAGGTGCCAAATAACGCCACAACACCTTAAGCTTTACAAATGCTTCAATGGTTTTTGCCGTAACCACTCTTTTAGTGCCAAAGCAGGTTTTACTGAGCACATTATCAAGCCATTGAGGGTAACGCACAAGAAAGCTCGACAATAATACGCCTCCCCATGAATGGGCAATAAGATGAATTTTCTGTGGGTTTAAATTTTGTACCTTCTCTAAAAAAAGAGGAATATCGCGGGTAATCGCTTCATATTGACCAAATGAAGAATTAGCATCAATGCTTGGTTTACTCTGACCTCTGCCACGTAAATCGCCTACATAAACATCAAAGCCTTGCTCAGCAAGAAAACAGGCTAAACCTTTTCCTTTTTCGGTGTAAAAGATAAGGCCATTTTCAATTGAGCCATGAAGCATAAAAACGGGAACACCACCACGACTCTTCCATATATGACGCAAATGCAGTTGATGCTCATCATCTTGAATAAATATTGACTCTTGTTGCATTCACTTTCATCCCTTATCGTTGTAGCTAACGGTCGTCCAATTGCTGAGAAAACGGCAATTGGTCAGACCAGAATGAAAACAGATTACTGATTTTGTTGAAAAAGAACAAGCGATATAACAAAACAAAGACAAAATTGATGACAGTCACCAACAGGCAAATGTGAATATTATTTTTAATGCTTATGTATATTCATTAACTGCCCTGGCTTTGAAAAATACAGTTGCTTTGAGCGAATTAGTCGTTTAGGTATTTCTACCGGCACATGTACGCCAATATGTTGCTTGGCATTAATAATTTCATTTAAAATGTCACGACCTTCAGCTGAGTAAAAAAACCAATATGGAGGAAAAGCAGTATCTGTTACTTGCTGATTCCAATATTCTTTATAAGGTAAATAGTGATCGTCATCAGGGTCGGCATCCCCCATATGCATCACAGTATCGCCATCTGCTAGCGTAACGCGAAATACGATATTTTCAATATTAGCCCGACTTGGCCACCCTGAATGAGGAATACGTACCGCAGAAATATTTGTATGACCAATTTGTTTTGACCAAGCTAAATCACCGTAACCTAATGCAACACCATGAATTCGCGGCATCAGTTTATCGGCATTAAGTGAAAATTCACTTAATGCCGATAGTTTATCAATAGCTTGTTGTGGTGCAATGACCTGCACCTG
Organism: Colwellia aquaemaris; assembly: GCF_057548755.1. Taxonomy (NCBI): domain Bacteria; kingdom Pseudomonadati; phylum Pseudomonadota; class Gammaproteobacteria; order Alteromonadales; family Colwelliaceae; genus Colwellia; species Colwellia aquaemaris. The sequence continues at coordinate 198,214 of NZ_BAAJLV010000003.1, read as the reverse complement.
CTGATGTAAGGTCAAATATTTCAATAAATCAGCCGCTGAAAAATGGTCATCATGAGCATGACTAATAAAAAGCAAGTCAATATTATGATATGGAGGCTTTCCTTGAAAAATAGCCTGCCTAATTTCTTTAGGAACTAGTTGATAAATACTAAAGTCTTTATGGAAAAAAGGGTCAAATAATAATTTACTTTTCTCTCCTTGCACCATTATAGCTGCATTGCCCAAATAAGTAGCGTTAGTAGAATGCTTTTCATGAGCGTAAACAATATAACTAGAAAATACAGCAACAAGCACCAACAAAGTTTTAGCAATATTATTTGCAAAATAGTTTTTCATAAACAGACCTTTATTATTATTTATATACATTGCCTAGACATATCACCTGACTTATTTCATTGAGCAAAATCATGTTAATATTATATCGCTTTACCTTTTTACAAAGCCTGCTTACAATAGCAGCGAAATTACCTAGATAACCACAGTTAAATTAACTAACGTTATTAACGGTCAGCGACAAGCTGTTTCACGGAAGAAAACGATCCTACCCACGGAAAGGGCCAGCATTTTGGATCACCCTCATAAGCTTGGAGTTTATTATGATCGATATTTTATTCGATATCATTGGTATGTCGGGAACTTTTTTAGTGGTTGGTGCTTTTTTCTTACTACAACTTGAAAAACTAACACCGCAAAGTTTAGCGTATAACCTGATCAATTTATCTGGTGCCGTTTTACTGCTAATAAGTTTGTGCTACAACTTTAATTTGGCAAGTTTTGTTATTGAACTTTTCTGGATTGCTGCATCTGTAATCGGTCTAGTAAAGTATTTTGCAAAACCAAAACCAGTGTCAGCGTCATAAGTACATCGACTATTTCATTGCTCAAATATTTTACTAATTATGTGCAACGATGAAGGGTTTGCTGATAATCTCAGCAAATCCTGATGCTTAAATCGGCAGTCAAAACTTTCTCCCTAAAATTACACTTTATCACTTGCGTTAGACGATTTTACACGTATTATGCCGCCCTATTTTTATGTTTTTACCGTCGGAAAAGCCAAGTTTCATGAGAAAATTACTTACCTCACCTAATGCAATGTCACTCAATAACACTGAGCAAACTATTTACCAAAATGCATTATCGTTTGTTGCTGATATCAGCCTTAACTTGATGGCAGTAAAAGTAGAAAACCACCCTGAAGATTTTCTTAATTGGTGCCGAGAATTGCACAGGATCTGTGCTCATGATGTAAATCGAGACTTACTAGAGCCAAACCAAGAAAAACCACTAAAAAAACTGCAAGAAACTCTTGCTAATGGTGTAAGTGCCTGCCAATTAAAAATGGCGCGTGTTATTCCTTGGCCAATGTTCACTGGCTTTATCGAAGAAAATTCGGAGTTACACGCGTTACCAGAGCGCTTAAAGCTGCTAGATTATATTGCAAATATTCGTGACCAAAACTTAGCCGATTTAATTGAAGAAGATCGCTTAGCCTTGGCAGGAAAACATACCGCACAGCATGATATCAGTGTTTACATGTTTGACGTTGAATGGTTTGCAAGTACACGTGGCGCTAAAACCTTTCAGCAACTATTAAAAGCAACACCACAATCATTCGATAAGGCACTAGCGCATATTCCGTTAGAAGGTGAAGTACACTTAGATCATTATCAAAACTTCGTACATGCCTATAAAGCTATTTTTGCTGAACATAGTGATGGCGAAAAAGCACCATTAACAGCTGCCACTCGCTTACTGGCAATGCGCCGCCCAGATCAATTTGTCGCACTAACCAGCAATAAGTTAGACATTCTTTCACAAGGTTTAGGCTTAGTTAAATTAAACAATCAAAGTTTTGATGATTACTGGCACGAAATGATAGCAAGTATTCGCAATACGCAATGGTGGCGCAGTGACATGCCAGAGGACAAAGTAGAACAACAGCTTTGGAAGCATCGCGCAATTTTAATTGACCTATTTTTATTTGCTGATACATCGCTGGCAACAAACTCAAATTATATTCGTATGCGCGATAAACCGAAAAAAATTAAAATTGGTGTCGCAAAAGCAGTTAAGCGCAGTAAAGAGTCTGCTGAAGCGCTTGTTGATAAAGCTTTTGAAGCCGACGATATTCCAGAATATATTTTAAATATGCGTAGTACTATAGTTAACAGTGTTAAAGATGGTAAAACTGTCGAGCAAGCCATCACCTTAATGCGTAATATTTTTGGTTAGTCAAAACAATCAATATCGACACTAAAGCGAGATACTAGAAAGCCCAACATTGTTGGGCTTTTTTCTTATGATTTTTCCGGTTTTTTAAAAGAGTTATTTGCTTGCTCACGCTTTACTAATAAAAAGGTTAAATACATTTTTGTTGGTAAAGAAAATATTAAACCAAAAGCAATGCAAGCTGCACAAATAATAATTCCTTTTACGCCCATAGTGGTTGGCAAATCAGCATAAGAAATCAAGTAATGCCCTAAGGCAAATAGGGAAAGGCCAATAACAATGAATATTTTCATTAAACGTATTTGCGCTATTTCTGACATACTCTTCTCTAAAATATAGTTAATTTGTCACCAGCAAATAGTGTCCATTTTAAGCCTAGGCCAAGCGAATAATTAAAATCTTTTTTATACAATGGACTATCTTCATTACTCGCACCTTTGTAATAGGCCAATTTAGTACTTATAAAAATTAATAAGTCATTGCGGATCTTAAAACGATTAACCAATGACATTTCGGTGCCTAAATAACCACCACTTGCTTGGTAAGCTGGTCGTTCAATGGTACTAAATTTTTCATCCACCTGATAAAAGTACTGATGAGTTTTCTTGCTGGCAAATAATGGTGAAAATGTAAATTTATACGCACTATTTTTACTAAAAAAGTTTTCCCCTTGAAAAGCCAACTCTGGCTGAAAAATGTAGCCTCTATCTTCAATACTAGAAAAGTCGCTAGAAAACACCTTACGAAAGTGTAAATTAAGCCAAGTTTCACTGCTATTATTGTCCGCGAGCATAAAGCTGACTTCTGGCCCAACTTCAAAAATAAAATCTAAATCGGGCATCCCCGTTCGCGCCTTAGAATCTTTAGAGCTCGCACTAAATGCCGCACCTAATGATAAATCGACCTTAAAACGGGGCTTTTCAATTGCCATGGCTTTAATAACACCGTTCTCCCCAACGCGTAAACGTTCGCCTCGATAAATTAAAAAAGGCACAGGTAATACATTTTCTTGGGTTTCCGACGCAGCTGGGTACAAAGGGCTATGAAAAGTTGCTAACAAGGCACCCGCCTCCCAACGTGGTTCTTCCCTTGCTAGTTTACTATTAGCAAATGTTGGCGCTACTAGCATAAACATTATAACTAAGCTCAATAAACTGCCAAAAAAAGCACTATTTAACTGCGACATTAACTCGGTTCCTTATCTTATTTGTTGTTAAACTAAAACAACATTTCACATGTATGCAAGATAAAGGCTTTAGTGAAAAATTAATAGTAAAATCTAGTCAGTGAACTCATTTTACAATGCAAGAAATACATTTATTTTTCAATCTATTAAACTACACCTTTAGTCTAATACCACATTAAATTTGACTCGGATCAAAAAATAACTTATTGATTGATTCATACTCAAGTTATTACAGTGTAATCAGAGACGCCTATGCCGATAAAGAAAAAAGAAAAATCAGTTATCGACTGGTCACAATACTTAAAGTCTGGCAATCGCATATTTATTGGCTCTAATGCTGCAGTGCCGAATGCCTTGATAGACGATTTAATCTCCAACAGTGCCGGTTTACATGATATAGAAGCGGTACATATTCTCACCTTATCTGACAATGTATGGGCGGAAGAGCAGCATCGCGACTTATTTAAAGTCAACGCTTTTTTTATTGGCGGTGAAAAAATTAGAAAAGCGATAAGTGAAGGTCGTGCAGATTACACACCGTCGTTTCTATCAGAAATTCCAAAGTTATTTAATGAAAATATTCTGCCTTTAGATGTTGCGCTTATTATGGTTAGTCCGCCAGACGAGTACGGTTACTGCTCACTCGGTGTTAGTGTTGATATAGTTTCAGCCGCCATCAAAAAAGCAAAATATGTTATCGCCCAAATAAACCCCAAAATGCCACGCACTAACGGCCATGGTTTTGTGCATATTAATCAAATTGATGCACACATGACCATGAAGCAATACTTACCTGAAGTACCTGAGCCTGAAGTGGACCAAGCAACCGAGCAAATTGGTCAGTACGTTGCCATGTTAGTGGAAGATGGTGCAACCATTCAAATTGGCATTGGCAATATACCATCGGCGGTACTGCAATATTTAGCCAACCATAAAGACTTAGGGGTACATAGCGAAATGATTTCCGATGGCATTATTGATTTAATGCTTTCTGGCGTCATTAATAACCGCAAAAAAACCTTCCATAAAGGTAAAACTGTGGTCAGTTTTTGTGTCGGCACTAGGCGACTTTACAAGTTTGTTGATGGTAACCCTCATGTTGAGTTTTATCCAAGTGAACATATTAATTCGCCGGTAAATATCGCTCGAAACGAGAAAATGGTTTCTATTAACAGCGCCATTGAGGTTGATTTAACAGGACAAGTGGTTTCCGACTCCATCGGTTACCACTTTTATAGTGGCATTGGTGGCCAAGTCGATTTTATTCGCGGCTCAGCACTTAGCAAAGGTGGCAAACCTATTATTGCCCTGCCATCAACCACCAAAGATGGCAAAATTTCCCGTATTGTGCCGCATATAACTGAAGGTGGCGGCGTGGTCACATCTCGTGGCCATGTCTCTTATGTAGTCACTGAATATGGCATCGCCTCTTTGCAAGGTAAAAGTATTCGCGAACGTTCACTCGAACTCATTCGCATTGCCCACCCAAAATTTCGCGCACAATTATTAAAAGAAGTGCGCAAACATTATTGGGTGCCTGAATATCAAGAAAACACCCCAACCTCAGTACCAGAGTTAGGTAAAATTGAAATTAAGCGTTTTACATTTGGTGAAAGCGAATACTTTTTACGTCCGCTGGCGCCCGCTGACGAGCGTAAACTACAAGAGTTCTTTTATTCGCACAATAAAGAAACCTTAATGATGCGCTACAATCACCACGCAACTCAAATGACTAGAGAAAAGTCCTGTAACTTGGTCAGTGTTAACCAACATGTTGATTTAGCCTTATGTTTAACTGAACGTGATCATTTGGGGGAGTCTATTCAAGCGGTGGCTCGTTACTACTATTTACCTAGCAATAATAGTGCAGAAGTAGCCTTTGTCATTAAAGAAAGTAAACGTGGTAAAGGCATGGCAAAAGCATTACTTTCCGAGTTAATTGCAATCGCAAGAATACGCGGTTTAGAGCAACTTGTAGCCTGTGTCAGACGAGACAATGCACCTATGCTCAAGGTATTTGAAAATGCAGGTTTTTTACGTAAACCTTCTGATGATTACGATGAAGTTAGCCTAGCCTTTACACTATAAAAAGCGATAATAAAAATATTCATTTACTTAATCGAAACTGCTACCAAATTAAGTATATTTAAAGGAAATAATTATGACTGTTGGCGTTATAAGTCACCACCAATGTTTAACCCACGAAATGGGAGAGCACCACCCAGAAGCGCCTGAGCGTATGGCAGCCATTCAAGACCAACTTATTCGAAGTGGCTTAGATTACGTCGTTAGGCAGTTTAACGCCAAACCAATTGACAAATCACTGCTTTATCTTGCGCATGATAAAGCATACATAGACTCAATTTTTGCCAACGCACCAAGTCAAGGCACCTATCGAGTCGATGACGATACCGTAATGAACCCAAACACCCTCAATGCTGCCTTGTTATCTGCAGGCGCTGCAAAAGATGCTGTTGATTTGGTAATGTCAGAACAGCTTACGGCGGCGTTTTGTGCAACACGTCCACCAGGGCATCACGCAGAGTATGATAAAGGCATGGGCTTTTGTTTCTTCAATAACGTTGCTGTTGCCGCCGCTTATGCTAAGCAGCAATATAAAATGAAACGCATCGCTATTGTTGATTTTGATGTCCACCATGGTAATGGTACTGAAGATATCGTTAAAAATAAAAAAGGCTATTTATTTTGTTCAACCTACCAATATCCGTTTTATCCTTTTGAAATTCAAGAAAGTAAAAAAGCCCCCATAATTAACACTCCACTTGATGCCTCAGCGAAAAGTGCTGACTTTCGCCAAGCAATTCTTGATACTTGGCTGCCGGCACTGAATAAATTTAAACCGCAAATTATTTTTATTTCTGCAGGTTTCGATGCTCATATTGAAGACGATATGTCACAAGTCAGTTTAGTCGATGAAGATTACCGCTGGGTAACAGACCAAATAAAAGATATTGCCGATAAGCATGCCAATGGCAGAATTGTGTCTGTTCTTGAAGGGGGATATGCTTTAAGTGCTCTTGGCCGAAGCGCCGTGGCACATATTAATGGTTTAATTGGCTACTAAATTTACTATATTAGCAGCGAGTTAGGTAATATTAACTCGCCTTTTCTTTTTATTTTAAACGCAGCTAGTAGCGTTTATCTTTCTTCAAATTGTCGCGTCGCAGGCTTAGCTAATATTTCTAAATAAAATGCTGTCACAGCATTAGCTTCCATAACGTCAATTTCTTTATTGATACTGGCAACGTGGATAACGTCAGCAGTTTGCTCTGATGTGCCAATTTTACAGTCAAAGTCCCAATAGTCTGCACCCTCAGGTAACGATTTATTACGTTCACGTTTTAGGTATTTTTTAACTTCGTGTTTCACCGCTTCAACCATTCTGGCCATTTTAATTTTAGGGTGTGTTAACTCGAATGTTTTTCTCATGGGATTCCTTGGCTATTAAAAGTAATATTAAGCGACTATGCGCTTAAGGCTATGGCCTTAAATAATAGTCGCTGTCTATTTTACGAGAACATCCCCTTAATAGCCATTAATTCATGACTTTAAAATTATTATTGTTAACTTGCTCTACAAAGTAAAAAAGACCGTAAAACGGTCTTTTTCTTAAGATAAATAAGCACTTTAATTATGCACTTTCAAAAGCGTTAGATTGCTCAACTTCATACTTTTTCTTTTGCTTAGCAGATAAAATACCTTTGCGATGCGATAATGCTGACTCTAACTTACTTGCTGCACTGGCTATAGCTGCATACAGCTCTTTATCGGCGGCATTAACAGAAACGCTTGCCCCTTCATAGGTAGTGGAAACTTCAAGTTTTTGTTCATTCGGTTCAACGGTAATAATAACATCTAATGTCATTAGGCTTGGGAAATGTTTAGCAACCTTAGCAAATTTATTTTCAACTGACTGGCTAATACCTTCGGTGATTTCAACGTGATGTCCAGAAATGATTATTTTCATATTGTTACCTTTTTTGTTGTCTTCAATTATATATTCAGGGCGAAGACAACAAAAAACAATAGCGAAATGAGGTTAATTTGTAATTATTTCATTAGTTATTGAAGATATTGTTTTAAATCAATTTACGAATAGTTTAGCTTTTGGCACTTTGCTTATTTTTTAAGCGAGATAACGCGCTAACGATAACTAATACTATGCCGCCAGCAATAATCCCTGTGACGCCATCAAGTAGAATCGGCAAGACAGTGTCGGCCAAACTTGCAATATATTGGCTTGCCCAGTGCTCAAGCTGATGAAACTTATCTGCCAGCCACGGCACACTGTGAACAATAATACCGCCACCAACTAAAAACATCGCAATAGTGCCAACAATGGTAAGTAACTTCATTAAAAACGGCGCGAAAATAAGTAAGCCTCTGCCCAAAGCACGTTGCAGTGCATTAAAGTTACCAGAAACTGATTTACGTAATAAATAAAGCCCTAGGTCATCAAGCTTAACGATTGCCGCAACTAAGCCATAGACACCTACCGTAATGGCAATTGCTAAAGAAGATACCACCAAAACTTGCGTTTCAAATGCAGCTTCCTTAACTGAGCCAAGTACGATCACAATAATTTCGGCGGATAATATAAAATCGGTACGAATGGCGCCTTTTATTTTCTCTTTTTCTAGTGCAACGATATCTATTTCATCATCAGATACGGCATTTAGTAACTCTTGTCGCTGTTTGGCTAGTTCATCTTTGCTATGCAACAGTTTATGAAACACCTTTTCAAAACCTTCAAAGCAAAGAAATAGGCCGCCAATAACCATAAGTATGGTAATAAGTGGTGGCGCAAAGGCGCTGATCAACAACGCAGCAGGTACCAAAATTAATTTATTAAAAAACGAGCCCTTGGCGACAGCCCACACCACAGGTAATTCCCGGTCTGCTTTTACACCAGAAACCTGTTCAGCATTTAATGCTAAATCATCCCCTAAAACCCCTGCTGTTTTTTTAGCAGCCACCTTTGATAGTATTGCAACATCATCTAAAATTGCTGCGATATCATCGATTAAAGTTAACAAACTTGAACCTGCCACAAATAACTCCTTTTTACGTGCCCGCAGTTTACTGCTATTTTTTCAACATAGATTTTAAATCAGCAAATGGATTATAGGTGGCAGTGTCTTGGTTGCTATCACCTGCTTTAACTTCCGTTTGATAATTAGCATGATCAGTATATTTTGCATGTTCATTGTCATGACAATAAATACATAACAACTCCCAATTACTACCGTCATTAGGATTATTAGTGTGATCATGATCGATATGATGAACGGTTAATTCTTTAATATTGGAATATTCAAAAGCACGCGCACAACGGCCACACACCCACGGGTATAATTTCAAAGCACGATCGCGATAACCTTGCTCTTGGCGTTTATAATTAGCACTGGTACCAAATCTATCTGAGGACATAACAACAACTTTTTATAATACGAAATTTCGCTATTGTATGAGCTAGAGAAAACGACTGCAATCTCTCAACTAAGAATAAATGTTTCTATAAGTGCGTGGTTTTCAATATTATCATCTGGTCTGCTCTCTTTACTTCAATAGCATTAGTTGCCATTATAACCGCAGAATAATAATGAGGAACTGTCATGAAAACAGTCGAAGAACAGCTAGCTAACTATAAAAGTGTTCACTTTAATAAAAAAAATATTAAAACCCACTTTGTCGGTATCCCTTTAATTGTTTGGGCTATTACGGTATTACTCAGTTTACATACCTACACTATCCCATTTTCCAGTTCATCTATAAATTTAACACCTGCTATGGTGCTTTTCGCCATTACTTTGCTTTATTACTTTAAATTGCATGCTAAGTTAGCCCTCGGGATGACGGTTTATGTTGTATTAAATATTTATCTAGCTAGCTTAATATCAACAGCACCAAATGCGTTTTGGCTTGCCATCATTGCATTTGTTATCGGCTGGATAATTCAGTTTATCGGACATATTTATGAAAAAGCTAAGCCAGCATTTTTTGACGATATTATGGGACTAATTATTGGACCATTATTTTTGATGGCGGAGATTTATTTTGCCTTAGGATTTGAAAAGAAGCTTAATGACGGTATAACACCTATGGCAATAGAAAAACGTCGTCTCATTGAACAGAATAAAAAAGCTTAAAACTAAGCGCAACGAAGATTTTGATTGGGTTTAAGGTGTTTTAACTAGTTAAAAAATGAGTATATAAATCGATAGGTAACAACAGCTTCATCAGCTATTTATTTTCTTTTTCTAAAATATACTGTTCTAAATCACCAGCGGTTAATGGCTTTGAAAAAAAATAGCCTTGAATGTTGTTACAACCTAGTGACAATAGTGTTGTCACTTCTTCATCGGTTTCAACGCCTTCTGCCAGTACCGCTAAATTTAAGTTTTTAGCCATAGCGACTATGGTTTTCACTAACACGGCACTTTTCTCTTTTTTGTCTAAGTCGACAATAAATGTCCGATCTATTTTTAGTTTATGTAACGGCATAGAATTTAAGTATTGCAATGAAGAATAACCCGTACCAAAGTCATCAATTGCAATTGCAAACCCTTGTTGGCTTATTTTATATAATAAGGAAATTGTTTCTTTAGGGTTATCAAGTAAGCAAGTTTCGGTAATTTCAAGCTCAATTTGACTCGGCAATATATCGAAATATTCAACATTAACCATCAAGTTATGATAAAAATTAGCCGCCAACAACTGCTGCGGAGAAATATTAACACTCACTAAGGGAACATTAATTTGTGTTTTATTCCACATTGACACTTGTCGAAATACTTGCCGCATAATATTGTCACCTAGTGACACCATTAAGCCATTACTCTCGGCAACGGGAATAAACTCACCAGGAGAAACTGTCCGATTTAATGATTTAGAATACCAACGCACAAGAGACTCAACAGCAAATAAAGTTCCAGTTTTAGCATCAATTTGAGGTTGATAAACCATCGTAAATTCAGAGTTCGAGGTGCTCAAACCTTTTTTCATGGCATTATGAATTTGCTGAGCGTCACTAAATTGTTGATTAATTTTCGCAGTAAAAATACTGTAAGCGTTACTATGTTGACGACTCACACTACCAAGTGCAGAAAAAGCATTATCAATTAAGGTTTCAATATTTCTTCCATGCGCTGGAAAATCACTGGCTCCAATTCTAAAATTACAATAAATTTCCCCCGTCGCTATTTCATAGTGCTCAGCTAATGCCGACGTTAGCTGCTCTAGCAACGCTTCACAGGTATCTTCATTTATTTGATAATATGCAATGTAGCGACTTTCAGAAAAATTACCTAATAACGACGACAAGGGTAATTGTTTTTGTATCCGCTCTTTTATTTGGTTTTGCAATAAACTGACATATGCTGCCGGGTAAGAAGCGGTAATACGGTTAAAGTTTTCCATGTTGATGATCAATAAACGACCTTGCTTTTCTGGCACAAGAAACTGCTTTTCAACTTGTTGCTTAAAGTGCTTTTTACTTGGCAGTAACGTCACACTGTCTAATTCAAGGTAGTCAAAAAGTGGTGCTAGTAAGTGCCTATTGGAAAAATACAAAGCAATCATCACAAGAATAAATATCACTAAAAACTTAGCTAATAATGTTAATGTTCCTTGGTAGATTTCTTTCGCAATAATGCTATTAGGAATTGCAAAAATGATATGGCTATTTAGCCCTGCTAGGGCTTTTGTGGCATAAAAAGTATAAGGTGAAGACTCTGATATTGGAATAATGCCTTCAACGGTATTTGCTCGAAATAGCAACTGCATTTGTTGCGACCAAATATTATTGGGACTTTGATGTTCCGATAAAATAACATTGCCGTTACTATCAACTAAAAAAACATTACCAGCCATATCCATATCAATATTGCGTAATACCGTCAGCATATAATCAAAATTAACATGGGCGGACGCTAGACCAATAAATTTACCTTGCGAGCTAATCGGTGAGGTAACAGCCATCCATGCTTCTTTAGTGTTTTCTATACTGATATAAGGTTTGCTAAATACAGCCTTTCCCGCTGCCTTACCTTCAATATACCAAGACCTTTTTCGCGCATCATAACCTTTAGGTACCTGCCAACGATCAACACTGTATGTGCCATCGCTGTCTGATACATATCCTAAGTGCTGTAAGCCATGTTCATATGGCCGCCATCTTAGAAACTCTTCAAAACTATGATGCTGTTCAACATTTAAATCATGCTCTTGTAAATACAAGGCAAAGCTATTTACTTGCTCAACAATATCATCAGTCCAATGATTAATTTCACTAACAACAAAGCTTGCTTTAAGCTTTATTTCGGTTTGAATTGCCATTTCAATACGGCTTTTCACATGCAAATACGCAACAAAAGTTGACGCTAAAAGCCCCATTAGCAGCATAGCAATAAAACTAAGCACTAATTTATTTTTATTGCTGGTAAACATCCAAGTCTATTTCCATATTCTTTAACGACTAAATAATTGGCTCTGCCAATAAATTAGTACTCCTATACTTGAAAGCGTTTAGCTAAGTCTTGCATCGACACGGCCAATTGAGCTTGCTCTCTTGCTGTGGTTGCTATTTGCGTTGCTCCTGTTGTTGTTTCTTCCGACATTTGCTCAATGTTAACAATGTTTTGTGCAACATCTTGGGTAACAACAGACTGCTCTTCAATAGCCGTTGCAACTTGTTCAGACATAGAAAATATTTGTCCAACAGCCTGAGTTATCCCTTCGAGTGAGTGCTCAACATTTTTTGAGTTTTCAACTGCAATGCTGGCTTTTTCTTGACTCGCCTCAATAACTTGGTGTGCGGCATTGGCGTCGGCTTGTAACGAACCAATAAATGACTCAATTTCTAAGGTTGATTCTTGTGTTCTTTGTGCCAAAGTTCGAACTTCATCGGCAACAACCGCAAAGCCGCGACCTTGTTCGCCAGCTCGTGCTGCTTCAATAGCGGCATTTAAGGCCAATAAGTTAGTTTGCTCTGCAACAGATTTGATCACATCAACCACTTTCGTTATATTGCTACTACTTTCATGCAGGCTATTAATTTGCTTAGCTAAACTGTCTATCTCTTGTGATAAAACCTCAATTGAACTATAGGACAATTGCACCACTTCTAAGCCATTATTTGCTTGCTCGTTCGCCTCCTTGGCAGAGTCGGCCGTTAGTTGTGTATTACTTGCTACTTCTTTTACCGTTGCCGATAACTCTTCAACTGCCGCCGCTATAGTTGCAATACCTTGCTGTTGCTCAGTCATTGTTGAAGCATTGTATTCGCAGGTGGTTGACGTTTCCTCAGCTGCAGCTGAAAGGGTCTGACTTGACGCAGATATTTCATTAACCGTTTTCGAAAACTGCGCTAGGGTCAAATTTAGCGCTTGGGATATTTGCCCTAACTCGCTCTGTCCCTGTAAGGTGGTGCGAACGGTCAAGTCATTTTCATCTCGAACCTTTGCCATCACATAAGTTAATTCAATAACTCGTGCCGAAAGGTCTTTAATCGATAGCACACTAATAAGGGTTACAGCCACAAGTAAAACAATAGTTACCACTAAATCAATAACTAAAGTACTAAATGCATTGTCAGCTTCATTTTTTGCAAATTTTAACAAGTGATTTGCAACTTGATTTTCAACTTTTTTCAATTGTCCGATACGTAAAGTCGCCTGCTGGAACCAATATACAGCGTCAACGTCAAAATTGGATTGTTTACTTTTAGCAATCGCCCGCAGATTTTTCACTTCTTGCACTGCTGGGTGGTTAATTTGCTCTTGGTAATAAGAAATATTATCAGGCGTTGCAAAAGTTAGAAAATTAGCCATATAGGTATTCTGCTCAGTCACTAAAGCAATAAACTTAGCAAACATACCTTCAGCATAAGTGTCTGCTGCAAAGGTATTGCTCATAACCGCACGTTCAATACCGGCACGCTCTTTTCCTTGCAAAAAGTTATAATAAGCAATAGTTTGTTTGGCAATATTAGCATTAGTACTTAACTCAGCAATTAAGCTAGATACTGACAAAAGCTTGGCATTTAAACTTGTGTAATAACTAATAGCTTGCTTGGTAGCAATATCAAAACTATTAACTTGCGAACGTATTTGCGATAAACCCTCTAAATCTTTAGCAATTTCTTGATTGAGCTGCTTAATAGCTGCTTGTTCAAAATCATTACTTGCCAAGAAAGCGGCTCGGCTTTGTTTTTTAGCATCGGTGTCAGTACGTTGCTTTTGTAACTCATTACTAAATTTTTCACCCTTTGAGCCTAGAAAACCCGCAGTTGCACCACGCTCTTTTTGTAATTCGTGTACAAGTTCACTATAAATAATCGACATTTGTGTTAGTTGAGATAACTTTTCTACCTCACTACTTACATAATAATTTTGTTTTAGCGTTAAAATGCTTAACCACAAAAAACCAATTAATGGCAGTGCCAGTAATATAAATACTTTATTTTTAAATGAGATATCAGAAAACTTCACTACTTATCCTTTTTATAAGAGTAATTTATACTTGTTTCGGAAATAAATATCACTGCGTGCACAAATCAAAGTGTGGCGAATGGCATGGTTACTTAATCGTTAGACTGAGTAAATGCTACCATATCCCCTATGGTTTGATTCATGATGCAAATCAATTATGTCCTGAAAAACCAAAATCTTAATAGTAATCATTATTATAGAAAGTGTTTTTACGCTTTCTATAAGCAATTAGTCTAGTTGCTGTTTTTCAAAATTAACAAATTTATAACGGAGAAAGTATGGTAATCTTGTGACTCAAGGTTACCGAATTGTAATCAGAGAGATATACATATCTAAACATCTCTCTAATTATATTAAATTATTTGTCCCAAATCCCCTTATGAAGACGCCCTTGAAACTGTATGTCAGTTGCACGAAAAGCCATATTGGCCTCGGTAGAATTATTTAAATTACGTTTAGCATTATAGTCTTTCATTAATGCCACAATAGTCGGTGTTAATTGTACTATGGCAATAACGTTAACTAATGTCATCAAGCCTAAGGCAACATCAGCCATACTCCACACTTGTTTTAAAGAGGCACTGGCTCCCCAAAAAACCATAGTTAGATACATAATTGTGTATACAGCCCGGCCAATTTTGTTATCTAATTTAAAAAAATGTAAGTTACTTTCCGCATAAGCATAATTTGCAACAACAGAGGTAAAAGCAAATAAACTAATTGCCGCAGAAACAAAATACACCCCCATGTCACCTAAGTGATAAGTTATTGCATCTTGAGTAAGGCGAATGCCTTCCATTTCACCGCTAATGTTAATATCCGCCAATAAAATAATCACCGCAGTACAAGTACATAGCACCATGGTATCTAAAAATACCCCAAGCATTTGCACATACCCTTGAGTTACCGGATGATTAGGCACAGGCCTTGCGCTAGCCGCAGCGTGCGGCACGCTTCCAGCCCCTGCTTCATTGGAGTACAAGCCTCGTTGAATACCATTTTTGATCGCAGCACCCAGCATACCAGCCCCTGCTTCTTGCAACCCAAAAGCCGATAGAAAAATATCATAAAGCATCGCCGGAACTGCGCTAATATTCGTTAAGGTGATGATTACCGCCACTAGAATAAAAGCAAGTCCCATAAATGGCACAACAAGCTCTGCAAACTTTGCAATACGCTTTAACCCGCCCAAAACGATAGCCCCAGCAAGCAAGGTAACAATAGCTCCCGTATAAATACTTGGCATATTAAAGGCATGGTTTAATGAGTCGGCAATCGTATTGGCTTGCATGGCGCTAAAACTAAAACCATAACCAAGAAATAAGCATAGAGAAAATAAAATTGCCAGCCAGCGTTGGTTTAAGCCTTTTTGAATATAATAAGCTGGCCCGCCTCGATATTCCTTATGATCATCATTCACTTTATAAAGTTGGCCAAGAACACTTTCTGCAAAGCCAGTGGCCATACCTAATAAGGCAATAACCCACATCCAAAATATCGCCCCACTGCCACCTAACGAAATTGCCACGGCAACCCCAGCTAAGTTTCCGGTACCCACCCGCGCTGACAGCCCAATAAAGAGTGCCTGTAATGAACTAATACCTGAGCCACCACCTTGATCTTTGCTACCCTTGGTGCTGGTTTTCATGACTGCAAACATATGGCGAAAATTCAATATTTGCACAAATTTCAATTTATACGTAAACCAAAAACCAGCAAATATCAGCACATAAATAAGAACTTGCCCTTCTCCCCATAAAATATTATTTACACTGGCAATTGCTTGTTCAACATTCATGGGCCGTCCTTAATGAGTGATAATTTCTATTTCAAAGACAAAAGAGGCTTAACCGAAACCGGTAAAGCCTCAAATATCAGCTTGTTCTACCCTATAGTAAA
Source organism: Colwellia aquaemaris (assembly GCF_057548755.1). Lineage (NCBI taxonomy): Bacteria > Pseudomonadati > Pseudomonadota > Gammaproteobacteria > Alteromonadales > Colwelliaceae > Colwellia > Colwellia aquaemaris. Next base: position 182,386 of record NZ_BAAJLV010000003.1, on the reverse strand, counting down.
ATAACGCTAATGCAAACCTAGCGCGTTAATTGTGCAAGTTTTGCTTTTGAAAACCAACGAAACAGCACAGGTAATACAAACAGAGTTAGCAAGGTTGCGGTGACTAAACCACCTACAATAACACTAGCTAACGGGCGCTGAATTTCTGCCCCAACCCCACTAGACATCAACATTGGAATCAAGCCTAATGCCGATGTTATAGCTGTCATCAGCACTGGCCGTAAACGTGATGTTGCCCCTTCAAACACCGCTTTTGATACCTCTAAGCCATCTTTTATCCGTTGATTAATACTCTCCACCATCACGACACCGTTTAGTACAGCAACACCAAATAAAGTTATAAAGCCAACAGAGCTAGCGACCGACAAATACTGACCAGAAATATACAATGAGAAAACACCGCCAATTACCGCCAAGGGTACATTCAGCAAAATCAACATAGCTTGCCCCACAGAGGCAAAAGCAAAATACAAAAGCAAAGCAATAAGAGATAACGAGATAGGCAATACAATTGCTAACCTTGCTTGTGCTCGTTGTTGACTTTCAAACTGGCCGCCAATCGCAACAGAGTAACCGGCAGGTAAGTCAACGGTTTTAGCAATAACTCGATTAATATCTGCCACAACACTGCCCATATCTCTATCTTGCACATTAGCTTGAATAACCACTCGGCGCTGTACATCATCACGTCGAACTTGTGGAGGCCCAGACTCTAACGATATTTCAGCTATATCACCTAATCGAACCCAAGCACCGGTAGGAGATTGCAACCGTAATTCGGCAATTTCTTCACGATTACTGCGATTTTTTTCCTGTAATCGCACATAAATATCGTAACGCTCATTACCATTAATGACCTGACCCGCTGTCGTACCACCAATACCATCTTTAACAACTTCCATAACATCGCCAACAGAAAAACCGAAACGAGAAAGTTGCTGCCTATTAGGTTTTATTACCAATTGTGCTTCACCTATAATTTGTTCAATAGCAACGTCACGGGCCCCTTCAACTGTTTTAATTGCCGCTTCAATCTCTTGTCCTTTGCTTGCTAACACGGTTAAATCTGGACCAAATAACTTAATGGCAAGCTGCGCTTTTACCCCTGAAAGTAACTCATCCACTCGAGTTGCTATTGGCTGTGAGAAGTTTAGTAGCAGGCCAGGGAATTGTTCTAATTCTATCGCCATTAAGCGTTGTAATTCATAGCGGCCTTTTGCGCTAGTCCATTCGGCTACAGGCTTTAAACCAATATATATTTCAATATTGTTCACGGGCTCAGGATCACCGCCAATTTCAGCTCGCCCCATGCGGCTTAATGTATATTCAACCTCAGGAAATTTCATTAGTTTCTGTTCTAAAATTGGTGCAACTTGTAGTGCCGTTTCCAAGCTTGATGATGGCGCTAATGTCACCCGCAAATTAATGGTGCCCTCTTCAAGCTCAGGTACAAACTCCGTACCAATTTGTGGTATTAGCGCAATCGCACTCACCAATAATATAGCTGCAGACACAAGCACTACTTTTGTGTGTTTCATTGCGACAATTAAACCTTTGCGATACCAAACATTAAGCGGCCGTAAAATGATACTATCGCGCTCTTTTACACCTTTACTAAACATATAAGTGGCCATTGCAGGTACAATAATTAGCGCAACAAAAATGGCTGAAATAACCGCCAAAATGATACTTATTGCCATTGGCTGAAATAGCTTAGCTTCAACGCCTTCAAAGCTAAATAACGGCATAAATACCACTAAAATAATAGATGCCGCAAAGAAAACCGGGCGCGCGACTTCTTTTCCGGCTTGTTTTAAGCGTTGCGCAATATGTGCATGTTCAAAACTTTCTGACGCTTGCTCATCAACTGAGCTACTATTTTCCAGTCTCGTGGAGTTATAGGCGTTTGCAGATTTATTAAGATGTTTAAACATGTTCTCTACCATAACTACTGAGCCATCTACCAACATACCGATGGCAACCACAATTCCACCCAATGACATCAAATTTGCTGATAAACCGAAATACGACATAATCATCAGCGTCATTGCTATCGCAATAGGAATAGAAACAAGTACAAGAAAGGTTGCACGCAAGTTCATCAAAAATAGTGCCAGTACTACCGATATAAAGATAAAAGCTAGAATGAGTGAATCAACCACGGTATTAACTGCTTTAACAATTAAATCTGATTGATCATAGAAAGGTTCAAAACGCACCCCCGTTGGTAATGCTTGTTCAATTAACGGTAAACGAGCATTAATGCCATCTATGGTGGACTTAGTGTTTGCGCCCATACGTTTAAGGACAATACCCGAAACCACTTCACCTAGGTTTTCTACCGCACCACTGTCAGTGCGACGGGTCATGGTAACTGCACCTTGTCGAATTTCACTACCTAATTCAACAGTTGCAATATCAGCAACGGTAATAACTGTACCATCAACTGTTTTTACGGGTACTTGTTGGATATCGACAATACCAGCTTCACCGCCATTGAACCAACCAGTACCACGAATAACAAGTTGCTCTTGCCCACGATTCATGTACCAACCGCCAACATTGCTATTGTTATTTTCCAAAGCATTCACTATATCTTTTTGCGTCAATTGATAGGACAGCAATTTACTCGGCTCAATATTGACCTGATACTGGCGAACATTACCACCAAACGACAATACATCAGTCACACCGTCAACAGGCATCACTAATAACTTCACAATCCAGTCATTGAGACTACGCAGCTCCATAGCGTTATAACCAGAATCCGTATCCGCTATCAGTAGATACTGAAACACTTGCCCCAAACCTGAAGTATTAGGTCCCATTTCCGGTGTACCAACTCCTGCAGGAATAAGCTCTTTTGCCGCTTGTAAACGTTCAAAAACTAATTGGCGAGCAAAGTAAATATCTGTGCCCTCTTTAAACACTACAGTAACGCCAGACAAACCCGTTTTTGAAATTGAGCGCACTTGCTCAACGTCAGGCATCGCATACATAACGGCTTCAATTGGATAGGTAATGAGTTGCTCAACTTCCTCTGCGGCTAACCCCGGCGCTTCGGTGTTTACCGCTACTTGTACATTAGTAACATCGGGGAAAGCGTCTAAGTTTAATTGAGGAATAATAAACACAGAGCCTACTAAGCTAGTTACTAACATCAACATCACTAACAAGCGATTATTGATAGAAAAATCTATAATTTTATTAAACATGTTTTGTTCCTATATTTGCTAGTGCCATCGCTTAAAGCCAAATTAATGGTTATGCGGATCAAATCCGCCTTTAGCAATTTCCGAAGCAACAAAAAATGCCCCCTTAGTTACAATTCGCGTTTGTGGTGCTAAACCTGAAATTTGACGAAATTGCCCTAACGATCGCCCTAGTTCAACTTCCTTTGCCATAAACTCGCCTGGGTGGTCTTCAACAAAAACCATCCAGTCACCATCACTTGAACGCATTAAAGCCGACTCAGGAACTGCCATTACTGGCTTATTGGTGGAGAAATTGAAATTTACATTAACAAACATACCTGGGTGCAAACGATCTTGACTATTCTTAACCGCTAGTCGAACAATACGTGTACGAGTTTTCGGATCTATCGTGTGAGCTTCTTGAATAACCGTAGCAACAAAAGACTGATCAGCCATTTCAATAATCGCTTGCGTGCCTTTAGGTAAATTTATCTGTTTATTTGGCGACACTCTCGCTTCAACCCAAAGCTCACTTTCATCAGCGAGAACCATTATTGCATCGCCAGCCGAGACACGTTGCCCTTGCGAAAAATTATCATTCAACACGGCACCTGCTCGCTGAGCAATTAACGTATATTCACCTAACTCACCTAAATGAGGCGTTGCTAAATGGTCTTGAGCAACTTCAGCAATGGCAGCTTCAGTTAAACCAAAGGCTTTTAGTCGACTATATGCTGAAACATAATCGGTTTGCGAGTTCAATAACTGACTTTCACTGACCGTTGTTTTACCTAGTTTTTTATTACGTTGCCAATCATTGTAGGCAACTCGATATTTTGCTTGCGCTTCAGCGACCGACTCACTAAATAAGGTGACCAAAGCTTCACCTTTTTCAACATGTTGACCTAAGGTTACATGTCGAGAAACCACGACTGACTCAGTTCGCGGCGAAACAACATAGCTTTTATAGCCATTAGCTTTAATTTCTCCCGGCGCATATAAATGACTCATCAACACCTTAGGAGCAATCGCAGACACTTCAATGCCTGCTAATTGCATTTTTTCAGCACTAAAATTTATCGCTGATTGATGCTCTTCTTCAGGTTGTGATTGCGTTGCAAAGGCGCTGCTAGTGGCTTGTTGTTCAGCATTTTCTTCATGTGAATGACCATGATTTTCGCGCTCTTTATCTCTCAGTTGAGCAACATTCTCTAACGCCATGGCAGGTGTAGCAAACATTATGGCGAGCAAAAAAGTTAGCCCTAAGTGTCTATAATGAATTGAATTTTTTATTTTAAAACAGCCAATTAAAAGCTGGCTTTTAAGTTCTTTTATATTGATTTTGGTCATTTTCGAAATCTCTTATTTTCATTTGAGATCATAAATCGAGCGAATAAGCTCACATAAAGTCGCATTAATATTTACCCTTGCTATCTAACGCAATCACTTTCAGAGAGTGCATTGTGTATAAACAACAAATATGATGGTGCGAAACACTTTAAGTAAGCATTTAAAATTCGACAGATTTACAATATGTTAATGCCAACAGTTAAGTTATTTAACTAATTGGGAATAAAGTAATTAATGAAAATTAAACGATTGGAGGGCGGTGTTCTGGAGATATCCAAAGTGACAGTAAGGCAGTTTTAGTGGTTAAGACACTACTATTATCTTTACGCAATAAAGTAGACTCATGATAACAAACAATATAAACACCGGACGGTGAATGGCAATGACAACAATGGTGGCAGTCAAATTGATTTTGCTCTGGGCTATTAGAGCTTTCATCAACATCACTATTCGCAACTATTAATGTGCCTTCCTGATGCCATTTGTGAGATTCATCTAAGCTACGGTGAGATAAGTTTTGGCCAGCATCAACTTCTTGGTGAGCACCATGAGAATCAAACGCAGCGGCAATTGTTTGACTCGCAAACATTACAGCAAACATTATAATTAACAGGCGATTAAACACAGATACTTCCACTTAATAAACTTAGCGAAAGTGTAAATGAATTACGTTATTGCCACAAGTGATCTAGTCTGTTTGAGAGAGAAGATGAACTAATGTAAGGCGCTTTTTACGATAACAACTAAAAAACCAACTAAAATAAAACAGTAAAAACACTACTTAACAACAGCTTAGGTTAATATCGCATTAACTAAGCACTGCTACAATTTTTAACAATTTAAATTATGGCTAACACCTAAGCTGATTTAGCTTCAGCGCTTCGTAACTGGTTATTTAACCACGCTAAAGCGGTATTTTCATCTTCAAAATAACGAATATTTTGCGTGGTTTTTGATTTGACTAAAGCTTGCTCTATGGCAATTAATGCAGGCGAGGTAAATACCAATGCCTTCGCCACCATATTTTTATCATTTAACCAAGCATTAAACTCATCAGACATAATAAAAACTTCAGGCGTGCCGCCATCAAAAGCCAATAAATTGGCCAAGATAGCAAATGGTTGCTTATCCAACGAAATAAGCAACGATTTTAATTGTGTTACTAACGCTTTTGCGCCAACATCATTGAAGGCGCCTTGCACGGTAACTTTGATAACATTGTTATCTATATCAATTTCAAACTCACCATGTTGTGCTTGCAAATCTCACCTCCTTACTTGCGAAATAGTGCTAACACATCATTACATTCGAAGATTAAACTGACAATAGTAATTTACTTAATATTCATCATGCGTGGTAAATATATCAATCAAAATAAGCTAACAGCTTTGCTAGTTAATATTAATCAAGCCGTTCTTTTGCCAGCTAAATTTAATCGACAATTGCTGCTTTTCTTCATCGTACCAGGCTGATTGCTCACTTTTTAAATATTCTTGTTCGTCCGACAATACTTTAATAGCATTACCGTTATAGGTAATTTGCTTGGGGCTCTCTAACCAATTATGAACCGCAAGCACCGCCTGACGCTGCTCAGGCATGTTAACAAACTGCCCTTGTTGGCTTAATTCCACTGCTAATTGCGCTTTGTTTTGCGTCGCATTAAAACGCAACGTCTCATAATTGCCACTTGCTAGTGATGTCGGGTCTTTACCGTCATCGTTATACATGGTTGCTGAAGATGATTGAACCGAAGCATCCGCGTAATAATGTAACGTTAAGTGGCTAGTATCATAATCTTTAGTTGATTGCACAGCATCAACCATAGGGATAAATGCTCCGGCACGAACCAATACTGGTGTTTGCGTTAACGGAGCCGTTATTGTTGTTTTTTGCCCACCTTGGTATCGCTGCCCGTGCCAAAAGTTAAACCATACGCCACTAGGTAAATTTATGTCAACGCTGCGTGCACCTTGCTCAGTAACAGGTGCAACAAGTAATGAATCGCCATAAAAGTAACTGTCTTTTTCATCAATTAAAGTTAGGTTAGTTTCATCTTCAAAAAACATTGGTCTCATTATTGGCATACCCGTTAGGCTATTTTCAATACTTAACGAATAAATATAAGGCATTAAACGATAACGCAATTTCACATATTCACGCAAAATATCTTTAGTTTCGGTGTCGTGAAAAATCGGCTCAGGCTTAGCTTGCTCTTGTGCATGAGGACGAAAAACTGGTTGAAAAACACCATATTGTAACCAACGAATGTAAAGCTCTTTATCAATTGGACCATCACCGGCAAAACCACCTAAGTCAGAATGAGTGTAACTTAATCCCAACAAACTCATTTGTAGCGCCAATTCTACTTGTGGTTTAAAACCGCCCCAGCTGCGATTCACATCCCCCGTCCAAGGCACCATGCCATAGCGTTGTGAGCCAACAAAGCCAGAGCGCATTAAAATAAATGGTCTTGTTTGTGGTTGAAACTTACGTAAACGCTGATACAACATTTCGGCCCATTGGTGCCCATAAGCATTGTGCACTTCATCACCAGTAACTTTAACACCATCAAAGTTATGTAAACCATTGGCTGGATGTACTTCTGGCTCACCTAAATCTCCCCACCAGCCAGCAACACCTTGCTCAGCTAGTTTTTGATAATATTGCCAAAACCAATCTTGTGCTTTGCTATCAAAAACATCTACTAACCCGGTATTACCAAAGTAGAAATCAAATTTTTCGGGTGTACCTAATTTGTTTTTCATTAAGGCACTGTTTTCAACGGCGCTTTGCCATTGACTAGATGAGGTTAATATAAATGGTTCAGTGATCATGACTGTATTAACCCCTTCGGCCTTGAAATCTTTGATCATTTCAACTGGGCTTGGAAAGGCTTTTCTATCCCAATTTAGGTTGCCCATATGGCCTTTAATATCGGCACCAAACCAATATAAATCAAAAACAATAGCATCTAGTGGAAAGTCTTCATCCAAGTATTTTTTCACCACTGCACGTGCTTCTTGTTCGCTATGGTAGCCAAAGCGACTGGCAATATTACCTAAACTCCAACGTGGTGGAAGTGGTTGTTTACCGGTAACACTGGCTAAGTTTTCAATTAAATTAGGGTAAGTTTCACCTGTCATGATCAAATAAGAGCTACGGCCAGCTACGGCACTAAATTGCAATATATCTTTTTCACTATGGCCAATATCAAGTTCGCCACTGGCGGAGTTGTCAAAAACAATGATGTACTTATTACTGGACATAATCGCCGATAAGCCATAATACATTTGATTTGATTGCGTTTCATAACCATAGTGCGCGCGATTGTATAGCGGCATTTTTTGGCCGCGGCGATCCATACCTAAAACCCGTTGGCCACCACCGAGTATTTTTTCTTGCGGCTGTAACTTAAAACGAAAGCCTAATGTAAAGTTATTATCACTGGCTTTTTCTATGTCGTCTTGTTTATTGAAATAGCCCCGTTCTTCAGCGGCTATTAATTCCCCTGAGGCATTTTTATAACTAACTCTTAACGGCGACTTATTGATATATGCAACAAGGTTATTGTTTGCAATTATTAGCTGCGATGGTGACTCTTCTAACACTAATTCTAGTTTGGCATTATGCGTTAGTGCCTGTTTATCGATGGCAAACGATGGAAGCTGCTTTACTCCTTTTGCTTGGTAATGTACTTCAAATGCCGCCACGTTAAGTGCCGTTAATGCTAACGTTCCGTCAGTTGTAGTAACTAACAGCTGATTATCTCGTAATTGATGACTTACATAATCACTAGCAAATAGTTGCCCGTTAAAAACGGCAAGCAAAAAAGCACATAGCGTACTAAAAACAAGTGAAACTGAACGGGGTTTACGTTCATTTTTATTGAGTGTGATAGTAAAATTTATCATTACTTATTCACCTTAATTTGAAAAACGAATGAACTAAGTGGCGTCATATTTACTGCAATAGTCGCGGATTTATCCGAATGTACCGTTAAAGAATTCGTCGTTCCATACAATAAATCTTCTACTTGATATTGTCCTGCTGACAGCTGCCATTGCTTAATTAAACTGGCCGGAATATGCAGCTGATATTGGTAGCTTTGCTCACTATCAAAGTTACTGACAACAATTAATTTCTCATGTTCTGACCAGCGAGAAAAAGCAAATTGAAGCTGGTTATACTCAGTTAACGCCTGGCGATTATCGTTATGCAAACTTAAGTATTGCCCTTGCATAGCAGGGTTTTTGGCGGAAATATTTAATAAGCGCTGATAAAAATCACGCAAGTTTTTCTCGGTACTTGATAACTGACCGCCGTCGAACTTACCGTTATTCATCCAGCGTTGGTGGGCCGGTACACCGGCATAGTCAAAAATACTAGTACGTGTTGGGTCGCCAAAACCAGTTTCTTCACTGCCATCTTCACCCACTTCTTGGCCAAAATAAATCATGGTTGGTGAGCGGCTGATCAACGTTGAAACCACCATGGCCGGTTTAGCTTTTTCAGCACTTCCAGCAAAGTCATTACTGGCAATACGCTGCTCGTCATGATTCTCCAAGAAGTGCAATAAATGCTGTTCAATATCACTGTAACGTTGTTGAATATTTGCTAAGTCACCGGTGTTACCTTTACCTTGCATAATATCTTTAGTGCGATCATAAAAGTCGACCTTGTCGTAGAGGTAATCCATTTTTCCTAGCTGAATATAGTTTCGATACTGTTTTGGGTTATATATTTCAGCCAATAAAAAAGCGCCTTTATTAGTCATTTTTATTGCCGAGTTAAGGTAGCTCCAAAATTCAACCGGCACCATTTCTGCCATATCATAACGAAAACCGTCCACCCCTTTTGCTAACCAGTATTGGGTAATATCACGAAACTTGCGCCATGAACTAGGCACATCTTTATCAGCCCAAAAATCTGCGTGTGCTTGGTAGTCTTTAAAACGATATGATTCAGGTAACTGCTCGAAGGCATAACTACCATCGGGTCTTACACCATAATTTACCTTTACGGTTTCATACCAATCATTGAAGTGTGGTTGCGCTGCACGTGAGCCATTACCTGTCCATTTTGCCGGTGACTCAGTAAACTTTCCGTCAGCTAAATCATTTTTTTCACCACCTAGTGGGGCATAACTATTCATAGCTTCAGGTACTTTGAAGTCTTGTCCAACAACATAATAAAAATCATTGTTACGATCAAACTCAACGCGGGTATTATCATCAGCGCCAAAGTCGCGAACGCCCGCGGGTTTATCTAACGAGTGATAAGCTCTGGCAACATGGTTTGGCACTATGTCGATAATAACTTTCATGCCTTGTTCATGGGTACGTTTGATCAGCGCTTCAAACTCTTCAACACGTTTGGCTGGGTTATCGGCTAAATCTGGGTTAACACTGTAATAATCTTTAACAGAATATGGTGAGCCTGCTCGCCCTTTCACTACGTCTGGGTCATCATTTTCAATACCGAAATCTGTATAGTCGCCAATTAAAGCATGGTGCACTACCCCCGTATACCAAACATGGCTAACGCCAAGTTCTTTTATTCCTTGCAATGCTTGTTGGGTAAAGTCACTAAACTTACCAACACCATTTTCAGTGATAGTACCCCAAGGTTTATTAGTGCTGTTTTTATTACCAAATAAGCGCGTAAACACTTGGTAGACTACGGGCTTACCCTTGACTTTTTCTTCGCTAATAATTGTGTTATCTACTGCCACAAATTGGCCAATTTCAGAATTGGTAACTGGCGCTTTTATGGCAATAATGCAACCTGTTAAGCCCAGTCCAAGTAAAACGGCACAGCTTATCGTTTTAAAGTTTTTTAGTTTGCTTAACATAGCTAAGTTAGATTTTGGCGAGTTACGACGCATTTAAGTACCTTAGAAAGTAGTAGCAGGAATGTTGTAAAAACAATCCAAGCAATATCAACAACAAAATTAATCTTTCGAGAGTACACATTTAATCTTCACCATGCCAATTGCATACGAATTCATAATTCATTTATTTAGGGCGAGTTGATCTATGCAGTTATATTTTGTTTGATTAAACGTGATTTAATGAAGGCGGAGTGAATGAGGTATAGTTATTCTATATAAATGAACCACAACAATGGGCAAATTACTTTTAAGCGTATTCAAAAGACAGTGTTTATTGAATATTTCGATTGCGTTATCACTTAATTATGTGTGACTGCATAGATGCAAGAATTAAAATAACTCAGGAAACAAAGTCGAGAACAACCGCATGACTTAAGTTCTGTCTTGCATAAACGTTCACTAAACTGCGAAAAAAAAATACAGTAACCCCCCCCTCACCTAGTAGCCATCAATTAAATAATGATCAATATCATCACAACATTGAAATAATTTTAGCGCTGCTTAGGTCTTTTGCAGCAACAGTACAAGTTGCCATATCGACAATGGCGTACTTCCCCCAGCATTTTGACTAAAAAGATACATAAATGAAAAAATCACACTTCACCGCATTATTAACGTTACTTGCTATTTCGATGGCACTACTCGGTTTGAGTATTTTGTTAATGGGCCATCACAAGCACATATCTTTAACTACTGACTTTTATGGCATTAGTGAGTTTTTACCTGAGTTAGCTTTCAATAGTATTGCTGGCATTAGTCTTGTCATCGCCGCAGTATGGTCAGCTCTTGCCATCAAACGCATTGAACTACGTGCGAAATTAGGTTTATTTATTAGTGCTATTAGCATAGCCGCCTTACTACCATTACTTGGCTCTAGCATGTGGATTGAATCACTAGGCGGCTTTCCTGCGATTGGTTCAGGGCAAGGGGTAATTAAATACTTTGCATTGTTGGCCATTGGGATATTTTTAGCAAAACCTTATTTACCAGCTAAAAAAGCCATCTGGCTAAATGCTTTTCCGGTAATACTCGTTTTGCTTTGGATAGGCGGAATGAAGTTTACTTTATTGGAAGCAAAGGGCATTGAAGATTTAGTTAGCACTTCCCCGTTGATGTCTTGGATGTATGATGTTTGGGATCTTCAAACAACCTCAAATTTGATCGGTGTTTACGACATTGTAGCGTTAACTTTGCTGATATTAGCGGTATTTAAGCAACAATTACTATTACCTGCTGTACTAATGTCAGGAGCGGTATTTATAGTTACCCAAAGTTTTTTCTTAAGCTGGCCGGCAGCGCTATCAAGTGAAACATTACTGTCAACGGGGGGACATTTTTTGATCAAAGATATTTGGTTTATTGCTAATTTAATTATCTTTGCCAGTTTAGTCAGTAATAATCCGCAACAGCTTAAATAAAACTTTCGAGTAGACCTGATGCCACTATGTTTACTGTATCAGGTCTTTGGCTATTACTTATATCCGGTCATTTCTAAAAAACCTTGGCCTTGGTGACTGCCGTTAAACGACACCATACCTTCAAAGTATTCAATACCAAATCGCATAATTTGGTTTTTGTTTATCACCTTGACATTAATATCTATGCCCTGTTGCGCAATTTTAATGTTAAATGCGTCAGGATATTGCTCATTCGCCACTATTACACTGTTGTTTTGTAAAACAATTTCAGTATTTGACAAGGTTTTTATTGAGCCATCTTTGTGCATAACGCTGCCATAAAGGTAATCTTTCTTATTAGAACGAATACGATAAACCATTAAAGCGGTTTGCGCGTTTAAACGTAATGAAAACCAATCCCAACCTTGTTGATCTTCCGCGAGCATTTGCGAGCCCCACTCTCTATCAAACCAAGCCTTACCAGTAACTTTTTGCCATTTATTGTGCCAGTAAACCTCACCGCTAACATGAATAAAAGGCTGCGAATAATAATGACTAGCAATATCTAAAGTATGATGCTTCTGGCTAAAACCTTGTTCGCCTTGCAAAAAAAATGTTGGAGTATTTTCATCATAAATATCAAGCGATAAATCAAGATTTACTTGCCAACGCGACCTTCGCTCTTGCGATGGCTTGGCCAATGAAGAGTTTAGCGGTTCACTGTCAGCGATAGCCAAATCTATAAATTCACCATAGCGTAAGTTTGCTGGCAGTAATGCTTTTGATGATTGCCATTGCCAATCATCAATTACAGCGTTAAAAGGCTCAGTGCTTATAGCTAGATGACCTAACTCTTCTCTGGCGCTGCGAAATGCCGATTGATGTTCAATAGCATCGGCCAATGCGGCATGAGCAAAATACCAATGTTTATCTTCAACGCTGCGACGAAATAAAGTCCATTGCGTTGCTAATGTATCGCCATTTTCTGTAGTCAAATTTGCCGTAAGATACCACCACTCTTGCTGAAATGACTTTTTCGGCCCATGGGCATCAGGAAATTTAATGACATTATTGCGAGAAGGTTTTGCAAAATTGCCTGCAGTATCACCAAGACTTTTCAGTGCAGAACGTTTCTCTACTTTGTTGTCACTGCAAGCAGAAATACAAAAGATCAGTAGCAATAGCCGGAGAAGTTTATTGCTTATCTTATCGCTTGAATAAGTGAAATTAACACTGGCGTAGCTCATGACAAACTTGCTCTAATATTAAGTTTATATAAAGGAATTGCTAACGCCGGGATCAATAATACTAGGCCAATAAAGCTGCTAACAGAAAAGGAGGTTACGTCTAGTTGTAATGGCATTGACCAGCCAAATGAGGCTGGCAAAATTAAGCTAACTAATGCGTTAGCAAGAACAATTGCCATAGGCCAACTTAGTAAAATAGTGGCAAAAGCTATTAAAAACCACTGTGATAACATATGAGCAAATACCTCCACTCGACTATAACCTAAACTGCTTAAAATATGTAAATCAGCTTTGCGAGCCAACTCCAGGCTATTTGCCGATAAAAATAAACCAAAACATGCTATTGAAAGCAGCACAAAGGCAATAGCTTGCGTCAATAAAAAGGTTTGCTTAAAAATAGCTAAAGCAAGTCCCTTAATTTGTTCAGGCTGATAAATTTGCTCTTTTGTCAGGCTCAACTCATCATCTAAGGTTAAAGCATCGATAACAATTTGCACATTTGATTGACTATCATGAACTAAAAATATGCCAAAGCCGGTTTCCCGCCAGCCAGTCAATTCGGTTATTTTATGAAAAGATGGCACTTTTATGGCAAATCCCTGATTGCCATAGTCATAATAAATCCCCTGGACCTGACAAGAGAAAGCTCGTTGATTTTGTGCAATATTAATTTTTTGACCCAATGCGATATCACGTTTATAGGCCAATTGTTCATTAATATAGCAATGCTTTTTTGTCGCACTAAATGCTACTAAACTTCCTGATTTTAGAATTAAACTTTGTTGCTGACGATCAGCTGCCAGTCGATAAACTTCAACGGTATCTTGCTGATATTTAGCTAAAGTACTTTCAAATAAAACATACTCATCAATACGGTCGTTTTGCGCAAGACGTTGAGCTAATTTTGGCTTTTGTTGCTCATCAAAGCGAACAAACAAGTCGGCACTTAATAATTGATTTAAGTAGGATTCAAATGAACTTTGAAAGCTATGTACCATTAATGCGGCAGCAATACTTGCCGTTAATGCCAAATAAAAAGCCGCTATTGGCAAAAAGCGTCTAGTAATTTGCTGACCAGCATCGACCAAAATAAACTGTATTCGAAAAGGCTTAATGATATAGCTTAACAACAAAAATAAATAACTCAGTATCATAGGTAGCAAGGCAACACTTGCAACGAGTAACAAGCCATATTTCAACATAAGTTGTAACCAGCTATCGTTAGGCCAACATATATGTACCACAACTAAACTCAGCGCAATAACGGCATTTTTCTTGAAACTAAACCGAGTTGTAGTTGCACGAGCAGATTGTTCTATGTTGTCAGCGCTAATGGCAAAAAACTGCTTTATTAGCGCAGCAATAACAGCAACAAATGATATCAAAAATGCCCATATACTATAGTCACCACGCCACTGAAAATGACCACTGGTTTGCAAGCGATACAATTGTTCTAAAGTGACTCCTAGCATAGGTAATAAGAACGACACTAAAGCGATAGCGATAACAGCACCGATAATACTGGCTAACAAGGTTAAAAGTAGCGCCTCAGATAACATCACTACTTGTATTATTTTTAATTCTACCCCTAATAATCTTAACTGCGTAGCGAGTTCACCTCGTTTAGTCCAAGCCTGATTAGCCGCTTGAAATGCAATAAATAAACTTACAATAAAGCCTAAAACCGCCAGTGCAAATAAATTAAGGTGCAAGGCCTCGGCAAAACCTTCACGCTCTTCAATTGACCAAACTTGCTCTATAGTTAAATGTTGGGGTAAAACCGAAGTGAGTTGTGCTAACGCTCTATCACTTATCGGCCCAACCATTAAATGGCTAAAGCCTTTAATATCAGGAAATAGTTGCCAAGCAAGTGTAATATCGATAAGCGCTACTGAACCCCAGTCATTAAATTGGTTAACCTTTAACGGCACACTTTTTTGATTTGCAAATAATAGCTTAGGTAGATGCTGAGCTGTAACAGCAAGGCCGAGTTTAGTTGCGTAACTTTGACTAATATTCACCGCTTCGCTGGTAAAGCTTTGTGGCGACGTTAATACAAAGGGCAAAATATCTAAGGCGCGAAAGTTAATTTTTTTGCCATTTGCGAAAGTTTTTTGAAATAAATGACTAGCATTAATTTGTGAAAAGCCTAATGCGCGTAATCTGGCAAAATCAGCAATAGTAATTATTCCGCCTTTTTTCGGCACAATATTGAACGCAATAGGCGATTTTAAACGAGTATTCGCAGCTTGATATTGCTGTTTACTGGCATCGTTTAAAATTAAAATGCTTAATAAAGTACTTGTTGCTATTGCTAAGCTGAAAATAAAGCCGATATTTAACAAAGGTTTTCTAAGGTATTCGGCAATACAAACTTTCGCGACTAGTAAAAACTCTGACACGCTATTAATGATGGCTCTACGACCAAGTAAATCGCTCATAAGATCAGCTAGTTAATTTGCCATTGGCTAAACGATAAACTTTGTCCATGCGACTTGCCACCTCACAACTATGAGTTACCATAAGCAAAGCGGTATTGTTTGACTTGGCAAGCTTTACCAGCTGTTCAACAACATGTTCACTGTTGGTATTGTCTAAATTACCGGTAGGCTCATCAGCTAGTAATAACCGCGGTTGTGCGTTTAACGCTCTGGCAATTGCCACTCTTTGCATTTCGCCGCCAGAAAGTGTTGCAGGAAATTTATTCAATAGTGAGTCGATACCCAGCTCTTTCGCCAATTCATCACCATAACCGACTTGAAAACGCCCCGACAACTTAGCGCTAAACTCAATATTATCTTTAACCGATAGCCCAGTAAGTAAGTTAAATTGCTGGAATATTATTCCTAGGTATTGTTTACGCAGTTGGCTCAATTGCTTATCTGAAGCGCCTACTAACGACACCCCAGCAACATGAATATCCCCCGTTTGAATCGACTCTAAGCCAGCAATCAGGTTTAAGAGTGTTGTTTTACCACTACCACTATCGCCCATTAGCGCAATACATTCCCCCTGTTGAATTGAAAGAGAAAGTTCAGATAATAAGTTTCGAGTATGGTTGCCATCAACTATCTGATGACTAAGAGAGCGAATATTTAATGACAATATCATTCCTTTTCGTTTGAAGTTGACATTCAGCAAGCGTTTTTCAGCCACTCTTCACTACAGTAGGTAAATTATCCTTAGAGGTCAATAAATTACTAGACCTATGATTTCCATGGTAAAATTATCGGGACAAATCAGTAAATAATTGCGTCGCCAACTCACGCATAACCTCAGGTTCGGGATGAGTTTGCGCATAAGTTCTTAAGCCGTACACTCCCATGATAAAAAATCGAGATAATTGCTTAGCACTGCGTTTACTGAGTAACTCTTTATTTTCAATTGCCGTTGCAAACACCATTTCAATCGAGTTTTGCCAGTCGGCTAAGTTTTCAATTAATATTGCTTGAACTTCATTATCTTGCTCCGCTAATTCATTCAATGCTTTAGTTAACAGGCAAGCTTGTGCCGCTTCACAACTTAAACACTCTTGTACAATGTGCTCTAGATAAGCCTGCATTTGCGCTAATTTAGCACCTGATTCGGAAAAAAATCCTTGGAATTCTTGTGCTCTGTCAGCACGATACTGACCTAACGCTGCTAATAATAAACCACGTTTATTTTCAAAAGCACAGTAAATAGAACCTGGGTGCAAACCTGTTGCGACCTTTAAATCTTGCATACTGGTTTTGGCGTATCCTTTATCCATAAATGCGATCATCGCCGCTCTTAGCACAGATTCTTTGTCAAATTCAGCATTTCTCATTCAGTTCAGTTTTGATTTCTAATAGATAACCTTAGTGTACCTTTATTTGAATGCTTGTTCAAAATAATACTTGAACGCTCATTCAAATAAGAGTATCTTGAACGAACATTCAAGAAAGAGATAATGCTATGACTGAAAATCTATTTGAACCCTATGCGCTAAATAACACAATTACCCTAAATAATCGTATATTAATGGCACCATTGACTCGCTGTATGGCAGATGAGAATTTAGTGCCAACACAAGCCATGGCTGAATATTATGGCCGACGTGCTGACGCTGGCTTGATCATATCTGAAGCGGTTATTATTCGCCCTGATGGTCAGGGTTATCCCAATACGCCAGGGTTATTCTCGCAAGCTCAAATTGACGGTTGGAAAGTAGTAACTAGTAGAGTTCATAGTAATGGCGGAAAAATATTTGCTCAACTTTGGCATACTGGCCGAGTAGCACATCCTCACTTTTTTGAACATGGCGATGTACTTGCGCCATCAGCAATTGCCGTTGAAGGTAGTGTACCAAGAATGCGGGAGTTAACTTACCAAGTGCCGAAAGCCGTTACAAAATCTGATATTGAAAGTCTAGTAAATGACTATGCGCAAGCAGCTGAAAACGCTATAAAAGCAGGTTTTGATGGTGTTGAAATACATGGTGCTAACGGCTATTTAATTGATCAATTTTTACATTTTGACAGTAATAAAAGGCAAGATGAATATGGCCAAACACCGGCCAATATGGCTCGTTTTCCACTCGCTGTTGTAGATGCGATTATCGAACGCATAGGCAGGGATAGAACCGCACTACGAATAACTCCAGGAGCCTACTTTAATATGGCAACAGATGCCAAAGACAGAGCAGTCTTTGATTTCTTATTACCAGAGCTGGAAAAACGCCAACTTGCATTTTTGCATATTGGTATTTTTGATGATGCTATGGAGTTTGATTATCTAGGTGGGACGGCATCTAGCTATGTGAGAGCCAATTATAATAATACCTTAGTCGGTGTTGGTAGTTACACCGCGGAAACCGCAAGTAAAGCGATAGCAAATAATAATTTTAATTTAATTGCCATAGGTCGCCCTTTTATCGCGAACCCTGACTATGTAAAAAAAATTCGCAACGGCGAAGAAATTACTCCTTATATAGAAGAAATGCTAACAAGTCTTGTTTAGCTACATAACCTGAAATCACCAAAAGAAAAAGGCCAAGATGATAGTGTCATCTTGGCCTTTTAAGTAAATTTTTCATATTTTATTCGTAAGAGCGCTCTAACCAAGCAATTTGCATTTTTAAATCTGCAATTTCATTATTGGCATCAACTAATTGCTGTTCAATCGTTTTAGACATTTCCGTAGCATTCTCGCTAGGCTCAATTGCATTTACAGTTTCTTCGTGTGACATAGTGCTCTCCCAATTCACGTTACAACACCTGTATTATTACACAATAACTTTCATTTTACTCATTATTTTTTAAATTAAATTTCAAAACGAAACTTAACACGCTCAAAAAGAAAGAAACGAAACATAAAATTAACAATAAAGCGCTTTTAAGGCACCATAAAGTGACTATATAAAAACTTTCATCGTCAAGTTCATATACAAAGCTATTTTCATCATTGAATTTGCCCTCCTCTGTCCCCACTTATCAAAAACACTTTATTACAGCCACCTACTATGCGTTTATTAAAATCAACAAAAGTACCAGACTTACACGCCAATATTGACAACAAATTTACCCGCAGAGCAAGCCGCGCCATAGTATTAAAAGGTGAAGATATCCTGTTGCTGTATACGAAGCGCTACCATGACTTTAGTTTACCAGGCGGAGGGATTGATGACGGTGAAGATAATATATCAGGCCTGATTCGAGAATTACGCGAAGAAACAGGTGCCCATAGCGTTACAAATATAAAAGCATTCGGCTGCTATGAGGAATACCGTAATTGGCATAAATGTGACTTTGATGTCGTGCATATGCTTTCTTATTGTTATACCTGTGATATTGACGCGCAATTACTGACACCCGAATTAGAGCCTCATGAAATTCAAAATGGCATGACACCCATTTGGAAAAATATCCATCAAGCCATTCAGCACAATGAAGAAGTGATCCGTAATAGTGATAAAAAAGGCTTATCCATTGAACGCGAAACCTTTTTATTAAAACTAATTGCGAGTGAGTTACTTTAATTCACTCGTTTGTAAACGAAGATAACTTCGAGCTTATCTAGAGTACTTACCTGACACTAATTCAAGTAATAAAGCTGAAACTATCTACGCTTTTAAGTAGGTAGATACAAAATCAAGAATTTAGATGACTCTATGATTATGTTATTTAATCCATGTAGTGCTTTCTCTCAAACGTCCCCCCTAAACAGTTATAAATTCAACGGGAATTTATAACTAATTAAAAACTGGGCAGTTTAGCCATATTTTTAAACCTAACCTCGATTAAAATTATACAAACTCGAAATTAACAACCCAGTAACAAACGTTACAAAAATGTACAAATTTATTATACCAAGGTTAAATTTTTATGATCATAATAACTTTAACTTACGCTAAAAGAGCGCAAAAGCTTTGTATAAAGTTGGAGTGAATAAGTTAGTTCAGCAACAAGCAACTTTGCAAATAGCGAAATAAATCTGTTTACAGGCTGATACTGTTCACATGATAATGATTCTTATTTAAGATAATTAATAATAATAAAGGAAGTACACAAATAATTATTTTATTTGTGATAACAAATGAAAAATAGAACTATTCCTACTTCGAGTTTAATCGAATTAATTGAAGCACAACGTTATGGCGTAGAATACCAGCCAATTGTTAACTTAAAGTCTAAAGACATTATGGCATATGAATGCCTTGCTAGGTTTTCTGATAGAAATAACAATTATATTCCACCCGATATAATTTATGCCGCATTGCATAAAAGTCCGGTGAGTTTATTTCAAGTAGAATATCAACAAAAAATGCTGCAGTTAGATAATGCTCCAAGAAACAGTGATATATTCGTTAACTTAGATCAAGACTCTTATTTTGCAGCGAAAAAAAACAACGAAGACAATCCATTTTTAACATTATTTAGAAACTTCCGCGCTTCAAATATTGTTATTGAACTAATTGAAAACTCTGAAATTAATGATGCCATTAAAAGCTTAGACATGATTGATACCTTGGCAAAAAACAATATAAATACAGCAATTGATGATGTATGTAACCCATTATCAATGATTTCAACATCTGTTATTCAATTGGTCGATTACATAAAGCTAGACAAACATGTTGTCGCGCAAAAACACGATAAAGAGTTTATGCTACTCGTGAAAGCTTTAATTAGCTTTGCACATAGTGCTGGCAAAAAAATTATTTTGGAAGGGGTTGAAACAGAAAGCGATATTGTTTTTGCTCGAAAAATCAATGTTGATTACGTACAAGGCTTTTTATTTAGAAAATGGTTTCAGTATTATCGGTAATTTTTCAACATAAAAAAAGCCAACAAAGTTATTGTTGGCTGCAATATAATAGGAGCTGTTGATAATTTGCTATATTACTTATCAGCGCGTCCCATAAATTTACGCTCTTCAGTATTTACTTTAATTTTATCGCCAGTTGAAATATGCTCAGGTACTTGGACAGTTAAACCCGTTGATAAAATTGCAGGCTTAGTACGAGCCGTGGCTGAGCCACCTTTAATGGATGGATCAGTTTCTGTGATCACTAACTCGACACTCGAAGGTAAATCTATAGCAACAGGTGAACCATCAACAAGAATGACTTGTAGACCTTGTGTATCTTCGTTAATAAATAAAACCTCGTCAGCAATTGAAGCTTTATTTAAATTGTATGGCGTATAATCTTCATTATCCATAAAAACATATTCATCGCCGTCGATATATGAAAACATTGATGGTCGGCGTGTTAAGTCAGCAAAATTTAACATTTCTTCTGCTTTAAACGTTTCGTCGACTTTACCGCCAGTAACCACATCGTACATACGCATTCTATAAAGGCTGCCACCAGCACGACCTTGAGGTACAGAACGTTCAATATCACGTACAATCATCACTTTGCCGTTATATTCTATTGCGGCATTCTTCTTTATATCACTTGCTTTTGGCATGGAAAATATTCCTAAATTAATTAATGCTGGAAAAATACCACGTCTTGCAATTTATGCAAGCAATGTTCGCTTCTATCGCTTGTTGTTATAAGCATGCACAAACATTAAATCAAAGTAGCAGCATTTAATTACATGCAAAATCAAACTTTTTACTAGCAACAACGACCTTACTATTAAGTTCACGAATTAAGGCCAAATATGCACACAACTAAAGCACTTGTCATCGCGACTACAGCAATCATTTCTATTTCATTGTTTAGCTATACAACATTTGCTAGCCAAAAGAGTGTTACGCAAAACTACACAATTAAATTGATAGAAGACTGCCAAGTGTTCAAGGAAATACCACTCACGCCAAAGCAAACGCAAGCTTACCTCGCATTAAAAGATGAAGAGGAAATCATGAGAAAATTAGAAGTTCCTATCCCCAAAATTGAACAACAACTTAATAAATATACCTCACAAATAGAACAATTAGCTCAACAGGCTTTTGCTGATTCGGCACAGTCATTGAAAATTAATAAAGCGGCATTAGCGAAGCAAAAGTTAGTGGTTAAAAAACTCAACAAGTTAATAGCATTACATCAAAAAGATTTTGACGCATTAAGCGCACAAGGCAAGCGTATAGGCGCTGTCGCTGATAAGTTCTCTCAACTTATTAAACCAACTATTGCCAACATTGAACATACCCAACTCACCATTAGCCGCCAAGATGAAATTTTTTCAGCTAAATCTTGCAATAGTGAAAACGACTTTATTGCCTTTTAGGGTTAGAAAGCAAAACATAGTGGTTTTCATGGCTATAAAAAAGCTCTGCTTAGTTAGACCATTCAGAGCTTTATTCATATAAATCAATAACTTTTCTTTTCAATATAATTAAAAAGATGCTCGTTAACTTGTCTGTAAATAATGAAGCGCTCCAGTAACAACAGCCACTTGTGCCAGGATACAATTTTCATCATCAACTAACGGACTATCTGGATACACTTCTGTAGTCGTTACATATGGTGCATTGGTTAAGCCCATACACAAACCTAGTTCACGAGCCGCGTAATTAATAACGCCAAATTGCTCTAATGGTACTCCTATGAGCTTTTCATCATTGTCCGCTGGTGCAATATGTGTAACTTTTTCAACCGACTCTATTATCGCCTTTTGGAACTCTGCTTGCGGTTTAGTGCTATCCCCAACTAAATAAAAACCATCAGGAATGTTCCAATTTTTTTGTTCAATTGCATCTCTTGCTGCCAATGCAGGCCTAAATTCACTATTGTCGGTATCGGTTGTTTCATGTAAATCAATATGCGCCAAGAATTCAATTGCTAAAGACTCAATATATTGCATTGCCGCAGCCGATTCTTTTGCAGGACTGTTTTTATAAAATGAACGGTTCGGGTCTATTGCTAAAGGGTTCCAACGGTTAATTGTTTCGTAACCCCATGGGCTAATACACGGCAATACAATAAAATTAAATTCACTTTCAAATAATTGAGCTGATGTTTCTACAAAACGTATAGCGCCCTGTACACCGCTGGTTTCATAGCCATGAACACCACCAGTAATTAAAATAGTCGGTTTATCTGCTTGCCAATTTTTTGATTTCACAGCAAACAAAGGGTAGCTTTTATTTTCATAATCAAGCTGACCGTATTGTTCAACAATGAAGCTTTGCTTTAACACGTCAAGCTTTGCAACAACCTGTTCAGCATAACTTCGTTTAACCGTTTGCGCGCTTAGCCATTGAGCCTTGTGTTCATCAGTCCACTTTTGACCTTTTATGCCAATTGAATACATTGTTTTGTCTGTCATCGAGGTACCTAATTATCTATTTTTAATAGCTATATGTTTAGCCGTAAGTAGGGTTAATTATACCCTGCGTTAATAACTCGCAAGTACTAATTAATTGCAATTATTCATTGTTCTACCATTTTATCAACGAACACACGACCTTAAGCTTTCATTTATTGATATAAATGAATCTTTGGCTAAAAAATTTAACATGCAAAAACAATCTATTTTTCAGATAAATGCTGCAAAAATTTAGTAATTGCAATAAAATGGTTACAATAAAAACAATTTATTAACATTTCTCATATCAAAAGGAATTTTATTGTGCGTCATTCAAAAATATCAACACTGTTAATTTCAAGCTTACTTTGTACATTCGCGGCGAATGCGCAAGAGCAACCTAAAGCAGAAGACCTTATCGGTAAAAGCTACCTTGGTGTTCATGGCATGAGAATGAACACTGATGATGATAGATTAACATGGAATGATACCGACTTTGTAAAACATGCTAATGGTGTAGGTGCTGAGTTTGGCTACCGTTTTTCTGAGCATTCAGAAATAAGACTGTCATATACCCACCTAAATTTAACACTAACTGATTGGGTTCCTGATACGCCATCTGGCAAAAATTATGCTGCCAATTATTTATATTTCCCAAATAAGCAAAACTTTTATGTTATGGGTGGCGCGAGTGTTATTGATGTGATTGACTCAGACTTGTCAGCCAACGTTGGTGCAGGCTACCGTCACTACCTTAGTGAAAGAAGTGCCGTATATTTTGAAGGTAATGGTCATTACCAATTTGACAACAAGTACACAGATTTAAGTGCACAAATTGGTTTCATCTACTTTTTTGGAGATACCGCCAAAAAGGTGGTTCGTTCTACACCTAAACAAGCACCAGTAAAACCAGCACCTGTTGCGCCTGCAGTTGCTAAGCCTATTGATAGTGATAAAGACGGTATAATTGATAGTAAAGACCACTGTAAAGCGACACCAGTGACCGATAAAGTCGACAGCCAAGGTTGTACTATTTTTACTGAAGAAAATGATGAGTTAAATTTACAAGTTAATTTTGACAATTCAAAGGCCATTGTAAAGCCTGAATATTATGACAATATTAAAGTTGCGGCAGATTTCTTAAAGAAATACCCACACACATCATTAGCAATTAATGGCCATACATCAAGCCAAGGCTCAGCAGCATATAATAAAAAGCTTTCGCAACAACGCGCCGATGCTATTGTTGAAGTATTAACAAATGAATTTGGCATTGATGCATCGCGCTTAACGGCTCAAGGGTTCGGTGAAGAGCAATTATTAAACCCAGAAAACAACGCTGTAGCTCATGCTGAAAACAGACGTATAGAAGCAAAAGTAACAGTAAAAAGTAAAGTTGCTGTTAAACGATAATATCTTCTAATCATAAGTTTAAGCGCTGTTACTCACATAAAGTATCAGCGCTTTTTTTTAATTTATACAGCGGTAGAAGAGCGTAAATTTCGACGTCATAACGACCAACATTCCAGTGGTAATAGCCAATGTCAGAGTCATTGAAAATACTATTAAGCAACATAAAGCAATGTACCTTATGTCAGCAAGATTTGCCGCTAGGGGTCAATCCTGTATTGCAGGCTGCCAAATCCGCTAAAATTATTATCGCTGGTCAAGCACCAGGACTAAAAGTACACCAATCTGGTATACCATTTGACGATAAAAGCGGTGAAAGGTTACGCAACTGGCTTGGTGTTAACAAAAGCCAGTTTTATAATAATGAGTTATTTGCCATATTGCCGATGGCATTTTGTTACCCAGGTAAAGGAAAGTCCGGTGATTTACCGCCAAAACCAGTATGTGCGCAACAATGGCGGGAAAAACTATTATGTCAATTACCAAATATTGAGCTTATCATCGCTATAGGCACTTATGCTCAACATTGGCATATAGCAGACAAACAAAAAAACACACTAACCAATACCGTTAAAAATTGGCAATTTTATTTAAAAAACATGTCTCCTGCAGTACTGCCAATTCCTCATCCAAGCCCTCGTAATAATATTTGGCTTAAGAAGAATGCCTGGTTTGAGCTCGAAGTGATTCCAGCATTGCAACAACAAGTGCAAAATATTTTATGTAAATAAAATCTATACTGCTAAAAAACTTCTACTTCATTTCCAACCTAGTTTTTCTACAAAATCATTATCAAGTGTTTTCGCAAATTGCTTCGCTTCAATAGCCACTTGTTCTAACATTACGTCTTCTTCTGAACTCGGTGAATATGAAGGCACTTTAACGGGGAAACCCGACTCATCAATGGCCATAAAAGTAATAAAACAGCGATTAGTTACCACAGAGTTTCCTTCTTTGGGATCGCCAGCCCTTACAGCAACATAAATATGCATACTCGTTTTGCCTGTATGCACAATTTGTGCTTTCACAGTTACCAATTGCCCAACTAATATAGGTCGAATAAAGCGAATACCATTAGCTGAAATCGTGACACAATAGCGCTTACTCCATTTAGCAGCACAGGCATAAGATGCTTGATCTATCCATTTCATCACCATGCCGCCATGAACTTTACCGCCAAAATTCACATCGGTAGGCTCCGCCAAAAAACAAAACTCGATAGAGTTATCTATTTCCATCAGAAATAATCCCCGTTAAATTATTGAATTACTTTAATTAATATAGTCAAAAATAGTATCTTTCCCAGCTCAGCAAGCTAATTAGCTATATTCACCATATTTATTAACTCCTAGTCTTTGTTAATGTTTTTAGCAGTAATTTATTTTTAATGTTAGTAAAGCAGATTGAAGGATGTTTGATTGCTCCGAATAAGTGAGACTCAAATGCTAATAACATTAAAAATAGCCTTACTTTGGGTAGAGAATGGCTGACTTAGATGACCTAGTTGCAGCATTTAACCTAAGTTAAGGCAATTTAACCTCTCAGCTAAATTAATAAACAAAACTCAACCATGCTAGTAAACAAGATTTAATATTTAACGAAAATTGTAATTAAATCAGTCATAATATATGGTAATTTAATTCACTACACGAACATGGGGCTAGGCTCTAAGTCACTTATGCATTTGCAAAACCAAGAATCCCAAACTGGTAAAGTTCAATGCCACGAATGTGCTTTAGTCGTTGCCGTACCTCCCATGGTAGAAAACCAAAAAGCTCAATGTCCACGCTGTGGTTTCACTTTAAGTACCCTGCATAAAAACGCTAACGAACGGATAGTTGCATTTGCAATTACTGCGCTCATATTTTTAATGGCGTCGTTACCTTTTGAATTCTTATCTTTTAGTAGCAATGGTTTAGAAAATAACTTTAATCTTATTTCTAGTTTCGTACGCCTTATTGACAACCAATACCAATTATTAGCCGTTATTGAATTGCTTACCATTTTTGCAATTCCCTCTATAGTGCTGCTGTCCGTTATCTATTTACTTATTCCGATAAATAAAGGTCTGCACCCTAAACATGGTCGAGCTGTGCTCAATTGGGTATTTAAGCTTTTGCCTTGGTGTATGGCTGAAATTTTCCTTATTGGTGCCTTGGTGAGCTTGATTAAAGTAATCTCTATGGCCGATATCGAGTTAGGGCTATCATTTTATGCTTTTACATTATTTTCGTTATCTATGACCTTAGTGGTATTACATATAGATCAACGTCAGTTGTATCAGCAGCTCAGCGAGGTTGAAAAAGCGCATAAAATAGAAAATCAAGAAAGCCGGAATAAAGTTGCTCATGAAGATCCTATTGAGCATACATTAAGCGTTCAAAAAACCTGGGCATACCTCATCACCGCTGTTATTTTATATATACCGGCTAATACGCTACCTATAATGACAACAAGTTTATTTGGCCAAGAAGACCCAAGCACAATAATTGGTGGAGTTATCCTTTTATGGAGCCTTGGCTCCTACCCCATCGCCGCGATTATTTTTATCGCCAGTGTAATAGTGCCGGTTGCTAAAATATTAGTCTTAGCTTGGTTAAATTATAGTGTTCAAAAACAAAGTGATAGATTAAGCTTAGAAAGAGTAAAGTGGTATCGCATGGCTGAGTTTGTCGGCCGTTGGTCAATGATAGATGTTTTTGTAGTTATTGTACTGGCAAGTTTAATACAGCTAGGTCCTACCATGAGTATAACGCCAGGTGCCGCTACTTTAGCCTTTTCCGGCGTGGTAATAATAACCATGCTTGCTGCCATGAGTTTTGAGCCAACATTAATATGGAACAATATAAATAATGATGAATGATGCATCAACACCCGACGCAACAATAAAGCCAGTCAAAACTATCTCAGCAATTTGGCTTATTCCCCTAATAGCGGTATTTATTGGTTGTTGGATGATTTATTACCAATGGCGAAATGAAGGCACTGAAATTATCATTCACTTTGCTACCGCTGAAGGAATGGAAGCTGGTAAAACGAAAATTAAATCGCGCAATGTAGATATCGGTGAAGTTAGCCAAATCGAACTTGATGATAGTGGCACAGGGGTATTTGTCACAGCGAAGATAAAAAAAACAGCTGAGAAATTTCTTGTTGATGACAGCATGTTTTGGGTGGTTTCGCCACAAATATCACATACCGGCGTATCAGGTTTAAGTACGCTTATTTCAGGTGTTTACATTGAAATTTCACCGGGAAAAAGTAGCAACGAACGTGTCGAATTTCAGGCATTAGAATCCCCTCCTGTAACGCCGGTTGGTACACCGGGCTTGCATATTACACTTAATAGTAACGACCAATTTGCTTACTCCAAAGGTGATCCAATCATTTATAAAGGGCTAACGGTAGGACAATTTGAAGATATTTATTTTAACTTTGAAGAGCGCGTGGTGTATTACAATGCTTTTATCAAAGCGCCATACCATCAATTAATTACCAGTAACACCAAGTTTTGGGACGTAAGTGGTTTACGACTCGATTTAAATGCTGATGGAATTTCAGTTAAAACTGGAAATTTTGAAACCATGTTAACCAACGGCGTCACCTTTGGCATTCCAGACGGCATGGAAATTGGTGAAAAAATAGGTGAACGTTCATACTATGATATTTACGCCAACTATGAAGCAGCTGATGATGAGCGATATCGACGCTCTATTGAGTTTGTCGTGTTAGTAAGTGACTCTATCCGAGGTTTATCGGTTGGCGCACCAGTTGAATATCGCGGTGTACAAATAGGTAAAGTTCGATCAACCAATTTAATTCTCTCTCGCCCACAAGATAAGTTAATAAAAGAAGATTTTAAAATCCCAGTATTGATCAGTTTGCAACCTGGCCGTGTCGGATTACCAGATAATGATGAAGGTGAAAACCTAATGTCTGAGCAAAACTTATATTGGATAGAGCACGGCTTAAAGGCGGTACTGCGTACCGGCAATATCCTGACTGGTAGCCTATTTGTTGACTTACAGCATCGTAAAGACCAATCCCTTACTGAAATTGCTATGTATGACAATTACCCTGTTATACCAACCAGCACAGATGACTTTTCACAAATTACTGCAAAAGCCGAGCAGTTTATGGATAATTTAAACAATATCCCACTAAACAATTTATCTGAAAACGCTAATCTACTGATGCAGGAATATACGCAAACGGCAAAAGAGCTGCAGTCGGTCAGTCAAAGTTTAAATAGCGTAATGAGCCAAGTTCAACAGCAAGAAATTAGTAGCCAATTGGCTAAAGCGTTACAAGGAATTAACGCCTTAACAAAAGACTTATCGTCAGGCTCAAAAGGTTACGAAGACTTGCGGGTTACTTTAAAAACCTTAACGGCGACAATGAATGAGCTCAAACCATTATTAAACCAGCTAAAACATAAACCTAATAGCTTAATTTTTAATGACGGTGAAACAATAGAGCCGATACCCACAACGCGCAATGGAGCCAAACAATGAAAACAATCGTAATGCTCACATTATTGTCGATAATTTCGATCACGGCGTGTAGCTCGAATAACACACCTAAAACGCAATACTATTTACTTAACAGTCCAACATTAGCGGCTAAGGTTAAAGAAATTGTAACTCCAGAAAATAAGCAAAAATCAACGGTATCTGTTACTTTGTTTGAACTCCCAGAATACTTGACACAGCCAAGTTTAGTTTTGCAGCTTTCTGATCACCAGCTACACTACTCTCACTTTCATATGTGGGCAGAGCCGTTAAACTTAGGCATTTCTCAAGCACTAAGCCAAGATTTGAATAACCATGAAAGCAACTTTAACTTTATTATTGATGCAAGTATTAATGCCAATAAAAAAGCAGATATCACCTTAAAAATTTCCGCATTTCAGGCCACTCATCAATCGCAAGTTATATTAACAGGAAGCTATTTCATCAATAACCCGTCGCTTATTTCACGTCATAAAACTCGCACAAACCAGTTTAACATAGCAGTTGATTTAGTTAGCGATGGTTACCCTCATGCTGTCGAAAAAATGCGTCAAGCAACACAGTTACTTGCTAAAAAAATAACCGATAACCTTACAAAGGTTAACCAATGAAAACCAGAAATGTTTAACACTAATGACACCTGCCATTATCCAACTAGATAAGTTGTCTGTTCGCTACAAGCTGCATCATTACCAGCATGATGCAAACTGCAACTCGTTTGGTATGGAAGCCGTTGAAAAGTTAAATGTTGCTAAGGAAGTCGTTTTTAAAACCTTGGTTGTTAGTGTCGACAACAGTTACCTTGCAGTGGCCATTATTCCTGTAGCTGACTCTTTAAGTTGCAAAAAAGTTGCAAAAAATTTGCATGCTAAAAAAGTCAAAATGGCTGAAGCTAATATAGTACAAAATTCGACTGGCTATGTACTTGGTGGTGTCAGCCCATTAGGACAGAAAAAACTATTAAAAACCATTATTGATATTAGCGCCCGCACTATTGAAACATTGTTTATTAGTGGTGGTAAACGAGGGTTAGAAATAGAATTAGCGCCAAGTTGCCTAAGTACAATACTCAAGGCAAATTTTGTCGATATAACCGCCTGAACTGAAAACCTTAGCCATTTGATAAAAAGTTAACAGTCCTTAATCATCATTCTAGTGATTCATGCTGTTGTGGCATTAATATCACCTTGCCGTCACTTTTATGTTTTGCATAGTGATCAAGTGCTTCACCAAACTTATCAAAACCAACCTTGGCATAAATATCGGTTTTGAAAATACCTTGCGCAAATAACTTCTGCACTTTTGTGCTCAATGCTAACACCTTAAGTGGAGAAGCATCTGACATATATTTGGCCAGCCAAAAGCCTTCAATACGAATATCTCTAAATATCACATCTGCAACACTAAACATGCCACCAACGGGATCATAGGTTTCGGTTAGCCGGCCATACACAATCGCCGTAGAGCTATTAGGCATCGCCTTTAACAATCTCGGGGTATCTTCTGCGGCGACGGCATCAAGTAACACATTCGCATTCAATAGCTTAGTTGCTCGCTTTAATTTTTCATCAAAATCTTGGTTTGAAGTTAGAAGAACTTTATCTGCGCCCAAGGCTTGTAGTACCGAAACATTGCTTTCACTGCGTACCGAGGCAATGGTTTTTATACCTTTGAGCTTAGCGTAACGAATCGCGCCTTTGCCAACTTGGCTTGCTGCTGCATTTATAACAATTGCTTTTGCCCCCAACTCAATCGCTCGTTCAACCAAACATACTGAAGTGCAAGGGTTAACAATAATAGTTGCCGCTTGCTCATCAGATAGTTCTTTTCGCACTGGCAGACAAAAATTTGCTTTGGTAATAGCATACTCTGCCCAAACGCCATCATTGCCTGGCTGCGCAGATACTGCAACACGTTTGCCCCGCAACCATTTACCGTAAAGTCCTGCATTTGCATCTACTACAAGGCCACACCCCTCAAAACCAACAAATGCATTTTCATTCGGCGCGACACCATATTTCCCTAATAAATAGACTAAATCAGATGGGTTAACTGGTACCGCCAACATTTTTATTAATACTTGCCCTTTCTTTAACTTAGGTAAGCATTTTTCGGTTAAGAATATTCGCTGTGATGATGTCAATTCGCTATTATCGCTAAGCTTCAATGCCAGGCCTTTAACGTAAGTTCTCGCTTGTTCAGACAATCTAATTTCCTGTTTATTCTTAATTAAATTTGCTATTGAGCATACAGAAGAAAACTTAGATGAGAAATAGCTAAGCTATAAATTAACTTTATTGCCAAAATTAATTGAATCATGACAAACTCAAAATATTGGCCAGAATGATTAGAGAAAAATATGTATTACAAACAAGTAGCCTCAGCAAAATTTAAGTCTATCGCTTTAGTTGCACACGATAATATGAAAGCTGACTTATTAGCTTGGTGTCAAAAATACCAGAATAAATTAATGATGCACAACTTGTATGCTACTGGCACAACCGACAATCTATTAGCGTCTGAAACCAAACTTGATATTAACAAGCTTATCAGTGGCCCTTTAGGTGGCGACCAACAAATAGGCGCAAAAATCACTGAGCAAGAAATAGATATGCTAATTTTCTTTTGGGATCCACTTCAGGCGCAACCGCACGACCCTGATGTTAAAGCCTTACTAAGACTCGCTGCTGTTTGGAATATACCTGTTGCATGCAATGAAGCCACCGCAGATTTTATTATCAACTCGTCGTTATTTAGCAATGAATATAAAAAATCCATTCCTGACTATCAACACTACATCAGCCAACGTACCAGTGATTAATCGCACCTTCCCAAAAGTAAGCAAAACAGTTCACTAGTTTAAAGGGGTAAATATTGTGTTTTGCAATCGATATGTATTTGAACAAATATACAATATAACCTATATTTAGCACCTTGAAATCAAATCTCAATTTAGGAACTAAATAGGTTATGCGTATTACCACTAGCTTTGGTCAAATTAACATTATTTCCCCGAATATTGCCGAAATTATTATTCGCCAAGGTATAGAAATATCACTAGAGCTAGTGGAAGAGTATGAAGCAATAATGAGTGAATACTTCGTGAACAGCTACGCGGTATTAGTTAATAGAGTTAACCAATATAGTTATGCTTTTGAAGCCTTGCTCTGTGTTGGTTCAAGCAAGAACCTAGTCGCTGCCGCTGTTATTAATTACAGTGCAGCAAGCGCACAGCAAACAAAAGACTTACAAGCTG
Source organism: Colwellia aquaemaris (assembly GCF_057548755.1). Taxonomy (NCBI): domain Bacteria; kingdom Pseudomonadati; phylum Pseudomonadota; class Gammaproteobacteria; order Alteromonadales; family Colwelliaceae; genus Colwellia; species Colwellia aquaemaris. Next base: position 150,409 of record NZ_BAAJLV010000003.1, on the reverse strand, counting down.
TTCGCCAATTCGACAATTTAAGCATTAAAGAGTTTTCAGGCCTTGAACTCGGCAGAGAACATGCATTAACTTGGCTTAATGAACAATTAGTAAAGCAAGAAACTAGCGAGATAACTCAATAATTATCTCGCTTATTTTCTCTTAGTAATGACACATTTTCTTAAACCGCTTCAATACCTACTGATACCACTTTATATTCAGGGCATTTAGTGTGCTTGTCGGTAACATCACCCGTAACGCGGTTGATCATCAACTCGGGAAAATGGAAAGTGGTGAACAATATACCTTGATTAACTTTATCACTGACTTGCGCTTTTAAAACAATTTCACCGCGAGCGGAAAATAACCGAACTTTACTGTCGTTTAAAATTTTCTTCTGCTCAGCATCTCGGCTGTTAATCAATAATACATCTTCGCTAACAATATCACCGTTACCGGTACGTCTGGTCATAGTGCCACAATTGTAGTGCTCTAAATTACGACTAGTGGTAAGAATATAAGGAAATGCCTGGCTATTTTTCTCAATTTCTACACTTTCTTCAAAAGGATAAAAATGAAAACGCCCCAAACCACGTTTAAATGACTCAGTATGCAAAATTTTTGTATCCTGACCGCCCTTTACAACTGGCCATTGCAAACCATTTTCGCCTAAATTGTCCCACGTAATGCCAGCAAAAAATGGCACTATTTGTGATATCTCTTCTAGCATAGTCTCAGCTTGATAATCAGCTTGCGGATAACCTAAAGCATTCATCATTTCGACAATAATTTGGCCATCAGTTTTACAGCCTGTTTTAGGAGGTACCGCGGCATTTACCTTCTGCACTCGACGCTCACCATTAGTGAAAGTACCATTTTTTTCTAAAAACGAGGTTCCTGGCAATACTACGTCTGCCATTTTCGCCGTTTCTGACATAAAGATTTCTTGTACTATCAATAGGTCTAAGTTCGATAAACTAGCCACAACATGCTGCTGGTTCGGGTCGGTTTGTACTACATCTTCACCTAAAATCCATAATGCTTTTAAATCACCTGCGAGCGCAGCGTTAAACATTTCTGGAATTTTATAGCCAATTTCTTTTGGCATATCCGCATGATAATGCGACTGATAATATTGATGGTTTTCATCGCTATCAACCGGAAAATACCCTGCCCCCTGATGAGGCTGACAGCCCATATCAGCAGCGCCTTGCACATTATTTTGACCACGTAATGGGTTCATGCCAACACCAGGACGACCAATATTACCCGTTAACATGGTTAAGTCAGCAATACACATAATCGCACGGCTACCTTGCGAATGTTCGGTAACTCCTAAACCATGAAAGCTCATGGCATTCCCTGCCATTGCATACGCTATAGCGGCATCTTTAACGAGTGTTTTATCAACGCCAGCAATAGTCGCCAGTTCGTTAATATCAAGTGCCATAATGGCATCATGATAACTTTGATATTCCTCAGTGCGGTTATCAACAAAGCTGATATCAACAAGGCCAGCTTCAATAATAAAGTATGCCATCATATTTAGCACAGCAACATTGGTACCGGGGCGTAATTGAATATGCCATTGAGCATATCGTGCTAGCTCAGTTTCTACTGGATCAATTACGATTAACGGCGTTCCTTTCATTACTTTTTGCTTTATTTTTGCACCAGTAACTGGGTGTGCCGCCGTTGGGTTAGCGCCAATAAGCATAATAAATTCAGTATGCTTGATATCATCTATCGAGTTAGTTGCCGCTCCAGTACCAAAACTTTTTTGCATGCCATACGCGGTTGGTGAATGGCAAACACGAGCACAGCAATCAATATTATTGGTCCCCAAAATAACGCGGATCATTTTTTGCAACAGGTAATTCTCTTCATTGGTACAACGTGCAGACGAAATTCCTGCAATAGCATCACTACCGTGTTCAGCTTTAATTGATAATAAACGCTCGGCTAAATATTCAAATGCTTGTGACCAAGAAACCTGTGTTAACTCGCCTTCAATACGAATTAATGGTGAAGTTAGGCGATCAGGGTGATTATAAAATCGCCACGCATAACGCCCTTTCAAACACGTATGTCCGGCATTTACCTCCGCATCTTTCGGCGCTTCAATTGAAAGTATTTGATTATCTTTTACCGAAACCTCTAAGTTACAACCAACACCGCAGTAGGAACATATAGTGCGAATTTTATCAGCGTCTGGTGTTCTATTAGCGCGAAATACATCGCTTATGGCTCCGGTTGGGCAGGTTTGTGCACAAGCTCCACAAGAAACACAATCAGAATCACTAAAACTAACATCTTGACCTTTAATGATCCTTGTATCAAATCCGCGACCAACGGCTGATAATACCTGTTCACCTTGTATTTCGTCACAAGCACGCACACAGCGATTACAATCAATACACAAAGATAAATCCATGCGCATATATGGATGTCCATCATCTTTACTGACGGCTGGCAATGAATCACGGCTTTGTTTACCTCTACTTTGGCCATTACCAAAGCGAATTTCTCTGACACCCGTTGCAACAGCAACATCTTGCAATTCACAGTAATTGTTTGACGGACATTCTTCACAATTATCTGGATGATCGCTCAATACCAATTCAACAATATTTTTCCGCAACTTTTCTACACGAGTTGAATTGGTAAAAATGTGCATACCATCTGAAATTGGCGTATGACACGACGCCATCACCTTTCTAGGGCCATCAGCAGATAAAGCAATATCTACCGAGCAAACACGACAACTTCCGTACGCATCTAAGCGAGTGTCATCACATAAGGTTGGAATTTTATGCTGATCAATTTGTTCAAGTCGTCGGCTAAAGTCTAAAACAGTTTCACCAGATGTAATTTCATGAGCAATGCCATTTAAAAATGCAATCTTTTTATCAATAGAGTTAGACATGAGCTTGCTCCGATGTAGTAACATTTTGCTTAATATATGGTCGAATTTCTTCAGAAAAATACTGCAATATATTTTGAATAGGCAATGGCACGCCACCACCTAAAGCGCACAACGAGCCTAACTGCATGGTCTCTAATAAATCATCCAGTAACTCTTGGTCAAGTAACTGTTTGCCCGCTATGGCATCTTGCACCATTTCTTGGCCTCGCACTGAGCCCAATTTGCATGGATAACATTTACCGCATGACTCCGCGGCGGTGAATTCAAATAAATGCTCAATATAGTCAATCATAGATAGTGGCTCAGGCAAGCCAATCACACTAGCATGACCCAGTAAAAAACCATTTTCTGCAAATGATTCAAAGTCTATAGTTAAATTATCTACCGCTGAAATAGGCACCACACCGCCTAATGGCCCACCAATATGCAAAGCTTTTAAAGGTTTAGAGAAACCGCCTGCCATAGTAAAAAGCTCCGCCAATGGCATGCCCATGGCAACCTCATATATACCTGGCTTTTTAAAACTTCCATCTAATGAAACCAACTTACTGCCGGTTGATTTACCATTCCCTAAGGCCAAATATTTATCATCACCTGCACTTAAAATAAAATTAATAGAGGCAAAAGTTTCAACATTATTTAAAATGGTTGGACAACCAAACAAGCCACTTTGTGTTGGAAATGGTGGCCGAACCGACACTAGTGGCCGCTGCCCTTCAATCGAGCGTAATAATGCAGTTTCTTCACCACAAATATAGGCGCCAGCACCGCGAATAATTTTAAAGCTAAAATTGAAAGTTATATCTTTTAACAAGTTTAACGCTTGAAACTCAACTATGGCTTGTTCAGTGGCTCTGATTGCCTGTGGGTACTCATCACGAATATAAAGAACACCTGTTTGTGCGCCCGATAAAAAGCCCGCCATTAACATGCCAAAGAGTACTGAATGAGGACGTTGTTCTAATAGATATCTATCACTAAACGCACCAGCATCACCTTCATCAGCATTACAAACAATGTATTTTTCATCGCCTACCACATCGCGGCACGAACGCCACTTAAAGCCAGTGGGAAAACCTGCACCACCACGTCCGCGTAAGCCAGAGTCAGTAATTTTTTGCAACAATTCATCAATATTATGTTGCGCTATAGCCTCAGTAAAAACATGGTAATATTGAGCAACATCAGGTATTTCAGCTGTTAATATAGGTTGCGATAAACTTGATTCAACATGGTAATGCTCTAAAGATGTTTTACTACCCGCATCCACAATTTCTGCTAAATGTTCAATATCGCCGCCGGAATAGTTTTCTTTATTGATTTGAAAAGCACTATTTTCTGCACAACGCCCTAAACAAGTCACATGACCAATTTCATCTGCTTGATAATAAGCCTGCAATTTTGTCATAACATCGGCTTGTGTTGCTGCACACATACAAGACGAGCCATTACAAACATAGGCTTTTTTATTGGCATTGTCGCCATCAATAAAGTCATAAAAACTCGCCGTACCGTGAACAATAGCTTCACCAATGAGTATTTTTTTTGCTAACGCCTTGCGCTCTGCTTTTGACTTAGAGTCTTCACCAATAGCAAGCTCTTGAAATAAGGTGTGATCAATGCCTTGACGTTTCGCCAATGCCGTTAAATTTTTTGACATGCTTCCTCCAATGGCAATAATCGCCAATCACCATGGTATAAATTAAATCCGCTTTTTGAGGTAAAGCCAATTAAAGTTAAATTAAAACGTTTAGCTGCTAATACTGCCAACTCAGATGGCGCGCCTACAGCAATAAGCACAGGAATACCTGCCATCACCGTTTTCTGTACAATTTCAAAACTTATTCGCCCACTTACCAGCACGCAGTGCTGCGATAAGCTAATATCACTTTGCATTAAACGAGCACCAAGCAGTTTATCTAAAGCATTGTGACGACCAATATCTTCTTTGATGTCAATCACCTCACCCGTTTCGTTAAATAAAGCGGCGGCATGTGATCCCCCCGTTTGCACAAACTGAGATTGCTGCACACGCATATGTTCAGGCATTGCACATACAGTCGCAAATGATAGCCAATGTTTAGCGTCATTTAAGCTCGGCGGGTTTTTCAGCTCTAATGACTTTAATGATGTACTGCCACATAAACCACAGCTACTATATGTTATCTGAAAGCGTTCAAGCGACTTTATATCAGGTATCACGCCAGCATTAAGTTTTACTTCCCACTGGTTATCAAATTTCGCATTGCTAGCCGAGCTAACATTTTCATCATCAATTTCTGGTAAAATGCTCTCTAGCTGATGATTACTCTTAATCACACCTTCCGAGAGCAATAACCCGGTAATTAACGCCCTATCATTACCCGGTGTACGCATGGTGATTGAAAATACTTGACTCAAGTAGTCAGTATTGTCTGCTTCTTGCCATAACAACCTTATTTGTAAAGGTTGCTCAACAATCACGTGATCAGATTCCAGTACTCGGCTAGTCGCATGATAACGAAACTTACTCAGCTCCGTTGTAGCTGTGCATTCGGGAACAATGACGGGTACAGAAGTATTAATATTCATACAGGCTTAAAATATAAACAACGTAAAATAAATCTTTATTGATAGTACCTTGTAACTTTCATAGTGGAAAGCAGACGCTACTATTGTCTCGCTTTATAAATCAATAAATCGTATAGCTTTTGTTGCAAATCAACTAATGCTCGGTAAATTAAGTATAGATTAGCTTCACTAACGTTAATAACTATTACAAAATTTAGGAAAGCATATGGCCACCGATGTAGAAATTGCACAACAGTTTACCCCGCGACCTATCACTGAAATTAGTGATGCCTTAAATATTTCACCAGAAGATTTAAACCCTTATGGTCGCGATATCGCAAAAGTTGACGTTAACGCACTAAAAAAGCCTCAAGGTAAAAATGGTCGACTAATCTTAGTGTCAGCCACCACACCAACCCCATCAGGAGAAGGGAAAACCACCACGACTATAGGTTTGGGACAAGCTTTTACGCAACTTAATGAGTCCGTATGTTTGGCATTACGTGAACCTTCTTTAGGACCATGCTTAGGTATGAAAGGTGGCGCAACGGGTGGCGGCTACAGCCAAATAATGCCAGGGGATCGCATCAACTTACATTTTACTGGCGACTTTCACGCAATCACCAGTGCTAACAACTTATTATCTGCTGCAATTGATAACCATATATATCAAGGAAACGACCTACACATTGACCCACGCCAGATTGTTTGGCGTCGTGTTATGGACATGAATGATCGTAGTCTTCGAAAAATTGTCTTAGGTTTAGGTGGCAAAATGCAAGGTATACCGCGCGAAGGCGGTTTTGATATTACCGCCGCATCAGAAGTTATGGCAATGCTTTGCTTAGCCAATGATGCTAAAGATTTAAAAGCACGCTTAGACCGAACATTAATTGGTTACACATACGACGGAGAGCCTGTTGTTGCCAAGCAACTTAATATTACCGGCGCTATGATGGCCTTGCTACGTGATGCCCTACAACCTAATTTAGTACAGAGTTTTGAAGGTACACCTGCCTTTGTTCATGGCGGCCCTTTTGCCAATATTGCCCATGGATGTAACAGTGTTATTGCCACTAAAATGGCCATGCATCATGCTGACTGGGCAATTACCGAAGCAGGTTTTGGTTTTGATTTAGGGGCAGAAAAATTCTTTGATATTAAATGTCGTATTGCAGAACTCGACCCTGATGTGGTGGTACTCGTTACTACCGTTCGCGCCTTAAAAATGCATGGCGGTAAAAATAAAAATAATTTAGTAGAAGAAGATATAGCAGCGGTTCAGCAAGGTTTAGAAAATTTAGACAAGCACATTGAAAGTGTTGCACTTTTTAATAAACATGCGGTAGTTGCATTAAACCGTTTTGCTACCGATACAGACGACGAAATCGGTATAATCCGCAATCGCTGTATTGAATTGGGCGTATCTTTTTCAGAAAGTAATCACCATGCAGAAGGTGGTAAAGGTGCCGTTGATTTAGCTAAAATGGTAATGTCTGCTGTCGATAAGAGTAAGCCTTTTATTCCTCTATATCAGCTCGATGAACCCGTGCTAGAAAAAGTAAGAATAGTTAGCCAAGCCATGTATGGTGCTGACGATGTTGCTTTCTCAAAGCAAGCAGAAAAAGACCTTAAGCATGTTGAACAACTTGGCCTAACCCATTTACCCATATGTATTGCTAAAGCGCCAAGCTCGTTATCTGACGATCCATTATTACACGGTCGACCTCGTGATTTTGAAGTAACAGTAAGCTCAATTCAAATTAACGCCGGTGCAGGTTTCTTAGTCGTATTAACGGGGAATATTATGCGCATGCCTGGTTTACCAAAACACCCTGCAGCAAATGATGTCGAACTACTCGACAACGGTGTAATAGTAGGCGTCGAATAAATAACAGGAACAAAAATTTCTAATATTAATTAGGGCATATTCATATGCCCTTTTATTTATCTATCAAAGTAAAGAAGCTGCAAATTTATTCAATAATTTAGGTACTTGCGCCTTTGGCGTTTTAGCAATACGTTGAATTAAACTAAAAGGAATTTCTTCAATACCATAATGCTCACTAATATCATCAAGAATTGTTAGCCAGAGTTTCGCTGTCATTTGAGCATCGAACAAGGCTCGGTGAAAATCGCCATCAGCTGCAATATTCTTATAATCTATTAAAGTGCCCAACCTGTGATTAGGCGCTTGTTGATAAATACGGCGCGAAACTAATAACGAACAGCTAAATTCACCAACTACCTCGCGGCCGATACGAGAGAACTCAGCTGCTAGAAAACGACCATCAAAAGATGCATTATGGGCAAGTAAGTTACTATCGCCAATAAAATCGGCAAAGTCTGCCATCACATTTTCACAAGGCGGCGCAGGTGCTAACATGCGATTAGTAATACCAGTATAGTTTTCAATAAAACTGTTAATGCGTCGCCCTGGGTTCATCAAAGCCTGAAATTTATCAACTTCAATACCGTTTTCAAGTTTCACCGCACCAATTTCAATTGCTCGATCACCTTGGTCAGGCGACAAACCTGTGGTTTCAAAATCGAGTACCACAATAGAGTTTGCTAGCAACTACCTATCCCCTAGCATTTATTCATAAAACCTAGATAAATTATCGCATAGTTCATACGTGTTGCCACTAGTATTAAAGCAAAAGATAGTCCTTGCCCCACGAAAACATTAAACCTGAAAAAACTACATTTGCTTATCTATTCTTACCGAGCCATTCGCTAAATAAACCATACGAATTTTATCTTTTGGCTGAAATAACATTTTGCGATCTAGGTCTTGTACCACCATATATTCATCGCCATTTTCCACTCTGATCATCAATTCAACTAAATGCAGTGTCCTTTCGCGATATTCAGGATTACGATTATGAGCAACTGAACCACCAATAATAGCGCCTAATATAGTGGCAACATCGCGGCCACTACCGCTGCCAAATTGATTACCTATCGCGCCGCCAATCAATGCGCCACCAAAAGTTTTCCAACCTTGGTTTTTGTCTCGAATAAGTTCTTGCTCAGTTATATTACGCACCGACATTACTTGCCCAAATAAAACCTTTTCCACAGGTACCGCTTTATTTCTATCATAGTCAGCTTGTGCAAAAGGTATTAATGCTAACCAGCACATTAACGATAAGTAAATTGCTTTCATACCGCTCTCCTTATTTATCATTTAGCTAGTGCTTATTTTGGCACTAGCTAAAAGCTACCAACCTACTGATTCTTTCGCTTTTGTTTTACGAATTTCTGTTTCATCTGCCCACTCAACCAGGCCACTTTCAAGATCCATTAAACGTAAGGTAAATTTATAATAAACATCTGACTTATCTTGGTTGCTTTTAACAATACTCGATAAGTTGCCGTAAAGCATATATTGTGCGCCAATTTGACGACCAAACTGCAATGCTTTGTTTGGGTCAACCATGCCACCTTCATGTTGAAATTTTAACTGCTCACGCGCAGCTTCAACACGCCCCATATCAACAAAGCGGAATTTTCCTGAGCGCAATAATTTGGTTGAAATAGAGTCGGTAATTGACTCAGTGTCGATATGTTCGCTGGTTTTGTTTTTTAAGCGCTCAACAAACATCACTGGGCGTTTATTTTGCGTTAAGCTACCAACAACAGGAGACAGTAATAATGAGTCAGTCATTTCAGCGGCCACTTTTTGTAAATCAGTTGAGCCAAAGTTAATGTCTGTAGTTTCTACTGCTGTCGCATCGCCGTAGCGGACAACAGATTTGTTAGCACAACCAACGGCAAGCGTTAGTGTTAAGCCTAGGGTTGTAATCAGTGCTAATTTATTCATAATTTTTTCCTTAACTATTAATATTCGTATGCTTTTTCAGGTATTTCACGAACATAAATACTAAACGTACTAACATTTATGTTTGGTGCCAAACCTCTTAATGTCGTTGACTGAAGCCCGTGTAAATCTAGTGGCTTCCAAGGTGTTTTTCTTGACTCGATAACGAAACCATCACTGTCAAACCAATTGAAATGGTATTGCAGTTTTTGTGATTTTTCGTAGCGGCTAATTAACTCTAAGTTTACCTCTAGCAAACCATTAACTTTTCGTGACTTAACATCACTAATGTATAACCGGTCGGCAAGCTCATCATTATGAATTTCAAGGTGTTGATTAAAGTCATCTCCTTGTGTCATTTGGCTTGTACCTGTACCTGACGTTACAGGAGGCTTGTTATTAGCACATCCGGCAATAACAAAAGCACTGAGTAATATCACACTTAAACTGTGAGTAATTTTTTGGCTCGTTGTTTTACTACTTTGACTATTTAACATAATTCCTCCTGGCTAATATTCTCTTATATCAATGGTAGAGCGCCGTGATTTTATCTCGCTATAAGTTAATACTCTGATAGTTAGTGTTATTACCTATAGCAGAAAAATTAATTAAGGTTATTCTATTAGCTTGCACATTTACCTCGATATTTTGCATTTGACCATTAACCTGTACTTGCAAAATTTGTTTGCCCGCTGGCACATTCATTCGCACAATATCCACTTCATCAGCTAAGGTTGACCAACTGCGAGTATCCGCCTTTTCTGAGGCGATGTTATAAATACTCGCTAAAATATTGCCAACATCACCAGCTTCACGATTAAGCTTTTGTCTCATTTGCTCTTTTGCAACAACTCGCACAACTTGTCGGGTTAATAATGCCGGTAACTGATCTTGTAAATCTTTCGCTGCTAATGACTGAATACGAACAATTTCATTCGACTCATATGTTTCGCCATTTAAATGTACCGTTACATTGTTATGTGTCGGTAACGCTCCGCGATATACAGGCAAAGAGAAACTAAAAAACTTTACACCACGATTACTACGCCCTACCGGTAAATTTAAGCCAACGTCTTGTTTACTACTTACTATATCTCGTTCAATCAGTATAACTACCTGACCCTGCTGTGTTGCTTCCGGCGACCGATATAGACCAAAACGTTGTTGAAAGTCGTCTAAATCATCTTGCATACCTAACTTGGTTGCTAGTCGTAAAACATCTTGCTGTAAGTATTGGTTTTGGGGGTAAATCTCTATTGCCCGTTTGTAATCAATGTAGGCATCGTTTAGTTCGCCACTTGCCTCGTATAAAATGCCAGAAAGATAGAATGTAAAAGCATTTTGAAAACCATTTTTAACCTCGCCAATACTCGCTGCCATACTTGGGTAGGCATTATCTAAACTGTCAGTGCTCATTCCTGATTTATAAAGTTCATCTTCAGCTTTATAAATTTCATTTTGATACGCTTTTAAGGCATTTTCTTGTACTAAATTTGCCCGACGTATTTCAACTAATGCCCCTTCAAAATCACGCTGATACAAATAATTTAGTGCTTGATAACTATGTAACATCCCCTGTTCGTAGTAAGGCACCTGATAAGAAATCACATTATCATTGCTTACCACAGCACCAAGTTTTTCAATACCTTTACTTATTTGAACTTTCGCTTTGTTGCGTTGTACTTCAATTTCTGCGTAAGCTTTTTCAAAGCTTTCTTGGCTCGCTTGCCAGTTTGCCGCTAAAAATTGTAAGCGCCCTCTTTCTAGTAAGTTCAGCACATAACTATTATTACTTGCCGCCCGCTCTCCTAAAAGGTTTTGCGCTTTGACAAAGTCACCTTGGCGCTGAGCCAATTTTACCGGCCGCATTTGGCTACCATAGCCTTGAAAAAGATCAGCCAGTTGTAGAGATGCACAACCCGATAACACAGAAAATGAAAGAGCAATAATAATACGCTTAGAAAAATACTTACTCATATACAATAAATTGACTTCCATATAGTTTTGTCGCGTGGTTTTTAATGAGCACAATGATAAAACACTTAACGTAATTCTCTGTCATGTTACGTAAGTTTATGTAAACTTTTGTCCGCTGCGGTTATCTATAAAGTATAGCTATTATAGACGACTAGCAATCAATACTTTGTTGGGAAAATGTAAGAAAAGCGTAAGAAAACTTAAGCCTGTTCAATATATGAACATATTATAAAATTATCAAAGGTTGGCGATTATTCCGTCATCTATCCATGATAATAAATAATTCAATGCCAGTTGGCTAACCTCTTGCTCTGACACTTGTGAAAGTAAAGCCTGGCATAAATCAGCAAAATTATGACCTTCAAGCATCATACAAATTAAGCTTTGCTCTTGCTGAGCAATAGATCTGAATTGGGTTAACCTGTCATTATTACGCCATAATAACCAAGTGCTGGCCAGTTTCTTGGCTGGCTCTGGTGCTTGTTCTTGCTTTAATGCTTGCCAAGTTTCAACAGTATTATAATGGCAATTTATAAGCTGAACACTGGGGTGAAATCGAAACACTAAATCGGGCCATTGCTCATGTGGTGTTTGTAATAATAATTCTCGGCTGAAACGCTTTGCATCTGCGGCGTCAAATGCCGTCATTAACAAACGTTCAAAATGTGCTAACTCTGAAATTATTGGGTGCTCATTAAATGGGGCATGATTGGCCAAAAATTGAGGTAAAAAGTCTGCATAATTTCTCAATGAGGTATTGTTAGATGGGTATGCTTTAATATAACCAATAACCATTTGCTCAAATAAATCGTCACCTAAATACATCCCTAGTAGCTGATGGTCATTATCTATAGTTTCTTTTAAACGCATTTGATAAGCATTTTTATAAATATGTAAACGTGCATCACAACTTATATTACCTTGCGCTACCACCTGCTTGGCAATTGCTAACTCGTCATCCATTAGGTAATTCATCATCTGTTGCTGGAGCGCTTGTAGTGAAAGTTCAGTCACGTTATTTAAATCTCAATTTATAAGGCTAAAATTATATTAAAAAGCTATCTGCTAACACCACAAGAAAAAGAAAAATTACGCCGTTAGAATTGACGGAATGGTACCAAGTGTTTTAGTAGCAATTTCCCGAGCGACGTCAACTTCCGCTAACAGTTCAGCCAAAGGGGGAATATTATCATCTCGTTCTATCATAGTGCTGACCCATCCAAAACGTTGCAGTGCTTGTTTATAAAGCTGCCAAACAGGGTCGGCAACAGGATGATCGTGAGTATCAATAACATAGTCACCATAATCACTGTGTCCTGCCAAATGAAATTGTTTCACTTTATCTTTATCAATACCATTAAGATAATCTTGTGGAGCAAAATTATGGTTACGAGCACTGACATAAATATTATTGATATCAAGCAATATTTCACAGCCTGAGCGACGTGCAACTTCATTGAAAAACTGCCATTCCGTCATTTCAGAGCTTTTATAGGTTAAATAACTAGAGACATTTTCTAATAAAATAGGACGGCCTAAAAATTCTTGTACTTGCTCAATGCGCTGGCATACATGAATTAATGCTTCATCATTGTACGGCAATGGTAATAAGTCATGACTATTTTTCTCATGTGCCCCTGTCCAGCATAAATGATCAGAAATCCACTGCGGTTGTAATTCATTAATTAATACTTTGAGTTTGCGTAAATAATCAAAATTTAAAGCATCAGTCGAGCCAATTGACAAGGAAACACCATGCATCACCATAGGATACAGCTCTCGAATGCTATGCAAATAATGTTTAGGTTTACCACCGTCAACCATAAAATTTTCAGACACGACTTCAAACCAATCAATTGCCGGCTTGTTATCAAGAACATCTTGAAAATGCTCTGTTCTTAAACCTAAGCCAAAGCCCAAAAAGTGTTCCGGAATATCGCCGTTAGAAAAGGAGAGCGAGTGCTCTCCTTTGTTGTTTTTTACAGCTTGCTTATTCGCCAACTGTACCTCCAACATCATCACAAGCTTGCGCTGATAACGCAACAAAACCATGGCCTTTACATGAAGCTTGACCTTTACAGGCATTTTCAGCGGTTTTACAGTCGTTATGTCCTTTACAAACATTAACGCCATAACAATGGGTTAGCTCAGCGGTGTTAACTTCCCCGCGCCAATCGTCTTTAACTGTTCCACCAATATCGTCACAAGTTTTTGTCGACATAGCAACAAAACCGTGGCCTTTACACGACGCTTGGCCCTTACAAGCATTTTCAGCGGTTTTACAGTCGTTATGACCATTACATTTATTAACACCGTAACAATGTGCCATTTCAGCCGTATTTGAGTTAGACGCTGCAGTTTTGCTAGATGATTCAGCTGTCACTGCTGAACATCCCATCAAACCCGCTACAGCAAGGGCTACAGCAGCGCCTTGAAATTTAGTTTTAGCATTTTGATTCATTTTATTCTCCGGAGGTACTAGTACATTATTTTGTTATATTTAATATTATGCTTCTGGCATTACTTTTCGCTTAAACCAATAATCAAGACTGACATAACGTCCGCCACCGATAAAAAATAGTGCCAATAGCATAATGAAATACGTTGCGGCAAACTCAATACCGTTATTTAAAATGGTAATGCTGCCACTACTGGTTAACCACTCATAATTCCCGTGCTCTTGCAAAATAGAGATAATAATTTCTTTTTTCTCTACCGATGCTTCAACACGTTCATTTGCAAATGGTGCATTAGCATCAGCAATTGCTTGCCAACCGTATTGTCCATGAACACTGGTCATGGCAATAATCATGGTAAACATCATAGGAACGGCCATTAAACGAACACCAAACCCCAGCAATAATGCAATAGCACCAATAACTTCAGCACCAATGGCCAAAATGGCTAGCACAAATGGAAAAGGCAAACCTAGGCCCCAATCATCATTACCAAACCATTGAACAATATTGTCAAAGCCTTCAATTTTATGCGTACCTGCCATCCAAAAAATAGGAACCAGATACAAACGCATCAATAACGGAGCTAAAAAGTCTAACTTCTTGGTTGAATTTAATACGTTGTAACCTTTTTCCAATATTGCTTTCACCATATTTATTCCTGTCATTCATCTATGTAAAGTTTAACTTTAGTCCAAATTAATCAATGTCTAAATAATTAATTAAAGCTAAATGTTTTGCTAACAGCCTAATTTGACCCGATAAACTGAAGCGCCATTTCAAATTAATTAATGAAAATCTCAGTAAATAGCACACGGAAATTAATTTGAAATTTTTATCAGGAAATATCGTTCGACAATTTGAACTTGCATAATTTAATCGGAAATGAAATTAACGACTGAACCAAAAACAAAGATAAATAATTGAATTTAAATAACTTTAAAAACTTTAAAAAAAAATCAAAGCATAAATATTGAAATAGAGAATTTCTCACGATGGCCAAAAGCGATAATGAAAAATAAATTATTCTTTTATTTAAAATTTTCCGACTATCTGTTTATCAAGACGACTTTTACACCAAATTTTATTGCATTCATGCAAGATAAAAGAGTATTAATTTGAAAACAAATGCAATAATTGTGGAAAGCGTTTGGGGAAAATAGACACTATAATGAGCCCATTTTTAAGTGGTTAAAAAGCCGATATATTAAAAAAAATCGGCTTATTTGGCATCAGGTTTATCTATAAGGTTTCAATTTCGGCTAGTGCTTGGGTAAAATCAGGCAACTCTAATTCAAAACAATCTTCGTTTTCTTGCCAGTCAAGTCCAATAATTACCGCATCTTCTAACAAGTCTTCAACCCAAAACTCCATCCAATCAGCAATACTAATTTGAGCAGGAATATAATCTGCCCACTCTTCAACACAATGCTTTTTCGCTAAGTCTTCTGAAGACCATAATGGCATCACTTCTGTATTTTCAAAGTTAATAGAGTCAAGTACTACCCAGTCTTCACTGGCTTGATCTTGCAGTGCCCAAAATGTTTGAGAGTCTTTAATGTGTTTAATGAAAGTGTTCAATATAGTTGTTGCCGACATGAGATTCATTTACCCGTAAAATTTGTCGCCATTATACGGTGACATAAGTTATTACTCAATGTAGTAAATTCTACTTCCCCCACTTTAAAGCCCATGTACTTTACTTTGCATTTCGCAAAATAATTTTCGCAATTTGCAAATTTGCCATAGTAAACTTTTGCAAATTGCATAAAACAACATGCTGTATGTTAGTTAACAAAGCTATCAGCCCTAACCAATAAACACAAAAAACCTCTGTTTTACAATTACTTATACAACTAAAAACAAAATAAACATGAACAAAAGTCGGTGTTGGTATGCATGCTGCAAATTTTAAGTAACCGTGAAGAGTGAGGATATGAATATGAGATACTTTAATAAAGCTGCAGCACTTATGTTACTAGCATTTGCAACCACAACAAGTGCAACATTAATCTCGCTAAACAATAATACTCCCGTTAAGCCATTAGTATTAGATGAAAGCTTTACGGACTTTTACGATTACAATTCAATGTGTCATCGTTGGTCATCAAATACAGGGTTTGAAATAAACGATGGCATTGTCATGTTCTTTGCAGAGTACAATGATGACTTAGCTTTATTTACCTTGGTTGATAAGCCAGGAGAAGGCGATGGTGGTAAAGCTAAGATGCGAATAAATAACATGAGTAATTTTGGCGATATTCTATTTAAAGATGATCCAGGAGATAAGCAAGTTACCAATGGTATTAACTGGCGATGGAACTCAGGTAAAAATGACGGCATGATATTTCAATTATTTGATATGAAAAATTTTGATATTGATATTAGTTTTAGTGACTTGTCTGGCCTTACGAATGGCATTACTTTTTTATCGTTTGATCAGCCGCTAGCATTAAGTGGCTTTGCCAAAGATGATGTAACGCCGAATACAATAAATATGCGAACTTCTTTTTCCGCACAAAGCCAAGTACCAGAGCCAACATCTGTTGCCTTATTCGGTTTAGCACTAGTTGGGTTAGCCATTAGAACTAGATCAAGCTAAAAGGTATATTTTTCTTAATATAGTTAAGTAGATAGTGTGTAATGCATACTATCTACTATTTTTATTACTAGCTTAAAAAGCAATAAACTTCTGTTAAGCTACAAATAACTTTAGTTAACATAACAGTAGATAGTTTGAAAATTGAAATTGTAGACAGTATAGAAAAAATCAAAGTTCGTGACTGGCAACAACTTGCAAATAAATCGTCATTTTTCTCAAGCTATCAATTTTTTCAATGTTTAGAAAATAGTCACTCTGTTTCCACGAAGCAAGGTTGGCAACCTCATCACCTCAAATTTACCAATATAAACAAAAAATTAGCCACACACTCTGTTGATGCTATCTTACCAGCTTATATTAAATCTCATTCTTGGGGCGAATATGTTTTTGATTGGGCATGGGCTGACGCTTTTCATCAACATAATCTAGCTTATTACCCTAAGTTGGTCGCGACTATCCCGTTTACGCCAGTATCGAGTAATAAGTTGTTATCTAATAAAATTCCACAGCAACAGCTCTTTGCTAATTTAACTGAGCACTGCCAACAACTATCGCTAAATAGCTGGCATATATTATTTGCTCAAACCACAACCAACAGTGCAACACAGTCAACCTGTTTAACTGAGAATAACATTTTTCAGCGTAATACTGTGCAATTTCTTTGGCTTAATTATGGTTATCAAAATTTTGATGATTTTCTCGCAAAATTTACCGCAAGAAAAAGGAAGAATACTCGAAAGGAACGCTTATCTATCGCTCAGCAAGGTATACAAATACGGCGCATTTATGGCAAAGATATAAGTGAGAAGGAGTTAGCGTTTTTCTACTTAACATACCAGCTAACTTACATGAAGCGAGGTCACACCCCGCACCTAACATTTGAATTTTTTCAATCGATAATCAAACAATTACCAGACAATATTTTGTTAGTTATTGCTACTAACGCTGAAGGTGAGGATATTGCCAGTGCTTGGTTTTTCTACGACAATGAAAATTTATATGGTCGTTACTGGGGCTGTACTAAATCTTATAACAATTTACACTTTGAATTGTGTTACTACCAAGGGATAGAGTTTTGCATTGAAAACAAACTGGCCTTATTTCATCCCGGCACGCAAGGTGAGCATAAAATTCAGCGCGGATTTGAACCTAAGTTAACAACGTCTTATCATTGGATAAAACACCCTGCATTTAGGCCGGCTATTAAAGCTTTTTGTTTGCAAGAACAGCAACAAATGCAAAACTACAAAGCACTGTGCCAACTAAGACTACCGTTTAAAGCACTCAATACTGAAACATAATGAGCGTAAATATATGAATAAGCCATTCTCTCAAGCATGTGAAAATAACAAACCGCATATTTTATCCGTCTTGTTAACTAGC
Organism: Colwellia aquaemaris; assembly: GCF_057548755.1. Taxonomy (NCBI): domain Bacteria; kingdom Pseudomonadati; phylum Pseudomonadota; class Gammaproteobacteria; order Alteromonadales; family Colwelliaceae; genus Colwellia; species Colwellia aquaemaris. The sequence goes on along the minus strand of NZ_BAAJLV010000003.1, from coordinate 132,713 downwards.
CTTCAAAGAAGTAAAAATCTGCTAGAAGTCGGCTCTGGTACAGGGCAACATGCCGTTCATTTTGCCGCTAATATGCCTTGGCTAACATGGCAAACCAGTGATGTTATTGATAATCACCAAGGTATAAATTTGTGGCTTAATGATTTTCCAGCAAAAAATTTATATGCCCCTATAGAACTCGACTTAAACAACCCGTGGCCAATTAAGCAGGTTGATGCTATTTACACCGCTAATACTTTGCATATTGTTAGTTGGCAACTGGTACAGGCATTCTTTCAAGGGGTTGAACGCCACCTTAGTGCGGAAGGTAAATTATGTATATACGGGCCATTTAATTACCAAGGTAAATTTACCAGCGACAGTAATGCCGCCTTTGATCTTTGGCTTAAAGAACGTGATGCGCAAAGTGGCATTAGAGACATAGAAGCAATTATTGAACTTGCATTACAAGCAGGGTTACACCTAGAAAATGACCATGAAATGCCTGCAAATAACCGCCTGTTAATATTCAAAAAGCTTAACTAAGCTGAGCTAGAGATAAGCAAAATGCTACTGTTGATTGTATGCTGATAATACGATGAAATGGTTGTGTTTTTCATTACGCCGAGTTCGGGTTAACGAAGCACAGAGTCATAAAATGTAAAAATGCGCTAGTCGATGAACTAGCGCATTTTTATATCATTAGCTTAACTTGCTCTAAGCCAAGCTCAATTAAAATAGCAAAATTTATTCATCAAGAACTTTTACCGACACCTCAATTGACTTAGCGCTACCAGCAACCCATTTCTGCAAATAAACACTGCCTAGCACTTCGGCTTTTCCAGCCTCTGGCACTTCTTTATATCGAATGCTATTTTTATTTTCTTTTTCAAAACTTAACTTAACTTTCACTTCTGACATTGGCTTCGCCCTTGAAAAATTTATCTACGCTAAGTTTAACTGTGTGCTTAACCAATCAGCAATATCACGAATTTGATTCGGATGAACATTGTGTGCCATAGGGTAAGTTTGCCATTTAACCGGATAATTCTTATCTTTCAATAATTTATTCGCCATTTTACCGGCACTTACTGGCACTACATCATCATTGTCACCATGCTGTTGTAGTATAGCGGTTTGGCTATTAGCAGCACTTAACTGCTCAGGTAGCGCATCCGCATTTGGTAAATAGCAAGACAATGCCATAATGCCCGCCAACTTTTCAGGGTAGCGTAAACCAGTAAACATGCCAACGACACCACCCTGGCTAAAACCTGCTAAAACAATATTACTCGCAGGAATACCAGCGTCTATTTGCTCTTTAATAAGGTCTCTTACTTTAGTTTCAGACTCAATAACGCCAGCCATATCTGCACGATTATGTAAGTCCATACTTTTAATGTCATACCAACAGCGCATAACATAACCTTGGTTAATGGTTACCGGTTGCTGTGGCGCATGTGGAAAAACAAACCTTACTGAATGATTATTGGGTAATCTTAATTCAGGAACAATAGGTGCAAAACCATCACCCGAGTCCCCCAATCCATGTAGCCAAATTACACAAGCTGTTGCAGGTACTTTAGGTTCGATGGTTATACGATCTAACGGAGCAGTCGACATGCTTCCCTCTTAATGTTTAAGTTTTCTAATTGCCGCTATCATACCGTTTCTAACGAACGTGATACAAGCAACTGCATCAATAAAAATCGATTAAGTAAATCAAAACCTAACAACTAAAAATACAGTTTGAATATTTAATTGTTACTAGAGTTTTCAATTACCTATTAAACATTGACGCTGCGCATTGAGCACCATACAGTTACACCATAAGTTACCTAAATAGCGCTGGAAGTACCATGAAAAATCAACAATTAACTGCGACAAAAATGTCGAAAATAGTAAGTTTATTTTTCATGATATGGTTACCGAGTATGGCGTTTGCTCAACAGCAAGATCGCAGCACAATACCTCCACCACGAAAACTAACCGCAGAGCAATCAAAAGTTGCCGCCGCTAACTATCAAAAATATTGCTCGCTTTGCCATGGTGAAAATCGCGAAGGACATGCTAATGACCATGCCCCTTCTTTACGAAGCAAAAGTTTAATGGAGTCTGGTGTTGCTCACCAAATATTACGCCCTATGTCATATGGTCGAAAAGGCACAGCAATGGGGGGCTATTTAGATGAAGTTGGCGGGCCAATGACGTTAGCTGAAACGTGGGACCTTACCTATTGGTTATTTGAAATGTCTGGTGTTGAGCGTTTAAAGTTCTCTACTAATCCGGTTATTGGTGATAGCAAAGCCGGTGCTTTAACTTATCAACAACATTGCACTGCTTGTCATGGCGATAAAGGCCAAGGCGTTACAGCGCCAGCGTTAACAAATCAATCAGCACTGGCACACAACACAGATGAATTTATACGTCACGCGATAGAAAATGGTCGTCAAGATACGCCTATGAAACCGTTCAAAGATATTCTATCTCAAACGGAAATCAACAACATTACCGCTTTCTTGCGCAGTAAGTCACTAGGCTGGAAAGACGAACGAACCATACTTAAAGCGCTACCAACACCTGAGCAATACGTTATTAATAAAAACGGCCAAGATCCAAACTTTACCTTGCAAGATAACATGTACGTTTCTTCTGAACATCTATTTGAAGCGCTAAAAGCAAATAAAAAAATGGTTTTGCTAGATACCCGCGTACCATCAGTTTGGCAAACCGCACATATTGAAGGTTCAATTCCATTCCCTTACTACGCCGACTTAGATGAGACCGTAGCCGGTATTCCAAAAGATGTGCAAATAGTGGCTTATTGTTCTTGTCCACGAGCGGCGGCAGATCACACAATAAAAAAACTAAGAAGGCGTGGTTACACCCGAACAGCTGTTTTGTGGGAAGGTATATTCGGTTGGATGAATTTAGGCTACCCTGTTATGCGTGGAAACATCGAAGGAGTTTCCAACTAACAAAGTTAATGGTGCATAATTTAATTAGCTTAACTTAGAAGGCATCTTTGCAATCCCCTAAAACCAAACCGCATAACGGAGACCTAAGTGCGACTTATTAAGGTTACATTAGCAAGCGTTTTTATCATTTTTACGGCTCTAGCTATTGCCTACAGTGCCCGAATTAATATCATCAATAGTTTTGCTAATGAACAACTGAATCACTACCAAATAAAAATAAGCTGTTTGCAAGTAAGCCTTAACAGCAAACTTGCTTTAGTGATCGACAAACTATGTTTGCAACACCCCAAAGCTGAATTAAATATAAAACAAGCAAGTTTAAAGTGGCGTTATAACGCCGCAATAGAAATCACTGATATTGACATAGATAAAATAACAATTTCAGGCTCTGAACACTTATTTTCCCGTATAGAAACTCCAATTATTAGCGATAAGCAAACAAACACCAGTGCTTTAACACAACAAATTGCCACAGTATTGCAGCCTATTTTTGAGCAAATACGGCAACTGCAAGCGCCAAATATCAATATAAATGCGCTAACTTATATGCCATTTAAAAGCTCAGAAACTCAATATCAAGGAAAGTTCACCTTAACAAACAACAAGGCTTTATTGTTATTGCGTAATAAGGCTAATAACGACATTGCGCAAGTAGTATTGAACAAGCAACAGCAAAATATATCCCTTGCTGTCACAAGTAATATCAAATTACTTAAAAACTTAATTACATCACACCAACTTCCAACAACGGCTGAAATTGAAGAAACCATTAAAAATATTCAAATGTCAGGCACACTTAACTTAAAAGTAAACCAGCAAAAAAATACTCTAACATTTACAAACCAATTAACTGAATTATCGGTAGCATCAAACGATGCCATAGCCAATAGCGGTGTATTTCACTTAACTGGTGCGCTAGGCTTTACGGGAACATTGCCTTTAGAAGATAGTGACAATAAAAAAGCCTTGCAGCTAACCTTTGCTGACAAAAACTCTCTGTCACTAATTTATCAACCAAATAGCCTATTAACATTATTGGAAAAAAATCAGCTGTCACCAGCGATAATCACCTTACTGAAAAATAATCCTGTCGATGAGGTAAAGTTAACCCTGCCAAGCAACAGCTTATTTACCTTAACTAATAACAATGTAAATCTTAGTCGTATTATACTAAGTGCAAATAGCGAGCATGGTATTCACCACATAAAGCTAAGCGATATAAACGCGGAATTAGCGAGTAATAATACAAGTTTATTTAACCATTTAGCTATTAAGCATTTTAACCTTAAAAGCCCATTGAAAATCAATGAGATAAAAGACTTTACCACACACCCTATTGCATTAAATTTAACGGGTTCATTAGAAAAATTAACAAATAATACAAGCATTAATTTGGCAGATATCTCGGCAATCACAACTCAAAACATATCTATCAAAAAAGCTAGCAAATCAGGCAATAGAAAATTACTCATGACTATAGATGAATTAAATACATCGTTAGCAGGAAACATTCAGCTATTGTCTGATAAAACAATTGAATTGAATTTAGCAATAAAAAATCGAGCAAAAAATTTAGTTGTCCCTAAAACCATGCAAATTAACACCTTTGACATAGCAAGTGAAATTAACGGCAACTTGGAAGATATCAACATAATTGCATCACTCAATGCCGACGACCTTGCCCTTGGCAACATTATGATTTCCGGCCCAGCATTATCGCCTAAAATCCAAATTGCAAAGCAAGCATTGCCATTAACCGATCTACTTTCATTAAACATACAACTACCAACAAAAGTAGAACTTATCGATGGCTTGTTAGATTACAACTTCTCAGGTCAAATAGCCGACTTTAAACAGCTAAACAATACTCCTTTTGAAGTTTCAGTGGCTGTCACCTCGGCCAGTGGCGATATTGACGGCATATGGTTGCAAGAATTAAATTGGCAGCAACATTTCACGCTACTTGCTGGCAAAATAACAACTCGACCAAGTTCAAAAGAGAATTTAACTGTTGAGTTAATTGAAACACCAACGCCTATTTCTAAGCTGTCATTTAATACAAATTGGCGTTTTAACAAAAGCTTTAGTTTTTCGGCAAACAAACTAAAAGCCAATGTTTTGGGAGGCAGTTTTTCAATCCCGAAAATACAATGGCCATTTGAGCATGGTCATTCAGTTGATGTTCAGCTTAACAGTATAGACTTAGAGCAAGTATTGGCATTAGATAAAAAACAAGGCATTGTAGTAACCGGTAATATTTCAGGCCAACTGCCAATTACTTTTGACGGTGAGAAATACACTATAGAAAATGGCGAACTGCACAATATTAGCAATGGCCTTATTCAGGTGATGGATAATCCTGCGGTTAATGAGTTAAAAGCCAATAACAGCCAACTGCAATTGGCCTTTGACGCTTTACAAAATTTACATTACCACCAATTATCCTCTGCGGTCTCTATGGCCGATGATGGTTATATGCTTTTAGAAACAATAATAAAAGGCCGAAATCCTGACATAGATAACGATGTTAATCTAAATTTAAATTTAAGTTACGACTTACTCGGCTTACTTGAATCTTTATCAATAACACAACGTTTCGAAGAAGGCCTTATTAAGGGTTTACAAAAAACTAAGGAGTAAACATGCGTAAAATACTAACCGTCGCGTTAGCTATTTTTATAATAACGGGCTGCACACATAAAGTAGAGGTGAGCGCAAAAGAGCCAATCACGATTAATTTAAATTTAAAAATTGATCATGAGATAAAAGTAAAAGTAGATAAAGAACTCGACGACATATTTAGTGAAGAAAGCGACGTATTTTAGGGAGATATAATGAACATTCTTAGCAATAAACTGATAAAAAAATTCAGCTGTGCCCTGTTAATTTCAACTATGGCGTTTTCAGCATGGGCTATTTCACTTAGTGAGGCCAAAAACCAAGGCTTAGTTGGCGAAATGCCAAATGGCTACTTAGGTGTTGTTGTTGACAGCCCTGAAGCTAAAAGTTTAGTCGCTAGCGTCAATAAAAAGCGTAAAAGCATTTACATGAACTTAGCAAGAAAAAACAAAATTACCATGCAACAAGTAACCGCGTTAGCTGGTGAAAAAGCGTTAGCTAAAACTCAATCTGGCCACTTTATCAAAAATGCTGCTGGGCAATGGGTTAAAAAGTAATTTCTAATGCATAGTAAAAGGAGCGAACTAAGCCTCCTTTTACTATACATTAGCTTTTAATTACCTTGATCCATATGCTCGGTCAAAAATTCAATCATTCTTTTATGTCGCATTTTAACTGCCGATATTTTCATTTCACAAATATCAGCAATCTCTTGAAACTCTAACCCTGTTCTATATCTAAGCAACATAATGTTGCGGTCAATAAAAGATAATTTTTCCAGTAGTGACGATATAAGTAACGCCATATCTTCTTCGTTAGGTAGTTCTGCTTCAAGCGTATCAAGGTAACCATCGTCACTCTCATGTAATTCCCAACGACGCTCTCGAATTTTATTAATGCACTCATTGTGAGCAATTTTAAATAGCCAAACCTTAAAAGATACGATCCACTTAAAGCCCTTCAAATTTGTCAGGGCTTTTATAATCGTTTCTTGCACCACATCTTCAGCGTCTGATTGGCTATTGAGAACCTTTGCACAATACCCTTTTAATTTAGGTAAATATGGCATAATCAATTGCTGAAAAAACTTTGTGTCGTAGGGCAAACTCTCTTGCACTAACGCAACGAGCTGCCGCTCATTTAAAGCGCTCAAGTGAAAAGTAACCTAGCTACTGCTTAATCACTTTATTTGCTAAAAGAAAAGTATTTGGTACAGTTACAATACTTTCTTCTTCGGCCATCACTTTACTTGCCACACTACCAATTGAAACCAGTGTTCCTTTTACTTCCTTAACCTCAATACTGTCACCAACTTGATACATTTCCCGCAGATAAACCCCAGCAACAATTTCTTGTGCCATCGACTTAGTACCTATTCCTAAAGAAATAGCTGCTGCTAAACCAACACTGGCGATTACTACAGAAAGAATGTTATTTAGTAAGGAAACATCAATATCAAGCTGAGTTATTGAAAGGGAAACGGTTATAATAATAATAATGCCACGGCAGACTTCAGCAACAGAGCGGCCATAATCTACTCCCGTATTTTTCGCAGCAATTTTCACTCCATTGAAAACAATTTGTGCAACAAAGAAACCACACAATAATACCGCTAAAGCTGCAAGCAACTTAGGTAAAAATAGCGCTAATGTATCGATCAATCCCGATAACATTTTAAGGCCAACTATATCTAATGCCGCAAGTAAAAAAATCAGTAATATAAACGTAGAAATAATACTCGCGATAACTTGGCTTCCTTGAATATTAAGATCCATTTTTTTAAACAATAGATCTAAGCCAAGCTTATCTAAAAAGCTATTGAAGCCTATTTTGATCAATGACTTATTAAGAAAACGTTTAATCAATGAAGAAATAACCCAGCCAACAAGTAAAAATACCAGCGCGACAATTAAATCAGGCATAAATGTGACGACTTTGTGCCAAACAGCCATCAGGCCGTTATAAGTTTTTTCCGTAATATTTTCAGTGTCCATTATTTACTCCTATTCTGTGCCATGCTTTTAAATATTGGCTTTAATATCTTCATGAATATGCTGGCAAATACCACCCAAATTGAGGCCATACCTAGCGCGATTAAATCCTTACTGCCTTGCTGTACATTGACAGTGGTTACAGCTCGTTTAAATAATTCATCATCAGAAGTTACAAAAGTAATATCATCATCGTTTTCAAAACTCTTTGATAAATCTTGTTCAATATTTTTCATCATTTCCTCTAGCAATTTTTCAGTTGCCCTAACTAATAACGACGTACCGTCGCAAAAGTCACAATAATTTTCTATTTAGTTGTTAATTGTTACTTACAAATAAACGCCGGCGAATTTTACGCTAGTTTTCAGTTAATTTGTTCACAATTTACAGTATTGCAACGCTGAATTTATTTACTCGTAAAAACTACAGTTCCTTATCAAAAACTTATTTTATGTAAAAAAATAAATAAATTTGTGACTTTTCTAAATCTCTCCCGTTATAGCTAGCAGAAACTAATAAAAATTATTTAAATATAATCAAGGAATAACAATGAAAGCTTTTAAAATCTCACTTATCGCAGCCCTGATCAGCTCACCACTTGCTGCAGAAAACATAGATAAAACCTGGGAGGTTGGTGTATTTGGCGACTATATAAAATCAAGCACCAATAAAGAAGCAAAAAGCTCATGGCAGCAAATTGAAGCAGGAAAGTCTCTTGGTATCGACTTACAAAAAATCATAAATGACGACTGGAACATGCGTATTGAGCTAGCAAAAACTCGTTACGACGTAAAAAATGGCCATGGCAAAGACTATGGTAGTCGTGCCGGTATTGATGCCATTTATAAATTAAAAGACAGTGATTTATATCTTTTTGCCGGTGTAAAGCGCTTTAACAATGTAAAAAGTTACAATGCAGTAAACGTTGGCGCTGGCTACAATTTTCAAATTAATGACCGTTTCTCACTGTATAGTGAAGCAGCCATCTATAAAGATTTAGATTACGGCTTTGTTGACCAAGGTGTAAAGCTAGGTGTGAAATATGCTTTTGGTGAAACCCAACAAGCACCAGTAATTGCTAAGCCTAAAGCCGTAGAAAAACCTGTAGTTGAAAAAGCAACAATTCAAGTAAAAGTGCAAGATAGCGATAATGACGGTGTAAATGACGATAACGACCGCTGTGACAATACGCCCGCAACAGTAAAAGTCGACTCAAAAGGTTGCACGCTATATTCAGAAAGTGAAGTTGAAATTAGCCTTAACGTTGCCTTTGCCAATAACAGCTCAATTGTACAACCGGCAGTAGTAGATGACATTCAGCGCTTAGCTGACTTTATGAAAGAATACAAAAACACTTCCGTTGAAATAGAAGGACATAGCTCTGCCACAGGTAGTGCGAAATACAACTTAATGCTGTCACAAAAACGCGCCGATGCTGTTAAAACAATTCTTATTGAAAAATTCAATATTGAAAGTAACCGTTTATCAGCAAAAGGGTACGGACAACAGCAGCTACTTTCAACAGAAAATACGGCTGCAGCACACAAATTAAATAGACGTGTGGTGGCAAAAATAGCCACAACCACCAAAAAAGTAATGAGTAAATAACTAAAACATTTGGTTATTAAGAGCGAAGTTATAAGCATACTTCGCTCTGTTAATGCCTAAATATTTACACAGGTATGTTAGGAGTTGTCATGAAAAAAACAAACAAATCTTCACTGAAATTTATTGATAAAAATATCAAGACTAATGCTCAATCATTATCCTACCCGGTGCGGAAACTGCAAGATTACAAAGAACTTGAAAAGCAACGTGCAAATTCAACCGAGATTTCACATACCCAAACCGCTAAATGAAGCTTTCCCCCAAAATACTTAGAGCACAAAAGTGATAGACGTAGAACAATAGACAGCTAAAAGACTTATATTGCTGTAAGCCTTTTTATGATTTGTTACTATCGCAACCTCGAGATGAGACGGTAACTCATTGCAGAAATGAAAAAAATGCCGCATACAGCGCAAATAAAATTCAAAATATCCCTTTTAATCTGTGATTTTAATTACTACTGTTATTGTTTTCTTTGGCATTTTGACCTCGCTAGTTAATGGTATTTTACCTCAAACGAAGTCTCTAGTTAAATTATACCGTTACACTGTCGTTATCAGACAGTTTACATAACTTATTGCTAGACTTTATTTATTTGACTTGTGTACGAGTAAATGAAGTAACGATTCTAGCCATTTTAGTAGTTCTATTTGATGTCAAATTTAACTGGTACTACTAACAGAACTACTAAAAAACGCGGATTGCAAAGACCCCTATTGGATAACATTAGACACAAAAAAACCGAAAACCCTTTATAATTAGAAGTTTTCGGCTTTTATTGGTTCTTATCGAACCTGTATTTGGTGCAGATGGAGAGACTCGAACTCTCACGCCCTAAGGCACCACCCCCTCAAGGTGGCGCGTCTACCAATTCCGCCACATCTGCATATTTATTAAATTAGTTTGGTACGTCGCTATCTTTAGCAGCAGTATCATCACTTGCTGGCACATCAGCGTTGTCAGCTTTTGGCTCTATGCTTTCACTTGGAATAGCATCAGTTGCTGGAGCAACTTGACCAGCAGGAACCGCTAAATCATCAAAATCAGCGCCCGCTTTAACACGGTTCGCCGTTAAGTTACCTAACACTAAGCTGATAACAAAGAATGCAATCGCTAAATAAGTGGTAGATTTAGTTAAGAAGTTACCAGAACCACTTGAACCAAAAATAGTAGCTGAAGAACCAGCACCGAATGATGCGCCCATATCCGCACCTTTACCTTGCTGAATTAGCACTAAGCCAATTAAACATAAGGCAACGATCAAATACACTACGATTAACACTTGATACAACATTTTATTATCCCTTTGCTGCCGAACAAATTACTTTAAATTCGTCGGCTTTTAAACTAGCACCGCCGATTAATCCACCATCGATATCAGCTTGTGCAAATAATTCTTCACAGTTTGTCGCATTGACACTGCCACCATATAACAATGGTACTTTAACTGCGACGTTTTCATCAACTTTTGCGATAAATTCGCGAATAAATTGATGGGTTTCTTGTGCCATTTCTGGCGATGCTGTTTTTCCAGTACCTATTGCCCAAACAGGCTCATACGCAACAACAACATCTGCAAATTTTTCTATACCGATTTCGTCAATAACTGGCTGTAACTGCGCAGCTAAAACAGTTTCGGTTTGCTCTGCTACTCGCTCGTCTTCACTTTCACCTATACATAGAATAGGTTTAAGACCCGCATCTAACGCTGTTTTAACTTTATGCGCTACTAGCGTGCTTGACTCTTTATATATACTACGACGTTCTGAATGTCCTAGTATGACATAATTAACACCAACTTCTTGTAGCATTGCCGTTGATATTTCACCAGTAAACGCACCTTTAGCATGCTCATTTACATTTTGAGCGCCTAAGCTAAACGTTTTACTTAAGCTAGCCTTGGCACTTGCTAAACTGTATGCGGCTAAGTAAGGAGAACTAGGACAAACGACAACTTCAACATTTTCATTTAACGTAACGTTATTTAATTCTGAAACCATTGCGTTGACTAATGCTAAACTGCCATTCATTTTCCAGTTTGCTGCAACAATTGCGCGTCTATTCATTTTTCATTCCTAAATCAAAGCGGCGAGATATTAACTAACCTGTAGGCAAGTTACAAGTTTTTCAAGCAATATCTCGTTCATTTGCTCAATATTCGTTCGACACCCTAATTTGAGAGTTTAAATCAAATTAGCAAGCCTGCTTAACCGCTGCGGCAATTTCATTTGCTAAAGCACTAACTTCGTCGTGCTCAGGCCCTTCAACCATAACGCGAATAAGTGGTTCAGTGCCTGACTTTCTTAATAAAACACGTCCACGGCCAGTTAGTTTCTCATTAACTTGATGCACAGCAGAAACTACCGCTTGATTCACTAAAGGATCGTTATCGCCAGAGAACCTTACGTTAACAAGTACCTGTGGCAGCTTTGTCATACCCTGGCGTAATTCAAATAAGGTTTTACCTGAGTTACAAACTGCCGTTAGCACGTTTAATGCTGCGATAATGCCATCGCCCGTTGATGTATGATTTAAGTTAATCACATGACCTGAGTTTTCAGCACCTAACTGCCAACCTTTCTGTTTTAGCATTTCCATAACGTAGCGGTCACCGACTTTACTACGAGCAAATGGTACGCCCATATCGGCAAGTGCCAATTCTAGCCCCATATTACTCATTAACGTGCCAACAACCCCGCCGCGAATACTACCACTTTGTAAATCGTTACAAGCGATCACATAAACACACTCATCACCGTCAACCACATAACCGGTATGGTCCACCATCATTAGGCGATCACCATCACCATCTAGGGCAATACCCAAATCAGCTTTATGTTCAAGTACAGCAGCGCTAATGGCATCCATAGACGTTGCACCACAATCGTGATTAATATTAGTACCATTTGGTGAAGTACCTATTTCAATCACGTCAGCGCCAAGTTCACGAAATACGTTCGGTGCAATGTGGTAAGTTGCGCCATGGGCACAATCCACCACTATTTTCATGCCTTTTAGTGAAAACTGGCTTGGAAAGTTACTTTTACAAAATTCAATATATCGACCAGCGGCATCGTCAATTCGATTCGCTTTTCCTAGTTCTGCCGATTCAACACAACCCATTTCTTTATCAAGTTCAGCTTCTATTGCAAGCTCAACCTCATCAGGAAGTTTTTGACCATCTTGTGAGAAGAATTTAATACCATTGTCATAAAACGGGTTATGTGATGCACTGATCACTATACCAGCTTCCGCACGAAAGGTTTTAGTCAAATAAGCAATACCTGGGGTCGGCATTGGCCCTAACAAACCAATATCGATACCTGCAGCCGAAAATCCCGCTTCAAGTGCCGACTCCAGCATATAGCCAGAAATTCGCGTATCCTTACCTATTAACACTTTTTTTGTACCTTGCGCGGCTAACACACGCCCTGCTGCGTAACCTAATTTCATTACAAACTGTGGTGTAATAGGATATTGCCCTACTAACCCTCTTACGCCATCGGTACCAAAGTATCTTCTTTCTGACATTATAATCTCCATCGCGTTAAGCGCTTTGTCATTTCTATATTAATGTACAAATTATTATATTGGTTGCTGCCTATTGATATTCATTAACAGCAGTTAAAATTTTCAGTGCGTCTACGGTTTCTTCTACATCATGAACGCGAATAATACTTGCGCCACGCTGCGCAGCAATTATGGCAGCACTTAAGCTACCCGCCAGACGTTTATCAACATCTCGTTGCAATAAATTCCCTATCATGGACTTTCTTGAAACCCCAGCTAACAAAGGCAATTGCAAGCTTGAAAAGGCCGAAAAATTCGCAAGCAATTGATAGTTTTGCGCTAAGGTTTTACCAAAACCAAAACCAGGGTCTAATATCAACCTATCTCGCTCAATGCCCGCATCAACACATGCCTGAATACGTTGCTTAAAAAATAACACAATATCGTTTACTACCTCGTTATAGTGAGGTTCGTTTTGCATGGTTCTTGGTAGTCCTTGCATGTGCATTAAGCAAATAGGCACCTTACTTTTTGCCATAACCTCAAGACAACCTTCGTTTTGCAAGCCACGCACATCATTAATAATATCAGCGCCATTTTCAATGGCGGCACTCATTACCGAAGCTTTGCTGGTATCAATTGACACTAGTACCTTAAAGCGCTGCTTTATGGCTTTCAAAACCGGGATAACTCGCGCTAACTCATCTTCAACACTCACTTCAGCGGCACCGGGGCGAGTCGACTCGCCACCGATATCGATAATAGTTGCCCCGGCATCTATCATTTGCTGAACTTGGGCAAGTGCATTTTCAAAATGAGTAAATTGACCACCATCAGAAAACGAATCAGGTGTAACATTTAAAATACCCATCACTTGTGGCGTTGATAAATCTAGTATTGAATTAGGACAATTGAGTTGGTAATGCACGCTATTCTCGTTTTCTAACTTTATTGTTTTAGCATTTAAACACTTAAACAAAGTATGCAAATGCTAAAATAATATAAAGCCTCAATAGTGTAAATCAGTTGATTCAAACTATTGAGGCTTTGGGGTTCAGTTACTATTTATTTAGCCGGTAAATCAGATGGATCATTTGAGCTTGTTGGCTCAGCTGATTCCTTTTTTTCACTGTCTACTTTTGCAGAAGGCTTACTTGAGTCTGCATTATTGTCAGTGTCATCAGAGCCCATGGCACCAAAATCTGCTGGTGGACGTACCTTAGTACGGTTCATTAAATCATCAATTTGTAAGGCATCAATGGTTTCGTACTGCATTAAGGCGTCTTTCATGGCATGAAGAATATCTTCATTGTCTTTCAAGATTTTTTCAGCTCGTTGATAGTTGCGATTAACAAACTCTTTAATTTCGGCGTCAATAGCTTGCGCAGTATCGTCAGACATATTTAACGATTTTGATGATGTTCTGCCTAAGAATACTTCACCTTCTTCTTCAGCAAACAGCATCGGGCCCATTTTTTCTGAGAAACCCCATTGCGTTACCATTTTACGCGCAAGTTGGGTGGCACGTTCAATATCGTTTGAAGCGCCAGTTGAAACTTTTTCAAAACCGTAAATCATTTCTTCTGCAATTCGGCCACCATAAAGTGACGAAATATTACTTTCTAAATGCTGTTTACTGTGGCTAAAACGGTCTTGCTCTGGCAAATACATAGTCACACCCAGTGCACGGCCACGAGGAATAATACTCACTTTGTAAACTGGATCATGGTCCGGTACTAAACGACCAACAATTGCGTGACCTGCTTCATGATACGCTGTCATTTCTTTCTCTGCTTCGTCCATCACCATTGAACGACGCTCAGACCCCATCATGATTTTATCTTTCGCTTTTTCAAACTCAGCCATACCAACAACACGACGTGCTGAACGAGCTGCAAATAAAGCAGCTTCATTAACTAAGTTAGCTAAATCAGCGCCAGAAAAACCTGGGGTACCACGAGCAATTACCGATGCTTTAACATCATCACCTAATGGTACTTTGCGCATATGTACCTTAAGAATTTGCTCACGTCCACGAATATCAGGTAAACCAACCGTAACTTGACGGTCAAAACGACCCGGGCGTAATAATGCAGGGTCTAATACGTCAGGACGGTTAGTCGCGGCAATAACAATAACGCCTTCGTTACCTTCAAAGCCATCCATTTCAACTAGCATTTGGTTCAGTGTTTGTTCACGTTCATCATGACCACCGCCCATGCCTGCACCACGTTGACGACCTACAGCATCAATTTCATCGATAAAGATAATACATGGCGCAGATTTTTTTGCTTGCTCGAACATATCACGTACACGTGAAGCACCAACACCAACGAACATTTCAACAAAATCTGAGCCTGAAATAGTAAAGAAAGGTACTTTCGCTTCACCAGCAATGGCTTTTGCTAATAATGTTTTACCTGTACCTGGTTGACCAACCATCAATACGCCCGATGGAATACGACCACCGAGTTTTTGAAAACGTGATGGGTCTTTTAAGTAATCAACCAACTCAGAAACTTCTTCCTTAGCTTCATCACAACCCGCTACATCAGCAAACGTGGTTTTAATTTGGTCTTCACTTAATAAGCGCGCTTTTGACTTACCAAAGCTCATCGCACCTTTACCGCCACCGCCTTGCATTTGGCGCATGAAGAAAATCCACACCCCGATTAGCAATAACATTGGGAACCAAGAAATGAAAATAGACGTAAGAATGCTTGGTTCTTCAGGCAATTCACCTGAAGCATTAACGCCTTGTTTAACTAAATCGTTGATTAAGTCACGGTCGTAACCACCAGGGATAACCGTTACAAAGTTTTCGCCACTGCGTTTAATACCGTTAATTACACCGTTTCTGTCTACGTCAACTTCACGAATTTGCCCTTGACGTACGTCTTGGATAAACCGAGTGTAATCTACTTGTTGTTCATTGCCGCTGCCCGGAGTAAAACTCTGGAAAACAGACATTAATACAACTGCAATAACTAACCATAAAATAAGATTTTTTGCCATATCGCTCAACTTAATGACCTCTTGCTAATGTTCAAAATGGTGCGATGAAATAATTCCATCTAATTTACTACAATTTAAAGCCGGTAGCTACAAGATAAACTTCACGTGAACGAGCACGGGAAGATTCTGGCTTGCGGGTTTTAACGGTTTTAAATGCGGCACGAGCGTCTTTCATAAATTGCTCGAAGCCTTCTCCTTGGAACACTTTCACAACAAAAGCGCCATTTTTCTTTAATACTTGGTTGCACATATCAAGCGCTAGCTCGACCAAATACATACTACGCGCCGCGTCTGCAGCATCATTTCCGGTAAAGTTTGCTGCCATGTCAGACATTACAACATCAATATTTTTACCATTAATTCGGGTTAACAAAGCGTCTAAAACTGCCTCTTCACGAAAATCACCTTGAAGAAAATCAACACCAGCGATCGGATCCATTGGCAAAATATCACAAGCAACCACTTGACCGTTATCGCCAACCACTTTAGTTGCATATTCTGACCAACCACCGGGAGCTGCGCCTAAATCCACAACTTTCATGCCTGGTTTAATTAATTTATCTTTCTTATTGATTTCTTCAAGTTTAAAAACCGCGCGTGAACGAAGCCCTAACTTTTGCGCTTTCTTAACGTATTCATCATCAAAATGTTCTTGTAGCCAACGAGCACTACTAACACTGACCTTTTTCTTACTCATTTAATCCACTTATTTTTGTTTATGCTGTCTAAAGCGCTTCATATTTTATCGGTGTTGATTATTTTATTTAAATTGCTGTTAAAAAATAATGCGAGGTTAAACAAAAACAATCAAAAAGTACGTTAAAAGGCTGTCACTTTGTAAACAATATTAGTATTACAAACTAGATGGAGGTAAAATAGCGATAATTCAAGCTAACTTGTAACGAAAATTGTTAATGAACTTAAATAAAAAACAAATTCAATATTTAAAAGGCTTAGCACATAGCCTCAAACCCGTTGTTTTACTTGGTAACAACGGCCTTACTGAAGCGGTAGTTGCTGAAATAGACTTCGCTTTAAATCACCACGAATTAATTAAAGTTAAAATTCCAACCGATGATCGTGAAACCAAAGCGCTTATTGTCGAAGCGATTTGTCGCGAAACTAATGCGATAAAAGTGCAAGTGATCGGTAAAACTTTGATTATCTTCCGCGAATCTGAAGAAAAGAAAATTCGTATTCCAAAACTATAATCAATATGTTATTTGATAAGTAATAATAGATTAATTTAAAAAAGGGCAAAGGCCCTTTTTTTTATATCTTAAAAAATAAAACCATTACATTAGAGAAAACTAATATACAATATTTTATTGCTATCATAGAATAGGTTAACCGTATAAATAATTACAAGGATCACTATGATTTTATCGATACCTGAGTTAGTTACACTAGCAAAAAAGAATGTGATTTGTGTTAGCGCAAAACAAGCATATACAGATAACAATGCCATTTTCATCGATGTACGAGAACCCGCTGAATTTAACGCTTCACCGGTTAGTAACTCTATTCAAATACCTCGTGGGGTTCTAGAAATGAATATTGCTAAACATTGCAGTAATGCTGACACTAATATTTATTTACATTGTGCGTCTGGCGGACGCGCTGCCTTAGCCGCTGAACAACTGCAACGTATTGGTTATACAAACGTTAAAGCTATAAGTTGCAAACACGATGACGTTTGTCTGGCACAAAAAAACCAGTAACATTAATGCTACTGGTTTTATCATACGTATAGCACTGCTATCAAACAGTGCTTATTACATAAATCACTATTTAAATGTGTTCAACTGCAATAATTTCGTATTCAACTAAACCACCAGGCGTAGAAATTTCTATTTCCGAATCAACTTCTTTGCCAATTAACCCACGTGCGATAGGAGAGTTTACAGAAATTCGATTCTGCTTTATATCAGCTTCGTCATCACCAACAATTTGATATTTTACTTCTTCTTCTGTTTCAATATTAAGTACGGTAACGGTTACACCAAAAATGACTTTACCGTGATTTGGTATTTTCGTGACATCGATTACCTGTGCGTTACCTAACTTACCTTCAATATCTTGAATGCGACCTTCACAAAAACCTTGTTGTTCACGTGCCGCATGATATTCAGCATTTTCTTTTAAATCACCATGTTCACGTGCTTCAGCAATTGCATTAACAATTTCTGGGCGTTTAACGGTTTTTAAATAATTTAATTCTTCACGTAACGCATCGGCGCCGTGCACAGTCATTGGGTATTGACTCATATTAATCCTTAGTTCTTCTAACAACAAAGGCGGCAGCACTATCAGTGACCACCACCTTTATAATAATTCATGAGGGACGCTTATCAAAAATAAATAAACGTCACCTAATTATCAACAGTTTTTATGCAACTCTTGAATCGATGTTACTGTATTTCTGTCATCAGCAGCGTGTGCCTGACAAGCAGCAAATGCGGCATTTAAAGTTGTAGTATATGCAACTTTGTAGCGTAAAGCACCACCACGTAACACTTTTGAGTCTTCAATCGCTTTACGACCTTCGGTAGTGTTAATGATATAGTTATACTCGCCATTTTTAATTCTATCAAGAATATGTGGGCGACCTTCATGTACCTTGTTAACTAAACGACATGGAATATTTGCTTCACCAAGAATAACCGCAGTACCGTGCGTTGCGTCAAGTTCATACCCTAACGCTACCATTTGCTTAGCTAATTCTACCACTCGCTCTTTATCACTATTTCTTACCGAAATTAAAGCGCGACCATCTTTAGGAACTGATACACCCGCACCTAAGTTAGCTTTTGCATACGCTTCTTCAAAGGTTTTACCAACGCCCATAACCTCACCTGTTGAACGCATTTCTGGGCCAACTAAAGGATCACTACCGTGGAATTTATTAAATGGAATTACCACTTCTTTTACTGAGAAATATGAAGGAATAACTTCTTTAACAATACCTTGCTCTTTAAGAGATTTACCTGCCATAACTCTCGCACCAACTTTTGCCAGTGGTACTGAGGTCGCTTTTGACACAAATGGTACCGTACGCGCTGCACGTGGGTTGACTTCAATTAAGTAAACTTTGCCGTCTTTCACTGCCATTTGCGTGTTCATTAAGCCATTTACCCCTAACTCAAACGCTAAGTCAGTTACTTGCTTGCGCATAACATCTTGCACTTCTTGCGATAATGAGTACGCAGGTAGTGAACAGGCTGAGTCACCTGAGTGAACACCGGCTTGTTCAATATGCTGCATAATGCCGCCAACAACAACGTCTGTGCCATCACAAACTACATCAATGTCTACTTCAATGGCATCATCAAGGAAGTGGTCAAGTAATACTGGCGAATCATTTGAAACGCTAACCGCGTCGGTCATATAACGACGTAAGTCATCCAAGTCATAAACAATTTCCATGGCACGACCACCTAATACATAAGATGGACGTACAACGAGTGGGAAACCAATCGCTTCAGCTTTCGCCATTGCTTCGTCAAGTGAAGTAACAGTTGCATTTTCAGGTTGTAATAAACCTAAACGGTCAACCGCTTGTTGGAAACGCTCGCGGTCTTCTGCGCGGTCAATTGCATCAGGTGAAGTACCAATAATTGGTACGCCAGCGGCTTCTAAAGCGCGCGCTAATTTAAGCGGTGTTTGGCCACCGTATTGCACAATAACGCCTTTAGGTTTTTCGATGCGAACAATTTCAAGTACATCTTCAAAGGTGATTGACTCGAAATATAAACGATCAGAGGTATCATAGTCAGTTGAAACCGTTTCAGGGTTACAGTTAACCATAATAGTTTCATAACCATCTTCACGAAGTGCTAATGCAGCATGTACACAACAGTAATCAAATTCGATACCTTGACCAATACGGTTAGGACCACCACCTAAAATCATGATTTTGTCGTTGTCAGTTGGCGCAGCTTCACATTCTTCGTCATAAGTTGAGTACATATAAGCCGTATCTGAGCTAAACTCAGCCGCACAAGTATCAACACGTTTGTAAACAGGGAAGATATCAGCGTTATGACGTTTTTTACGTACTTCAGCTTCAGCAACACCTATTAATGATGCTAAACGAGAATCAGCAAAACCTTTACGTTTTAGTTTACGCAAATATTCAGGGGTTAATACTTTTAAGCCTCCCTCAGTAACTTTTGCTTCTTCTAAAATAATATCTTCAATTTGTACTAAGAACCAACGGTCTATTTTGGTTAAACGGAAAACATCATCAACACTTAAACCTAGGCGAAATGCATCAGCAACATACCAGATACGGTCGGCACCAGCTTCTTGAAGCTCATGCATAATTTTAGTTTTAGCACCTGGCTGTGTAACGTCAACCATAGAGTCAAAACCGCTAGCGCCAACTTCTAAGCCGCGTAATGCTTTTTGTAATGATTCTTGTTGATTACGACCGATTGACATCACTTCACCAACAGACTTCATTTGCGTGGTTAAACGGTCTTCGCTGCCTGCAAATTTTTCAAAGTTAAAGCGTGGAATCTTAGTCACAACGTAATCGATAGTCGGTTCAAATGACGCTGGTGTTGCACCACCAGTAATATCATTTGACAATTCATCAAGCGTGTAACCTACCGCAAGTTTCGCGGCAATTTTCGCAATTGGGAAACCTGTTGCTTTTGAAGCAAGTGCAGACGAACGTGATACACGAGGATTCATTTCAATAATAACCATACGGCCAGTATTAGGACAAATGCCAAACTGTACGTTTGAACCACCCGTTTCAACACCAATTTCACGTAATACTGCAATCGATGCGTTACGCATGATTTGATATTCTTTATCGGTAAGCGTTTGTGCTGGCGCGACTGTGATTGAGTCACCCGTATGAATACCCATAGGGTCGAAGTTTTCGATAGAACAAATAATGATACAGTTATCATTTTTGTCACGAACCACTTCCATTTCATACTCTTTCCAACCAATTAATGATTCATCAATTAATAACTCTGAAGTTGGAGAAAGGTCTAAACCACGGGTACAAATTTCATCAAACTCTTCGCGGTTATAAGCAATACCACCGCCTGTACCACCCATAGTAAATGATGGGCGAATAATACAAGGGAAGCCGATACGTGTAGAAGTATCATGTGCTTCAGCCATTGAGTGCACAATTTCAGCACGCGGGGTTTCTAGGCCAATTGCTTTCATAGCCTTGTCGAAACGGCTGCGATCTTCAGCTTTATCAATCGCATCAGCTGTTGCGCCGATCATTTCAACGTTAAACTCTTCTAAAACGCCTTTGGCTTCTAATTCAAGCGCACAGTTTAATGCTGTTTGACCGCCCATAGTCGGTAGTACGGCACAAGGGCGCTCTTTTTCAATAATTTTACGAACAACTTCCCAATGAATAGGCTCGATATAAGTTGCATCGGCCATTTCTGGATCTGTCATGATAGTTGCTGGGTTTGAGTTAACTAAAATAACTCGGTAACCTTCTTCGCGTAATGCTTTACATGCTTGTGCGCCAGAGTAATCAAACTCACATGCTTGACCAATAACAATTGGGCCTGCGCCTAAGATCAAGATACTTTTTAAATCAGTACGTTTTGCCATTTTATAATCTCTCTTCTCTTGTCTAGGAACTAAGCTTTTTTAGCTGCAACGATTAAATCAATAAAATGATCGAACAAAGGTGCTGCATCAGCAGGACCTGGGCTCGCTTCTGGATGACCTTGAAAACTAAATGCTGGTTTGTCAGTACGATGAATACCTTGAATTGAACCATCAAACAGCGATTTATGGGTCACGGTTAAATTTTCAGGCATATTATCTTCATCGACTGCAAAACCATGGTTTTGCGCCGTAATCATCACAACATTACGGTCGAAATCTTTAACTGGGTGGTTGCCACCATGATGACCAAATTTCATTTTGATGGTTTTAGCACCACTAGCTAAACCAAGTAATTGATGGCCTAAACAAATACCAAATACTGGGATATCTGTTGTTAAGAATTTTTTAATCGCGGTAATAGCGTAATCACATGGTTCAGGATCGCCTGGGCCATTTGATAAGAAAATACCGTCGGGGTTAAGCGCTAAAACTTCTTCTGCTGAAGTTTGTGCAGGCACAACCGTTAATTTACAACCTCGATCAACTAACATACGTAAAATATTACGTTTAGCACCAAAATCATAAGCAACTACGTGAAACTCAGACTTTTCTGGGCTAACATGTCCTTTGCCTAGCTGCCAGCTACCTTCTGTCCATTGGTATGCTTCTTTTGTCGAAACAACTTTTGCTAAGTCCATACCTTTAAGGCCAGGAAAAGCTTTCGCTTGTGCTAACGCCTTTGCTTCTTCTGCACTAATATCAGTCAAATCACCAGCAAGTATACAGCCATTTTGTGCACCCTTTTCACGTAAAATACGCGTTAATTTACGAGTGTCTATGTCTGCGATACCTAAAATATTTTTAGCTTTTAAGTAGTCACTTAAATTTTGTTCGTTTCGAAAATTACTTGCTAAAAGCGGTAAGTCGCGAATAACTAAACCTTTTGCCCAAATAGTGCTAGATTCTTCATCTTCACTATTGGTACCTGTGTTACCTATATGTGGGTATGTAAGAGTAACAATTTGCTCTGCATAGGAAGGGTCTGTAAGAATTTCTTGGTAGCCGGTCATTGAAGTATTGAATACTACTTCACCTACAGCCGCCCCTTCTGCACCGATAGCGGTGCCCTTAAATACAGTGCCGTCTTCAAGCACTAAAATGGCAGATTTAGTCAATTTAACCTCCGTTAAGAAGAAAGAATATTAATGGTAAAACAACTAATAACTTCACCATTAATTACAAAAGCGATACGCACAAAAAATGCCAAAAATTACAACCAGTTCATCATGAACAGTAAATTTTTGACAAAATCCACTTATTTTACGCCTGAAAGCCTCTTTCGTCTAGTAGTAATAGTAAAAAACTCTCTACTTTTAGCGATATTGAAGCAAAAGCGCCAAAAGCAATACTTATCTATTAAAAACACCTATAAATACTGACCAGTTGGTCATGTTATTTTTAGTTAAGTGATTTAACAAAATCATTAATCTTTTAATCCTAATACGTCCTGCATATCGTAAAAACCGGCAGGTGCTTCACTCAGCCAAAATGCCGCGCGCATTGCGCCTAACGCAAATGTCATTCTTGAGCTGGCTTTATGGGTCAATTCTAGTCGTTCACCAATATCAGCAAAGAATGCCGTATGTTCACCAACAATGTCGCCAGCACGTACCGTCGCAAAGCCTATAGTGTCTGAGTGTCGTTCATCTGTTATGCCTTCTCGGCCATATACCGCGACTTTATTTAGGTCTCTTCCTAAGGTATCAGCAATCACTTGGCCCATTTTTACCGCTGTACCTGACGGAGCATCTTTTTTAAATCTGTGGTGCGCTTCAAAAATTTCTATATCAGTATAGTCGCCAATTGCTTTCGCTGTTACTTCAAGCAACTTAAATAATAGATTCACGCCAACACTGGTATTTGGCGCTAAGATAACTGGAATGTCTGCACCTGCTTTTTTAACTATCTCAACCTGTTCATCAGAAAAACCTGTGGTGCCTATCACCAGTGCTTTTTTGTGTTGCTTACACCATTGAATATGTTCTAGAGTCGACTCTATTGAAGTAA
Organism: Colwellia aquaemaris; assembly: GCF_057548755.1. Lineage (NCBI taxonomy): Bacteria > Pseudomonadati > Pseudomonadota > Gammaproteobacteria > Alteromonadales > Colwelliaceae > Colwellia > Colwellia aquaemaris. The sequence goes on along the minus strand of NZ_BAAJLV010000003.1, from coordinate 109,351 downwards.
AGTCAATGAGCACATCGGCCGCTAACAATGTTTGGTAATCTGTCGTTGTCTTTTGACCAATTGCACCAATACCAGCAAGTTCACCAAGATCAAAATTTTCAAATGACGACCCTTTGCGTACGCTACCACCAACTAGCTCAATTGATTTATGCTCAATTGCCGCTTCGATTAAATTGCGTCCCATTCGCCCACTACAGCCTAAAATGGCAACTTTAACTATCATGACTTTTCCTATTCGGTTATCTTATTTTCAGTATTATTAGAAATATCAAAAGGGGTACTTAGCGCCACTGACTGGCTAAGCTCTTGCGAAACTACATTGACAATTTTCCATTGTTTATCAACTAAAGCAATATGATAAAAAGCTGAAAAATCGGTAAACAGCTGACCATCTTGAGTAAAAAACTGCCAATCAATACAGGCTAAAATTAAATCTGAATTAACTTCACTAAAACTCGCTTTTGCGCTATTGAATGTTTTTATACCTGCCTGTGATAAAACATCGAAAATATCTGAAAATTCACGTTCAAAATCATCTACATCACAAATTAACACGGCTTTATCTGGCGTATGTAAAGTACAAGGTAACTGATAGCAAGATAATGTTTTTGCTATATCTTGTTGCTCAAATGCCGTAACGTACTGCTCAAATAGCGCTTCAATAATCAAAGTATTCATTTAGTGAGTTTAACTCTTAGCTAGTTAGTTTTAGTAAACAAAGCCTATAAAAAAGCCCTCAAATGAGGGCTTTTAAAAAATAGTATCATTAGCTAACGATGGCTAATAACTCAACCTCAAAAACTAAGGTTGCATAAGGAGGAATGGCGCCTTGAGAACCACGCTCACCGTACGCTAAGTTATAAGGTACATATAAACGCCATTTTGAACCTTCAGTCATTAATTGTAATGCTTCAGTCCAACCAGCGATAACGCCACCTACTGGAAATTCAGCAGGCTGGCCACGGTCAACAGAACTATCAAAGATATCACCGTTGATGAAAGTACCGTGGTAGTGTGTACGTACAGTGTTTGTTGCTGTTGGCTTTTCACCGTCACCTGTTGCTAATACTTCATACTGTAAACCAGACTCAGTAACAGTTACTTCGTCACGCTTAGCATTTTCAGCAAGGAAGGCTTCGCCTTCAGCTGACTTTTCTTTCGCTTCCGCTTGCTCTAATTCTTGCATCTTTTTAGATACAACAGCAAAAGCTTCATTTAAATCTTCATCAGATACTTGGCTTGCAGCATTTGCAATTGCATCAGCTAAACCAGCTTGCACAGCAGATACATCAAAATCTTTAAAAGGATTGTTACGTAATTGGTCACCTAATTGACGACCTACACCGTAACTTACACGTTGTTCGATAGTTTCGATTTTATTTTCAGACATTATTTAATCTTCACATTAATGGATACGATAAAAATTCGCGCAAGAATAGCACAAACTTGCCATAGTCTGTAGTGCTAGAGGCAGCAAATTTGTTATTTCTTATAAATTTTTACCTGATTAAACTAATGTTGACTGACTAGACGACATTTACATAACGAATACTAACTAACTCGTGATATCAATAAGCTTTTGGTAGCATTGAGCCAAAACTGGCGCAGACATATTAAGCTTGTTCACTAACGCCATGGGGTAAGCAACAAGTATATCAAATTCTGACTCTTGTCCTTGAGCAATATCTCGCTGCATTGATGTTTCACTGCTATCTGGCAAGCGGGAAAGAAAGGTCATAGTTTCTTTAATATGCTTGTCGCTAAGTTGAACGCCTAACTTACGTGCAATTTCAGCGTACTCTATAACAATACGCTCTAGTAAAAACTCAAGATGACTTTGTGAACGAATTTCACCTAGATTTAGTTTTCTTGCTGACGCTAATGCGCCCCATGCAGCAACAAAAATATATTTACGCCACAAGGCCAAGTTAATGTCACTGGTAACGCCAACGCTAATACCCGATAACTTTAAACTCTTGGCAATCTCACTGAGGTGCTTCGCGTCAATGGCTTCTGCAAGTATTTGTTCTTGTTTTTGTTCTGTTGTACTTTCACTTGTTAAAGCACCTAAAGTGATATGAGGTTTAGCCCCCGTATGATGTATCACACCATCACTAGCTTTCTCTGCAATAATTTTTGCTAAGCCACCATAAATATGAGTTTTAGCAATCCCCATATCCTGCATTACCTGCACTGCATTAACACCATTTAATAATGGAACAACACGGGTGTGCGGCTTAATTAATGGCTTAATTTGCTCTATGGCCGTAGATAATTGATAAGATTTAACACAAAGAAAAAGAACATCTGCTGGCGTAGATAAGTTATCTGCCTCTATGCTATTGGCATCAAGCACATTAACCTTTTCAAGATGAATATCACCGTCAATACTCTTAATTGATAAGCCAGATGTTTGCATTGCATTTAATTGCTGGCCTCGCACCACAAATGTAACATTTTCACCATGTTGAGCTAAGCGAGCACCAAAATATCCGCCTACAGCACCACAACCAACAATAACAAAATGCATTCTACGTCCTTTATTACCTGAATTCTTTGACTAATAGCTGAAGTTTACCACGCCAAAAGCAAAATAATTAGCGCTTTAAAGTCAAGTAAGGACATGCACGTTAGACCTTAACCAGCGAAACGTCACATTGTGCATAATTTGCGACTGCATTGGCCGTTGAGCCAATAAGTGCATTTATACCTTTTTTCGAGTGCGTGCCGAGCACAATTAAATCTGCATTTTTAGTTTCTGCCAGTAAACATATTTGTTCATAAGCTTTACCAAATTTAATTTTAACGTTTTTCAGCGATATACCAAAAGATGCAGCTTTCGCTTCAATTACAGGCAAAGCATTTTCTTTTAGTTCTTTTTGATAGTCATTGGGAAGAAACGTATATGGAATAACGTGAGTAACAATCAACTTGGCTTTAGTGAGTTGTGCTAGTTGATAAGCTTTCGCTAAAACTTGTTCACCTTCATCACTATTTTCTATTGCACAAATAATAGTTTTATACATCTGATATCCTTAAAACTTACAGTAATTAAAAAATTCTATAACTGAATGGCTATTCCTATTACCGTTTTGAATCGCAAATCCCACGATAGCGACAACTTAAACATATCAGACAAAGTGAAAAGTTCAATTAGATAAGTTGATGTATATCAAGATAAAAACAACTTTATTGTTGACTGAGTAAACTCCCCTTAATTAATGAATAATTTTGCGCAACAGCCAAGAAATTACGACTAAAATTGATGTAAAAGGTAATGATATATTAAATACTGTTTAATATATCATTATTCAAATAAGTGCCCCTATTAATAAGCTTGTTCGATCGCTTGCTCAACCATTTGAACGAGCTCTCGGTAACCAAACTGTATCAGAGGTTTACCATTAACAAAAAACTGCGGAGTTGCACGAACTCCAAGCGTTTTAGCATCAACAACATCTTGCGTAATAACCTGCGATACTTGTTCACTAAACATATCGGTTTGTAGTTGCTGCTGATTTAACGCTAGTGGCGACAATATTTGTAAAGCTTGCTCAGGTTGAGCTACATGATGACGCGTCCAACCGCGCTGATTAGCAAATAACAACTCTAGCGCCGGCCAAAATTTTCCTTGCAGATGAGCCGCTTCAAGCATAGCGACTACCTTATCCGCTCCTTTGTGAAATGGTGTATAACGCATTTCTACTTTTACTTTTCCTGGGTATTTATTAATTAGGTCATTAACTAAAGGATAAAATTGCGCACAGGTTTCACAAGCGGGATCAAAAAACTCAACAATAGTAACTTTAGCATCTGCGGCACCTTTACTAGGAGAGCCAGAACGACTTACCGAGTCAATATTACTTTTCGCTAACTCATTTTCTTTAGCTTCTTGCTGCGTTTGAAATATTGACATGGCAACGAAAAAAGCCAAAAACAATATAATCACGGTGCTTATAAATAGAATTTTTTTATTCAAGGTAACCTCATTTAGTTTTAGTGTGAGCGAAAAATAAAAGTATGCCGATCACTGCAAATGTTAGCAAAGACATCATTGGCATATTAAGCCAGCCAAAAATATTTAAGTGAGTTTCTGAGCAAGGAATATCTGCAACACAAGGCTGAGCACTTTCAGGAATTGCACCGGCAACTAATAAAACATGAAATAGTGCAACTAAACTGCCAAATAATGTCAATACACCAGCATAGCGAATCACCTTGCCATCGAAAGGGAATAACGCTAGAGGTAACATTAACACTAAAGGGTACATGGCAATACGTTGATACCAACATAAAACACATACCGGTAACTTAACAACTTCACTAAAAAATAGGCTCGACAATGTCGCAATTGTGGCAATTACCCAACAAGCAAATACTAAAAGCCAAGCTGATGAAACATTAGCTTTAGTATCGGTGTCAGTATTTATATTTTTCATACAAGTTAAATTTAATCTATGTCAAGCCGTGTAATGGCGATAGGAAATAATAAGTTATTGTAATATAACGAAAGCGGTTATTAAATCCATAGTCATTCAAATGTTAATAAACATCAATAAAACTCTTAATTGTGTTAATTGGCATTGAATGGTTTTACATCAACCTTTACTTAATAGCTATGCAAAAATACCTCGCCTAAAGATTTTTAAGAACAAATAAAGCTCTAGACGTCTAGATTGACAAAGTCACCTAAGCCCCTATAATGCATTCCACCATAGACATTGTGCTCAAATTCGTTATTGTTTGAGTTAAATAAATAATAATAACTAAAAAAGATCTCACTCATGACTAAAGAATTATCAGAAAAGTCTTCACTGACAACACCTGAAAAAAACAAAACTGAGCAAAGCTTAAAGAGTTTACTTCCCTTTGGCGTTTTTCTTGGGCTATTTCTTGGTACTGGCATCATATTAACCTTGCAAGGTGTTGATTTTGCTTTTTATCAATTACCTGCCAGCATCGCCATTATTCCCGCCATATTGTTAGCAATTGCTATGGGCCGAGAAACCATTAATGAGAAAATAAGCCAATTTATTCAAGGTGCGGGTCATCAAAATATTATTACCATGTGTATTATTTACTTGCTAGCAGGTGCTTTCGCAACGGTAGCAAAGGCAACAGGTAGTGTCGATGCCAGTGTGCAGCTAGGATTATCAATATTCCCAGACTATTTACTATTGCCAGGATTATTTTTAGTGGCCGCGTTTCTTGCAACAGCAATGGGCACCTCAATGGGCACTATCGCCGCAATAGCGCCCATAGCCTTAGGTTTTATCGAATCATCAAATATCGACCCTAGCATTATTGCCGGCTGTATTATTTCTGGGGCAATTTTTGGTGATAATTTATCGATAATTTCTGATACCACAATAGCCTCAACCCGCAGCCAAGGTGCACATATGAAAGACAAATTTAGAGTTAACTTTAAGTTTGCCATCCCTGCTGCGTTAATTTGCTTGGCTATTTTTGCAGCCCAAGGTGTCACTATTGAGCACCAAGCCAACCATGAACTCGATATTATCGGCTTCTTACCTTACATCGTTATTTTGGCACTAGCACTGTCTGGTATGAATGTATTTATGGTACTCATCATTGGCATTATTTTAGCTGCAGCAATCGGTATGTTAAATAATGGCTACCAGCTAGCGACTTGGGTTAGCGATATCAATAAAGGCTTTGCCGGTATGCAAGATATTTTTATTTTGTCTTTATTTATTGGTGGTTTAAGTGAACTTATCAAGCGCCAAGGTGGCCTAGCTGCACTAACATCAAGTATTGAAAAGCTTACTCGCAAACTTAGCCCAAATAATCAAAAACGTGCTGCAGGGATTGGCATTGCCTCATTGGCTTTCAGTTGTAACTTTTTTACCGCGAACAATACCGTTTCAATTATAGTGACCGGTGAAACAGCAAAAGATTTAGCGCAAGATGGCGAGTTGAGCCCAGCGCACTCGGCAAGTTTGCTCGACATATTTGCCTGTATAAACCAAGGTTTATTACCATATGGCGCCCAAGCGTTACTACTGGGTGCAACTTTAAAAATATCGCCCATTGAAGTTGTTTCAAATGCCTACTACCCGTTGATTTTATTGGTAGTCGCTAGTATTGCTTTTTGGCGAATAACCAAAAAGTAATGGTTGAATTGAAATGCCGCTTAAGCGTTTTTAACGCTTTAGCGTATCTCTACTTTTTAAACTACATATTAGGTTTAGCACATTTAGGCGGCGTTGATTGGGCATAAAACGGTGTAGAGTTTGGTAAATGCTCAGTTAACTGCTTAATACGTGTTGCATTAGACGGGTGAGTGGACATAAATTCCGGTGGTGCGCCTTTTGATTGTTTTGCCATATTTTGCCACAAAGCAATACTCGCCTTTGGATCAAAGCCTGACTTTGCCATTAAGTCTTGCCCGACAATATCAGCTTCACTTTCATGGCTACGGCCATACGGCATTAATACACCATATTGCACACCTAAACCTAAACCTGCCATAACGGTATTTCGGCTTTCAATATTTTGACTTTCTAACAGCACATTAATTAACGAAAGGCCCATTTGACTAGCCTGATTTGAAGATAAGCGTTCATTGGAATGACGCTCAATAACGTGCCCTACTTCATGACCAATAATGGCACCCAATTGATCTTGGTTTTCAGCAACTTTTAAAATCCCGGTGTAAACACCTATTTTTCCACCTGGGAGCGCAAAAGCATTAACTTGCTCAGAGTCGAACACCACGACTTCCCAGGCGCCATCGTGAGCTGATTTAGGTACATTTTTTGTAATAGCATTTGCGACACATTGCACATAACGATTAATTGCAGATGATTGACTAATTTTTTCTTTAGTTTTCATTTCTTCAAATGAAGCGCTACCCATTTTATTAAGCTCACTGTCTGACATCATCATTAATTGCGAACGACCCGTAGAGGACTTTGTACAGCCTGATAACACAATTACAGCAACACACATTGCTAGTTTGAATTTCATTGAGGTTCCTAAAAAATAATCCTTTGTTAGTTTATTTTAGGTAATGGCAAAATAAATATCTATTATTTCTTTTATCTGTGAATCAGCTATCTACTTAAAAGCGTTAGTGATTTACGCGTCTTAAGTTAAATGAAAATGATGTACCTATACCTAATGTACTTTGCACTTTAATATCAGTTTTAAGTAACTCTAGAAGTTTTTTAGTAATGGCTAATCCAAGACCTGTATGCTTATTCTTATCCTGTATGGCATTACTGGCACGGTAACGAGTATCAAAAATATACGATAATTCCTCAGCCTTTATGCCTGTGCCATTGTCGGTAATAGTTAACTGGCACTGATTCTCGTCTAGCTCTTTAATAACAAAAATAATTTTACCGTTTTTACTAGTATGACGAATAGCATTCTCCAACAGGTTGCTAATTACCCGCTCAAGCTTTGCAATATCACTATGCACTTGGGTATAAGAGCTGCTCGGTTTAATTGAAATATCAATATTTTTAGCACTCGCCTCTAACGTAAACTTCGCAATGACGTCATAGAGTAATTCCGCTAAATTAAAGCTTTCAAAGTTAAGTGAAACCTGCCCTCCTTCAAGGTGCGCTAATTCAAAAATTTGGTCAATAAGTAGTTTAAGCTGCAAGGTATTTTTTAATACGGTATTAGTATATTTTTCTCTATCTTGCAGGCTCAATGCCTCGCCTTTATGTGCCATCATTTCAATATAGCCTTGCAAAGACGATAAAGGGGTTCTTAAGTCGTGAGAAATATCGGCAAGTAATTCCCGCCGTTGCACATCACTTTGCTGTAATAAACTTAACTGAGCGTTGATTTGATTGACCATTTCTTCAAATGCCACCCCCAGTTGATGCACTTCATTACTACTATTGGCCATCCATGGCGTTAAACTGACTTTTGCTTTATTAAAGCCAACATCTTTAAGTTGTTGTATGTCTTTATTTAAGCGACGCAATGGCCGAGTAAAGTAATAAAATATGCCTAACATAACAATAAAGAGAAACAGTAAAGTGCCAGCAAGCATCACCATAGAAAGCTCAGCTTGGTTATCTGAATCAATTTTACTGTATGCTGACTCATATCGTTCCCCTGCTACAATAACGTACAAATAACCTCTTAATTCGCTGCCATTGAAAACAGGCGCCGCTGAAAATATTTTTTGTCGATGCTGATGTTGTGGATCATCACCATAAATAGGCAAACTGATTTGGTTTTGCGTGAGTTGAATTAACGGCGTTATATCAATTCGGTCACGCTTTATTAAAGAGGGTGCTATTGAATGCGTTAAAATGACGCCGCTTGGATCGACGAAATAAAACTCAAATGCTGGTCCTAGCACCATTAGAGTATGAAATAGGTTTTTCAACGCTTGGTGATCATATGCCCCCTCTTGGAGCAGTGGATTGTCTCGAGCAAGACTGGCAGCAAGTGAAAGATGTAAATGCTGTGTTGATTCATATCGTGTCGTTTGCTCTAAGTGTTCAGCCCAAATGAAAAACACACTAATAATAACAATAAATACCACTAACAATGATAAAGATAGCCTGTGGTATAGGGATAGTTTCACGCCGCAACGCCCTGGCGACATAGCTTATAACCTACACCCCAAACAGTTTGCACTATTTCAGGCTTGGTGGCATTGCGCTCAACTTTATTTCTTAAACGATTGATGTGTGAATTCACCGTATGCTCATAACCACTGTGATGGTAACCCCATACAGAGCTTAATAACTGCTCACGAGAAAATACTTGATCGGGGTGTGACGCTAAATAAAATAGTAAGTCAAATTCAGTAGAAGTAAGATCGACATTCTTGCCATTAAGGGTGGCTCGATGAGAAATATTATCAATTTGCAACGCGCCAAGAGTTAAATATTGCTCAGGTAGTTTTTTTTCTAATTGTTGTTGGCTCAATCTTGATAAAAGATGTACCCGACGCAATTGACCGCGCACTCTTGCTTGTAATTCTCGCACACTGAACGGCTTTGTCATATAGTCGTCAGCGCCGAGCTCTAAGCCCAGTACGCGATCTATTTCACTATTTCTTGACGTTACCATTAAAATCACCTGTTCGGGTTTCTGCTCTCGTAACTGCCGACAAACATCTAAGCCCGACATACCAGGTAACATGACATCTAGCATGACTAGGTCGTAGTTCTGTTTGGCGAATTTATCTAAGGCAACTTCCCCTGATAAACAATGTTCAACTGTTAAGCCAATTTCTTGTAAGCTTAAAGTGACTAAATCAGCAATATCTTGATCATCTTCAACAACCAATATGTTATCCATGCTCTGCTCCGTCGTTATTATCTTTTTAGTTATAAAAACGTCGGCACAAAAATGTATTAATTACCAATAATTTATGTACTTGGTTATCAACTAATACCTTAAGTTAAAAGTTATTACGTTTGAATATTTTTCTGTGCCTGCATCATAAGAACTTGTTTACACAGAAATACTTTCGAAACATTACTAAAGTTATTTGCAACCAACTTAGAATATTAGTTGTTAGCAATGAATATTAAATTTTCAGCGCCGACAACATTAATAACTTGTCGGCGCTACTTTAGCTAACGCGTACGTGTTACGACGATACGTGCTGTCGGGTTATCCCAACGATCAGCTTCCGTTAATACTGACGTACTTAAACCTTCTTTACTTGCATCTGTTGCATTGGCATTAGTGACAACGCCAGGATGAAAATGAACACGGTCAAAAAGGTCATCGCGCGCTGCATCAAAACCGGCACTTGCACCGCCGCCACCTGCCGCGCCTGCTGCTGGACCTGGCATAGTACTAGCCGTTTCGGTATTGGCTTCAGTGCCTGAATCCCAAGTTGGCGCCATAAAGCTTACTGACTGACCTACCGTCATATTGCTGATATCAGCCGCATTGAGTCCGGTAAAGGCATCGTTGGTATCAACCAACATGGTGGTAAACGTCAGTCTTAAATCATCAACATCAAGTAAAGGTACTAGTAATGTCGATGTTGCACCGATTGAACGTGGCGGTGTTGCACTATTAGTCGCAATAGCGTCAAGATACTGTGTTGCAGCCAATGCTTCAGCGATTAATTCTGCCGGGTTACCACCTTCGGCTAACTGTTCTAAACCGAGGCTGGCTGCTTCACCATCAATAAATGCATTATATCCTGGCTCATGCAAAATGATCGCAGCAGGAGAAAATGGTTGGCTATAGGTTAAATTTGTTAATTGCACCGTATAAACCGCAAGGTTGCCATTAACACCATTGGTGCCATCAGTTCCATTTGTGCCGTCGGTACCATTAGTACCATCTACACCGGGCGCCCCATCAGCACCGTCAACGCCATTGCGGCCATCATCACCACCACAACCGGTTGCTAATACTGCTATAAGTGGTAGCAACGCTAAACTTATTTTGTTAATTTTCATGATCTATTCTCCCTCAATTAAGGTGCTGGGATAGTAATAGTTACTCGAGCTACAGGGTTCAACCAGCGATGTTGAGTAGATTGCAGATCACTTGCACCGTCTGTAAGGCTAGTATCACCTAAAACATTGCGGTGAATATGTACTGGGCCGTCGGTACCGTCAACAACTTCATTCGCACCAATGGCAGTACCGTCTTGTGCAAAACCAACTTTTACTGCCACACCCGTACCGCCAACACCTAATGGCACAGGAGAAGCGCCAACACCGGCAACACCAGGAGCGCCATAACCACCCAGTGGTGTACCACCTTGTTCAACAATATCAGTACGGGTACTGTTTAATTCATCATTCAACTCAGTTCCGGCATCATAGGCATGTAACATGTACGTATAAGTGCCTGGCTCTGTCGGAATTTTAATACTGTCTAAACCAACAAAAGCGTCATTGGTTGGAATTAGCATTGATAAAATAGAAAGGTAAGGTTTATCCATAGTGTCAAACGGATAACTTACCGACATTGACGGCGGTACTAAACCACCAAATCGATGCCAAGTGTTTGAAGTGTTATCGGTATCTGTAGGCCCTAAAAGCGCTTCAAAGTTTTGTCCAGATGACGCAGGCTCTTGAGCATCGTCAATGACACCGGCTTCGGCAAGCCATGCTAGCGCTGAGGAGGCATCAACACCCGGTTCAAAGGCGTCAACTGTGTTGTCATGTGCGATAACTAAGCGCGGTGTAAAATGTTGTGCGTGAGTTAAATTAGTAATTTCAATATCAATGGTTTGTGCCATTAATGCTGAACTTGAACAAGCTAATGCAATAGCAGATGCTGCTTTAAAAAGTTTCATAAGTTTCCCTTGGTGACTAAATGATTTCGCATTCAGTATGCAAAGCAAACATTGCTAAACTTTCACAGAGTTATCACAATTTCATCACAAGAGTTTAAATTAAAAGTAATGAAATTTATTTGTTAATTAGCGTGTCTCGGCCTTTACTAACGCCATAGACATCGTCAGAATAAAAGCCTAGCGTTACATGGAAGTCTTTGTTATTTAATAATAATTTTTGACGAATAAATTGCCCATCTGGCGACGATGCGACAACAAAATAACTTTCTTTATCGCCTTTAGCCACCTTACCTATACCGTGTAACGTTACTCGAAATTTTTGTGATAAATTAAATTTTTCTTTATTTATCGTTTGATATTCATACGGATTAACTAAGGTAACATGAAAAGATTGGTGATCTCTCGCAGCTTGATGTTGACGATAAATAGCATACTTTTCTTTTCCAAGTGTAGTTTCAAGCTGTTTTAAATAACGACTAAGTTCTACTTCCGGTACCTTACCGCCTAAATAAACCAAGCCACTGTTATCTTGCAGTTCACTAATTTCAAGGGTTAAGGTTTTTTCAACCAAAGCGCTTTCTTGTTGCAACTCAGCTGAAGACTGCGCCATAGCACGGGCGAGAGGGCTCGCTTTTTTATTATCAGTGGTTGAATTTAGCCGCGAGGTCACATGAGCAGTTTGTGCTTGAGCATGCCCTTCCATCACCGCGAGTTTTTCATTTTTCTCAAGTAGGTATTCTGCAAGTGTTGTTGCAGTTGCCATATTAATATCTGATACGGTCAGTAAAGCAATTAAAATGGAAGAACGAGCAAGGCTCTTAAATAAATTTAGACTCATATTGCTCTCAATATTTTGTGTTTTGTACATTGGTTTGTGAATTATCCCTAAAGCTATTACAGCAGCTTTTATAATGAAATTATAGCGCTTTACCAGCTAATTAAATTTAACCTTTATTGACAATTACTATTTTCGACTCGAACAATTAGACGATATACTAATGAAATAATTCAGTAAAATTTTATGAACATAATTATAAAATGAAACCACCCATTACCCCAGAGCTTTTTAATTATATCGCGATATCGATATCACGCTTTAAATGGCATCTACTTGCGTGGAGTGTGTTCTTATTTTGCTTATTTGTATTACTTCAAACACAAATTCAATTTAACACACCAAACTTTTTAGTGTGGTTAGCAATATTTATCTTATTTACTGCTATAGAAAGTTTAGTGATTGCAGCCTTTATTTTTTTCTTTCAAATACTACCTTCAACGAAAGAAAACAATATTCATTGGCAAAAGTTTTACCGCGTAATTGAGTGGTGTGAAGCTATTTTATTCTGTCTTTTACTGCCATTACCGGCACTATTGTTTATATATGCCTTCATACGTTTATCAGCAATATAAATAACCTGCCTTGTAATTTTTATTGTCCTTTAGATATGTCGATGCTTTTGTGCATATGCTCCTAGTAGCAAAAATATGCCGACAATCAGCGGTAAAATATAAATATTTGGTACTTGCGATAATTGTTGCGAAAGTAACTTTGTTAGCCAAACAGTAAGTAAACCATAGCCAAACGCACAAACGACCACAAAGGTTAAACTACGCACAATAAAATGTCGTTTGCGAACTAAGCTTCGAACCATTTTATTAATATCACCACCAAATAAAACCAATACCGTTGCGACAATTGCCATCGCCACTTGATATTGGTAACCACGAAACCACTGACCAATGTCAATTAATAGTTCACTCATAACTTGTTGTTTTACTCCTCTACTGACACTAAGCAAATATTATCACGTAGTACTTTGAGTTCTGTAGCAATTTCGAGAAAAACTAAATTCACAATCATTTGTAATAAAACACTTTCATAAATACTGAAAATAAAAAGCCAGTCGTAAAACGACTGGCTTTATAATCGTGCTTTGGTGTAATGCTAATTTATAGCATTATTAGTTTACTTTTTATTGCGACCAAAAAAACGTACACCAGCTAATAATGTTAACAACCAAGCAAAGGTACCACCACTACTCTTATTTTCAACATTAACAGAAACCTCAGCTGGTAAACTTGACTTAGTACCGTTTGAGCCAACTAACTCAAAGCGTATAGTTTCGTCAGACTTAACCGAAGGCGCTTCAAAAGTAATTGATGAACCATTACCAGTGAAACTTGCCGTAGGACCAGACACTTGTGTCCATTGGTAGCTTAATTCAGGGCTATCAATAACCGCATCAACGACTGTCGCCGTCAACGTAATTGACTCACCTTCTTTAACAGAGCTACTAGACGCAGATGCTGAAAACACAGGACGACCTTCAACAAATACTGGTTGTTGTGGCGCCGATGTTTCACTTTCTGTGCTGGTGTTAACTGAACTTTCAATAACAGGTGTAGTATCTTGCATACCTGAAACATTCGCAGTATCAATAACTAAGCTAAATGTTTGCTTAGCTGCACCATCGGTCTGTACATGAACCCAAGATAAAACATTGCCATCTAAAGTGTAGTCAACATCAGTGGTACTCATACGCATCGAAGATACATTGGTACTTGCTTCACCAATTAATGTATCAACAGTGACACCGTCTGCTAGCTCCATACTAAAGTTGTAGCTACGATCTTCACCCGTGTGGTTTCCTGATACGTCGATAGCAACTGTCATTTTATCACCTGCAATTGTAGGCTCTAAAATTTTCACATCATCTTCACCGCGACGTACATTAACGCGCACTGAACCAATATTCTTATCTAGTTCAGCAGATGTACCTAACCAGAATACGCCATGATAAATATCGCCTTCCATCATAGTTTCATTCCAAACAACTCGTGTTTCGACATCCTGTAAAGGCTCAACAGATGATGGCGCTTCTATTGCCATGTTATCTGAATCTACTTGTACATTGGTAATCGCTAGCTTGACACTATCCATGATTGGTAAGTCATCTGAACTTACACATTCCATACCTTCTTCAGGCTCTTGCCCTTCTTCACAAGCCATTTGATTATCTTGTAACGGTGCAGGCCCTTCTGCCCAGTTGTGTACTAATACCCAGTAAGTATCATTACGTGGACTCACCTCATCAATGCGCTCTAAAGCAATTTCTGTAGCACTGCGATAAACAAACAATTCCATTTCATTGTGTGCAAGCTTGCCATCGAGGTTAGAGTCGATGCCGACAAATACATCAAGATCAGGTGAAGTTGTTTCAAGTACTTCAATAACTAAACGCTTAGAATCTGCTTGAATATTTAATGGAATAACTTTAATCGTTTGATTGTCAGGAATATCATAATGGAAGATGGTGTCATTAGTTGCATCTCGCATTAATTCAAAGTCATACACGTCAGCTTTAGCTAAACCAGATTTTGTCACTTGTAAGTCATCGCTACCAATTGTCATAACACCTGATACTGGCGCAGAGTCAATTGAGCGTTTAGCAATAATATCTGCTTGCTCTGGTACGATACCGGCAATAAAGTTCACCGTTACAGGCAGTGTTTGCACTGGTGTTGAGCTATCAGATGGCGTAAGTATAACGCGACCATTAACCCACTTATCAGCTAAACCTTGCATAGCTTCAGCGGTAAAAGTTACATCAACTTCTTCACCTTCAGTTACGGTGAAAGTTTCGTTATCCGACACCATGGTGAAGCCGTTATTGTAATATTCAAAGCTCACGGTCCAAGAGCCCGCTTTAGTTGCCCTAAATGTACGCGTCCAATCACATGAAACTAAACAGTTCTCTTTTGACAAACTTGGTAAGTTCATTTGATGTGGTTGCCCGTGCCAATCAGCAATATCATCACTAATGCCTTGCTCTTTAGCATGCGGGTTGGCAGCTTCATAGCCAGCACGAGTTTCATTCATTACTAAGCCAGCATTAATCGCTAAATTAACGCGCGCACTACCAGAACCCGTTCTATGCATATCAGCGCGATTTAATTCGCCGTCGGCATTATCGTCTTCTTTAACATCAGTGAACGCAGTCATCATTAGTGCCGACTGTGCTTCAGCAGGTGTCCATGTTGGTTGTGCCGCTTTCATTAATACATACATGCCGGCAATGTGTGGAGACGCCATTGATGTACCGCTCATAAAGCGGAAGTCACCGTTAATTTTCTCCCAAACAGCAGCAGCGGAGCTGTGCATATAACTTCCGATACCCGCAGCAAGAATTTCAACCCCCGGTGCACCAACATCAGGAAGCAGATAATCACCGGTAAAGTAATCAGGGCCACGTGATGTAAAGCTCGCTGTCACGTCGGCTTTATCATCATTAAGTTCCATCTCAGATGCAGTAAAACTTACTTGATGGCCTTCACCTTCGTCTAACCAAGCTAATAATTTTTCGCCATCAGCTTTATTTAAATGTACGGTAGGCAATACATGCAAATCATTCACAACATTATCAAATTCATCTTCTGAGTTGATAAGGATTAAACCCGCAGCACCCGCTTGTAATGCTGTAGTGCCTTTTGATAAACGTGATAATGGGTTTCCGTTTGAGTCTAAACCACCACGATGACAAACAACAACTTTGCCGGCAACTGACTCAGGTGACCATGAACCTGGCAAAGACCAGTCACTACAATAGGCAACGCCTCCAGATTCTTCAGCTTTACCTTGATCCTCAACATCACGAGCATAAACAACATCCGCTGGTGTTAAAACACCTGACGTTGCACCTTTACCAATTAACTCACCTAATTCAGAGTTACCGCCACTGAAAGTTGCAACTTTTTCTTCAGTGAAATCTCGAGAGTGAGTCAAGGCTGCAACAGTAGTAACCCATGGAGAGTTACCTGGTGAACCAATGGTTTTTTCACCTTGCGCGCCAGAGTTACCGGCAGCAACTGCGGTATGAATGCCCGCTTCACGCGCCGATAAAAATGCTAACGCGTCAGACGAGAACCATGGTGAGCTTGCTGTACCACCCACGGAATAATTAATAACATCTATATTGTTAGCGATAGCATGTTCAATGGCTTCAATTGCCGCCGTAGGTGAACAACCTGAAACAGAACATGTTTTATACGACACAATATTAGCATGAGGGGCAATACCGCTCATAGATACCGTCATTTCTGAATTATAATACTTATGTTGCCATTCATTTTCATCACTTGGGTGAACCGTTGGATATTGAACATTATCCACTCGGTTACCAGCAATAGTCGATGCAACATGAGTACCATGACCATGATCATCTTGCCCGGTACCAACACGCATATCCCATTGAACTTGGGTTGTTAATCCTTCAAATGACAGAACACCAATAAGCTTGTCGTTACACCATTGTGGCGTGTCAACACAATCACCAAAATAAACCCCTTCACCATTCGGGTTTGTGTGGTCATAACCATCAGCACCAACATCAGCAAATGAAGGGTGGAACGCCTTACCATCGAAATTTGATGGGTTATATACTTGTGAAGTAAATGACGAGATACCTGTATCAAGTACACCAACAACTAAACCTTCACCCTTTGAACCTTCAATATCAGCGTTATCCCAAATAGCAGGTGCGCCAACATGCTGAGGGCCAACATCAGTCAATAACTGATGCATTTCTTCTTTTTCAACGGCCAACACACCTGGCATTTTACGCAGCGCTAAAACTTCATTCGGTTCTAGGTCAACCACTAAGCTATTAATAGCAACTTTAAATTGCTTCTTAATTTCAACTTGACGCTTTAATAGCTTATTCATACCTGCAATAGTGTCATTTTGGCGCTTAGCAAGGTAGTTACTGTACGTAATAGATGCAGAACTATTGATGTCTAACTTACCATCACTTAATGAATTTATACCGTGTGAAGCAGCCACATTTGTTGCTTTTAGGCCTTTGATACCACCTTGATATAAAGCTACTGGCTCATCTTCTAGTAATACGATATAACGCTTAGCAAAAGTCTGCTTAGCAGCCTTTGCTAAACTATTTTTTTGAAACTGATTCAATTCAACTTTTGGAATATCATCAACCGATATTGTTGCACCAGCAGCAAGAGTTAATAAACTCATCGGTAGCGCTAAAGCTATTTTATTTAGTTTAAAATTCACAATATATTTCCTCTTTGAGAGGCTATGCCTCTCAATTTAAATTACTTACGGGCGCGACGGTTAAATAGTGCAAGACTAGCGAGTAGTATAAATAACGAGCTAGTGCTACCACCACTGCTTGTTGACTCATCAACTACAGGTGCAGGCTCTGTTGTAGCCTGTGTTGCTGCCACAGAGAAGTTGACATTCGCTGATGTTGTATTGACACCATCGGTTGCTAAAATATTTGCTTGATAGTCGCCAGCAGTGTTGATTGACCCTGTAATCGTTCCTGCTTTTGAAATGGCAACACCAGAAGGTAAGTTGTCAGAGCTAAATGTTATTCCGTCACCTTCTACGTCAACAAACGCACTGGCAATAGACGTTTCAATGGCTTGACCTGCTTTTGTTGAAATTTTAGCTAACTGCTGTGTCGCCTCGGGAGCCACATCATTGCGGTTATTAATATGAATTGTAACGTCAACCAATTGGCTATCATGGTTCACATAATCTACATGCACTTTTAAGGTATAAGACTTGGTTACTTCGTAATCTAGCGCTGCGCTATTAGCCACTTTAATGATTCCGTCAGTACCCACACTAAATGGCGTACCAGGTATGGCATTGACTAGATAAATATCGCCAATGTATTCATCACCAATGAATAATAGTTCACTTTCGTCTTCAAGTGTGCCTATAACCGTGCCATTTTCAGCACCTTCGTAAACGCTAAATGCTTGCTCTTTTTTGATACCAAAGCTATCGGCAAATTGAACGCTTGAAAATAACTTATTGTCAGAGCCAAGTTCAAAAATCATAATGCCTGGCGGGCAATGTTCAGAAAGTCTAATAGAACCACCGATACCACCTAACTGATTATCACACTCATACGTTGTCGATAGGGCAAGTCTTGCTGTTTCACTCGGAGCTAATGCAACTTGGTTACTCCACATTGAAGCTTCACCTTCTACTGACAATTGACTTAACGCAGCATTATTCGCAACAAAGGTATTTTTAACTTCGATACAGTAATCATCTGGAAGTGGGTTCCCCATCCAATCGGTATCATTTGGATCACAAGGTCTAAATTGAAATGGTGGATAGTCTGGGCTACCAGTATGGTCAATAATCTCTGTAAAAGAGTGACCCATAATCACCGGATTAAAACGAAGCACTTGTTCATCTGGGCCAGCTTTTGCATCGCGATCTGTTGCAAATTGCCAACCTAGTTGACCGTCCCACGCATCAATTGATTGAATATCGTCATGGTATAATTCATCGATACAAGCGTTGGCGACTACAGTATCATTACCGATACTAACGTCTGTTTCTAAGCTTGAGGTAACAAAACGCTTACGTGGATTCCACCACTCATATTCCTGATCGAAATCAACAAACTCTACTTGCGGCTTACCATTTTCATCCATAAGCACTTCGATATAAGCTAACGTTGTATTGTCATCACGCATTTCATCTGATGCAATTGCTCTAGCATCACCATTTTTGCTGTCAGTATACTCTTCGGTATAAACACTGAAAAATGTTAATAAGTGGCCCGCTTTATCAAAATGTTCCGCCATCGGCAGGTCCCAATTGTCGAACATTTGTACCGCAACGGATAATTTCTGGCCAGACTCACACCTTGCATCAGGATTGATGTTCGCGCCAATATTCTTGATCATATGACCTTGGCCACCTTCTTTTACCGAATCGATAAAGTCAACCGCATGCATACGAGGAATACTATACAGTGCTTTATCAACATTACTGTCGTTAGTAAAATCCATCGCATAAGTTAGCGCAAATGATCTTTCCTCCATTACGCGTTGATCCCACTCCGTAAAAGGTGTTGGATAACCAGAAAGATAATTACTTCGTGTTAACGGTTTTGCGTTCTTAGGAAATACCTGCCATGGCATTTTTAATTGTGCTGAATTTTCGTCAGCATTATCAAAGACTAAATACCCGTTAACATTTTCTTTCGTGTAATTTTCAATGGTAAAGTCATTAGTAGCTAATATCTGTGAAGCGGCGACTTTTGAGCCATCTACCATCATAGTAATATTAAACGTTAATGAATGGTTAGCCGGTACATTAATAGTTTCAGGCACAATAAAGCTTATCGCTGCATTGTTTGCTTTTTCTCCATTGGTCATCGTACTTAATGAATATGTTTGCACTTCATCCGTTAAGTTTCTAATGGTAATATCACGCGTAACTGAGGCAGAACTTGACGCTTCAACAAAGCCAAAAGCTAAACCTGGGTGATAGTTTTCAGAGTCCCAAACAACTGCATCAGCCGTTGTTGCAATTTCACCATTGACTAAGCCTGTGCCCATAAATGACACTTCAGCAACATTAGTAATTTCACGTTCAGCCTCTTCGTTATAGGTTGTAGCACCTTTTATGCCGTCAGCAATCGCCGTATTAGCAACAAGTGCTTTTGCTTCAAGAGGACTTAATTGTGGGTAATTGGCTAAAATTTTCGCAACAGTACCCGCCGCATACGCTGCTGCATAAGTAGAGTGTGAAGCATAAGGCATTTCTTCATCACCTGAACCAACAACAGGGCCAATAACATTTTCTGCTGGTGCAACAACTTCAGGTTTTAGCTGATGCGTTCCACGCGTTGGGCCTGCTGGGGTAAACTCAGATAAGGTAATATTATCACCTTCCATTTTTACTGAGCCAACGGTTAAGGCTTCCGGTGCCGCGCCACGCCATGCTAAATTAAAGTAATAATTAAAATTAGTTTGACCTGCCCCCATGACTACTAAAGAGCCTGATGCACTTAAACGTCGAATTAAGCCTATTTCACGTGTTGCAGCAGATCCTTGGGTATCATCCTCAACATAAAAGCCAGCGTTACCATAAGAGTTTAAAACAATTACGTCAGGTCGATCACTGATATCACCATCTTGGTTAGGATCAACAATAACATCGAGCACTTGAATAAAGTACGCACTCGCCCAATCATAGGTTTTATAAGATAGAATTTTTGCATCCGGCGCTTGTTTAAGAATCTCAGAAGCGATGGTTGTACCAGACGGAACATTACCTGATGCTACATTGGCATCATTAGCATTTTCAATTGGGTTATAATCAAGACTATGGTAACCCTCTTCACTCGCAGAAAAATCTAAACCGCCAATAACCGTATTGGTTGGAAAACCATCCCAAGCATTACTCCTGTTGGCCCATGCTTGTGCGTAAGCTTCTGGTGTGCCAGCGCCATCTAGCGCTGCGTGCGTATAATCGATTCCGTTTCCCACAATGGCAACTGTTACGCTATCACCTGGATCTTTTACTTTTAAAAATGGTAAGCCTTTAAATTCATCATCAGTGTTAAAGCTCGCATTTTCACTAAGTAACTCAACTTTGAGAATGTTAGTGTCGTCTTTTAACTGTTCTGCCGCTTCATGCGACATTTGCACTGAAATTTCGTTACCTGTCAGCCTTACCTTGCCAATTAAAATACTTGCACTATCAAGACTACGGATTTTTTTTAGCACGCTATTTTGCTGCTTCTCAATTGCAGTAACAACGGTGCTTCGATTGTCTCCCAAATGTGCATAACTAGCATCTAATGCGCTTTTTTGGCTTAAGCTCAATAAATAAACACCCGAATCTTCAACAATCTGCCTAAAAGCAGTTCGCGTATCTGAAGCGCTTGCTGACAAAGAACTAGCTAAGCCATTTGCACTGGGGTTTTCGCTGGAAAAATTGCTTTCGCTTGCATTTACAGAAAATGCTAAAGCTGATGAAACAACTAACACAACGGTTGATGATTTGAAAATCATATATAACCTCTTGTTTTCATTTTACGTACTAGAATTTCAACTAATCACATTTGTTAATATTTTTTATTGTGAATAGTTGACCGTAGGCTATTAGTAAAGAAGAAAGTAAATTTAAACAATGTAACGGCAATCAAATTGAACTCAATTAAACATCAATTAAACATCAATTCTCAATAAAAACAAAAAGATACAACAACACCATCAGGTTACAGATTAATACAATTTATAGATAAATATTTAAAAATAACGAATATTGACGCAAGAAAGGTCGACCTATTTACTTAGTTTCAATAACTTCAAACAAAGTAAATAGGCAAAAAAAGTGTTGTTACGAGGAGGAATAAATTACTTTGGTGATACTATTTTATTAACGGCAAGTGTGTAAATATCTGCATCATTCAAACTCACCAATGAAATTAAAAAGCTATCATCATTGGCAGCACTAATACCAAAATATTTTTTAATGCTATTGGCAGGAAAGCGAGTGACAATAATGTCAGAACCGTCTTTTACATATTTTTTCACTAAATCTTCACTATCAGTTCGTGTTAAATAAAAAAGACTGTCACCTTGCCAAAAAAAAGCGCCATAATCATTAACCGCTAACTCTGAGATAATTTTTTTATATTGCTTGGTTTGTGGGTTAAACTGCCATATACCCGCCTCTTCTTCTCGGCTCAAATAGTACATATGATCTTTACCATGAACTACTTTCCGAGCACTTTGAGGACTAATTAACGAAACTTCAGACGTCATTAAGTTATATTGATAAGCAGCAGATATACCGTTGTTAGCGGCAGTAAAAATAATATCATTTCCATCGAAAGACCACGCAGGATGCTGTGGTTCAATATCTCCTAAATCTAGTTCGGTTAACTCCCCTGTATCAATATCACCAAGAAATAACGAGAATTTTTTGCGGTTAGGAAGCTGAATATTAACAGCATATTTTTGCCCATTTGGTGACGCACTTGGCACTAAAGCAACTCCTTTACCTTTAGTTAAATTTTTCGATTGTTTTTGTGATTTAAGCCATATATCCCAATTATTGTCACGATTAGATAGAAAAATAATGTCGTCATTGTCACTACTGTAAGTACCATAGATATCCCGAGATGAGGATGACACTTTACGTATTTTTGTACCATCACTAAATTTTTGCTGAGTAATATGCTCTCGTGCTGAGTAGCGAGAGTAAAATAATCGCCCCTTGGCTTCGTTGTAGCTTAAGTTTGAAGGTGTTGATATTTTTCGAACAACCTGCCATTCGTTTGTATTCAAACTAAACTTATGGATTGCATAATGTGCATCGTCTAATAAATTTGTATAAATCTCATTATTGTTATGATCCCAGGCTAAACCTACGATTGAAATATCATAATCTAGTAAATCACGTTCAACCATTTCATCAGAAATGAACACTAATTTAGCTTTAACATACTGCTCACGAATCAGTGCTATTGATTTGGAATCTTGCCCCCAAATAGCCATCACATCACGCTCATCTTTATTTGGAAAACTTACTTGCGTGACCTTTTTACTATTTACATTAAAGCTATAAATGGCAACTTCTGAGCCATAAGCCTTTGGATAAAGTAGCTTCTCTCCATCCGGTGACCAACTTAAACTGTGTCTCATCGGGTTATAAACACAACCAGTATCTAACATAATGTCTAAGTTACTGACTAGGTTTCTGACCCGCACCTCACATTCTGAATTTGATATCTTGCGTATATAGCCAATAGACGCATCATCAGGAGACCAAGCAGGTGAACTTTCTTCATAATTACTTTGCGTAAGCATTCTTAAAGGTGCGCCTTCATTGGCAAGATCTTTAATATATAATTGCCCTTTTGACGACTCTTGAACCCAACGAAAAGCTAGATAATTACCATCATGAGAAATTGATGGGTGATCTTCCATCCCTTGATAATTGGTCTCTCTGTGAGAATTGAATTCTTGTTGCCTAGCAACTTTTTTACTGGAATAATTTGTAAACCAATAAAAAGTAACAATAAAAATTAAAACCAAAAGTAGTGCCAATGACAGCCACGTGCGTACGCTAAAAGCATTTTTTTGCGACTGTTCTTCAACAGCATTAACAATGGGAGCCGTAATAACAGGTTCTGGCGTTAAAACCAAAATATAACCGACTTTTCTTAAGGTTTTAAAAACCTCTTCTGGCTCAGCACCTAAATCGGAAAATGTTTTTCGTAAATGCCACATAGCGTTGGTAAAGCCTCTTTCACCAACCCCTTTATTGCCTTCCCAAATAATATCTATCGCAACACTGCGTTGAACCGATTGATTTTCCGATTGAATAAATAATTTCAGTAAATCGAATACTTTAACTGGTAATTTAATGGTGTCTCTATCGTTACTGACAGTTAGCTCATTACAATTAACTGTGTACGGACCAATTATGTATATACCAGCAGGTAATGAAACTTTAGACAAAATATTCTCTATTTAATTGTTACAGATAGTTACACCAAGATACTATATTTTCAACTGAGTATCTTGTACAAAGATGTACGATAAGCGTTACATTTAATCTTGATTAATAAGCGCGATCATCTCATCTTCGGTGAGTATTTTAATACCTAAATCTTGTGCTTTTGTCAGTTTAGAGCCCGCTTTTTCTCCAGCAACTAAATAATGCGTTTTTGCAGAAACGCTTCCTGAAACCTTAGCACCAAGTGCTTGTAGTGCCGCTTTAGCTTCATTTCTTCCCATTTGGCTAAGCGTACCCGTTAACACAAAAGTTTGATCTTTTAGTGGGAGTTCATCATCACTTTTTACTTCAATATCAGGCCATGACATGATCATTTCTAATTCATTCACTACATCAAGGTTATGACTTTGAGCAAAAAAGTTAACAATGTTTTTGGCAACAATAACCCCAACGTCAGGTACTTGTTGTAATTGTTCTTCATTGGCCGATTTTATAGCGTCAAATGCTAAAAAATGCAGTGCCAAGTTTGCTGCTGTAGTCTCACCAACTTCGCGAATACCTAATGAATATATAAACTTTGCTAGCGTGGTATTTTTTGCAATTTCAAGGCCTTTAATTAAATTATCAGCCGATTTTTTGCCCATACGTTCCATGGTACTGACATCAAGCTCAGTCAATTTAAATAGATCTGCGGGTGTTTTGATTAAACCTTCATCTACTAACTGCTCTACTAACTTATCTCCTAAACCGTCAACATCAATCGCCTTTCGAGAAGCAAAGTGCTTAATCGCCTCTTTGCGTTGAGCTTGACAATATAAACCACCAGTACACCTTAAAACTGCTTCACCTTCTGCTTTCATTACCGCAGATTCACAGACAGGGCACTTTTTCGGAAACTCTATGGTTTCACTATTATCTGAACGACGTTCAAGTACAACGCTAACAATTTGTGGGATCACATCGCCGGCACGGCGAATAATCACCGTATCGTTAATTTGTATACCTAAACGATTAATTTCGTCTTGATTATGTAACGTGGCATTACTTACGGTTACACCGCCAACAAACACCGGCTTTAAACGCGCAACGGGTGTAATTGCGCCCGTACGCCCTACCTGAAAATCAACTGCTTCAAGAATAGTTAATTCTTCTTGCGCCGGAAATTTATAAGCTGTTGCCCAGCGTGGTGCACGGGCAACAAAACCTAGTTGCTCTTGCAAGCCAATATCATCAACTTTAAATACTGTGCCGTCTATTTCATAACTAAGTGCTTCTCGCTGTTGTAAAATATCTTGGTAGAAAGCTTCAACGTGCTCAGCATTTTCCAGCAACTTAACTTCTGGACACATAGGTAAACCTAGTGCTTTTATTTGGCATAAACGTTGATAATGTGAATTTGCTAACCAAGTTTCATCAATACCTTGGTCATCATCAGTTTCATTTGCACCAACAAAACCTAAACCATAGGCATAGAAAGCAAGATTGCGTTTAGCTGTTATTTTTGAGTCAAGTTGACGTAAACTGCCAGCCGCCGCATTACGTGGGTTAGCAAAGCCTTTTTCGCCTTTTTTAATTGCTTGTTGGTTTAAATGCTCAAAACTCGCTTTTGGCATAAATACTTCACCACGCACTTCCAAAATATCAGGGTAGTTTTGCCCTTGTAAGCGCAGTGGTATCGATTTGATAGTACGAATGTTTTCTGTAATATTCTCACCAACACTGCCATCACCACGTGTTGCCGCCTGTACAAAAATCCCCTTTTCATAACGTAAACTTACCGCTAAACCATCAAGTTTTGGCTCCGCACAAATGGCGAATTCATTCTCAGACTTTAAACGGTCTTTTATACGCTTAACAAACGCTTGCCATTCATCTGCCGAGAAAACATTATCTAGCGATAACATTGGCAATTGGTGCGTTACCTGACTAAATGCCTTTAGTGCCTCACCACCAACCTTTTGGCTCGGAGAGTCTAGAGTTTTCAATTCTGGATGAGCAGTTTCCAATGTTACTAACTCTCGCATCAAGCGATCATATTCCGCATCAGGTACACTCGGTTCATCGAGAACATAATATTGATGATTGTATTGATGGATAAGCTGACAAATTTCAGCGATACGGTGTTTAGGAGCTTGCTCTGACATAATTAATTTACTTTAGATAATTGCTGTTAAAGTGGTGCGCGTGGTTAACATTGTGCTACTGAGCAAGTTTAATGTGCTTGCTCAGTAAATAGTGGCGAAAGATTAGAATGAACCGATACGGCTTTTACGTTCAAACTCTCGAATAGTACCAATGTAATGTTGTTCAGTTTGTTTCGTCATCACACTGCGCTTGTCATCTAGTAATTGCCCTTTAAATTCAACGGCAAGTTGTTTGGCGGCATTTAGCATTTGCTCAAACACTTCAAATGCGTCCCCCGCATTTGGCAAGGTCATGAATAAGGTAATACCTTGAGTACTAAAGTTTTCAATATCGTCTAAATCAAACGTACCTGGATTCATCATATTCGCTAAACTAAAAGTAACTTTGCCATTGCCAGCATTGTCTTGATGGCGATGGAAAATATTCATTTCACCGTATTTCAACCCTAAGGTCAGTAATGTTGGCAATAATGCAGCACCTGACATAACTTGCCCTTCAGGCATCACCACTGAAAGCACAATAACTTGTGGCTCTACTTCCGTTGCTTTTTCAGTAATTTTAGTATCAGTTGCCGACATACTCGGCATGTCATCTATAGCTTCATCACCAAAGTTAATTTCCATTTGATTACGTTTAGCCGTATGCTTGCGGACATTTTTCTTTCGTGCTGGCGCTTTTTCTACGGTAACTTTAGGCTTAGCATGTGTAACGGGTTGTTGATAAACAGGCTCTGGCTCAGGCTTGATTTGTTCTTTTACAGTATTTTCTTCATTCGTTGATTCAGGAAACAAGTCATCTTCATAGCTATTTTCACTACCATAATTAGGCGCATCTGACAGCGCTTGCTGTTTTAAGTGTTCAGGCACTTCTTCCGTGTCGTTAAGTAAGGCACCAAAGTTAAGCCCTTGTTCCTTTTCTTCAAACGCTGCCGGCGGCACAGTTTCTGGCATAGGCTTATCTGAATGAAACTCTTCACTGTCTTGCACCAAATGAGACTTAAGCGTAGATTCATCGTGCAAGGGGTTATTACCTACAACTTTAGGCTTACTAACTCCGTCTTGATCAAAACCCGAACCGTCAAAGCCGCGCGACTCAGGCACAATGGACTCATCTTTGGTTTTCAATTTATAAGGATTTTTTTGTTTCCTAATGGTCCAGTAACCATGGATGAAAATGGCTGCTATCACAATAGCACTAATTATAATTAATGTGTTTCTGAAACTGTCTTCCATTATCTAGCCTATTCTTTACTTCTTTTTATACTTCTGACATAGCGATTGCTTCGTCAATATCAACGGCAACCATGCGTGAAACTCCAGGTTCAAACATAGTCACCCCTGTTAAATGCGAAGCCATCTCCATAGCAATTTTATTATGACTTATATAAATAAACTGCACTGTTTTCGACATTTCCTGCACTAAGTTGCAGAAACGACTAACATTAGCATCATCAAGTGGCGCATCTACTTCATCCAATAAACAAAATGGCGCAGGGTTAAGTCGAAAAATCGCGAATACTAATGATAATGCGGTCAGCGCTTTTTCTCCACCAGATAATAAATGTATTGTGCTATTTTTTTTACCCGGTGGCCTCGCCATAATTGTCACCCCGGTATCAAGTAAGTCTTCACCTGTTAGCGCCAAATAAGCTTGTCCACCGCCAAACACCTTAGGAAACAATGTTTGAAGGTCACTATTAATTTTCTCAAATGTAACCTTAAACTTATGGCGACTTTCCTTATCAATTTTTGCTATTGCTGCTTCTAAAGTAGCAATTGCGCTATTAAGATCTTGATCTTGCTGGTCTAAGTAATTTTTACGCTCAAACTGTGTTTCATATTCTTCAATCGCAGCTAGGTTTATTGCCCCTAATACTTGAATGTCTTTCGCTAACTTTATTAACTGTGCTTGCCAAAGTGATTCTTTTGCATGCTCTGGCATATCAGCTATAACACTATCAATATTTTGTTGTAGCTCTGTCAAGACTTCCATGGCATTTTCTGCGCGTAATTTAAATCCTTCACTGTCTAACTGCAAACGAGCCAGTTGTTCATTTAACGTACTCACCTTGTTTTGACTGGTTTTCAGCGCCAGTTCTAATGAAGATAACTGTGTTTGACTATCATTTAGTACTTGCTGATTAAACTGTAACTTTTCATTAATTGCCGATAAGTTATCCAACCACTGCGGTAGGTTTTGCTCTAACTCTTGTAATGACGAACTACCATCATCAACCACTTGGCTATTCGATGTTAATCTTTGTGTCAGCACGTTAATGCTTTCTTGATTGCCTCTGATGGTTTGTTCTCGTTGCGCCTGCTGGCTTTTAAGTTGTTCAACCAATAAACTTAATTGATGGCGTTGCGCATGTAATTCTTGGCTACCTTGCTGAATTTTCTCAATAGCTAACTGTAATTCAGTTTGTTGTTGGCCATGGTCATTCAAGTCAACATCATTATTATCAGATAATGATGTCAGTTGTTGTGTTAATAACAACAATGCTTGTTCAGCGATATCACTGTTTTTCTGCTCTTGTTCAATTTGTGCCAGTAAATTCTCACACTCTCGTTGTTGGTGAATTTTTTCTTGCTGAGTTAATGAGTGTGCTTGCTCAAGGTTATAGAGCCTGTCTTGTTGTTGCTCTAAGTCTGCGCATAGTACTAATTTTTGTTGCTGTAATTTTCCAATATTTTCAGTGCTTTCGGCTTGTTTTTTTTCTAATATTTGATGTTGCTCAAGGTTATTAGTTAACTGGGCTTGCTCAAGCTCATATTGGCGTTGTAAGCTGATATAGTCGTAGCCTTGCTCTAGTTTCCCTTTTCTTAATACTTGCGGACTAAGCCAAGTACCGTCAGGACAAATAAAGCTTTGATAACTTGCTAATGCATCTAATTGCTCTACAGCGCTGGCATAATCTGTGGCAAGGAAAATATTATTTAACCAAGGGGAAAGCTCATCAACTCCTGACACTTTGCTGGCTAAACTTTCTCTTATTTTTTTACTGGTTTTTCCACCCGTTTTTACCGTATCAGTTCCAGCTGCAACGCTTTCTAGCACTTGTTCCGCGGTATTACTTTTAAAAATTAAGCATAGAGTTTCTACCGATAAACTTTTGTTTTGATCAGCATCAGGTAAATTAGCAACTACGTGGCCAGCCATAAGATGAGATAAAACCACCTCCGCAGCCAACTCCCAACCTGGGGAAACTTGCAAGTTATTTTTTATCGCTGTATATGCGGTATTATTCCGTTTATTTAGCCATTGCTCTTGTTGTTCACTCCACAATGCTTGATCAGCAACTTTAGCCTTAAGATCTGCAACAACTTGCTTTCTAACCATTTGTTGCGCCGATAACAAAGAAAACTCTTGCTGCAATTGCTGCTGCTCTCTAATCGCTTGTTCTTGAGTCAATGTCAGCTTCTTGATTTGTTGTTGCAATTGTTCTTTAGTGGCTAAAATTACATTTTTTTCTTGTTGGTATTTTGTTGTAGCACTATCGTTTTTAGGAGGTAATTTTGCAATTTGTTGCTGACTTTTTTCAATTCGCAACTTAGCTTGCTCAACAATCGTTTGCTGCTGGCTAATTTCGGCATGAATTTTTAACGACTGCTGTTGAAATGCCTCACGCGCCTGTTGTTGCTGTTGCCAATGCGAGTTTAAGTTTTTCTGTTTTTCTTGCTGCTCAGCTAATTCTTGTTGGTTTGTGGTTAGCGCCAACTCTATGGCTTGCAACTGCGGTTGTTTATCGGCTAATTGTTTTACACATAGTTGCAGCTGCTCTTGCTCTGTTAATACCAATTGCTGAGCATTTAATAATTGCTGTTGAGTAAGCACATTATCCGATTGTGACTTTTCAGCTTGTTGTTTCAAGTGCTTTATATTTTGCTCGGCACGGGTAATATCTTGCGTCAAGTTCAGCTTTTGCTGTTGCAGAGTCTGATTAGTGTCGTTGCAGTTAATTACGGCTTCTTTTAACTTAATAACGTCTAACTCATGCTGGCTAATTTGCGCATTTTGTCCGGCTATTTTGTTGTCAATTTCAACAATTCGCTTATGGTGCTGCTCTCTTTGTTGCTCAAACTTTTGCCAACGTAAAACTGCTAGCTCAGCCTTATACTTGCGTTCTTGCTGTTTTAACGTTCGAAAACGTTTAGCGGCCTGTGCTTGTTGATGCAGTTTATCAATTTGTACATCGAGCTCAACACGAATGTCGCTTAAACGAGCAAGGTTTTCTCGAGTGTGGCGAATTCTGTTTTCGGTTTCTTTGCGGCGTTCTTTATATTTTGAAATACCCGCTGCTTCTTCAATAAAAACTCGCAGTTCTTGCGGCTTTGATTCAATCAAGCGTGAAATTGTACCTTGTTCAATAATAGCGTAACTACGCGGACCTAAACCGGTACCAAGAAATATGTCTGTAATATCTCGGCGTCGGCATTTGCTACCATTTAGGAAATAACTATTTTGACTTTCACGATTGACCACTCGTCGCACTGATACTTGGCTACGATCGGCCATATTGCCTTGAATACGCCCTTGGGTGTTGTCAAAAACCAGCTCAACACTAGCCTGCCCTATAGGTTTACGGCTAGCCGCACCGTTAAATATAACGTCGGTCATGGCATCACCGCGCAAGTTTTTGGCTGAACTTTCCCCCAAAACCCAACGAACAGCATCAATAATATTTGACTTTCCACAACCATTTGGCCCAACGATAGCCGTCATTTGTTGTTCAAACGGTACCTTTGTTGGATCGACAAATGATTTAAAACCTGCCAATTTTATATGCTTTAGTCGCATTAAATCGAATAACCTAGTCGTTGATGCCTGTTGTTATTATTTCAACAAT
The DNA here is from genome assembly GCF_057548755.1 of Colwellia aquaemaris. Taxonomy (NCBI): domain Bacteria; kingdom Pseudomonadati; phylum Pseudomonadota; class Gammaproteobacteria; order Alteromonadales; family Colwelliaceae; genus Colwellia; species Colwellia aquaemaris. The sequence goes on along the minus strand of NZ_BAAJLV010000003.1, from coordinate 78,784 downwards.
AATTTTGTAAAATTCGAACAATTTAACGGCAATAAATAAAAACTCGCGTAATTGCGCTCACTGTATCAGAGATTGATGTACTTTGTAACATCACAATGCTGTTCATAGCGCGCTAAGGATCCTATAATCGAGCTATGAATATCAACTAGTTAGGTTAATAAATCAGCAATGAGCTACAATAATAATCCTCCATTAGCTAACGGCGGTGCCGGTTACTTTTTTAAAGGTTTCGAATTGATCAGAACGCCAGGTATTCGTCGCTTTGTATTTATTCCCTTAACGGTCAATTTGTTACTTTTTGCTAGCGCTTTTTACTACATGTTTTTACAGCTGGAAAGTTATATGTTAACCATAGAAGATTGGCTTGGTGAATCATTTGCTTGGTTAAGTCATTTTATTTGGCCGCTTGCTATCTTTTTTGCTTTGATCATTTTCTCATTTATATTCAGCTCTGTTGCTAATTGGATAGCCGCGCCCTTTAACGGCCTTTTATCTGAAAAAGTTGAAGCACTACTAACGAATAAATCATTAAATAACGGCGGTGCCTTTGACATTATTAAAGATATCCCAAGAACGCTAGGACGAGAAGTGAGTAAGCTTGGTTATTATTTGCCACGTGCTATTGGCTTTTTCTTACTGTATTGGATAATTCCAGTCGTTGGGCAAATACTTTGGTTTTTATTTCTTGCTTGGATGATGGCTGTACAATATAAAGATTATCCATTTGATAATCACAAAGTCGCCTTCAATGAAATGCGCCAAGCATTAAAACAACGCCAAGGCTTAAGTTATAGTTTTGGTATAACCACTGCCGTATTTTCAATGATCCCTTTTATCAATTTAGTAGTTATGCCGGTTGCAATTTGTGGTGCCACTGCACTTTGGGTTGACCATTATCGTGACGAATTTGTTGACCGTACATAAAATTAAATAATAATCAGCAAGTTACTAAGTTTTATACAAACCGAGCAAGCAGTAAACATTATTTGCTGCTTGCTTGAACAAGTAAGAGTTTTTGCCAAGTTATTCAATTAAGCATTTTTGTTTATACTTATAGCGTTATTAGCGCTTACGCTTTGAACTATTAGGTAAAATTTGACAGCTAAAAAATCAAAGCGCAAACTGAACATATGCTAGCTTATTAAAATTGCTAATAAATTTACAAGGAATCAGCCATGCAACGCCATAGCACTCTTCATAAAGCCTCAGTCATTGTTGGCGTATTACTTTTCTCTATTTCAGGGCTAACAGTCAATGCTCACGCTAAAGAGGCTGAAAAGATTGATATCCCTGTAGTTGAAAATGCCCGTATTTTCGCGCAATTTGACGATAAAATTCCCGCAGTAGTGAATTACTTTACTTCCGCTAAAGAGGCTCAAGTTATTGAGTTTTATAGCACACAATATGGTGAGCCTATTCAACAAGAGCGTAAACGCGGACGGCTAACATTAAACTTTAATAATGCTCCTTATAATGTTCGTGTGGTTATTTCTCAGCAAAATAATGCTCGTCAAGTTGATGTTATCGTTGAAGGTGACAACTAAACTCATTTAATAAGCGAATGTTAGGTAATTCGTTATTGACTCGCTACAAATAAAAAACACCGCAATTGCGGTGTTTTTTATTTTACTAAATGACCAATTTATTTAATTTAATAAAATAGCATCTACCGTGCCTTGTGCTAATGGGTGATAACCTGGACGCGCCTTCTCATACACGCCTTTGGCCCATTCTTTGCCCTTTGCTGACTGCGCTAACTCTTTATATAAAGGTACAATCAATTTACGACGACCAATTGATTCTAAATATTCAGCCATTGCTGGGTATACCACGTCATAACCTGAACGTAATGCTAACAAGTACCATGCATGTGCTACTTCAGCGTTAGTACTGTTGGTTAGATTATAGGCTTTATCTAAGCTCGCCATACGCTCTGTTGAAATATCTAATGGCAGATTGTTGATAAAGTGCAACCATTCATGCAAGGTCCAGTTTTTCGTTGGTAATTGCGTCAACTCTAGCTGTCCATTTGTCCATTTTGCAATGTAATCATCAATAACAACGAAAGCGTCTGATTTAGGTTTAGGAGTGAAGCTAGGTAAACCTTGCTCGTAAATCCACTCATTCACTTCTTCATCACTTACAATACCTGCATACTTATGGGTAAGATTAGCGTTTAAGTACTTAACAAAGTTTTTCGTACCTAAACTTTCAAATGCATGATCATCAAAGTATTGCATAATAAAGGTATCAAACTTTTCACGACCGAATTTTTCTTCTAGATAAACAAGAAACAATTGGCCTTTTGTGTAAGGTACGCCAGAAAAGGCGTCATCAGGATCACGACCATTTAGATCAATAAACAGTTGGGTATCGCCTGGCGGCAACTCTGCAATCTCATAGCCTAGGTTTTGGGCATCTAATGCGCGTTCCATTACCGCACGATCTACGCCAAATACCGCTTCCATAATACGATTTTCTACATAACTAGTGAAACCTTCGTTTAACCATAAATCATGCCAGCTCTCATTAGTTACTAAATTACCCGACCAAGAATGCGCTAATTCATGGGCAATTAAGTTAACTAAACTTTTATCGCCAGCAACAACGGTTGGTGTGATAAATGATAAACGTGGGTTTTCCATACCACCAAAAGGAAAACTTGGTGGTAAAATAAGTAAGTCATAACGACCCCAACGATAAGCACCGAATAACTTTTCAGTTTCATCAATCATGGCTTGTGTGTCATCAAACTCAGCCACAGCACGATCTAAAATATATTGCTCAGCATAAATACCGGTTTGCTCACTCATTGCTTTAAATTGCAAATCACCAACACCAATGGCAATTAAGTAGGCAGGAATGGCCTGTGGCATTGAAAAGGAATAATCACCATCTCTAGCCGTATTTGGCTCATTGTTAGCACTCATTACCGCAAGTAAATCATCTGATGTGGTAATACGTGCATTGTAAGTCATACGTACGCTTGGCGTATCTTGAATTGGGATCCAAGAACGAGCATGAATAGCCTGACTTTGGCTAAACATAAATGGCTTATCCTTACCCGCCGTTTGTTCAGGAGATAGCCATTGTAGACCCGAAGCTTGAGGTAATGAGTTATAGTAAATTCTTAGTTTTGGCGTTTTAAAGCTAGTTTTAACCGTTAATTTAGCACCCATTACATCGTCACGTTTTGCGAGTTCAAATGCCACGTTACGCCATTGGCCATTCGCCGCTTTTGCCATAACTCGATGAATTTCTAGATCTCGAGTATCTAGAAAAACATCAACGACATCATCACTTAACCAATTTAAACTTAATTCAGCAAAACCTTTTAGTGACTTTTCATCAAAATCTACCGCTAAATCTAAATATAAATGCTCCACTTTAACCTGATCATAATTTGCATAGGTTAATGCGTCATTTACTTGTGCAGTTGCCGATTGTGCCCAAGCTAGCTGAACAATGCAGCACATTGTGGCGACAAGACGAATAAAAATTTTCATAAATTGTATCCAAAACGAAAGAGGCCTGTAGATTACAGCGAATCTACAGGCCTCTTCAAGTGCTAATTGTTATATAAATATCAAGGTTGTTCCATTCTGATCACAACGCGACGGTTTTTGCTTCGGCCGATGATTGTCGCATTAGATGCTACGTGGCGTTTTTCACCGTATCCTTCCGCTTCAATTCGGCTAGCATCAATACCGCTACTAACAATTAAATCTTTAACTTTATTGGCACGGCGTTGTGACATTTTCAAGTTTGTATTACGACCACCGTAACTATCTGAATAACCGTCAATTAATACTAGCTCTAATTCTGGATCTAACGACAAATACTCGACGATCATATTCATACGTTTTTGCGATGCCTTAGTCAGCTTGTCTGAGCCGAATTGATAGTTCAATACAGTGTAAGAAATATCTTCAAAGCTAAAGTTTAGTAAATTACCTACACAGCTAACAAAATCTTGGTAGGCTTTTTGAAAACGAGCAGTGGATAAGCCAACACTAATTTTTTCATTGTCACTATACCAATCGTTATAATAAAAAGTAGGACTCATGCCTTGGTCCAGCTCATTAAGCATGCTCCAAGCAATTTTCTTCGACAAGCTTGGCGAAAACTGCTTATGTAATTTCATGTCAGCAATAGTTCTACCAGAAATACCTGGGCGCCAATTAGGCGCTTCTGAACGCACCTCAGCTAACGAATAACTATCGGGCAAACGCATCATATCGAGTTCAAATTCCATGTTCATTTGTCGATTTGCTGAACTATAGAATTTTGCTTCGCCGTAACGCGGAATTTGGTGTGATAAGGTACATTGCAGGCGTGAATTACTGGTAAGCTGCCAATGGGAGTTTTCAATATCGGCACGGTACTGCCTGATGCCAGCATTTGCTTGTGCAACGACTATAAGTAAACTAACTACCGCGAGCAATTTTTTCATAACAATATTATTCATGCCATTTATTCTAAATTAAAACTTCCGACAATCACTCTATCGACACTATCAATGATAACTTTAACAGTAAATGAGCATTTTCAGCAATTAAATTGCTGGCTTTTAACTTTCAATGATGCCTTACGTACAAATTTCTGAGATAATCTAACGAACTCACAATCTATCTCTAGCTTTTTCAATTTTATGTCTGATAACTCAAGCTCCATCAACGCGGCTTCCGATAAGTCACTATTTGCACAACGTTTCCGAGGCTATTTCCCTGTTGTTATTGATGTTGAAACCGCTGGTTTTAATGCCCAAACTGATGCTTTACTCGAAATTGCAGCAACCACATTATCATTAAATGAAAACACTGAACAATTTAGTCTAGATGAAACCATTCATTTTAATGTTGACCCATTTGAAGGGGCAAATTTAGAGCCTGCAGCATTAGAGTTTACCGGTATCGACCCAAGCAATCCATTACGAGGTGCTGTTGATGAGAAAAAAGCACTAACTGACATATTTAAGTTGATACGAAAAAAAATGAAAGCAGCCGGTTGCCAGCGCGCTATTATGGTAGCCCATAATGCTGCCTTTGATTTAGGCTTCGTGAATGCTGCAACTGAGCGATGTGCAATAAAACGCTCTCCTTTTCACCCATTTGTTAGCTTTGATACAACTACTTTATCTGGCTTAGCACTTGGTCAAACGGTATTAGCCAAAGCTTGCGCGACTGCCGGCATCGATTTCAATAATAATGAAGCCCATTCTGCCTTATATGATACAGAGAAAACGGCTGAGCTATTTTGCTATATTGTTAATAAATGGCAACAGTTAGGTGGTTGGCCATTAACCAATATCGACAATGATAGCAACAATCAAACAGCTGAGTAGCCAATAGATTGGCTCTTTAAACTAATGCAGTGCTTTTAAAATAGGGATTTAGCTTTCCGGCGATTATTAACTCTTAAAAGCAAATTCCTTAACGCTACTATCATTAAGCAAAATGCAGAAAATTTAAGTGCTGGATGTTCTGTTTTGAGTAGCAAGAGCATTGCTACTGCAAAGTATGTATAAGGTAAATATTCATATATCACTGTTGGTAGCGTTTGTTTGCAATTTTTGCCATCTTTAAACCGATCAACCCGACGATAATCAGAGCGTGTTACTAACGTAATACAACCGGCGATATAAAATAAACTAGCAGAAGCATAGACTGGCCAAGTATCATAGTATGCAAGTAAATATGCACAAATGAGCAAGTAAAAATAAGGTAGGTTTTCGTAAATTGCTTTTGGAAAAAACACTACAAGTCCTTCTATTTTTGTTCAACTAAAGAGTTATCAGTTTAATAACCCTACCTTTTGTTTTAGCACAATTATTTTACTTTTGTTATTTAACTTGAAATTTACCTATTAATCCCTCAGCGAATTAAAAAACTGTAATCGACAAATAAAAGTGACAAAAAAGCCGCAATTAAGCGGCTTTTTTCACTGATACATTTAACGACGATTTAAAGTGAATCAGCGTTATCAGTTAGGTAAGATGCAACACCTTCTGGAGAAGCTGTCATACCTTTATCACCTTTGTTCCAACCTGCTGGACAAACTTCACCATGTTCTTGGTGGAATTGTAATGCGTCAACCATGCGGATCATTTCATCAACATTACGACCTAATGGTAAGTCATTCACTACTTGGTGACGAACGTTACCTTCTTCGTCGATTAAGAATGAACCACGAAATGCAACACCAGCTTCTGGATGTTCTACGTCATATGCTTGACAAATTTCATGTTTAACATCAGCAACTAAAGTGTATTGAACTGGACCAATACCACCATCGTTTACTGGTGTGTTACGCCATGCGTTGTGAGAGAATTGTGAATCGATAGAAACACCAATAACTTCAACACCACGGCTTTTGAACTCTTCCATACGGTGATCAAAAGCAAGTAACTCAGATGGACAAACAAAAGTAAAATCAAGTGGGTAGAAAAATACTACTGCTTTTTTACCTTTAATAGCTTCTGCTAAGTTAAAACTATCAACAATTTCACCAGAACCTAAAACTGCTGCTGCTGTAAAATCTGGTGCTGGACGACCGACTAATACGCTCATTATATTCTCCAATATTTATTTTTTGTTTTACGTTAACATCACCTAGTATGGTGACGTTAACTTATAATTCAATAGTTATTCTGCACTTTCTTCTGAACTATGCTTTGCAGCAGTTTCTTTGATCAAGGTTTGTAATTCACCTTGTTGGTACATTTCCATAATAATGTCACAACCACCAACCAATTCACCTTCAACCCAAAGTTGAGGAAATGTTGGCCAATCAGCATATTTTGGCAATTCTGCGCGGATATCTGGATTTTGTAAAATATCAACATATGCGAACTTTTCACCACAGGCCATAATAGCTTGTGAAGCTTGCGAAGAAAAACCACAGCTTGGTAATTTAGGTGAGCCCTTCATGTATAGAAGGATTGTGTTTTCACTAATTTGTTCTTTAATACGTTCGATAGTATCCATAATAACCTCAAAAATTAATACTTATTGCCCTTAATACTTAATAAGAACTGACCAAATACACAGTGCAATAAATACTAAAGCAAAAAATTTATATATTAAAACATAATAGCCTTGATAAAACCTGTGGTAATACCTATATATTTGGGTAAACTATGTAAGCTTTAATACCCGAGTAGTTTACTAGGTTTTAGAAAAAAACAAACTACTTCTTTACGTTTGCATAAGAATAAATTTTTATAATCATATCCTGGAGAATATAATGGCTATCGAATTACCTGCACTACCATATGCAATGGATGCATTAGCACCACACATTTCACAAGAAACACTAGAGTTTCACTATGGTAAGCATCACAACACTTACGTTGTAAAATTAAACGGCCTTATTGAAGGTACTGATTTTGAAGGTAAGTCTTTAGAAGACATCGTAAAATCATCTTCAGCTGGTGTTTTTAACAACGCGGCACAAATTTGGAACCACACATTTTATTGGAACAGCTTAAGCCCGAACGGCGGCGGCGAACCAACGGGAGCTTTAGCTGACGCCATTACTGCGAACTTCGGTTCTTTTGCAGAATTTAAAGCTAAATTTACTGATAGCGCGATCAACAACTTTGGCTCAAGCTGGACATGGTTAGTGAAAAATGCTGACGGTAGTTTAGCTATTGTTAATACATCAAATGCTGCCACACCATTAACAGATGAAGGTGTAACACCACTTTTAACTGTTGATTTATGGGAGCATGCTTACTATATCGATTACCGTAACCTTCGCCCAAGCTACATGGAAGGTTTCTGGGCATTAGCTAACTGGGATTTTGCATCAGCCAACTTCGCTTAATGCTAACTAGTAACATTTAATCAAAAAAAGCCGGAATATATTCTGGCTTTTTTATTCGCTAAAATTTCTCATCACCTGTCAAAGTTAATTGTTTATTCAACAACATAGCAGCTCATATTTTCTTCTATCGTTACAATTTATTTTCGTTATTTCTTAACGACTTTATAAATTTACAACTACGCTTATAAATAGAAATTGTGAAAAACGCGGTCTAATTAATTATGTAGAGTTTGATAGTAACGCATACGGTCGAATTATCAGCTCTGTCTGTACGTTTTATCTTCTGGAGGCGGTTATGAGTATATTTCAGCATTACCAATCACGTTACGACGAAGCACAAGAAGAGTGCTACTCAATTCAAGACTTCTTAGGTCTCTGCCAAAAAGATCCTATGGCATACGCCAGCGCCGCCCAACGTTTACTTAAAGCCATTGGCGAACCTGAAATGATAGACACGTCTACTGTGCCAGAATTAAGTCGCATTTTCTCTAATCGTGTTATTGCCCGCTATCCGGCCTTTAAAGAGTTTTATGGTATGGAAGAAGCAATTGAACAAATCGTTGCTTACCTTACACACGCATCTCAAGGGTTAGAAGAACAGAAGCAAATATTATATTTACTTGGTCCCGTTGGTGGCGGTAAGTCTTCTTTAGCAGAAAAACTAAAAGCATTAATGCAACAAGAGCCTATTTATGTGTTAAGTGCAAATGGAGAGCGTAGCCCAGTTAACGATCATCCGTTTTGCTTATTTGACGCCAACTCTGACGGCAAAATACTGCAACAAGAATACAATATTCCTGAGCGTTACTTAAGTACCATAATGTCTCCTTGGGTAGCGAAAAGGTTACATGAATTTAAAGGTGATATTGCCAAATTTGAGGTTGTTAAAGTTTATCCTTCTATTCTTGACCAAATTGCAATCGCGAAAACCGAGCCGGGTGACGATAATAACCAAGATATTTCAGCATTGGTTGGCAAAGTTGATATTCGCCAGCTAGAACATTTCGCCCAAAATGACCCTGACGCATACAGCTACTCTGGTGCGTTATGCCGTGCTAACCAAGGTGTCATGGAATTTGTAGAAATGTTTAAAGCGCCAATAAAAGTGCTGCACCCGTTATTAACCGCCACTCAGGAAGGAAACTATAATCCCACAGAAGGACTTTCTGCCTTGCCGTTTAATGGTATTTTGCTCGCACATTCAAACGAATCAGAATGGCAAACTTTTAGAAACAACAAAAATAATGAGGCATTTCTAGATCGTGTGTATATCGTAAAAGTACCTTATTGTATGCGGGTTTCTGAAGAGGTAAAAATTTATAAAAAATTACTTGAAAACAGCGAGCTGAGCGACGCCCAATGTGCACCAGACACACTAGAAACCTTAGCGCAATTTTCTGTACTATCACGATTGAAAGATCCGGAAAACTCCAGCATTTACTCAAAAATGCGAGTATATGATGGTGAAAGTTTAAAAGACACCGACCCTAAAGCAAAATCTTACCAAGAATATCGCGATTACGCTGGTGTAGATGAAGGAATGTCAGGCCTTTCAACGCGCTTCGCGTTTAAAATCCTTTCAAGAGTATTTAATTTTGATCACTTAGAAGTTGCGGCAAATCCAGTACATTTATTTTATGTGCTTGAACAGCAAATAGAAAGAGAGCAATTACCACAAGAAACCGCTGAGCGTTATTTAGAGTTCATAAAAGGATACTTATCACATCAATATATTGAATTTATCGGCAAAGAAATTCAAACCGCCTATTTAGAGTCTTACTCTGAATATGGTCAAAATATATTTGATCGCTATGTTACCTATGCTGATTTTTGGATCCAAGACCAAGAATATCGTGATGCAGAAACCGGACAATTATTTGATCGAGAAGCTTTAAACAATGAACTGGAGAAAATAGAAAAACCAGCAGGCATTAGTAACCCGAAAGACTTTCGCAATGAAATTGTCAATTTCGTATTGCGCGCAAAAGCCAATAACAATGGTAAAAATCCACTTTGGACTAGCTATGAAAAACTGCGCACCGTTATTGAAAAGAAAATGTTCTCAAATACGGAAGATTTGCTGCCTGTTATTTCATTTAACACCAAAACCTCGAACGATGACCAGCAAAAACACGATGACTTTGTTGAACGTATGATGGCCAAAGGTTATACAAAAAAACAAGTTAGGTTACTTTCTGAATGGTATTTACGCGTCAGAAAATCTTCTTAAGCTGTACTTAGTAGCAAAAATTGAAACTAAGTAAGGAGTATTTATGGCAAATTTTATTGATAGACGACTCAATAGTAAAAATAAAAGCACAGTCAATCGACAGCGCTTTATCAGGCGCTATAAGAGTCAAATAAAGAAGTCTGTTTCTGACGCTGTGAATCATCGCAGTGTCACTGACGTCGATAGTGGAGAAAATGTAACCATTACCAAGAAAGACTTAAGTGAACCGGTTTTCCATCAAGGTAAAGGCGGTATAAAAGATCGTGTGCATCCGGGTAACGACCAATTTAGCACAGGCGACAGAATTGCTCGCCCGCCGCAGCAACAAGGGCAAGGTAGTGGCTCAGGGGATGCAAGTGACTCAGGCGAAGGAAGCGACGACTTTGTCTTTTCAATATCTAAAGATGAATATCTGAATTTACTTTTTGAAGACTTAGAGTTACCAAATTTAGAAAAAAATCAATTAGATAAACTGATTGATTATAAAACCGTGCGCGCTGGATTTTGTGCAGATGGCGTGCCTTCAAATATTGACATAGTTAAATCATTACAAGGCTCAATCGCTAGAAGAATTGCCATGACCTCTGACAAGCGTAGAAAGTTAAAAGTGTTAAAAGCAGAGTTGGCACTGCTTGAACAAGATCCTCATGATAATGTACAGGCAAAAAAACAATTATCCAGCGAAATTGACGAACTACAACGCAAAATAAACAAAGTTCCCTTTATTGATTCATTCGACCTGCGTTATCGAAACTATGCAAAACAGCCCGTGCCTACATCTAAAGCAGTAATGTTTTGCTTAATGGATGTGTCGGGCTCTATGGACCAAGCAACAAAAGATATCGCAAAACGTTTTTATATTTTACTTTATTTGTTTTTAACCCGTACCTACAAAACTATTGATGTAGTTTATATTCGTCACCACACTCAAGCCAAAGAAGTTGATGAACATGAGTTTTTCTACTCTCAAGAAACTGGCGGCACAATTGCGTCTAGTGCACTCGAGTTAATGATTGACATTATTAATGATAGGTACAATGAAAATGAGTGGAATATTTATGGCGCACAAGCTTCCGATGGCGACAACTGGGCAGACGACTCCCCACATTGCCAAGCATTAATGCGTAATCAAATTTTGCCAAAAACCCGTTATTTTAGCTACATTGAAATAACTCAACGCGCACACCAAAGTTTATGGCAGCAGTACGCACAGCTTGCTGATACTGATCCGTCCTTTTCTATTGAACACATTAAAACCGTGTCAGATATTTACCCAGTATTTCGTTCATTATTTAAGAAAAAAAGCGAACAAGCAGCCTAATAATAAGTAAGGGGGTTTTATGACAAAACGTAAACCACTTGACGATAACAGTGATTGGACATTTACCAAACTTGAGCAGTATCAAACGGAAATTGCACGAGTGGCTGAACATTACCGCTTAGACACCTATACCAATCAAATAGAAGTGATAACCGCAGAGCAAATGATGGACGCCTATGCCAGTGTTGGTATGCCAATAGGCTACAACCATTGGACATTTGGCAAAAAATTTATTCAAACAGAACAAACCTATAAACGCGGGCAAATGGGCTTAGCTTATGAAATTGTAATAAACTCTGACCCCTGTATTTCCTATTTAATGGAAGAGAATTCCATGACCATGCAAGCTTTGGTAATGGCGCATGCTTGCTATGGTCATAATTCATTTTTTAAAGGTAACTATTTATTCAAATCTTGGACCGACGCCAGCTCAATAATTGATTACTTATTATTTGCCAAAAACTATATTGCAGATTGCGAACACAAATACGGTATAGATGAGGTAGAAGCTTGCCTTGATGCTTGCCACGCTTTAATGAATCATGGTGTTGATCGTTATAAACGCCCACAAAAAATCTCGATGGAGGAAGAAATAAAACGTCAGAAAGAGCGAGAATCTTACCTGCAATCGCAAGTAAACATGCTTTGGCGAACAGTGCCAGATAACGATAAACAAAAAGATAAAACAAAGGCTAGCTTTCCGACAGAGCCACAAGAAAACATTCTGTATTTTATTGAAAAAAACGCACCACTACTTAAACCTTGGCAGCGAGAATTAGTGCGAATTGTGCGCAAAGTATCACAATACTTTTACCCGCAAAAGCAAACACAAGTCATGAACGAGGGCTGGGCGTGCTTTTGGCATTATTCTATTTTAAATCACTTGTATGATGAAGGCTTAGTCACTGATAAATTCATGATGGAATTTTTACACAACCATACTAATGTTGTTGCACAACCTGAATATAACAGCCCTTATTACTCAGGCATAAACCCTTATGCCTTGGGGTTTAATATGTTTGTTGATATTCGTAGAATTTGCGAACACCCAACAGAAGAAGATAAGGAATGGTTTCCTGAAATTGCTGGTAGCAACTGGTTAGATACCGTGCATTTTGCGATGGAAAATTTCAAAGATGAAAGCTTTATAAGCCAGTTTCTATCACCGAAATTAATGCGTGATTTCAAACTATTCCATTTACATGATAACAATGCCAAAAATTATATTGAAGTTGGTGCTATTCACAATAAAAGTGGCTATCAAAAAATTAGAGCCATGTTATCAAATCAATATAACTTGAGTAATTTAGAAGCAAATATTCAAATTACCAATGCTGATATTACGGGCGATCGTTCACTAACACTGCGTTATATACCACACCAAGGCGTTAATTTAGCCGACTCAAAAGACGAAGTGCTAAAGCACCTATACTACTTGTGGCAATTTGAGGTAAAACTATTGCAAGAGAATAACCAAGGTATAGATGAAGTTATTGCCCAATGCCCAAAAACAGAGACAGAAAAAAAGGCAACCGCGTGATCATATAAAAGAATGATACGTCTATTGCCCTACTTGCCACTCGGTATTAGCTTATTGGTAAGTCTAGATTAAGAAAACTTATCACATGCGCTGAATAATAATTTATTCAGCAAGCTCTTTTAACACTTCATCTTTGAGCTCAAGCCAAAGTTTACCTGACTCAACACCGTACTTTCTAACCGCAAAAACTGACTCGTCAAATTGCCCAGCCTTGGCAAGCTCTATCAACTTTTTATAATAAGCACGTGATATTTCGCGACCACTTGGATGAGCAAAATACAAGCTACCTAAGCGAGAATATAAGCCTCTAAAGCCATTCAATATAAGTAGATAAATGGAATTACCTGATGCAACAACCAGCTCTTTATTTAACTGATAGTCAAACTCAGCAAACGCTTCGCCGTTGTCTTCAACATTTTCAAATGCTGACAATAACTCAATAGCCTTTTCCGGGTTATTCTTAATCGCACCACGTACATAAATAGCACTAATATTTGTCCGCGCTGACATCAAGTTATCAACTAAATCAGGAATACCTTCTTGGTCAAGTTGCGCTAAGGTTTCAAGAATATTTAGGCTTGACGTTTCCCAAAAATTATTTACTTTCGTTGGTTTACCATGCTTAATCGTTAACCAACCATCTCGCGCTAATCGCTGTAACACTTCGCGCAGCGTAGTACGGGTAACGCCAATAAGTTCTGATAACTCACGTTCAGCGGGTAAAATTGTGCCAGGAGGGAAACCTCCATTCCAAATAGACTCAACTATATACTGCTCGGCAAATCCTGCTGGACTGTGCGCTTTTATAACCATAGGGCTCCACATCACTTAGAGTTGACTGTAATTGAAACTGATTGTACCAGAACAGACAATTGACACAAGCGCTATAAATCGCAATTTAATTATGGCGAGTGCCACTTAAATTGAGAATTCGAGACAGAACGAGAATTTTATAAATCACATTTTTAGAATTAATGATTTCTTAACAAAACGTAAATAAATTTTGTCCTCAGAGTGCCTATCACATATAAAGTTTATTGAGTTAACATAAGCAACATCGTATAAAAATTCATAGTAATTTATTGTTAAAGTTGATCTAGATTATTGAAATGAAAGTTTTCCTGTATCTAAGTACAAATCAATCACATGAGCAATATATGACTTATTTACAATATATATAATTACGCTTAAACTTCCCACAGTCATAAATTTATATAAAAATCATTCAATAGATTAAACCCAAACACTATTCCTAGCTCTTATTTTTTTTAAAAGGTTCACTATGCAGCAATCATTTATGAGTGCGTTCTATAAAAACTTTCTTGGTAATTCACCAGAATGGTACAAACTCGCAATACTGTCATTTTTAGTTATCAACCCCATTTTATTTTTTCTTGTAGACCCCTATGTTGCTGGCTGGGCATTGGTTATTGAATTTATATTTACTTTAGCAATGGCATTAAAATGTTATCCGTTGCAACCCGGTGGTTTACTTGCCATTGAAGCCGTTGCCATAGGTATGACGACACCAGGACAAGTTATGCATGAAATGGTGCTCAACTTTGAAGTTATTTTATTACTAATCTTCATGGTTGCTGGTATTTATTTTATGAAGAACTTACTGCTATTTTTGTTTACTAAAATAGTGACAAAAATTCGCTCTAAAATGTTGGTTTCGTTATTATTTTGTTTTTCAGGTGCCCTTTTATCAGCATTCTTAGACGCATTAACTGTTATTGCTGTAATTATTAGTGTTGCGATTGGTTTCTACTCTGTGTACCACAAAGTAGCGTCAGGAAAAGATAATAATCACAGCCATGATCACACCAGTGATCATGAACTAGCTGAATATTCGCGTACTGATTTAGAACAGTTTCGCGGTTATTTACGTAACTTATTAATGCATGCAGGTGTAGGTACGGCGTTAGGTGGTGTTTGTACAATTGTTGGTGAACCACAAAACTTGGTTATTGGCCAACAGGCAGGATGGAATTTTGCTGAGTTTGCGATTCGCATGTCACCGGTAACCATCCCTGTATTTATTTCGGGTATGCTTACTTGTTTATTTTTAGAAAAAGTAAAATGGTTTGGCTACGGTGCTGCCATGCCTGAAAACGTTTATAAAATTCTAAACGACTTTGATATTGCAGAAAGCAAAAAACGTAACCGTCGTGATAACGTTAAATTGATCATGCAAGGTGTTATTGCGGTATGGTTAATTATAGGTTTAGCGTTACATTTAGCGCCTGTTGGTATGATTGGTTTATCTGTTATTATTTTAGCTACTACCTTTACTGGTGTAACGGAAGAGCATCAAATTGGCCATGCTTTTGAAGAAGCTTTACCTTTCACTGCTTTACTTGCTGTTTTCTTTGCTGTTGTTGCGGTAATCGTTGACCAGCAGTTATTTACACCTGTTATTACATGGGTATTAACCTTTGAAGGTAACATGCAGCTTGTTATGTTCTACTTAGCTAATGGCTTGTTATCTATGGTTAGTGATAACGTGTTCGTTGGTACGGTTTACATAACTGAAATTACGAAAGCTTTGGCTGCTGGCCAAATATCACGTGATCAATTTGATTTATTAGCTGTAGCAATTAATACAGGTACTAACCTACCAAGTGTTGCAACGCCAAATGGTCAAGCTGCGTTCTTATTCTTATTAACGTCGGCATTAGCACCGTTAATTCGTTTGTCATACGGTCGCATGGTGATTATGGCATTACCATATACTGTTGTGTTAACCATTGTTGGCTTAATCGCTATTTCATCAGGCCATTTAGTTGATACAACACAGTCATACTATGACTCAAACTTGATTCAACATCATAGTACTAAACCAGCAACAGAAGCACCTGGTGGACACTAAGCTATAAAGTTGTAAGCAGATATAAAAACTAACAAAAGCGCCCTTGTGGCGCTTTTTGTTTATTGATAGCATGCGTTGCAGATATTAATAATAATAACACTTCAGTCATAGGTAGTATTTCGTGAATTTCTTAAGTCAATTATCGCTAAATCAACGTGCATGGCAGTTATTAGCTGTTAGTGCATTGTGCTTTGAATTATGTGCACTGTATTTTCAATATGTAATGGGGCTTGAGCCTTGCATTATGTGTATTTATCAACGAACCGCAATTTGGGGTGTATTTTTTGCTGGTGTTATAGGCGCATTAGGCTGTCAATTTGTATTAGCTCGTATACTCGCATATGGACTTTGGGCAACTGGCGCGATATGGGGATTACTTATTGCCTTAGAGCATGTAGAAATGCAGTCAACAACCATGTCATTCCTATTTAGTTGTGAGTTTATCCCTAACTTCCCATCTTGGGCACCACTACATGAATGGCTACCTGCTTTATTTGAAGCAACGGGAGATTGTGGTGATATTAAATGGCAGTTTTTTGGCTTCACTATGCCACAAGTTATGGTAGCAATATTTGCCGTGTACAGTGTTGCATTTGCCGCAGTGCTACTTGCACGCTTGCAAAAAGAAAAGATGTTTTAATAACTACCAATTACAAGCAAGCCACATGCATATTGGCTCGCTTTAGCAAATAAACTATAGCTTAAGCAAATCAGGAATATTTGATTTGCTTATTTTTTTACCATGACTTAAATTGTATACAGTATACTTGCAGTGTAGGTAAATATGGAAAATACGGCTAATAACAATAATAAACGAACACCATTTAATTCAACTTTTTACATTGCCAACACCATGGAGATATTCGAACGCTTGGCATGGTATGGCTTCTTCACTTTGTCTTCGCTATATATGACGAGCCCAAGTACCCAAGGTGGCTTAGGATTTAGCGACCAAGAGCGCGGTTTTTTACAAGGAATGATCCCCTTTCTTTTATATCTATTTCCTGTATTTACTGGTGCACTCGCTGACCGATATGGCTATAAAAAGATGTTCATATTGTCGTTCATTATTATGACCCCTTCTTATTATTTACTTGGGCAAGTTACCGAGTTTTGGTCATTTTGCATGGTGTTTTTAGCGGTTGCTATAGGGGCTGCGTGCTTTAAACCTATTGTGGTGGGCACTGTAGGCCGCGTAACCGACAATTCAAACCGAGGTTTAGGCTTTGGTATTTTCTATACCATGGTAAATATTGGTGGCTTTTTAGGGCCATTAATAGCGGGATACGTTCGAGTAATAGGCTGGGATATGGTGTTTATTATGTCATCACTTTGGATAGCAATTAACTTTATCCCTGCAATATTTTTCTATCAAGAGCCAACTACAAAAGAAAGCTCAAAGTCGATTAAAACCGTATTTTCAGAAGTTCAAGAAGTACTTGGCAATGGCCGCTTAGCGTTACTCGTAGTGCCGTTAATTATTTTACTAATGGTTAGTGCAAAAGGCGTTTTTAGTTTTAATACCTGCCTGATAATTATTGCCACTTGGTTAGCCATTAACGTCATTTGGGACAAATTATTAAAACGAGCCGAAGCTGCAAAAAACAAATATTCCTCTGCTTGGTACTGCTCGCCAATAAAATTAGGCAATAAGCCCTTTATCGTTTATTTACTTATTTTAACTGGCTTTTGGGCAATGTATTTGCAACTTTTTATTACTACCCCTTTATATATTCGTGACTTTATAAATACGCAAGATTTGGTCGTATTTTTGCGTAACAATATGCCTTCATGGCTACCATTTCTTGCAGCAGTGAATCTTGAACAACTCACCGAATTTATCAGGGCTAAAACAATACTGAGTGATAGCATAAACCAAAGCGACTTACAGCAGCTTTACTTTGAATTAGTCAACTACAAAGTAATGGTACCTATCGACGAAATTCAACGAGCATTTAGCCTTATTCAACAAAATAAAATTAGTACTTTGGATATTGCAAAACAATGGGCAGAAAATTATCGCCAAATTAACCCCGAGTATATTATTAATTTAGATTTTGGTGTGATTGTATTCTGCCAGTTATTTATAAGTAACTTATGCGCTAAATATAAGGCCTTGCCAGTGATTGTTGTAGGAACATTAGTTGTAGCATTTGGTTTACTTTTAGGCGGACTAGCACATGGTTTATTGCTTGGCGGCACGGTTATGGTAACAGCCATAATTGTTTTTGCATTTGGAGAAATGATTGCTTCCCCTAAAAGTCAGGAATATGTTGCCGCAATTGCACCAAAAGAAAATACCGCTATGTACATGGGCTATTATTTTGTTTCAATGGCGCTAGGTAACTTATTTGCTGGGTTACTTTCTGGTTGGAGCTACGGTTACTTTGCTAAAGAGTTAAATAGCCCGATGTTAATGTGGCTAATGTTCGCCACTATTGGTGTTATTAGCGCTATTGTTTTGGTTATTTTTAAAATTAAATGGTTACCAAAATGGCAACAAGCGCATAATAACAATAGCCAACAGCAAAACCACAAAGAAAATCTTGCCATCGGTTAAATAGCTAACGCAGAAACAGCAAAGCGACAATAAATGTCGCTTTGCTAATTAACTATGATTGCCGTGTTGGTTTAAAGCAAAAAGCAATAACAAACAATTCCAACCAAACAAGCGACAATAAAGCTTAGTATTGCCCCTTCCTTAACCATTTCTTTAATTTCTATTTCGCCAGTACCATAAGCTATTGCGTTAGGCGCTGTGGCAACCGGTAACATAAATGCACAGCTTGCGCATATCGCCGCAGGGATCATAAGTACTTTAGGATCATAACCCGATGCAATTGCTGCTGCGGCTAGTATAGGCATCAATAAGGTTGCTGTTGCGGTATTACTAGTAATTTCAGTAAGGTAGGTAACCACTAAACAAATTGTAATTATCATTAGAATAACCGGTAAATTTGAAAATGATGACAACCATTCACCTAATAAGCCGCTTAAACCAGAAGCGACAAAACCTTTAGCTAATGCAATACCACCGGCAAATAACAATAACATTCCCCACGGAATCGTTTTAGCACTTTCCCAGTCAAGTAAGCGCGAACCTTTACCATTAGGCACAAGAAACATTATCACAACAGCGAATAATGCTACTGTACTGTCACCTGCTATATTAATGTCTAGCGCTCCGCTCCAGCCACCAAAAGGTTCTTTTCGCGTTATCCATGCAAGCGCGGTTAAGCCGAAAACCCAAAGTGTTCGTTTTTCTTCCACCCGCCATGCGCCTAATGTCGGTAAATGTAATTCCTGCTCAAGTTTTACATTACGTGTTAACCAAAACGCGATCAGTGGTATTGCAAGTAAAACTACAGGAACACCAATTTTCATCCATTGTAGAAAACCAAATTCAGTTCCGGTTTGCTCTTCATATATGCCCATAAATATGACATTAGGCGGTGTGCCAATCGGCGTACCCACACCACCAACACTTGCGGCATATGCTATGCCTAAGATAAGGGCCACTTTTAAGTTTTGATTGTCTATATGTTTTAAAATAGCCAGCGCTATCGGCAACATAATCAAGGTTGTAGCGGTATTTGATATCCACATACTTAAAAATGCACTCGCCAGCATAAAACCAAACACCATACGTCGACCACTATTTACCCCAACTAGCCTCACCATGTAAACAGCCAAACGTTCATGTGCACCACTTTTTTCAATGGCTTTAGAAAGCATAAATGCCCCCATCAGCAATAAAATTACATGACTACCTAGCGCAGATGAAACGGTTTTATGATCAACAATGCCAAATAAAGGCAATAAGGCAAATGGAACCAAAGATGTTGCCGGAATCGGAATAGCTTCGCTCACCCACCAAATAACAGTAAGTAAGGTGATAGCTGCCGCAGCTGCTGGCTTACTTTCTAAGCCGATTGTTTGTAAAAAAAAGTAAAATACTAGTGCAAGTATTGGCGCCAGCGGAATAAATAACTGTTTAGATAACTTCATACATTCGTCCGTTGTTATTATTTTTAAAAAGAACTTTTACTTCAACTTACTGGAAACTGCTCAGTAATTTATTAGCATTTTGCCATAAGGTACTTTGGTTAAGTCTTGCCCAACTCTCAGTGTTGTGATTATTTTTTAGTAGCTTAGTTAAGCGGGCATTACTTTCTTGGCTCGTCTTTATGTTTGCACCATCAAGTACTTCTATACATCCTTGGCGATTATTACAAAGTAACAACATATCACAACCGGCATTTTGCGCCGCTTCCGCACGCTCAATATAGCCACCTGCACTGCTCGCGCCTTCCATAGATAAATCATCACTAAAAATAACGCCATTAAAGCCTAATTGTTCACGTAAGATATTTTGCAGCCAATAACGAGAAAAACCAACTGCTTGACTGTCAACATCAGGAAAAATAACATGTGCTGGCATTAACGCGTCCAATTTTTTCTTGGCGATTAGGTGCTTAAAAGGTAATAGATCTTGTTGAAATATTTCCGTTCGCTGCCGGTTATCAATAGGTAAATCGATATGCGAATCCGCTTTAACACTGCCATGTCCGGGAAAATGTTTACCTGTAGCTTTCATACCTACTCGGTGCAGCCCAGCAATAAACGCTTGCGCTAGCTCGCTAACATAGCTAGCTTCAGGGTGAAAACTTCTATCACCTATAACATCGCTAATGTTGTTAATATCAAGCACAGGGGCAAAACTAATATCAATACCAACCGCTTGCACTTCCAATGCCATTAGAATCGCACTTTGCTCAGCCAAATTTTTTGCTCGTGTTAAGTTTTCACCTGACATTTGCCAAAGCGTCCCCATAGCTGGGATACGGGAAAAACCCTCACGAAACCTTTGTACTCGCCCACCTTCATGATCGACAGCGATTAACAAAGATTTATCTGCCGCCGCCCTAATTTGTGCACTTAGATCTGAGATTTGTTCAGGAGATTGGTAATTGCGAGTAAAGAAAATAAGCCCACCAACAAGTGGGTGTTTTAAAATTTCTTTATCTTCTTGTGAAAGTGATGTGCCTTGCACATCAATCATGACTGGACCCATAACAGCACTACAATAATTAAAAGTGCTGCTACTCTACATAATTCAAGCCTACAAACAAAGTAGCATATCTAAATTATGATAAGGTTTTTTAAACTTCCCTTTTTATTGGCATAGGTGCACCAACGCCAGCGGCAACATACGGAATAACATTACTAATAACGTCTGATATTTGTAAGTTTTTCTCAAAATCACTTTTAGCAATATCAATTAAAGCATCACTTGAAGACATAGTGAATACTACAGTGCCCATGGTAAAGTGCAGACGCCAGAACATTTCTTCTGCGGTTAATTCCGGATAGGCCTTTTGTACAGCTAAGACAAAATTATCAATGACACCTGGGTATTGTGTTGTTAAAAACCAGCGCAAAAAGCCCTGACTATCGGTATAACCTCGTCCTAATAATTGTAAAAAGTTGCTAGTACCATTATTTTTAAAATCATTAAGTGATAACAAGGGGTCGATAAAAGCTGAAAAAACCTCAACTAGTGTAGGCTTGTCGCCGTCGCAAACCTGAATTAAAGCACTTTCTAAGCGTGGTGATAATTCATTCATATAGCGAGACATGACCGCTTTGATTAATTCTTTCTTTGAGCCAAAGTGATAATTTACAGCCGCTAAATTAACTTCTGCTTGGCTAGTAATTTCCCGTAAAGAGGTGCCATTGAAACCTTTATCGGCAAACAAGTTCTCTGCTGCATCTAATATTTTATTCTTTGTACTCATAAATATATCACGCCGTGTCGGGAGTTTTTATCAAATTAATACGCTCAGTTTAAACAAGCGTTTAAAATAACGCAACTATCCCTTTTAGTTTTATCTATTACAAACTTTTACGTAATAAGCACAGTAAAAAACAACAACTATGGCTATTATTATTGCAACTTTTAAACACCATTGTTTGACAGTGATTTTGTTATACTCTCCCTAGTATATTTTTAGCTCAACTACCTTGGTTGAGCTTTTTTTTTGCCTAAAATTTAATATCTGCGACTTAATCGAGCCATAAACTAATTACAAATTATTACGCAAATAGCACAGTAAAAAACAGCAACTATGGCTATTATTATTGCAACTTTTAAACACCATTGTTTGACAGTGATTTTGTTATACTCTCCCTAGTATATTTTTAGCTCAACTACCTTAGTTGAGCTTTTTTTTGCCTAAAATTTAATATTTCAACTCGATTACAAACTGTTACAGAATCAACACAGTTAAAAACAGGCACAAGCAGTAAGATGAGTTTGCTTTTCATAAGGAGACATTTGAAAAGTAGATTTCATACTTTCCCTAGTATATTTTATATAGCGGCTCAGCCCCCCTTTCGCTGAGCTTTTTTTTATCCAAAATTCAGTCAATCATCCTAATTTACAGCGATTCAACGTAATAATGTTGATAACCTCACTCGCTCGCTCTAATATAGCTACGAGCCGATTTTTACGTTAACTAAAACAATAACGGGTAATTATGAAACCGACATTTAAACTAACCACAGCAGCTATTTTAGTTGCTGCAAGCTTAAGTGCTTGTAACGGTGATAACAAAGTACCAAACGACACTGGGGCAGCTAAAACAGTAAGCCAAACGCTAACGGCTAAAGATGTTGAAAAATTTTTAGCGGACACTGAAAAAGAACTTGTGCAGTTAAACCTTGAAGGTAGCCGAGCGGCCTGGATTAATGCCAACTTCATTACCGAAGATACCTCAGCATTAGCGGCTGAAGCCGATCAAAAATCAACAGAAGCCGGCGTTCGCTTCGCCATGGCAGCAGCCAAGTTCGATGATGTAGAAGTCAGTGCAGATCAACGTCGTAAACTTAATATCTTAAAGCAAAGTTTAGTAATGCCAGCACCGCAAGATTCAGCAAAATCAGCTGAATTAGCAAAAATTGGTGCAGAGCTAGGTAGTATGTATGGTAAAGGTAAATATACTACTAAAGCGGGCGAAACCTTAAGCCTGGGCCAAATGACGGCTAAAATGGCAAGTTCTCGTGATTACGATGAGTTACTAGAAATGTGGCAAGGCTGGAGAACCATCAGCCCAGAGATGAAGCCACTATATGTTCGTCAAGCAGAGCTTGGCAACGAAGGCGCACAAGGCTTAGGTTACTCTGACTTAGGTGCAATGTGGCGTTCAAATTATGACATGCCTGCCGATGAATTTGCCAAAGAGTTAGACCGTTTATGGGGCCAAGTAAAACCTCTTTATGATGACTTACACTGTTATGTACGTTCTGAATTAGCTGAAACTTACGGCGAAGATAAAGTACCGCAAGACAAGCCTATTCCTGCCCACTTACTTGGCAACATGTGGGCACAATCTTGGGGTAATATTTACGATTTAGTTGCACCTGAAAATGCCGATCCTGGTTATGATGTAACTAAACAGCTTGCTGCCAATAGTTATGATGAAATTAAAATGGTTAAAGGCGCAGAAACCTTCTTTACCTCATTAGGTTTTGAGGCATTGCCTGAAACTTTTTGGCAACGTTCATTATTTACCAAGCCGGCTGATCGCGACGTTGTATGTCATGCGTCGGCATGGGACTTAGATGCCAAAGACGATATTCGCATTAAAATGTGTATTCAAAAAACCGGTGAAGAATTTAATGTTATTCATCACGAATTAGGGCATAACTTCTATCAGCGTGCCTATAAAAATCAGCCTGTTTATTACCAAAACAGTGCTAATGATGGTTTCCATGAAGCCATTGGCGATACCATAGCGTTATCAGTTACGCCTAAATATCTAAAAGAAATTGGCTTAATTGATACCATTCCTGATGAGTCAAAAGATATTGGCTTATTAATGAAAATGGCGCTAGAAAAAATTGCCTTTATTCCCTTTGGTTTAATGGTTGACCAATGGCGTTGGAAAGTTTATTCAGGTGAAGTTACTCCTGAAAACTACAACACAGCATGGTGGGAATTACGTGAGAAATATCAAGGTGTAACAGCACCAATTGCTCGTGATGCAGATGCATTTGATCCTGGTGCGAAGTACCATGTGCCTGGCGGCGTTCCTTATTCTCGTTATTTCTTAGCCCATATTCAGCAATTTGAATTCCATAAAGCGTTATGTGAAATTTCTGGAAATACAGATCCAATTCACCGCTGTTCGATTTATAACAGCAAAGAAGCTGGCACAGCTCTTAACAACATGTTAGAGATGGGTTCAAGCAAACCATGGCAAGAAGCATACAAAGTACTAACAGGCAGCGAACAAATGGATGCGACTGCTGTATTAGATTACTTTGCGCCGTTACACACTTGGTTGAAAGCGAAAAACCAAGGTAAGCAATGTGGCTTTTAAGCATTAACTTATAAAAGTAACTGACATTAAAAAGCCCTTAAACAATGATGTTTAAGGGCTTTTATTTTTCCAGGCTAAAACGTAATTCAACGTTTTAATTGCTTTTCAATTTTAACGTTCCGACATAAGCTCTTGTCTAATTAACTCAAGTGGTTGAGTCAATTTTTTTTGTGCTTTTAATTTATCTGCACCACCAGCTAGCATTGAGTTAGCGGTAATACTTTTAGCGGTAATACTTGAAATACTAGATAAGCCAATTGCACTCATACTCATTCTGAAACTTACTAGATCGGCATTAGCCCATTTTTCTTGAGAAAAGTCTTGTAACTTTCTATCGACCTTGCTTCTTAAAAAATCATCGTAACTAGAAATTCCGTCATAGCCTCGTGCTCCAACGCCCATACTTAAATTTTCAACTCGAGCAGATAAATCGCTATCAGAAATAAATTCGCTTAGATCAATATTTTCAATTTTAGGCACATTTCCAGAAGTCGGTGCATACATATACCAGTCAAGAATTTCACCACTAGGATTTGAGCCAATCAAACTAACCGTCATATAATCAAACATGCCGCTATTAGGCAAACTATAACTACCAGTATCGCTAACTAAAATACTAAGAAGCTCAGTATAATCCATGCTCACCCTTGGTAAATCAAATGTTTGATTGATGTTCGATGTTTTAGTACTTGCTGCGGTAAGCATGTAAGCACTATCAACGTCAGGTATATAATCCAAATGTTCAAAGTTGTATGCATCTATTGAATAAAATTCAATTTGGTCTACCGGATAGGAATAAACACTATCTGATTCTCTAAATGCAAAACTTCTTAAGTAGTAGTCGTCACCGATAAAAGCAGCAACTTGGCGGGTTGAATCTGCTGATATAATATTAACGGGAGTTCCTTGTATTACAGCTTCAGCAGAATCTTTCTCGCTAATGCTTGGGAATAAAGCAGCAAAAGATTCATTTGGACTATTAAAATCAATATGGGAAGTTATTAAAGGCATTTCACCACCAACTTTAGCACATTGCTCGACGTCAAAAGCTGTTGAGAACCCTCTTTGATTAGAAACAGACGGTTGATTAACTTGGCCATCAAACTCCGCATTACCAATATCGGAAGCTCTTGAAGGAACATTTACGGTTAAATTGGCTTGTTGACAATTACATGCACTTTTATCACTTGTTCTATAAATAATTTTTCCCATGTCAATAACAGGTTGATTAATATAAGTTGTTAATGCAATAGGCTTAATACCATCTACTTGTAATGCTCCACGCATAACAAGAGAAACGGTTTCCGTCGCATTATCTGACGAATAACTCATTTCACCTGCCGAATTAGCCTTAATGACCTGCTTATTAGAATAATCACTATTATGGATTAACAATGCTGAATCTGTCGCATTAGTTTCATTACCACAGGCATCCACATACACAGCTTTGACCGTTATTCCAGGTTTTGGTGCAGGTGTATTACCATTCGATGATTGATTACTTGAGCTTGATGAACCACCAGAGCCACCACATGCAGTGAGCACTAACATAATAGAAGTGGTGATAATGTTACGATGCATATTTAATCCTTTATTTAGTTATTACAGCTAGTTAGATTCCTTAAATTGGCACCATAATAACAAACCTAATAAATGGATTAAAACAACTTTGTACATATCAACAAATTTATTTTAAGTCGGTATTGGAATAATAAAACCAAGCTAGAAGTATTTATTAGGTACAAACTAGCTAGCAATTTGGTTTCTGCCAGCCTGTTTCGCTTTATATAAAGCCGTATCAGCATTTTTATAAAGTGTTTTAGCGTCACCGTCAGATGTGGCATTTAAAGTGGCAATTCCTATACTTAACGTCACAATATCTGCTACTGTTGAATTTGGATGTGAAATTGCACCTTGGCTAATTTTCGAATTCAATTTAGTTGCAAATTCACGGCATTGTTCTAGATTAGTGCTAGGAAGAATAACCGCAAATTCCTCACCGCCAATTCTGGCTAATACATCAGAACTGCGCTGCAGGCACGCCTTAAGTAATACTGAGATGTCAATTAAACACTTATCTCCAGCTGGATGACCTAAAGCGTCATTATAATTTTTAAAAAAATCAATATCTAAAATCATTAATGACACCGGCTGAGTTAAACGTTTATGCATGCTAATGGCATAGGCTAATTTATCATCAAATACCCGCCGATTATTGAGCCCAGTCAATGGGTCTGTATTTTTGAGCTTAATAAGCTCCTCGTTTAAATTGGTTATTTGTTTATGGGATGCCCTAAGCTCGCGATTAAAGTGTAATGTGGTATATATCATAGCTAGCAAAAATAACGGGTATTTTCCAATAGAAACAAATAGGTCTAGCCCTTCAATATCACGGATAAATATTTTTATATAACTGTCGGCAATGATCAAAGGTAGCGTGCTAATCACCAGTAAAAAGGTATTTGCGCTAAAGCAAATTAATGTTGAAAAAAATCCAATAAGTAGTATTTTTTCTGATGCCGACTCTACGCCCCAAAGCTGATAAACCAGCGCAGACATTAAAAGCCAATTTAACGCTGATAAGGTGATACCACCGTGTAAATAGCTTGTGTTAATTGTCTTGTTATGATTCCATAATTGCTGAGTAAAATAAGCGGAGCTCAATAAATACGCCAAAATATTAATTAGATATACCAGCGAGTTAAACTGTTTATTAATAATGATATGGTAGGCTACAATGCCTTGTACTATGGTAATGGCAGCCCATAACCAACGATATGAATGTGTTTCATTTTGATATTCAATCTTAAATAATTTACTAAGCATTTCAGCCCTTAGTCCACAATTGTTTCAAACACTTTACGAAACTGGTTTTGAACTTGAACAAAGGCTTGGCAAATTCTGGGATCAAAATGACTGCCTGAATTTGACAATATAAACTCACTTGCTTCGTCAAACGTCCAAGCTTTTTTATACACGCGTTTACAAGTTAAAGCGTCAAAAACATCTGCAACGGCAACAATTCGACCTGACAACGGAATATTCTCTCCCTGTAAGCCATATGGATAGCCACTACCGTCCCACTTCTCATGATGATAAAGCGCAACTTCTCGAGCCAATGAGAGTATTTCTGATTTATCAGCACCTAAAATTTGTGCGCCAATTAACGGGTGATTTTTCATAATATTCCACTCGTTAGTGTCTAATTTCCCAGGCTTTAACAATACGTCGTCTGGAATTCCTATTTTCCCAACATCATGCATAGGGGCTGCTAAATAAAGCAAATTCACCCAATGTTTATTATCAGAAAGATAATCGGCAAGAATACGAGAATACTCACTCATTCTCATAACGTGCTTGCCCGTTTCATTATCTTTATATTCAGCTGCTCGGCCTAAACACTGAAGAATTTCCAACTGAGTCTCTTGCAGTTTTTTTGTTCGTTCTTCTACCAAGTGTTCTAAATGTTTCTGTTGGTTCAATAGCAACATTTGCGTTTTCACACGCGCTTTTACAATATCAGGCTGTATTGGTTTGCTAATATAGTCTACAGCACCTAATGTTAGCCCTTGCTGCTCATCGGCCGCAGATGATTTGGCTGTAATAAAAATAATCGGAATATGCTGAGTTAAAACATCTGATTTTAAAACCTGACAAACTTGGTAACCATCCATTTCAGGCATCATAATATCGAGCAAAATGATAGATATGTCATGATTTTTCTTCGCTATTTCAATTGCTTTTCGACCATTAAGCGCTACCTTTATGCGATAGTCGTCCTGCAAAACTCCTTTTAAGACATCGATATTCGTTGGCGTATCATCCACAACCAGTACTGTTGGCTTATCCATAACTTTCTCCTAAGCGTTTTCTATACGCCCTCTTATCAGCGTGATCACTTGTGCAGCTTCATCAAACTCATAAGTATTTACATTATCTATTAGTTGCTTAATTAAGCCATTTACTTGGCTATCGGCATACTCTACATTGAGCTTCTCTAATATTTCCAAGGCCCCCGTGTCGTCTTCCAACACAAACGCTTCTAATTCATCTAAATACGATTCAAGCTCACTTAAGGGCAGCAAGTTGATTGTTTTTACTTCATTTTTATCAATGGCCTGCATAGCTGAACTTATTTCAAAAATAGCTTGAGAAATGTCATTGCATATCGCTGCTATGCGTTCATAATTTCCTGGCCCGTGATTAAGCTCTGTTTCCAATTTCGCAGCGTTATGAAAAATTATTTCAGCACCAATATTTCCTGCTACCCCCTTTAAAGTGTGCGCTTTTAACTTACAATCTTCAAAAGATTGTTTATGCCACAGGGATAAAAATAAAGACGAAAATTCTGATTCGTTAACGATAAACTTTCGTATGAGTTTGATATATAGTTTTTCATCTCCTTGGCATGTTGCCAGACCTTTTGAAATATTTAGTACAGGCGTTTGGATATTCGATAGTAAAGATCTACTTTGATTTGGTAATGGCTCAACAGTATTTGCTAGATCATTTTTATCAGCAGGTTGTAATTCTTGACGGTCACTATAGCCTTTGTTAACAGAGGGTTTTATCCATTTAGCCATTTTCGTAAACATATCTTTGATGTCGATCGGTTTAGCTATATGATCATTCATGCCACTTATTATTGCTTTTTCTTTATCACCAACTAATGCATTGGCGGTCATCGCAAGAATCGGCGTGCTAGTATTTTTGCCGAATTTCCTTATTTTTTTAGTTGCTTGGTAGCCATCCATTATTGGCATTTGACAATCCATCAAAATCCCATCAAACAATATTTCTTGTGCCAACATTACAGCTTCTTTACCGTGTTCCGCAGTTGTCACTGAAATGGCTCGACTGGTTAATATTTCTTGCGCTAACTCAAGATTAATTTCATTATCTTCCACCAATAAAATATGAGCACCTCGTAAACAGCTGATGGCGTCACTTATCATATCGTCAGTCCTATCCGGTGTTAGATTTACATTTGGGCGATAGCCCATAGCAAATTCAATACCTTTTATTAACGTGGAATAAGTTATAGGTTTGCTTAAATAGGCCTGAATTAAGTTCTTGTCGTAAGCTTCTGATTTTTCTTGAGCATCTTCCCAGCTAAACGCCGTCACTAAAATAAACTTAGGAAGGTCTAACTGCGGAGCTTGCTGTTGATAAAGCGCTCTTGCTTGTTTGATAAAGTCAACACCATCAAGCTCTGGCATACACCAATCACTTAACACGATATCAAACGAGTGTTGACCTGTATTGATAATATCAAATGCTTGATGCGCACTTTGCGCTGGTACCACTTGTAAACCAAGTGAAGTTAACATTGTTGATAGTATCTCAAGTGCGGTTTTATTATCATCGACGACTAACACTGACTTAACGTTTGCAGCGTTCAATGTTTTAAGGTCGTGTAATTTTTCATTCGTTTTTTTCAATGAAACTTGAAACGAGAAAGTTGTGCCTTTGTCAGGCTCGCTTTCTACCCAAATAGCACCATCCATTAATGAAACTAAATTTTTACAAATAACCAACCCTAAACCTGTACCACCGTATTGTCTGGTTGTTGATGAGTCAGCCTGATTAAACGATTGAAATAATTGGCTCATTTGCTGTTCATTCATACCAATTCCAGTATCTGACACATCAAACTGCAATTGCACGTCATGGCTAGATTCAGCCACAAGTTTGGCTGAAATTAGAATCTCCCCTTTATGAGTAAACTTAATGGCATTATTGCATAAGTTTAATAATATCTGGCTTAGCCTTAACGAATCACCAATGACTGACAGCGGTAGCTCAGGTGCTAATGAAAAAATGATCTCCAAGCCTTTTTCATCTGCTTTTACGCCAATAACATTTGCTAATTCAGCTAGCATGTCATCAATTTTAAATTTACGCTCTTCCATTTTCAGCTTACCGGCCTCAATTTTAGAGAAATCTAATATGTCATTTATAATGCCTAACAAAGACTGTGCGGAATGGCTAACCTTTTGAATATAATTGCGCTGTTTATGATCCAAATTTGTTTGTAATGCCAAGTGAGACATACCAATAATGGCATTCATCGGGGTTCTAATTTCATGGCTCATATTTGCTAAAAACTCACTTTTTGCTTGTGATGCTTGCTCGGCATCTATTTTCGCTTGCTTCAGCTCGTTTTGCATTTTAAGTCTGTTGGTTATGTCACTAAAAACAATCACACAGCCTTTAATTACGTCGTTGTTAACAATGGCACGACTGGTATACTCTACCGGTATTTGACCACCATTTTGGTGATAAAAAAGTTCTTTATCTGAATTAAAAACACCGCCTAGAGTAATCGTTTTATAAAACAAATGTTCTTGTTTGAGAACATATTGACTATTGCCACTAACAACTAAAGACAAAACATTAATGGCAGTTAAATCTTGTTCTTGATACCCCAATATTTCAAGAGCACTGTCATTAACAAACAGCAATTTGCCATTAGTATCAACACCAAATAAACCTTGCCCAACAGAGGATAGAATTGACCGCCCTTGCTCTTCTAGCGTGACTAATTTTTTAGTGCGCTCGCTAACAATATGTTCTAGTTCAATTTTTGAGGTTTCTAAACTATCTTTTGCCTGATGCAAACTTTCATTCGCTTTGCGGCCAAGCTTCAGCGTTAATAAAATAGAGGGTACAGCAAATGACATAACAATAAGTACTAGTAAGACAATACTTCTTCTGAGTAATTGAAATGAGCGATAAGCCTCATCGGCCTCAATTTCAATGACTAAGCCATAGTTATAATTAGCATTCCAAAAGTATAAAGACAGGATATCGGTACCATTTTCACGACGATATTCTGTTACCTGTGAAGAAAACTTAGTTTTCTCATAATTGTTATTATCAGCCAATTCAAGAAATGGACGGTCTTGATAAAAGCCATCATCGAGTTGCGTAGCTAAAGACTCAAACTCCTTTTCTTTAACCGAATCAACAATGGCTTGGCTAACTAAGTAATTCCCTTGCCAATTAGTAGCGTACAAATAGCCGGTTTTGCCATAAGGAATGGCATAAACTTGCTCAAGAAATAAGTCTTCAGCATTAATTTCGTCGAGCATAATCGCTATAATTCGATGTTGCTTATCTATAATAGGCTCAAGCGCAAACACACAGCTAAATTTCGCGTTATCAAGGTCACTACACAGATTACTTGGAAAAAACACGCGATTACCTTTGATCGCTTCAGCAACGTACAGAGGATGGTTTTTTAGCAACTTAGTGGCGACTTGATTATTTTCACCTAACAATACTTGACCATTAATGGCAATTAAACTTCGCTTGTTGGCACTTGAGAAGCGAGAGTACTTTTCCCAAGACTTCCTAATATTTTCAGCGGCCTTATGTTTAACCACTTCATTGTCAGCCTTGACAAATAGCGAGATATCATCAATAACAGCGGTTTCATTTAGTTCATAATTCAACGTGCCAATATACAAGGCAAGCGTATCAGAAATTTTATCTTCGGCTAGCTCTAGCGTTCTTTGCATGCCTTGACGAACATTGCTTTTAACCTCTTCTTTGTATTGCTCTAATATCATCCAACTGGCAACAATAACAAATGTGGCAAACAATGCGATCACTAACAACATGACTTTTTCAAACCCTTGCGAACCAAAAATTAGTATGGCGCGGTCTGAATGTACGGCTTTATTAAGTACATAAGCGATTATAAATAGTACAACTAACAAAGCTGCCAATAAAATAATGGTTGAAGAAAACCTATGAATAAAGTCTTTCGTTTTGAAGTCTTGAGGTGCTTCCTTAGCTGATAACAAATACTTGGCAACAATCGCTTTTAAATTAATATCTTGGTTAGTTGATTGTAACTTAGTCAATATCGAACTTAATTCAGGTAAGCTTTTATGTGTTAAAAAATAAATATCCTGTGCTTGCATTTCATTGACTGGAATACTTTTCAATCCCGTCAGGGCATTTTTTTCTTGCGCACGCGATACAAATAATTGCGCATCTAATAATGCCGACACTTCATTGTTAATTAACAAAGTGAGCGATTCCATCAGATTGTTCGTGGTTACCACCTTAACTTGCGGGTATTGTTCTTGAATAAGTTTTTCTGATAAGTAGCCTTTTACTATGGCTAACTTTTTGCCGTTTAAATCCTCAATGCCACGTATATTGTTATTATTTTCATTAATATAGAGAAAATCTCTAATTTTCATTATTGGCTGGCTATAGTAACCAAGCTGCTCTCGACTACTGTGATAATACACGCCGGAAACAACATCAAGCTGGCCTAAACGTAATTTATCTAATAACTCGGCAAAGTTACCAACTACGTACTCAATCTCAATTGATGTTGGTGCAATTAGTTGCTGGAGATAATCAATACTTATCCCCGTAAGTACGCCATTTTCTTTGAATGAAAGAGGCTCAATATTTTCAACACCAATTCTGATAACACGTCGACTATCGAGCAACTTTCTTTCTACAGGGTTGAAAAATATATTATTAGCACTGGTTAGTACTTCATTTGAAAATAATTCAATTGTGGCAATATGCTGCCCTTCATAAATAATGTCTTGTTGATATTTCTTAAAATTAAGTAAAGGTGCTGGTATAGTGCGATTAAATATACGTTTATCATTATCAAAATAGTAACTAAAAACTATCTCGCCTAATTCAAGCTCTTTAATTTGTATTGCTTTAATATTTTGATTATTAATTATTAAATGCTCTAGGCTAGCTTTTAACGCCTCGTTATCTAATTTATAAACATGAACTTTGCTAATGTTTGCCAATAAAGATGTTAGTTCTGACATTGAACGGGTTTCCGCCGCATGGCTAAGTGGCGGTAAAATCATTAACGTAGCAACTACGTATTTTATCCAATTAATAAAGCTAAAATTAAACATTGTCAGTTGCTCTTTTCATAATACCGGAAATATAACTACCTTGGTGGAAGTCGGGCTTTTAGTGAGGTCGGATACCGTACTTTTTAAACAAGTGTTGCAATTCGCCACTGGACTTCATGTCGTTAATTGCTTTATTAATTTTGGGCAACAAATAGCGCCGGCTATTGCCAATACGAAGACTAAGTTGATGTTCGGCTTTGGCAGGAAACATTGCATAATTTTTATCGTTAAAACTATGATAATAATCAAGAATAGCATTTGGAATTAGAGCAACATCACAACGTTTTCTTTTTAACATTTCAAGCAGATGAAGATCACTATTTACACGCACATCAACGTCTGCTTTTTTCATATTTTCCTCGACGTTAAAGCCAAGAACAACGCAAGGCACAGCATCTTGTGGGGTATTGCTCCAATGTTGGAATTTTTGTTTATTGCTTGCTGACACAACCCAAGATTCACGCGACAACATAAAAGGTACTGAATAGCTTGTAACATCAACTTCATTTTTTTCTTGTCGCCATGATGGGTCTGTGCCCATTTCAACATCTAAACTCCCTGATATCATCATTCTTCGAAGACGCGCTTGTGGGTAATAGTGATAGGTAAATTCAATTTTTGTTTTGCGCTCTATTATCGACAATATATCTTTATACAAACCGGTTTTTTCGCTTTCTTCAGCAAAAAAATACGGTGCTCTGCCCCCTTCAATCATGCCTACTTTGAGAGTTTCGTTTGCTTTGACATACAAGGGTAATAAAAAAATAAAGCTAAACCAGTAAAATACCTTCAATTCTATATTCCTTTAATCATTTGGGTATGGCCTGACACATCTAAGTTTAGACATAAAAATTAACTTTATATGGATATTCTGACAACTTAATGTATATACGCTACGTTCGCTCAATTACCGTAAACCATAATTTTCAACAGATTGATAAACATAACAAATTTGTTTTTATAAATCAGCAGAACAATTACATTTTATGTTATTTATCGCCAGTATTAATGTTTCAATTTGTTAATATTATGCTGTTACGACAATCTTAGTATAGGGTGTTACGTATAAATCAAAACAAGTTCACATTTTACTTTCAAAAATATCACCAGCTATTAACAAAAAACACACTCCTGTCGTTTAACATTTAAATTAGAGCACATAAAAGTTGGCTAAAAGGCAATAATATCAGTGGCTTTAAAGTAAAATCCCTTTTACACTACAGCATTATTTTCAGCAACTATTGTACACCTGTAGAAATTAAGGACTTTTCTAGATGGACAGTAAAATAATTAATATTCAAACCATCTCTCCTATTTATATTCCCATTGCGCTAAAAACAGGTACAGATCGCGCTAGTGAAAACTACCAAAACTTTATCACTCAGTTGGTGACAGAACACGATACAGTGCAACTGACAGAACAAGTAAAAAGCAATAATGAATATGAAGCGATAGATAAAGACAGTTGGGAACATCGACTTTTTATTTGGCAAAATGAAGAAATAGCACCGCACTTAACCATTCATGTATTCCCAAATAATATCGGTATCGTTGTTATTAATCATAAGTGTGACAATAACAACGATGTCAAAATGCTTGAGTCAGAAGCTCAAATTCAAGCTAAAATGCTAATAAATAAGGTTTATAAAAACTTTACTGACGATATATCTACGATTTGTAACGAACCAACGTGCGACTATTTCAAGTTATTAAAACCAGATAATAATAAGACAAAAATTTTTTGGGTATCACGTGCGCTATTAATTAACTCAGCCAGTTTAAGCTGTTCAAATAGCCAACAATTAATTACACAATGGCTCGCTCATACTTATCGACCAGAAGATGCTAAAGATATCATCTCAGGCCAATTGAATTACTCATTGTCTTGGCTTAATTATGTTGTTATTGACGCGAAAGCATCTAACGATGATCGCTTAGAGGCGATGATTCTAGCCCAGTATTATTATACCGCACAAGAGCACTGCAACATGCAACTTAAACAAGCCATTGACAGTGCCTATAACGGCAATAAAAGTAATAATGGCCAAGAGAAATTAGCAAGAAGCCGTGTTAATACCCGTATGCATCAAATCGACTATCACGAACATTTAAAGTACTTAACTCGCAACAAACGGCAAATATTAGAACAAATTCTTTCCTGCTGGAACTTCGAACAGCTAACCACCAATGGTCAACGTATGATTGAAATCTGCTCCAGTAAATTAGAGGAAACTGAAAACGCCAAACGGGAGCGAAGTTCATTGCTAACAGATTTACTGTTAGTTGCCTTGAGCTTTTTTACAGTTTTTGAGTTATCACTATATTTAACCGAACTAAGCCGTGAAATGATGTCACGACCAACGTTAGATTTTAATGATGATAGTCGTTCGTTTATGCTGCAATTTATCGCTGACATTGATACTGACGTAATGTTTGGCTCAGGATTCTTTTTAACCTTATTGCTAGTTTTTCTCTATAAATTCATTAAATCTAGGTAATTATTGTGAAAAATATATTCCTTAAAGTTTACAAAAAAAGCGTAAATATATTGAGTTCAGCTAGAAAACTCTCACTAAAATCATTGGCATTTATGCTGCTAATTCCTTTTGCCCAAGCACAACAAAAAATAACTTTGTTAACAGACACCTGGCCTCCATACATCAATGCTGAGCAGCAAGCAACAGGTACTGCTGCTAGGCTAGTAGAGATACTATTTGATTTTGAAAATATTGACACACAATGGCATTACACTCCTTATCAATTATCGTATTATCAAGTTAAGCAAAACAATCGATTAGCATCATTCCCATACTTTAAAACCGCTAAGCGCGCACAAGAGGTGTTATATTCTCAAGCCGTATTTACGGTTACCAGTAAACTGTACTACAACCGCGAGTTTATGAGCGATGAAAGCGCAACTTTAGCGTATAAAAACAAAGCTAAAGTAGGCCGTGTCGCAGGATACAGCTATGGCGAAAGTATCGATAAAGATATACAGAATGCGATGACATTTGCCGATGAAAAACAGGCGTTAACGGCACTATTTAACCACGATATTGACGTACTTCCCATGACTGAAAGCGTGATGAACTACCACTTAGAGCAAAACTTCCCATTAAGAAAGCAACTTATCCTCGCATTAGAGAATATTCAAGACACCTCTAGTTTGCATGTTATTGCCGCAAAAAATGAGCAAGGTCGCGCCGTGATCAACAAAATTAATCACGCGCTAACCACTTTACACGAGCAAGGCATGACAAGTTTGCAAACAACAAACAATACCGTAACAAGCAAAATTGATATTGCGAAGTTAATCACTACCGAAGGCTATCCATTAATTACAGGCCAATCAGCAAAGTCAGGCGAAAGTATTGACTATTACACACTGCCACAAGGTAGTAAGGTATTAATAATTGAGTGGAGTAAAAAAATATTACAACCGTCAAAAAACGATCGTATCTACAAAAACATGATGGATTTAAGTAAAGTTGTGCTACTAAATGGCCCACATGTTGGCAAAGAATTATACGTGCGCAATATGCACATAGAGCTACAGTAATGACTATTGCTGTTATTGGCTGGTGCGGAACCATATTATACTTACTTAACCACGGTTATATTTCATTAAACAAAAACTGGCGTAAATCTATTTATTACACAGCAAACGCTATTGCTGCTATATGTTTAATCATATCTTCAAGTATTAACAATTCGTGGCAAGCCGTTGTTATTAATGGATTTTGGGCAATTATTAGCTTTTCTCTTTTGCTTAATATGGACCTTACTAAAATTAAATTTAGTAAGCGGCTATTTCACTTAATCATTGCCATTATGCTAGCCATATTTATAGGACAATACGCCCTATCTAACAATGCTAACTTACCCTTATTAGGCTGGACATCTGCCTTTGTTTTTTCAGCATGTTATTTGCTATTTAGCTCTGAAAAAATGTTACCTAGGTATTATTTGTGCTGGAACGCCTTTGCGGCATTAGCATTACTGCCACAACTATATCTCGACCAAAATTGGCCAGTATTTACATTAGAGATTAGTTGGGCTGTTATTTCGATATATGGCGCCATAAAGCGTTTTGAACAAGTTCATTTAGTACAGTAAGAGCCAATCAATAAAGCAAAATACCTAACCGTGATATTAACGGCACATATTGTCTATAATTTGTGCCTTTTCACTAATTACTAGCTAATTTTACATCAAGGTCAAATGAAGAATTTGTAAAGCTTTGTAATTAAAGCGTTTAATTGCTGGCTTAAACATTGCTTATTCTAGCAACAATAAACATTCTATCAATAAATTACAAAATAATTGCAACGGAGTGAGAAATGACAGTAATTCTTGAAGATCGTCCAATTGAACAAGTTCGTGAAGAAACCATAGATCAATTAATTTTCAACTATAGCCACGGTGTAATTTCATCACAAGCCTTTGAACGTAGATTAGACCAAGCCATGAACAGCGAATCTCATCAAGAAATTGTCGACCTCGTTGCCGATTTAACCTTAAAGGCAGATACCCAATACAACGATAAAAAAGAGCATCAGTTTACACCTAACTACTCAAACGCTGATGGGGAAAATACAGCACTAAATTTAAAAAGTATTTTAGGGAATATTGAACGAAGTGGTCAATGGAACGTGCCTCAAACAATCACATTACGAAATGTGTTAGGTGAATCAACACTAGATTTTACTGATGCTGTATTTCAATATCAAAATGTCACCATCAAAGTTAATTGTATTTTAGGCAATGCAATCATTTATGTGCCGGAAAACATCAACGTGGTATGTAAAACATACGGTATTGCCAGCAGTATTGAAAACAAAGCACCATCATTAGCAACACGCCAAGCACCTTGTATAACTATTGAAGGTAAAGTTGTACTAGGCGCTTTAAATGTTTCAGTTAAAAGAACTATAAAAGAAAAATTTATAACCTTTGCTAATAATTTAAAAGCGGCCTTTGATAGCAAAAAATAATTAAATAACCTGCGATAGCTAGAATACGTTAGCGGCCAGAGCCACTAACGTTGCTAAACTCTTCTTTTATCCACAATTAAATTAAGCCAAAGGCTGATAAGAGGCTTCGCGCACTTAACATACAAGCAATTAGTATTACGCTAACTGCGCTGATATTTTGCCAAATATTATTACGAAATTGTCCTAACTTTTCTGTATTTAACATCCAAAGCAAAAACATACTAACTATTGGTA
Source organism: Colwellia aquaemaris (assembly GCF_057548755.1). Taxonomy (NCBI): domain Bacteria; kingdom Pseudomonadati; phylum Pseudomonadota; class Gammaproteobacteria; order Alteromonadales; family Colwelliaceae; genus Colwellia; species Colwellia aquaemaris. Next base: position 40,473 of record NZ_BAAJLV010000003.1, on the reverse strand, counting down.
AAAGTAAGCCGTTTGCAACTTGCGCAAACCAAATAATAGCAACCGGCTTAATACCAATACAGCTGATCATCACACCCAACAGCAAAATAATCATCCAGGTTAATTTAAAGCCAAAAGCATTAAGGTTTTTGTCTAAATTTAAAATGCCAGACAATGCATAAGCTGCGGCAAGTGGCGCAGTTATAGCCGATGAAATACCGGCGCAAAATAACCCAACACCAAGAAAAACACTTGCCCAATTACCAAATAATGGCTGTAAAGCTGGTGCTAAATCAGCAGCACTATTAATAGACAATTGTTGACCAAAAAACGCTGAAGCAGCGGTTGATAATATAGCTACCGAAATTAGCGCCCCTAAAGGTATGGAAATCAATAAGTCTTTTCTAGCCGATAAAATATCATCTGTAGAATGCCACTTTTCACTGACAGTAGAAGCATGTAAAAATAAATTATAGGGCACAACCGTTGTGCCAATTAATGCGATTACCGTTAACATTGAGCCCGTCGGCATATCAAAGCTAAAAAAGTGGCCCAGTAACGTTTGCCATTGAGGCTTAGTAATTAAAAACGTAATAATAAATGCGCTACTCATTAAGCCAACCAAAACAATGAGTGAGCGTTCTATTAATTTATAACTGCCCGTAAATAGCAATAGAAACGCAATACCACCAATAAGCAGTGGGAAAACAATCGTAGAATACGTCAAGTTAATATTTAATTGTTGTACAATGCTGCTTAAACCAAGAGTAGCACCTGAAATATTGCCACTTTGATAGGCGCCATTACCAACAACTATAGCACTAACAACCAGGGCTATTGCAGCCCATCGCAATAACGGCTGGTTAATTGCAGCGCGAATATTTTCCCCTAACCCTTGTTGAGTAACAATGCCAAGACGTGCTGCCATTTCTTGCAATACCAGTGTTGCTACCATGGCAAATAAAAGCGCCCAAACTAAACTTAAACCGAAATTGGCACCAGCCAAAGAAGCCGTTATAACAGTGCCAGGACCAATAAACGCCGCAGTAACCAAAAATGCCGGCCCAATTTGAGGTAGTTTCATACGCAAACCCTATATTTTTTTATTATTATGAGAGAGAACTAAGTCACTTTACCATAGTAAGTAAGGTAGGCAATCAGCTATAAAAATATAAATGAAATCAACTTTGTAGCTATTTTTAACCAATAGTTATTGTTATATTGTCACGATAATATGTCTAGCTCGCTTTAAAACAAGCATTAAGTTGGCGATACATAATCGTATTAGTAAACCGTCATGACACACTAGCAAGAACTAGTTAACACTTTGAAAAGTCGAGAAGGTAGCTTAATTCGACGTATACAATCTAATACTAATATTTTCGATTTACATATACCTCTGTGGCTTGTTGCGCTTATAGTGTTAAACAACAAGTCGCCACAGAAAATGATATTAGCTGCAACAATATCCTATATTCCTTGTTGCTAAAACTCATGCTGTTCTAGCCACTCTTTTGGTGACAGATTAATTTGTTTGCGAAAAACTCGCGCAAGTGCTGACGCGGTTTCATAGCCAACACTATTGGCAACAATACTGACACTTTTACCTTGCTTTAATAATGATTGTGCCACACCAACTCGCCAGCTTAACAAATAATCATTTGGCGTTTGTCCAATAACCGCTTTAAACACTTCGGCAAACTTTGAGCGCGACATTAAGGCAATTTCTGCCATTTTCTCTAATGACCAACTTAGCTCTGGGGCATTATGAAGTTGCTGTAAAACATTCTTCAATTGCGGGTGCATCAAGCCCGCTAACATACCTTGGGCAATATCACCTTTATTGATCATTGAACGCATCATACTAATGATAAATATTTCCATCAAACGGTTCATTACCGCTTGCCTTCCTTGTTGCTCTTGCCCCGCTTCCGCAATAATCCAATCAATATTAGTTTGCAAAAATGGAGAGCTCTCTAGTGGCAGTATTAATAAATCAGGTAGGGCTTCAGCCAATAAGTTTGAACTGTTACTGCCATAAGTGACGGTGGCACAAATTAGTTCAGCATTGTCTGTATCACGTGCTCTTAAACCATGTTTTACCGGACGCGGAAGAAAGATGATAGACGGCTTATCTAAAACGATTGTTGATTTATCTAAGCCTATAATCGATAACGTACCACTGCGTAATAAATGAATATGCCCTTCTAACGCAGCGTCTTCATTAAAGTGCGATAAACCACACAACTTACCAGTGTAAAACACCCCAGCTTGCAAGCTAAATCTGTCAATAATTTGAGAAAGATGGTCCATAAATACTCAACTTGGACGATTTGGTTCAAAGTTTGGACGATTGTATCCCACTCGCTAATCAATCGACACTATTATTTCTCCTGTCTTCAACAATTACACAATTTAGGAAATAGTATGTTTAACACAACTTTAAAAACTTTATTAGCCGGCTCAGTTTTACTTGCAAGCAGCCTTTCATTTGCTGCAGATATCGATATGAATGCTGATGCCAATGACCTAGCAATTAAGGGTTACGACCCTGTATCTTACTTTACAATGTCAACTCCAAAAATGGGTAAAGCTAGCTACACAGCAACATACAAAGGCGGAATTTACCGTTTTAGCAATGAAGAAAATCGCGATATGTTCAAAGCAAATCCGGCGAAATATGCACCACAGTATGGCGGATTTTGTGCATTCGGTGTAGCCATGGAGAAGAAGTTTGATACCGACCCGTTGGCATGGAAAATTGTCGATAACAAATTGTACTTAAACTTGAATAAAGACGTACAAAAGAAATGGTTAACTGACGTTCCTGGATATTTGAACCAATCTGATGACAACTGGGGCGACATTAAAAACGTTGCTGCTGACGAACTTTAAACAAGCAAACTCAACAGTGTTAGCCAAGTTTCACCATTAATTAATGCTGAAACTTGGCTTCAGCAAGAATGAAAAAAATTAAGGTCAATGCGATGAATGTAGAAGAAATTAGAAGCGAACAACACTTTAGTGATGTTATCGCATCAAACGAGCAAGTATTAATTGATTTTTGGGCACCTTGGTGTGGCCCTTGTAAAGCCATGGCTCCCATATTCGAGCAAGTGGCTAACGAGCAAGGCAACCGCGTAAAAGCCATTAAAATTAACATTGATGATATACCGGCACTTGCACAAAAATATGGTATTCGCAGCATTCCATCGCTAGTACTGTTAAAAGATAAACTTGTAGCATCGGAACATGTTGGCGCCGCGCCAAAAAACGATGTACTAAACTGGTTAAACGAGCATTAATGAATTGGAGCATAAAATGAATCACAACATTGCATTATCAACTGCATTTGCAGCAGCTTTAACCCTTGGCGTTGTTGCAGACGCGGAAGCCGCTGAAAAACGCGCTAAAAAAGAAAAGTGCTACGGTGTATCGTTAGCAGGGCAAAATGATTGTAGCAACCTTGCTGGAACGCATTCTTGTGCAGGTCAATCTAAAGTTGATAACGATCCAGGAGAATGGCGCTTAGTCACCAAAGGACTTTGTAAAAGCCAAGGTGGTTTAACGCGTAAAGAAGCACGTGAAAAGTTAAAGCAAAAGTAGTAGTAGGTAGAGTTTTCGATGTTACTGGAGGTTATTTTTTATGTTTTCCTTGAACAAAAATACAGCAATTAAATTGCCTTTAATTGGTGTCGGTTTAAGGCATGCTCATTATGATGATGCCTTAAACACTCCAGCTAACATCGACTTTATTGAAGTGCATGCTGAAAACTTTTTTGCTAATGGTGGTGCAAGTCATGCCGTATTAACTGACATAAGCCAGCATTACAACATCAGTTTACATGCAACATCACTTGGCTTAGGTTCAGCAGTACCAGCGCCAAAACAACAGCTTGTCCAGTTAGCAAATTTGGTTGAGCAATACCAACCAATTTTAGTGTCAGATCACGCATGTTTTACTTGGGCTGAAAATAACGGCATCAATACGCATGCTGGCGATTTATTACCTATTCCGTTTAATGATGAAAGTTTAGCGATTATGGTAAAAAATGTGCAACGTGCACAGCAGTCTTTAGGTCGTCACATTTTAGTTGAAAATTTGTCCGCTTATATGGAACTGCCCGGTTCAACTTATCAAGAAGCAGAGTTTCTGGTTAAGCTTTGCCAGCAAACAGGTTGCAAGCTATTGGTTGATTTAAATAACTTAATTGTCAATGCCATCAATCGACCACTACTTGATGCTGACTCCACGCATACAAATACCGCTTCTACTAGCGCAACAAATAAAAACCAGCAAGCGTCTGAACATATAATCAGCATCGCAAAACAGTGGTTAGATAAAATCCCCGCCGCTTTGGTTGCTGAAATTCATTTAGCTGGCTGCACACCAAACCTAGCAGGTGAGCTAATGATAGACGATCATAGTCAACCTGTTTCTCATGAAGTTTGGCAGCTTTATCGCTATGCCCTAGAAAAATTCGGCGCCGTTGCCACTTTAATTGAATGGGATGAAAACTTGCCCTCGTGGCAAACCTTATTGGCAGAAGCCGAAAAAGCAAAAACTATTGCTTTTGAAACATTAGGTTTAACCGATAATGAGCAACAGGCTGAGGAAATTGCAAATGAGCATTAAACAACAACAGTCTGCGGTGTTGGCAAATATTTTTGCACTAGATTTGAAAAAACCTATGGCTCACAACCTCAACCTTAGCTCATTAGAAGAAAACCGAATAAGCGCAGGCATTGAGGTTTACCAACGTAGTCTATTAGCAAATGCGAGTCGCGCATTGGCAATTACCTTTGCGACAGTCCATTCTTTTATTGGCGAAAGTGCTTTTAATTTGCTAGTAAAAAGCTACCTACAAAGCTGTGGTAAAGCGCAATATGACTGGGGTGAACTCGGTATTGATTTTGCAAAATTTATGAACCAGCAAGCGTGTGACAACAGTGCTATTTTATCAGCAATTGCAATGCTAGATTTTGCTTGTCATCAAGCCGAAAGAGCGACAAATATTGCAAACGATTTAAGCACCCTTGCACTGCTTAACGAACTTGATGCTTACCAATTACAGATAAACTTTAGTGCTGGCTTTACCGTATTAGCGCTAACCTATCCTGTCGATATAATTATTGCCGAAATTAAATCAGCATTTGCCGATAATAGCGAGTTAAGCCTTTACGATATTAGCCAGCAACTAGCAAGCTTTAGTGAAGGTAAATATTACTACCTTATTTGGCGACCAAACTTTCAAGCACAATATCAACAAATAACGGTACCTGAATATCAATGGTTGAAGTTGTGGCAAAGAAATTTCGAAGCAACAGATAGCCAGCAGCTCAGTATTGGTAAAGCACTCGACAATCACGCTCGTAACATACAGCAAACACAGGACACAAGTGAGCCAAGTTTTTCTATTATTGACTGGTTACCCAAGGCGATAGCACAGCAACTTATAAGTTCCATTTCAGTGCTTAATGACTGCTGACATGAGTTAACACAACTTCATTTACTTAATAATCAAACCTTATTGGTTTAATTCAAACAACACCTATAACGAGGAATATAAATCATGACTTTGCAAAAAGTTAGAGCTTTACACAACCAAATTTTAGACTTTAGCGATTACTTACGTATGCCTGCAATATTAATCGCACGGCTTTATGTTGCTAGTATATTTTTCAAATCTGGCTTAACCAAGTTGCGAGACTGGGAGTCAACCTTAATGCTTTTCGAGTACGAATATGAAGTACCGTTATTATCCCCAGTCGCAGCGGCATGGGCGGGCACCATAGGCGAACTGGTGCTACCGGTTTTATTAGCGATAGGTTTATTTAGCCGACTTTCGGCAGTCGGGCTTTTTATTGTCAACATAGTTGCGGTGCTAAGTTTGGTTGATATCAGCGCCGCGGCAATGAACGAACATATTTTATGGGGCTGTTTGTTAATATTGGTAATATTATTTGGTGGTGAAAAATTATCGCTTGATAATAAACTAAAACTTTCATAACGCACTTTTACCCTATAAATAATTAAGCCCTTAATCATTTAAATGATTAAGGGCTTTCTTTTAATAGCAGAAATAAAAACTAGTACGCTCTATCACGTCCGTGCGCGACTGACCAATCTTGTTGATGCCCTATCGGCACAATACCATGCGGGTTAATAGACAAATGGCTGACATAATAATGGCGCTTAATATGTGCATGATTCACTGTTTGCGCGACACCTGGCATTTGAAACAATTCCAACATAAAACCATAAAGATGCTGATACTGAGCAAGTAAGCGAATATTACATTTAAAATGCGTATGATAAACAGAATCAAAACGCACTAAGGTTGTCCATAAACGCCAATCTGCTTCAGTAAGTTCATTGCCTGTTAAATAACGTTGTGTTGACAACAGCTCATCTAAACTTGTTAAGGCAGAAAAAAGCTTATGACAATTTTCTTCATACACTTGTTGTGTTGTTGCAAAACCGGTTTTGTAAACACCGTTATTTATATTGTGATAAACCAGCTCGTTTATTTCGTCTATTTCTGATTGTAAGTGCTTTGGGTAAAAATCAAGCGTATTACCAGTAATATGGTTAAACTCAAAATTAAGCATACGAATAATATCTGCCGACTCATTATTGACAATCAGCTGATTTTTCTTATCCCAAAGTACCGGCACAGTGATGTTGCCTTGATAACTCGAGGCACTTTTTAAATAAACGGCTAGCATATACTCGTTACCGTAAAGTGAGTCTCCAGTTGTTTGATATTCGGCAGCGGAGTTTTCATCATGCTGAAAACTCCAACCTTTTTCGTGCATATCGGGATGCACAACACTAACTGAAATATGCTCTGTTAAACCTTTTAACTCTCTAAACAGCAAAGTACGATGTGCCCATGGGCAAGCAAGTGAAACATATAAATGATATCGTCCCGACTCCGCTTTAAAACCTGTACTACCATCTGCACTTAGCCACTGACGAAACTGAGATGATTTTCGGCGGTAATTGCCGTCTGCCATAATGCTAGATTTCCAATTTGAAGTCACTTTATTCATCACATCCTCACTTGATTTACTTTACCTATGTTGCAGCCATAACATGTAACTACTTGCGGATACCTTCAATATGTAAGATTAAATCTACTTGGCCGTAATCTTGTTTAAAACCAAAATCCCCCATACTAATAGTGCTGGTGCCACTAAAGCCCAAACGATAACCGCCCCATGGGTCTTCACCTTCACCAACTTTTACTGCATCAATTGTTATGGTTTTGGTTACACCGTGCATGGTAAAATCTCCTGCAATGGCTAGCTTGCCATTCCCTTTATCCTGCACTTTAGTACTGACAAATGTCGCTTGTGCAAACTTTGCCACATCAAGAAAGTCATCAGAGCGAACATGCTTATCACGCATAGCATGGTTTGAATCAAAACTACGGGTATCTATAGTAACGTTCACTGTCGATTTTGAAATATCTTGCTCATCGTAAGTAAAATTGCCACTAAAGCTATTAAATCGCCCCGTTAAAACACTAAAACCTAAATGGCTGGCACTGATGTTTATTGACGCATGTGCACCTTCACGATCGATAATATAATCCGCCGCTTGCACTGAATTTAGTGCGCTGGCTGCTAATAACGATGTTGCTAATATTATGTTTTTCATTTTGTTTCCTTTTATCTTGTGGATATTCCACTTATTAATTTAAAGTTACTTATCAAAAAGTCTTACCTAGTTATTTGAGCATTCTGGTGAGTGTTTGGTCTTTATCAATCAAGTGATGCTTTATCGCGGCAGCGCCGTGCAATAGCGATAACGCCACTAAAATATATGCAAGATATTCATGAATTAACCCGGCGATATCTTCTTGGTTCTCAATAAATCCTTGAAAACCAATAACACTAAACCAGTTAAAAACCTCAATACCTCGCCCATCAGCCGTAGAGATAAAATAACCACTTAGCAATAAAGAAAAGAGCAAAATATAGAGTGCGAGATGGGCAAGCTTTGAAGCTTGTTGCACAGAACTTGCTTGGCTCGGTATCGCCTTTGGCGGTGGACTTACAAACCGCCAAATTAAGCGAAACGTAGTGGCGATAAGTAACAGTATGCCAACACTTTCATGCCAGTGAGGTGCCGTTTGATACCATTGGCTATAGTAAGTTAAATCAACCATCCAAAAGCCTAGCGCAAACATTGAAAACACGGTAATTGCACTTAACCAATGCAACAGTTTACTGACTAAGCCAAATTTTTCCGCTGTGTTTTTCCACATAGCTAATACCTAATGTTCTAAATAATAACGCTAGTGTATGGAATAATTTCAAAGCAATAAATACGAGTAAAAGCAAATGATAATTACGATGAATGCAACAATTTTCAATGCAGAGCATTAAATGAAAGGATGCGCGACAATTAGTTGATAGGGGAAACCGTGTTCTTTGCAAATAACCTATATAAAAAAAGCGAACAATAACTTGTTCGCTTTCTAAATAACTTTAAACCTAAATGTGGATTAAAATACTGTTTTATCCACCTTAATTTTATAGAAGATACTATAAAGTACTGGCACCGCCACCATAGTTAATATTGTCGCAAATGCCAAGCCGCCCATAATAGTTACCGACATATCAGCAAAGAAGGGATCAAGAATTAACGGCATAACTCCTAAGATAGTAGTAATCGCCGCTAGCGACACTGGGCGTAAACGGCTTAAACTTGCTTCAACAATGGCCAATGCTTGCTCTTTACCTTCCATAATTTGCAAGTCAATTTCTTCCAATAAAACAATGGCATTTTTAATCAACATTCCGAACAAACTTAAAAAGCCAAGTAGCGACATAAAGCCAAACGGTAAATCAGCCAGTAATAAGCCAGCGACCACACCTACCACAGCCATAGGGACAATTAACCAAATAATAATGGGTTGGCGAGCACGTCCAAACAGCAACACACTAATAATAAACATGATCAAAAAGCCAAGTGGCAGGCCTTGACCTAAAGCCGCTTGTGCATCACGTGACGACTCATATTCACCGCCCCATTCTAATGTGTAGCCGTCAGGCAATTGAATGGCTTCTATTTTGGCTTGAGTACGGCCAAATGCTTCACCGGTTGTTTCACCATAACCCGCTTCGGCTTTTACCGTAATAGTACGTACACGATCACGACGGTTAATCAACAACTCCTCACTGGTGTAACTCATTTTGCCGCTAACTTGCTTAAACGGAATATATGTACGCTGACTGCTACTCCAAACTAAGCTATTTTCTAAACCCACCAGTTGATCAGGATTGGTATTGCTATTACGCGCAATTATCGGGTAAAGGTAATCTCCGTCTTGCAATTGCCCTATTTGTAAGCCATCAGTGTAAAACTCAATAGCTTGGCTAAAATCAGAACGCGAAACCCCTGCAATACCTGCGGCAATGTCATCATACTCAGGTGACAAAACTATGCCTTTGTCACGCCAGTCATCACGAATATCACGAATTTTTCCATCTTCAAAATAAATGGCTTTAGCTTGCTCGGCTAAGTCGCGCAAAATTGCGGGATCTTCTCCCGAAAAACGTGCTTGAATTTTAGCGCCAGCACCTGGCCCAAATTGCATGATTTCCGCGTAGAAATTCACTTTTGGATTTTCAGCTCGTAACTTGGCAGAAATTTCCTGTGCTAAGCGTGGAATTTCAGCGGCATCTTGCGCGCGCACTAGAAATAAACCATAGCTTTCATTCGGCAGTTCAGGGGCAAAAACTAAGGTAAAACGCTCAGAGCTCTCACCAATAAACGTTGCTATCGATTCAATGCCTTCAGTTTCAAGAATAAGTTTCTCGCCTTGTTTCATGTATTTTTCTGTGGCACGAATATCTGAGTCTTGTGGCCCCCAATAATGGACAAAAAATACTGGAGTATTCGACGGTGGGAAAAAGCCTTGTTTGATCAAACCAAAACTAGCATAAGCGCCAATCGTAATTGCGATTAATAGCCCCAAGGTAACACCACGCCAGTGCAAAGCATTACGCAACACAACTAAGTAGGCTTTATGAAATAACGAGTGACTTTCGTTTTCGCTTGCTTTATTGCCCACTTGATAAAAATATTTACCAAGTAATGGCGTAAGCGTAACGGCTAAAACCCAACTTAGCATCAAGGAAATTAGTACCACTGCAAATAATGAAAATAAGAACTCACCTGTGGCATCATCCGATAAACCAATCCCCGAAAACGCCGCGATACCAATAACAGTTGCCCCTAACAGTGGCCATTGTGTGCGTTTGACAATAAAACTCGCCGACTCCATAGCCGACTTACCTTTCTCCATACGCAGCATCATACCTTCAGCGACAACAATGGCATTATCAACCAACATGCCCATGGCGATAACCATAGCCCCCAACGAAATACGTTGTAACTGTAAATCATAAAGCCACATTATTAGCACTGTACCCAACACGGTAATTAGCAGTGTACCGCCAACTACCACACCTGAGCGCCAGCCCATAAACAAGCACAAAGCAAGGGTTACTACCGCAACCGAGACTTCTAGGTTTAATATAAAACCATCAACCGACTTGTCGACGATTTTCGCCTGATTATAAATAGATGAAACATTAATACCAGCGGGTAACTTAGCTAATACTTCAGCAAGTTTGGCTTCAATATTCTCGCCCACTGCTACAATATTGATATCATTTTGCGCAGACACCGCAAGCGTTATAGCACTTTCACCATTAAATCGTTTTAAACCTTTAGGTATTGCAACAGGTTGAATACTTAACTCAGCAATGTCTTTTATTTTAATGGAAGCATTTTTACCCGGAATTACGATAGAAAGGTTTTCTATTTCTTCAATTTTATCCGTCGAACTCTCAACAGGTATACGAATTTGCTTATCACCAACAAACAACCGACCACCACTAAAAGGTTTTAAATTACTCGCCAGTACTTGTTGTATATCTGGGAAAGATAAGCCTAAACCGGCAATTTGATAACTATCAATACTGGCAACTATTTCTTCTTCTAAAATGCCACCAACTTGTACTTTAGCCACGCCATCCACGGTTAAAATTTCGCGGCGAATAATACGTGAGAATTCACGCATTTGATAGGCACTAAAATCGGGTGCTGACAGCGCGTAATAGACACCATAAACATCACCAAAGTCATCAATTACCACAGGAGCACTTGCGCCCAGAGGTAAATCATTTTCAATATCATGCAAGCGTTTACGCAACTCATCCCAAATCTGTGGCAATAAAGGGCCATCAATATGTGGCTGAATTTCCATAGTTACACGAGAAAATCCGGGCTTACTTACCGACTCTAAAACATCGAGTTGCCACATTTGCTGCAAAGCAATTTCAACTTGTTCAGTTACTTCTTTTTCAACTTTCTCTGCACTGGCACCTGGGTAATAAGTAAAAATAACTGCTTGTTTAATGGTAAACGCTGGGTCTTCTAAACGGCCTATTTTCCCCATGGCGACTAAGCCACCTATGATAAAACATACCGATAAAAGCCAAATATTAATGGGTTTAGTGAGAGAATAACGTGCGATATCCATATTAAAATGCCGCCTTATATTCTCGAACCTTTAACCCTTCTCGCATTTGACTTACTGCCGCAGAAACCACTTTGTCACCGTTTTTTAAACCAGATGAAACTAGTGCAAATTCACCTTGAAGTTGTGATATTTCAACAGGGACTTTACTTAACGTGCTGTCGGTTTGATTAAAACGCCAAACACTAAAGCCATCGTCACTACTGCCCATTAAGGCATTGAGAGGAATAACAAGTGCTTGGGCATAACTGTTATTATCTTTAATATTCACAATCGCCCGCGAACCAGGATAAAACAACTTGGTTACCTCACCATCAAGTGCGAAAGTAACACCATAAGTTTGGGTAATAGGATCTGGAGTGGTTTTATGTTCAACATAATGTATGTCGAAGACCTTATTTTCTTGGCCAATAATATGCGCTGTTGCTTTTACATCACGATTACCGGCATTCGCTGTCATTATTCTTTCTGGGACTTCAAAGGTAAAATATAACTCGGATCTATCTTGCAAATTCGCTAAGGTATCACCGGTGCGAATATAGCTGTTATTCTCGATATATCTGGCACCAACCACTGCATCAAATGGTGCACGAATCGTTGAATAACTTAAGTCTTGCTTGGCATTTTCTAGTGCTATTTTAGTAATAGAAAACTGTGATTTGGCTTCGTCATAGTCACGTTGCGAGGCAACATTTTTTTCAAAAACATCTTTAACACGCTTTAAATCGCGTTGAGCATCTTCATGTCTAATACGGCTTTCTTCAACTTTGCGTTGAAATGGCGCAGGATCAATTCTCGCCAATACTTGCCCTTTTTTAACTTCACTACCTTCAATAAGGCTTTCAAAAATCAAACGCCCTGACACTTCAAACTTTAAATCGACACTTTTAACCGCTGACACTGTTGCTGGAAATTCGTAATCATTGGCTAAATTCGTCATGCTTGCGGCTGTTAATTGCACAACAACAGGGGTACTTTCTTTTGCTGATTTTGTCTGCTCAGAGCATGCTTGCAGCGCCAAAGCAGCTATGGCTACGATAATAAATTTATTCACATTAACCCCAATAAGTATCTTCACTAATTAAATGGTGTAACTGACAAAATATAGTCAATTGATATAAGTTGCACAATTATAGCACAGGTTTACACATTAACAACTACTGTAAACCTGTTGTTTATTGTTTTTATTCACGCTATTATCAAGATGTTCAATCTTTAAAGAGAAAATGTTTTGCCAAGTACAACTGAAAAAATACTCGATACCGCAATGGATTGCTTCTTTCAATACGGCTACTGCACCGCCAATATATCTATGGTAAGCCGGCACGCAGGTATTTCTCGTGTCACCATTCATAAACAGTTTAAATCGAAAGAAGTACTATTTAGAGCTGTAGTTGAAAAACACTTTCTGCAATACAACAGCCTTATTGATAACTATCGAATTTCAGAGCAGGATTTTTGGACTGACACACAAGAATTGATTATTCAGCGCTGTGAAGGTTTTTTTAATGATATTGCCAGTAATTTAGTCAGAGCCGATTTACTACATGCCGGCCAAGCTTATTGCAAAGATCTCATTCAAAACGAAGAAAATCTTGTTAAAGAAAGCATTCGATTACGATTGGAAAGAGAAATTTCTGCGAACAGAATGACATTAAGCAAGGTTAAGTTATCGACAGGGCAATTAGCCGAAGCACTGCACTTCGCCCCCTTTGGTATTACCGTGTCAGTATCAGAGCAAAATAATATTATTTTCGTTGAAAACTTAATGAAAGTGTTTAAAGCTGCAACATCAATAAATTGAGTTAGTTATTACAACAAATATTATTGTGCTTTTTGCTCCAAATAATAGGCTTTAAGGTAATCAATAAAAGCATTAACTTTTGCAGAGGTAAATTTTCGCGATAGCTTTATTGCATAAAGTCCGAGTGGTGCAGGTTTATATTCAGGCAAAATTTCAACTAGTTGCCCTTTCGCAACAGCATCGCCAATAATAAACATTGGTGACTGCAAAACACCTATCCCCTCTATCGCAGCTTCTTTTAAAGCATTGCCGTTATTTGATGTCAGAGTACCATTCACTTCAATGCGACGTTCTACGCCTTTATCTTGCACAACCCAACCTAATTTCGGGTTTATTAAGCTGTAACGTAAACAATTATGAGTAACTAAATCTTCCGGCACCGTCGGTGTGCCATGACTTTTCAAATAACTTGGCGCAGCACAAAAAACTGCATCTATTGTTGTGATAGGTAAGGCAACTAATGTTGAATCTTCTAATCCCCCCACCCGGATACCGACATCTATACCTTCAGCGACAAAATCGGTTCGGTGGTCTTCAAGTTGTAAATGAATTTTCAATTCCGGATGTAATTTCATAAAGCCGGTTAAAATAGGAGTTAATGAAGTAATACCAAAACTCAATGGCGCAGAAATTCGTAAGTTGCCTTTGATATTATCACTACTGGTTTGAATACGCTCTTGTGCTTCATCTAACGACTGAAAAATATTCACCACATCTTGATAAAACTGCAACCCTGCTTCCGTTAATTCAATCTTTCGAGTGGTACGGTTAAGCAAGCGAACATTAAGCGCAGCTTCTAACCCTGAGACACGACGACTCACAGCCGCAGTGCTGGCTTCAAGCAACTCTGCAGCCTGATTAAAACTCCCCGTATCCACTACCGAAATAAAACTGCGTAATGCGACTAAATCATATTGTTGCATAAAAATTAATAACCTAAAAAATAATACTTCATTATTGCAAAAGAAATAAAAATATCCACAAGAAAGTCCTTTACTATTGATAATAAATTTTTTAACCACACCACACCTGACCATTTGGTCAGGTAAATAACCTTTTTAAAGTTTAATAGATCAATTAATTATTGGTAACTAGGCTAAATTTAATAAATAGTGTAAGCAGAAATTCGTATCATCTACTAAGTTACGCTGCACGTTTAAACTATTAACTTGCCGATTGGAGAAAAAATGCAAGATAGAACCTCATTACCGAGTTGGAAAAAATTAACCTCTCATGCCAGTGAAATGAAGTCTCAGCATATGAGTAAACTATTTACTCAACAACCGAATCGTTTTAGCGAATTTTCTATTAAGTTGCGCCCTTTTCTGCTCGATTATTCGAAAAATTTAATTTCAAATTCCACTATGGATTTATTAATTAATCTTGCCAAAGAGTGTGACGTTGAAGGTTGGCGGGAAAAAATGTTTTCAGGTGAACGAATCAATCGCACCGAAGAACGAGCAGTATTGCACACTGCCTTGCGAAACCGCTCTAGTAAACCAATATTATTAGATGGCAAAGACATTAATAGTGATGTACAACTGGCCTTAAATAAAATGAAGGCCTTTAGTGATAAGGTTCGCCAAGGATTATGGAAAGGCTATTCTGGCAAACGAATAACAGATGTTGTTAATATCGGTGTTGGTGGTTCAAATTTAGGGCCGCAAATGGTCACTGAAGCGCTAAAACAATACAGTGATAACAGTGTTAATGTCCATTACGTGTCAAACGTTGATGGTACTCAAATAGCGAATGTACTTAGGCCTTTAAACCCTGAAAAAGTGTTGTTTATTGTCTCCAGCAAAACCTTTACCACCACAGAAACCATGACCAACGCAAAAACGGCGATGAAATGGTTGGTGTCTTCTTCGTTTGATCAATCAGCTATTGCTAAACATTTTGTTGCCGTGTCTTCAAATAAACAAAACGCTAGCGAATTTGGTATTGCCGAAGAAAACATCTTTGATATGTGGGACTGGGTTGGTGGCCGATTCTCACTTTGGTCAGCTATTGGCTTACCAATTGCCATCGACTTAGGCTTTGAACGATTTATAGAATTGCTAGAAGGCGCCCATGACATTGATCAACACTTTTGCAGTGCCCCTTTAGCTGAAAACGCGCCGGTAATTTTGGCGTTGTTAAGTGTTTGGAATTGCACTTTTTTAGGTGCACAATCGCAAGCCATTTTACCTTATGATCAATCACTGCATATGCTGTCCGCGTATTTACAGCAAGCAGAAATGGAGAGTAACGGTAAATCGGTAACTTGGGATGGCCAATCAATCGCCTACCCTACCGTACCTTCCATTTGGGGGGAGCTAGGCATTAATGGTCAGCACGCATTTTATCAGTATTTGCATCAAAGCAATAACGTGGTACCGGCAGACTTTATTGGCTCGGTAGAAAGTGTAACGCCAGTACAAGGACATCATGAAACCTTAATGGCAAACTTTTTCGCGCAAACGCAAGCGCTAATGCAAGGGGTTGATGAAGCGCAAGTGCGCGCCGATTTAAAAGCAAAAGGTCGTACTCAAGACTACATAAATAAAGTTGCACCACACAAGGTTCATAAAGGTAATCGTCCAACAAATACCATATTAATGAAACGTATATCTCCCCGTTCATTAGGCAGTTTAATTGCATTATACGAACATAAAATTTTCGTCCAAGGGATTATTTTACAAATATGTTCTTTTGATCAATGGGGAGTCGAGCTAGGCAAAGGGCTAGCTAATAACATTCAGCAAGAACTTGCCTCAGGGCAAATAAGTCAGCAACACGACAGCTCTACTTCTGGCTTAATGAGTTTTTATCAAAGTCATACTAAGTAATAAATTCTGCGTAAATAAAACGACACTTTCATCTTGCCATGAAAGTGCCGTAATTACCTCTATTGCGTTAAACTCAGCTTTTATAAGTGCTCTTGTAAAAAGCTCAAATATTTATTCGATGCACTAATTCGATTAGCTTTTTTGCTAAATCCATGGCCTTCGTCATCAAAAACCAAATAATCAACATATGTGCCACCCGAGCGGATAGACTCAACCATTTCATCACTTTCAATTTTTAATACCCGAGGGTCGTTCTTTCCCTGTACCACGAGTACCGGTTTCTTAACATTTTGACCAAAAAATACCGGTGAAATATTATGCAAACGCTCTTTATCAGTACTTGGATCACCTAGCTCATCGTAAAGTGACTTACGAAATGCTTCCCAATAAGGTGGAATACTTTCTAATGTTCTTACCCAATTGGTAACGCCAAAAATATTCACGCCCACTTCAAATTCATCGGTAAACGCCATTGCTGCCATGGTTAAATAACCACCATAACTACCACCAATAACGCCAATTCTGTCGGCATCAATCCAATCTAATGACTGTAAAAAATACTTATTGTAAACCACGTCTTTTAGGTCATGATCGCCATGTTTTTTATCGTCAAGGTGAAAGAAGGTTTTACCATAGCCGCTTGAACCACGATTATTAATACGGAAAATAGCGTAGCCATTATTGACCAAATGTTGAATTAACGCAGAATAACCTTTACGACTCTGCCCGCCTGGACCACCATGAATCCATACGAGCGCCGGTACTTTTTTACTTGCCGCTTGTTTTGGCTTATATAAAATCCCAGGGATCTCTAAGCCATCAAAACTCTTAAAACGAACAACTTCCCCAACCACTAAGTTCTCTTCAAGAATATTCGGATTACCTGTATCGGTTAAACGTTTTATATTATTACTACCTAATTGATGAACATATAAATTTGAAGGCGATGTATCAGAATTAATATAAAATACCATTTGCTTACCGTCGCTAGAGAAATTCACACCACGTAAATCTCCGCTAGGCATATTAGGCAATGTTAAAGTGCTATCGGCAGTAATATCCTTTATAGTTATTTTAGTTTGCGCATCGGCGTTAACACCCGTTACTTGATAACGACCGTTTTTTGAAAAGTAACTAAAACTAACATCCCAATCATCAGCAAAATTTAATGCCTTAGCTTTTGTCGCTAAATCATATGACCAAGCTTGTCTAAACTCGCCAAATTCATCCGTTGAATATATCAAAGCGCTGTTATCACGCGTAAAAGTATAAGCGCTATGTTCTACCGCACCTTCATGGGCAGTAATTAATTCAGCTAATCGTTCTTCACTTGCTAAATCAACTAAATACAAATTTGAATCAGCATTTGAATTACTTTTGCTTAGCACAATATATTGCCCATTCGGACTGATTGCTTCTGGTGAATAGCCCGAATCATTTTGATATACCAACTCTCTTGAATAATCACTAACTTGATAGCGATAAATATCAAAAAACTTGGCATCTCGCTCGTTAGTGGCAACAAAAAACTGCTTATTATCTTGATGCCAACTAACAAAATAGGCTTTTAAACCTTCGCCTGGTGTTAGGTCTTTTTCTTCACCATTTAGCTCTTGTACAAAAAGGTGATCTAGTTCATCACCACCTTTGTCAGCGCTAAATAGAAATCGGTCATCTTCAGGGAACCAACCAACAACATAAATAGATTCTTTGGTAGAGTTAGTCAGTTGTGTGGGTTGTGTGCCATCTAACGGCACTTTATAAGCATTATAAATGCCACTAGCATCGTCACTAACTAGTACCGCACTTGCATCTGCATTTATTGACGAGCCAAAAACAGAGCGAGTTTTAAAAAACTCCTCCGCGCTATAAGTTTTAAATGTTGAAACTTTTTCTTTTACTGTCGCAACCTCGGCTACAGGCTCTTGCTTTGAACAAGCAAATAATAATGACAAACCTGCAGTTAAAGCAATAACCTTGGCTTGCTTGGCTATATTTCGCATCTTAGCTCCCTTTGTATTGTTATTATTCAATTTATTTTTAGTTATCAATAACTTCTTAATAGCAAACTAGTATAGAGCAAATAATAAACAATTAAAGCGATATTCTTAATGAACAAAAATATTTAAAAATAACGTAAGGCTTATCAGTTATAATCGCACAACTTTAGTAAATAAAACCTATGTTCAAATGAGCGCACCTTTAAAATACCTTGCCCAATACCCTGATGAAATCCAGCAACAAGTTTTGGAAATGCACATTAACAATAAGTTAAAGGCTTATTTATTAAAGCATTTCCCTGCTCCGCATGAAATCACGTCCGATAAAGCCTTACGCCAATATACCGTAGCTATAAAGCAGCAATTTCTGAAAAAATCAGCACCACTGAGCCAAGTGAAATACGATGATAAAATCCATATTGTGAATAACGCCTTAGGTTTGCATACTTATGTTTCACGAGTACAAGGTAGTAAACTAAAGAGTAAAAATGAAATACGTATCGGCAGTACCTTTAAACAGGCACCATTAGCTTTGTTAAATATGATTGTGGTACACGAACTTGCCCACCTCAAAGAAAAAGAACACAACAAAGCTTTTTATAAACTTTGTCAGCATATGCTACCTAATTATCATCAACTGGAATTAATGACACGCATTTATCTTACCGAACTAGAAAACAACGGTAATATCTATGCATAAAATAAATGAGCAGAAAAATGTAACAAAAACAGTTACAACCTGACTAAGTTTTCAGCACATTTAAAGCTAAATTACAAAAGCAAGTAATTAAAAAGTATTTCTTTGATATCACCCCATTTGCATACGTATGCACGAGATTTTTTTGAACTTTTATAAAAGTTAACATGCCCGCGCTGAAACACTGCTGTGTCATTACAGCCTAACTTTCAAAAAATTATAAAGACACTTAATTACTTTATAATCGAGGAATCATTATGCTTTCGTTTAAACCTAGTGCGATATCAATTGCGTTACTTGGAACTGGTCTTTGTTCATTTTCTCTCTTTGCACAAGACAACGCGGTGCAGGGAACACCTGAAATAGATGAATCTAAAACTGAAATAATTGAAGTTCGCGGAATTCGCCGCAGCTTAGAAGCGTCACAATCAATAAAAATGGACTCGAGCTCCATAGTAGAAGCGATATCTGCTGAAGATATTGGTAAATTACCCGATGTTAGTATTGCTGAATCGCTCGCTCGTTTACCGGGTGTTACCGCACAACGTTTAAACGGTCGTGCACAAAATATCAGTATCCGTGGTATGTCAGCTGATTTCTCGACAGCACTTTTTAACGGTCGTGAAGTGGTTTCAACTGGTGACAACCGCGGTGTTGAGTTTGACCAATTTCCATCAGAATTACTTAACGGCGTATTAGTTTACAAAACACCAGATGCAACGCTAATTGGCCAAGGTTTAGCTGGTACGGTTGACATGCAAACCATCAAGCCTTTAGCTCACGGCGAACAAACCTTCTCTGTTGGTGGTCGCTATGAAATGAGCCAAGACAATGCTGTTAATCCATTAGGCGACGATAAAGGAGAGCGCTTCAACGCCACTTATATTGACCAATTTGCCGATGACACTATTGGTATTGCACTGGGCTATTCGCACTCTTCAACGCCAAACCAAATACAACGTTTCGAGTCTTGGGGTTATAAAGATGTTGAAGTAGGCGATGAAACGCTAAAAGAATTTGGCGGCGCTAAAATGTCGAACAATTCTAACTTACTTAAGCGTGATTCAGTAATGGCCATTATCGAATATGCGCCAAATGACAAGTTACATTCCACGTTAGATATTTTCTATTCAGAATTTGAAGAAACACAAAACATTTCAATGGTTGAAATGGGCTTTGGTTGGGCAAACCAAGAAGAGCTTGGCACAACTTTACGCCCTGGTTTTGAAACAGACGGCAATGGCAATATTATTGCTGGCACCTATGACAGCGCTAAACCTATTATTCGCAGTGACTTAAATAGCCGTGACAGTGATTTATTTGCCATTGGTTGGAATACCGAATATTTAATCAACGACGATTGGACAATGGAGCTTGACCTTGCTCACTCTAGCGTTGACAGAACTGATATGAACTTGGAAACATACGCTGGTACCGATGGCATGTTTGGCTCAGAGCCACATGGCGGCTCTAAAGGTGAATTTGATACTATTTCATATGAAATGACCAATGAAGGCCCTAAATTCACTCACGGTATTGATTACAGCGACCCAACAAAAGTTGGCTTAACTGACTCTGCAAAATGGAATCAGATGGGCTTTAACAAATTTAGCAATATTGATGATGAAATTAACCAAGTACGCATAGCGTTTTCTCGTTACATTGACAGCGATGTATACAACAATTTAACGTTCGGTGTGCATTACATCGAGCGTACTAAAGAAAAATCAGCTGATGAATATTCTATTAAAGGTTTTGCCAATGGTGATAGTATTTATTACGGCGCAGAAAGTGCTGGTTTAGTTGATTACAGTAAATTTGGCTTAGGAAATGTTATTACCTATGATGCATGGAAATTATGGAATAGTGGCATTTACGATATTCAAGATGCTGTTAGCGCCGATATCACAGAAAAATCTTGGTTAGTCGAAGAAAAAGTCACCACTATTTATAGCAAACTAGATATTGATACCGAGTTAGGTAGCTACGTACTTAAAGGTAACTTTGGTTTTCAAGCAGTGTATACCGACCAATTTTCTCAAGCTATTAGTGGTAGAAATGAAGAGGACTATTCCCATGATAATGATGTAATCAAAACTGGCGGTGATAAATATTGGGAGTTTTTGCCCAGCATTAACTTAAACCTTAACCTTACCGATGATGATGTTCTACGTTTAGGCATTGCAAGAACCTTATCACGCGCCCGTATGGATGACTTACGTGCCAGCGGTAAATACAGTTTTGATGAAAAGAAAGAAAATGGTACTGAACTTGACAACTCTCCATGGAGCGCGTCAGGTGGCAACTCAGAGCTTAGACCTTGGATTGCTAACGCAGTGGACTTATCTTACGAGCATTACTTTACTGACAATAAAGGCTACACCGCAATAGCCTTATTCTATAAAGATTTAGAGACATATATTTACAAAGAGCAAGTCATCGAAGACTTTAGTGAGCATGTTGTGCCTGATAATTGCACTGCTGACGCAAGCGGTTCTACAACTTGTTCTCCAGAATACTTCTTAGGCTATAGCTCTTCACCACAAAACGGCGAAGGTGGTGATATCAGTGGTATTGAGTTTAGTATGTCATTAACCGGTGAAATGTTTACGCCAGCATTAGAAGGCTACGGTTTAATAGTTAATGCTTCACACACAACTAGCAGTATAAAACAAGATCCTAATAATAGCTCAACACCGTTACCCGGACTTTCTGAAAACGTTGTTAACGTTACTACATACTATGCTCAAGAAGGTTTTGAAGCACGCGTGAGTGCTCGCTATCGTAGTGAATTCTTAGGTGAAGTTTCAGGTTTTGGTGGTAGTCGTGACCTGAAAATGATTCAAGCAGAAACGATAGTTGACGCACAAGTAAGCTACTCATTTGCTGAAGGCTCTCAATTTGACGGTTTAACCTTGCTATTGCAAGCCAACAATCTAACCAATGAAGAGTTTAAAGTACTAGAAAACGGCGACGCAGCACGTATTATTGATTACCAAGAATACGGACGCACTTTCATGCTAGGCGCAAGCTATACTTTCTAAATTAACATAAAGTATACGAATTAGTATTAAAATATACTGTCTAAAAGGCTTATTTATTCAATAAATAAGCCTTTTTCATTTCTTTCTCGCAATAAAGCTAAATAACAAGCATTCACAAAATATTAACATCAGGTATACTGCCAATAACTGAATTAATGCCGACTACCAATAAAGTAATAAATGTTGTCATCACTTAGTAGGTCGTAGCTTTGCAAATAACAACTAGAAATTTATTTATAACGTTAGCTTTTACCTTAGCGTTAATACCTTACAGTTTTATAAGTCAATTTTTCTCATTTAACAATGAATTAGTGCAAGCTAGTGCTCTACTACTCTTGCAAGTTTTCAGTGTTTATTTTGTCGTTGTGAGTTATTTACGAATTGCCATAAAATCACTCAAGTTGTTTTGGCAGTTTCTGTCTTTTGCCTTACTATTTGCTTTGCTTTCGCACGTGCTTTTTAGTTTCAACTTAATAGCGCAAAACTTATTGCTACAAGAGTTTCTCAGCCTTTTTAGCTACTTTTTTATATTACTCGCAATTGAAACCAACCCACATATAAGTGAAACTCGACTAAACCGTAATATCAGTAGTCGGGTTCCGGCAATATTTTTCACGCTAATTTGTTTTAGTTATCTGGTGTTATTACCATTCGAATTTGCACACAATGAAGTGGCAAAACAAGCATCGACACAATTGTTTCACTTATTGATCACATCGCTTATTTTTATTCGCCTAGCAGTAACAAGCTATCAATGCCATGGTAAATTTTGGTGCCGAATTTATACAATGTTAGCTATTGCCGCCGGCGCTATACTTATTGATAGTAGTTTTATTTATGTTAACGCTTTCCCCCCAACGAATGAGTTAGCACAGCAAACAAGCTCTGCTATTTATATTGCTAACCTATTAACGTTAATACCTTATTGTGCGTTAATAATCGCCGCACATAACTCTTTAACATCGAGCGTATCTCCCGAAAAATCCCAAGCTCCAGCGCTTCCTGAGCTATACATTACTCTGCTTGTCATAGCTCTAGCTTGCATGCACTTTGCCGGTATTGAATTTAACCTTCACTATAAAATTAATTCTTACCTACAATCTTTATTGGTTATTATTTGGTTGATTATTGCTTTCTCGTTGCTGATCATAATTGCCTACCGTAAAAATAAGCTGAGTGTAAAAAGTCAAAAGAAACTTGTTGTCCAACAGTCTGCACAAGATGAATTAGTAAAACTAAATTTATCGCTCACCAATGCCATGCTTAACAGTGAAGACAAGGCGATAGTAAACGTTTCGAGTAATGCCATTCTCACGACAACAATCGATGGCACTATACTTTCTGCAAACCCTGCGGCAGTGCAAATGTTTCAGTGTTTAGAGCGAGAAATTGTTGCTTCAAAAGTTAGTAACTTTTTTTCCCATGATGATCAAATGCATTATTTTTTCGATTTTAAAAGCAATGTTTACACCCTGCAACGTAAAGAGTCAGGAATTTCCAGAGAATGTGTTGCGACGAGAAAAGATGGTACGCATTTTCCGGTGCAGGCGGAGTTACAATGGGCAGATAGAGATGATAAGCCGCTGGTGGTTATTACTTTTATAAATCTCACGGCAAGAAAATTAGCCGAGCAACAGGCATTAGATTTAAAAGATAAATTTATTGCTAATATTTCGCACGAATTTAGAACACCACTAACCATAATCAACGGAATTTTAGATCGTAATTTAACCAAGCAGCATACTGATGAAGAAGGTAAAGAGCTTCACACGGCAAAACGTAACGGTTTGCGATTGGTGCGCATGGTCGAGCAACTCCTAGAGCTTTCTCGTTTGGCTGACAATCCAAAATTAACATTAGCAACGTATCGCTTGAAAACCTTAATGGCAATGCCTGCTGATTCCTTTGCTCGTTTAGCAAAACAGAACGATCTAACACTTAGCTGCACAATTCCCGACGATATTTGGCTAGAGTGTGACGCACAAGCATTTGAAAAAATAATATTTAACCTTATTGCAAACGCTATTAAATACACGCCAGCTGGCGGTAAAATAGACGTTATTGCTCATTGTGACAATAGCAATTTTGTACTTGATGTTATTGACACTGGTATTGGCATTGCTACAGATTCACAAGCCAAAATATTTGAGCGCTTTCAACGTGCTGATGACGAAAAAAATCAAGGTGTGTTCGGTGTCGGTATAGGCTTATCGTTAGTACATGAACTGGCAAAAGCGCATCAATGGCAGGTTGGCGTTGTTAGTGAATATAACAAAGGTAGTAAATTTACCCTGACAATTCCGCGTGCTGCAGCAATTGCTAAAGAGCAATTGGCACCAAGTAGTATTTCTCAAGCCGAAGTATCGTCATTATTGGTGGAGCAGCATAAGTCTCAAAATGACAGTAAATCTAAACAACAAAAAGTTATCCTAGTTATCGAAGATAACTTAGATATGCAATTGCACATAAAACGAGTGATAGAACAACAACATCACTGCCTGTTAGCTGACAGCGGAGAGCAAGGACTAAGCCTAGCTCAAGAGTACATTCCAGACCTTATTGTTTGTGACATTATGCTAACCGGGATAGACGGCTTTGCGGTGTTAAAACAATTAAAAAGCCATGAACTAACTTCGCATATTCCTGTTATTTTACTAACAGCGCGATCTGATTTAGATAGTCGTCTACACGGCTTGAACTTACAGGCCGATGAATACTTAAGTAAGCCATTTAACCATCAAGAGTTATTAACACGTATTGATAATTTAATTCTTGGGCGCCAACAATTACAGCAATGTTATTTTGACAACTTTAATAAAGACGTTCAGAAAAATAGAAAAGACCATAGCTTCAATAATGTTGCAGAATTGACTCAAGTCAGTAGCGAAGAGCTAACTCTTGATAACAAGTTTCTCGAAAAGCTTGAAGAGGTTACAGCTAAGGTCTATATGAATACCGATTTGGACATTGTACAGCTAGCCAATGCAATGGCAATGAGTGACCGCCAACTGCAAAGAAAAATAAAAGTATTGCTGGGCATAACACCGAATAACTTCATTAAAGAATTTCGCCTGAAAAAAGCAAAATACTTGCTACAAAATGGCTCTCAAATAGGCCGTATCGCGTTAGATGTTGGCTTTTCATCTCAAACCTATTTTGGCCGATGTTTTAAAGAAATATATAAATGCACGCCAAAGCAATACCAGCAGAATTACCTAGAACAGCAACGCTCATCAAACTAGCCCAGACTTGATGTTTACCTGCTGTTTTAAGCTATTAAAGTTATTTTGCTGAATTAACTGAAGATAATCAAAATGGCTTGATTTAGGGCCACATAGGCCAAGCCATGCAAGCTGGTGTTCATCGCGGGTAAATTGTAGTGCTTGTTCAATTAAAACACTGATTTGATCCCAGTTAAGCTCTAATGGATTTTCTCTATTAAAAGGGTAAAAAGCATAAGCCATGCTCATGTCAGTATCATTACCAGCAACTCCATCAAAGCGCCCTGCCAAACGAGAAGCTAACTCACTGGCATTGTTATCCTTTTCATAGCCAATAATGGCAAAGGTATCATCAGACCAACGAATAACAAGGTCATCAGTATTGCGTGTAAATAATAACAAGTCAGTTAAGTTCATCAGCTGGCTATTGTTTTTCGCAACAGCTTCGTTGACTTGCACCATTAAGATATATAAACGTGGCAATGTATCACGCTGTACTGGTAATAAGTTTTGATGCATCTGATTCATCAACTGGCTGGTTTGTTCTATATAAATATCTAAATAGCGCCGACTTTTAACGCCGGTAACCTTATCGACTATTGCCGCTTTTTCAAGCTGTTTATTTGCTTGTGCTAACTCAATATTTTTAGATTTAAATTTTTCTGTTTTCTCTCTTACTTGTTGCTCGAGGTATAGCTTTTGCTGTTGCTCAATCACAAGTTTTCGATTAAGTAATCGTGAATAAATCAACAACATTAAAGCAATGGCTAAGGTATATAAAATATACGCCCACCAAGTATTCCAAGGTGCCGGTTTAACAATAATATCTAATGAAAGTCCTGGTTCACTCCATTTATTATCGTTATTACCCGCAATGACTTGTAATTGGTATTCCCCTGCTGGTAAATTCGAATACGAAACACGACGAGAAATACCAGCATCTAACCATTCATTGTCAAAGCCTAATAATCGATATTTATACTTTGTTGAACTAGGATTAGTGTAATTTAAGCCAACGTATTCAAATGATACCAACTGATCAGTATGATCAAGCTCTAGAGTTTCTAAATTTGATAGACTTTTAGAAAATGTCATTGCTTCATTTAACTTAAAAATGTTAGTCAATCTTACACGCGGTGCTTTGACCTCATTCTGATTGCTATAAGGCTGTACACTTGATACTCCTTTGCCAGCACCAAAATAAATCTGTCCTTTCTCACTTTCAAAAATCGCACCGTGGTTATAATCAAGGTCGACTAGGCCATGGCTTAAGTCAAAATGTTTGAAGTTCTTAGATTTAGCAGAATACCGAGAAATTCCTTGATTTGAGCTAAGCCAAATATCATTAAACCTGTCTTGAACCATGGCATATACTGTTTGGCTTTTCATTCCATCTTTAGTATCAAAATGTTTAAAGCGATAATCTTGGTTGATCCTATTTCTATAGGATAAAATATTTACGCCAGCAGCTTGTGTGCCAATCCATAAATTTTTTTCTTTATCCAATAACAAAAACCACGCGAGATCGCTAGATAGACTTTCGGGGTCATTCTCATCATTAGTAATATGACTGAATCGTTCACTTTTAGTATCGAGACGACTCAAGCCCCCACCATAAGTTGCAAGCCAAATAAAGCCCTGTTCATCTTCTAATAGATGTAAAATAGCATTGTTATTTGGACCTAAGCTTGGACTGTTTTTATTACTGGTATATCGAGTAAAGCTTCCGTCGTCATTTAATCGGTTTAACCCTTGATAAAATGTCGAAACCCATAAGTTCCCATTTTTATCTTTTATAATATCTGTAACACTATTTGCAGATAACGAAAACTTATTCTGCTCGTCATATTGATACGCTTTTATAACTTTATTTTTAAGACTAATCCTATATAAACCTGAAGCCCGTGTGCCTACCCATAGGTAGTTAGCATCATAAAATAATGTCATAACCCTTCGATTATCAAAAAAACCATCAAGCTCTAACTCTACAATTTTGTCTAAATTTACATGCAACTTATATATCTTGCCGTTATATGTGCTAAAAAATACACTATCTGCGGAAGCTTGTGAAAAACTGGTTATGTTAGGACTATTAAGTGCAGGGTACTCTTTTCCCGTATACTGACGAAAAGTTGTCATTGCAGGGTCCCAGCGATTTACGCCTGTATTTGTACCTATCCACATCATGCCATTATCATCTTCAAAAAAATTCATAATGTAGTCACTACTTAAGCTATAGAGATTATTTGCAGAATAATTAAAGCGCTCAAACTGAGTGCTTCTGACATCAAAAATTGATAAACCGTTATCTGTTGCCACCCAAATATTATTTTCGAAGTCTTGGTAGATATTATGAATTGTATTGCTACTAATAGAGTTTTTATTATCAGCATTAAATTGAAAATGAGAAATTTTTTTGGTCTGCTTTGAATATTTTAGTAAACCTTTATCAACAGTACCTATCCAAATGTTACCTGCTCGGTCTTTAAAAAGAGCATTAATGAATTTATTAACATAACTATCAGCATTATTAGGGGAGTATTTTATTGTTCTAGCAAAACTACCATCTAAATTAAATACAGAAATACCACCACCATTAGTTCCAACCCAAATTTCATGCTCATCAGTCTCTATTACAGAATGCACAATATTGTGGGATAAACTCTGGCTATTGCCTAATAATTGGTGAATCTGAGTGACAGACCATTCGCCATTTTTCGTTGACAATATGTTTAGACCGTTCTCTGTGCCTATCCAAATATTTCCTCGGCTGTCTTCAAACAATGTATTGATACTATCATTGCTTATTTTAACTTTCTCAGTTTTCGTGGTTACATGAATAAAATCTTGAGTAGCTTCATTAAATAAATTAATACCGCCGCCGCGTGTGCCAATCCAAAGACGCTGTTTTGAATCAACCATAATGCGGCTTATAACGTTCGAACTTATTGAGTTTTCAGCTGAGGAATTATGATGAAAACTAACAAGTTGGTGGCCATCAAAGCGATGCAACCCCTCTTGTGACCCAAACCACATAAAACCATGTTGATCTTGTGCAATTGTCATCACAAATTTATAAGACATAGAATTATCTACGGCAAAATTCTTAAATAATTTACTTTCTTGCGCAGAAAGAATATTGCAAAATAAAAATAATAAACTGAAATAAAGTACTCTAGTCATATACGTAACTTAAACTTTTCATTAGCTATAATTAACTGGCGCCAAAGACAAAAAAACCACTTTTTACAAGTGGTTTTTTTGAATTGACATACTATTACTGAGGCTCTACCCAACTATTGATAGCTATTGTCGTTTTCCAAAGCATACCATCGGTAACAAAACCTGTTTTCCATAGCATACCATCAGTTCCAAAACCTGTTTTCCATAACATACCATCAGTTTCAAAATTGGTCTTCCATAACATGCCATCAGTTGTCGCAGAGTTTTGCCATGCACTATCATCACTTTGAGACGTTTTCCAAAGCATACCATCACCGTCAAAGATAGGTTCATTTATATCCCAAACGTACTCCTGCCCCATACCTTCAACATAAAAGTTACCGTCATCATTAATATTAGCAGGACCTGAGTAATGTTCTTCACCATTAAGATCTTTCTCAATATCTAAATGAGTATTTGCACAATTATTTTCATTACTGGCTAATGCATGATATGCACTCACTAGGCCCGCACCTTGCTGAAATACACTATACCTTAAGCTCCCATCCTCATTGCGGGCTTGATAAGCGCTATCAATGATGCGGCATTTTACTTGGTCAGGGGTTAATGACGGCTCTTTTGTTAATAATAATGCCACAACGCCTGAAACTACCGCTGCTGACTGTGAGGTACCCGACATTTCAAAATAACGACCGCCATCATGAAATTCAGGGTGCTCAGTTACAATTTGAGAATCAAAAGACATTAGTCCGGAAATATGACCGCCGGGGGCTGTTATATCTGGTTTAACAAAACCCTCAGCTGTCGGCCCTGCACCGCTAAAACTTGCTATTTTATCATCAGAATAATTAAATGCCGTGTAATCATCGGTCATGGCTCCAACAGTAATAATATAAGGTACATTTCCAGGTACGCCTATTGTCATAGGGCCAGAACCTTTATTGCCAGCGGATGCAACCACAACAACACCTGCTTGCCATGCCTTCATAACAGCACGGTTCAATGGATCATCCCAATAGTTTGACCGAACAGGGCCGCTAAACGACATATTTAGCACTCTTAAATTAATTTGGTCTTTAACTTGTAATGCCCAGTCAATACCACGAATTACATCAGCGTAAGTTGCTTTACCTTCAGCATCGAATGCCTTAATACCGACATGCGCAGCATTCGGTGCAACACCATAAATTTGGCCATGCACATCAAAGTCACTATTAGTAGCAATACTTGCAACATGGGTACCGTGACCGCTTGCTTCATCATCATAGTTACTAACGGTATCATTTATTGCATCGTATGTACCCCATGCTTTATCTCTGCCGTTTAAATCTACCGACATACCTGGTAATTGATCTAAACCGGTATCTAAAAAGCCAATAGTAACTCCACCGCCATAATTACCAGTGCGATGAACGTATGTTGCATCTACTTGTTCTGTTACCACAGATTTTGGCTGCCATCGGCGTTGTCCTATGCCTAATCCGCTTAACTCAACTTTATGATTGGTTGATACTTTAATTTTTTGTTTCTCTTGCAGAGACTTCAATTGCTCAGCAGTTAATTCAACTGCAAAAGAATCTATAATTTTTAATTCATGTGTTGGAGTTGCGCCTACCTCCTTTAAGTTACTTTTTAGTAATAAGAAGTTTTTTGCGCTTATAATATACGACTGTGCTTTGCTATTATTTTCAGCGGAAGATTTAAAGCCTATTAACAACGCAATAGCAAATACCCCTCCTAGAACAGATATAAGCTTTACTTGGCTTTTATTCGAAGTGAACAACATTTTTATCCCCTTTTGCCCATTACATTTTCTAATTATTTTTAAAACATTAGGGTGAGTAACTTCATATGTTTTACAACAATTAACAAAGTTCAAAACCTTATTAATATCACTTTTTAAAAGCATTAAACTTTTAAAACTACAAGTAAACACTATCACACCACTGAACGACTTTTAACTCTATATTTACGTTTTTTTTACAAGCACAAAAATGCAAAAATATCCAGCTCAGGAAAAGCTGGATATTTTAATAACTTACATTTATTTACTTAGAATGACACACTTGATTCATCAGAACAGTTATCAGTACCTTGGTCACAAACTTTATAAGTAAATGAACCAGATGTTCTAAAACTATCGGTATATGCACCATCATTTGAAGTGGTCGTTCTTAACGTGCCATTTCGATATATATCGACACTACTAGTTGATGCACCAGACCAAGACAAATCAACTTTGTTTTTACCTTTAGCACGGTAACCATTAGTTGTTAAACTAATATCTCCACTTGGTGGAGGAGTTACACCGCCATCACAACCGTTAGCGGTTAAATAATCATTTGCAGCTTTAGCTTGAGCAATACCGTGCCCAAAGTAAACATCATGGCCAGTTGCGCCACTATCCATCGCAGTAGCTTTTAATGCTTCGCGAATTTCTGTGCCGGTACAGTTATTGTGATTCGACCATACTAATGCAGCAATGCCTGATACAGCAGGAGTTGCCATTGAAGTCCCCGTCATTAAACCGTAATCACTGGTACCAATTGATACATCGGCAGATGAAGCTGCAAGTAAAGCGGCACGATCTTCAAAAGCTGCCCCCGCTGCAGGAATAGATGTTGAATTAGTATCACCTAATGTTGCGTATAACATGCCAGCTTCATTATTAATGATAATCGCACCAATACCGCCTGAATTTTCACAATTTAGCACTTTATCGTGAAATGAAATTGCACCACGGTCGATGATACAAATATTGCCATTGGCTCCACTATCGGTTGCTTCAGCAGTCCCCATGTAATAAGTACTACCACTTGCATTACCTGCATTTTCCATTGCTGACGAAGCAAAAGCTTGGCCGTCTGCGCTTACAATAGAGTTTGTCGCCATATCTGCAGGATAAGTTGATAAGACATCAACACCGCCTGCTGTTATCTCAACACAAACTGTTTCATCTGTCGTTGTTGTTTGCTTTTTGCCTCTACCTGTTGTTACTGTACAGCTTGGATACTGAGACTCAGTGTAGCGACCATTGTTATTGTCATTACCACCTACCATCATCACTGATGAGTAGCCCGCTGGGTAAGAGCGCACATTGTTGCCATCGTTACCTGCTGCTGCAACCACTAAGCCGCCAGCCTCCGTAAATGCTTTAAAGGCATTTTCTTCAGTGCTGTTAGCACCGCCACCACCTAAACTCATACTGATAATATTGGCACCAGCTTGTGTACATTTGTCAGCAGCATGCGCTAAATCAGAAGAATAGCCCCAACCATCAGCATTAAAAACCTTCACAATGTGCATATCAACACCTGGTGCCATACCTACAACACCAATGTTGTTATCTGCGGCACCAATAGTACCCGCAACATGTGTACCATGAGGGCCACCATGCTCATCCCAGTTTCCTGTACCAGAGTCGTTATCACCAGTAATATTATTCCAAACAAAATCTGGGTTTGAACGGTCTAAGCCAGAATCAATGACACAAACTTTCATACCCGCATTTGCATTAAATGCCACTTGATCAGCTTGAGATTGATATACAGAGTAAGGCGTTAATTGCTCTAACATTGGATTACCAGAATCATCACTAAATGCTGACATTAATTTACGTTTTTGATCCGCTTCAATTAATTGAACATGTGGGTTATTCATTAAGCCCTTTACTTCATCTAAAGACTTTCCTTTAAAAGATGCAGCAATAAAACCATTACCATCTACTTTTAATTCGGCGTTTAACTTTTTAGCTAACGCTTTAACAATTCCTTTTTTACTTTCGTCGACTTTGATGATGTACCTATCATCAGCTGCGTGTGCAGAAAATGCAGAAGTTACTGCAATAGCAATTATAGAATTTGTAAATTTAGAAATTTTCATAGATGCTCCAGGTGTCTCTATAGTGTATTCGAATACGAACATTCGACTTTTATAATTATGTTATTCAGGGGATATCCCTTGAACGTATTTTGATACTAACAGTTAAGTAAAAGCCCCCTAGTAAATACCCGACATTTTTTCATAAAAAAACGACAACAAATAAAAACAACAATAAAAAACAAAAACTTATAAATTTTAAATTTTATTTTATTGTCGGAATATTACTAATTAACGTCTTGTTATTGCTATTCCACATATGCTTTAAAGGGCATGATGAATGAGGTGATTAATTGCCAACTAATAAAAATAATGCGTCCGATGCTACAAAGTAAACAAAGCATTCAGCGCAATAACCGGAGAGACTCATCAATGAGAAATATACCAAAAGCAAGCTTAAGCGCTATAACATTGTCAGTTATTGCTGCAACTGCTAACGCTCAAACATTCCAAGCAGCAGAATTACAAACTGTACCTGTAAATGCCAATACTATGACTGCTGTAAATACAGACTTTAGCCAATGGCGCGAAAGTCAAAAATTCCAGAGTCACGACTTTACTGACCGCATTATTGTTAAATACAAAAGTGGTTTTGAAGCACAAGCATTAAGCAACTTTTCTTCGGAAAAAGCTATGCCTGCAGGATTAGCGAAAAAAGCTGGTCATAGTTTAAAACACCTAAAGAAACTAAAAAATGGCCGTCACGTAATCTCTTTAGGCAAGCAAAAACACATTAACGACGTAAAAGCTATGGTGATGGAACTTAATAGCCACGCCGACGTTGAATTTGCAGAACCTGATTATAAGCGTTATTTAATGGCGCAAAACCAACCTTGGGGTATCGCAGATACACAATCTGACCTTATTTCAGATAATGACGCTGCCAACATGACCGTATGTATTATCGATTCAGGTTATGAGCGCGCCAACCCAGATTTAAATGCCAACAATGCAACAGGTACCAATAACTCAGGTACAGGCAACTGGTATCAAAATGGTGGTTCTCACGGTACTCACGTAGCAGGTACTATTGCCGCGGTTAACAACTCTGAAGGTGTTGTTGGTATTATGCCAAACACTAATGTAAACCTTCATATTGTAAAAGTGTTTAACGAAGCTGGCTGGGGTTACACAGGTGAATTAGTTGATGCTGTGGATACATGTGTAAACAACGGCGCTAAAGTCATCAATATGAGTTTAGGTGGCGCTGGTTCAAGCAACGCAGAACGTAACTCTTTACAAGCAGCAGCTGACGCAGGTGTTTTACTAATCGCCGCTTCAGGTAACGATGGTGATGCTACCCTTTCTTACCCTGCTTCTTACGATTCAGTAATGGCGGTAGGTGCACTTGACCAAGGTCGCCAACATGCTGAGTTCTCTCAGTACACACCTCAAGTTGAAATTTCAGCACCAGGTGAAGCAATTCTATCAACAGTTGCTGGTGATGGTCGTTTAGGCTATATCACTTTAGGTTCAACAACTTACGGTAACGATGAAGTTGTACCACAAACTCACTACATTCAAAGTGGTGGTAGCTTTACTGTTAGTAACGTAGACAGCTCTGCAAATGGTGTATTAGCCGCTTGTACTATTTCAGGAAGCAGCTATAGCTGTTCAAACGTTTCAGGAAACATTTGTTTAGCTGAACGTAATGATAACCAAAAAGGTAGCAACTACCCTGAAATTAATCCAGCTAAAGCGTGTGCCGATGCCGGTGCATCAGGTGTTATTGTTTATAGTAATAGCGCTCGTCCAGGCCTACAAAACCCATTTTTAGTAGATGCTAACTCTGACGTAACAGTGCCAACTGTTTCTGTAAACCGTGAACTAGGTTTGCAACTTATGGGACAACTAGGTACGAATGCTAATTTAAATGTTGTTGGTGGCCAAGATTACGCATACTACAACGGTACTTCAATGGCGACTCCACATGTAGCTGGTGTTGCGGCATTAGTATGGAGCAACAACCCAGATTGTACCGCGACTCAAGTTCGTAACGCATTAAAATCTACAGCAATTGACTTAGATGTAGCAGGTCGTGATGACAAAACAGGTTACGGTTTAGTGCAAGCAAAAGCTGCATCTGATGCACTTGCAGCAAGTTGTAGTACAGTAACTCCACCACCTGCAGGTGGCAATGTATTAGAAAATGGTGTTGCTAAAACAAATTTGGCTGGTGCTAAATCTGAAGAGTTAAGCTTTACGATGGAAGTTCCTGCTGGAGCAACTGGCCTGAGCTTCGATATGGCAGGTGGCACAGGTGATGCTGACCTTTATGTTAAGTTTGGTTCAGCCCCAACAACATCAAGTTATGATTGTCGTCCATACAAAGGTGGTAATACAGAGTCTTGTCCAATTGCTACTGCACAAGCTGGAACATATCATGTGAAAGTGATTGGTTACTCAGCATTTACTGGCGTTAACCTAACAGGTAGTTATACTGAAGGTTCAACTGGCGGTGGCGGCGGAGCTACTGGTGGCAGCGCTTCAGTAACTGACATTAGTGTTGCTCGTCGTGCATGGACTTATTACACAATTGACGTACCAGCAGGTATGGCGACTCTTGATTTCAACATGAGTGGTGGCACAGGTGATGCTGATATGTACATTCGTCGAGGAGCACAACCAACATCATCAACTTACGACTGTCGTCCGTATAAAAGTGGTAATACAGAGTCATGTCCGTTTACTAACCCTGCTGCAGATACATGGCATATCGGTATCTACGGCTATCAAGCTGCAAGTGGTGTAAGCTTAGACGTAACATATAACCCATAGAGTTAAGCTAGATTCCCAACTAGTGTTGTAATTAGGGGAAGTACTAAAGTACTTCCCCTTTTTTTGTCTCCTTCAAAATCCTACTTCACGTAACTAAGCACTAAACAACTACAACTTTATTCTGTGTAAACACTTCTACCTTTGCTATAGTGCTGCAAACTACTTTTAGGTGCTTGACTCTCAATCTTTAGCGTCAAGAGAATAGGGAAATTGGTGAAACTCCAATACGTGCCCAACGCTGTAATGACATTTATGCTTGTTCATAAGCCACTGGTAATTTTTACTGGGAAGGCATCAAGCAGCTTTGTATCTATTGCCCGATACAATAATGTTTTAGTCAGAAGACCTGCCTAATAGTCAACTCCAAGCGAAAGGCCGATCGCTTTAAATCCATCAAGGGGAATATTTTGGATTTAACAAAACAAGATGCAACTAAAAAACATAGCAATAGCACTCAATCACAGCACTGCTTTAGTGCAGCAGATCAACAGGGACTCTATAAAGCAATATTTAATCGCCGTGACGTACGTGGTCAATTTTTACCAAAAGCGATCCCTAATGAGACACTAAGTAGAATAATTTATGCCGCACACCATGCGCCTTCTGTTGGCTTTATGCAGCCATGGGATTTTATTATTATTCAATCTCATGATGTTAAAAAGCAAATTCATCAAAGCTTTGCACAGGCACATAATGAAGCAGAAACTATGTTTGAACCTAGCAAACAACAAACATATAAAAACTTAAAGCTTGAGGGAATAATAGAATCGCCAATTAATATCTGTATTACCTGTGATCGAGAAAGAACAGGAAAAACAGTTATTGGACGAACACATATGAAAGAAATGGATTTATATAGTTCGGTTTGCGCTGTGCAAAACTTTTGGCTTGCAGCAAGAGCTGAAGGCGTCGGTGTTGGCTGGGTGTCTATTTTGCATCATGAGGCATTAAAAAGTACCCTTGCCTTACCAGACAACGTCGTTCCAATAGCGTACTTATGCTTAGGCTATGTTAGCCACTTTAAAGATAAACCTGAGTTAGAGTCGGCAAATTGGCTAGCAAGAAGTCCGGTTGAAGATTTAGTTAGTTTTGACTCTTATGGAAAGAAGGCGGAAACCAAAGAACAATCATCATTGGTTTCGCAACTGCAAGCTGACAAGCGTTTTCCTAGCTTATTTAAGCTATAAAACTGTACCTAAATCATACCAGTAAATATAAAAGCGTTTACAAACAAACGCTTTTATTTCTACCCGTATTTTTTGCTTGATATAAAGCGATATCCGCTTGTTCAAATAATGCCGTCCAATTCAATTCATCTTGTCGCTCAGCAATTCCAATAGACACTGATATTTTGGGTAAATACGCTTTAGAGTCTCGTTGCATTAATTTTAGAGACGCTATAGAAAGCCTTATTTTTTCGGCTATTTCATGTGCTTGTGTCATGGTTTTATTAACCATCACCACCACGAACTCTTCACCACCAAATCTCACAGCAATATCTTTATCTGAAATGGTTGTTTTAATGACTTTAGCAATACGCTGAATCACTTTATCGCCGATAAAGTGGCCAAATTGATCATTAATGTTCTTAAAATGGTCAATATCAATGGCCAAGGTCGAATGTACTTCCTCTATATCCAACTCTTGCAATTTCACATCACAGCCACGTCGATTAAACAGTCCGGTCAAAGAATCAACAATGGCTTCATGCCGTGCAGCTTCAAGCTTAGCTTTCAAAAAACTAACCTCGCCACAAGCGTGGGTTAATTCCAAAGACAGATCATTGTGCTGTTGCTGAGAAGTGGTAATGCTACTCATCAAAAATGCTACAATGTTTTGCATGGATTTATGATATTCGTGCTTAGAAAGTGCTTTTTCTGCTTTTTTCAAATTTGACGCGACGACTTTATCGCTATCAACTTGGGCATTAATTTTCTCTAACGTTGTGGTTAACGATTTTTCGATAGGATCTAATATTTGCTTATCTATCGCATGAGAGTTTGAAATATACTTTTCAAACAACCCCTCAATAAAAGTTAAATCAACCTCATGATAGGTTTCGACATGCTTTTCTAATTCAGCCGACAATTTCTCATTGCGTTTACTGATATGAAGATAAACCACAGAGTAGTTAACAGGGCTAGGTGGAATTTGATAATGAGATAAAAACTCATTGACTGATTCGCTGATCTTTAATGCTTCATCAAAATTATCTTTAATAAGCACAAAACCTCCTCAAGAATCTCTTTATTTTTATTATTTACAACAAATAATGAGCCAGCAGCACGCATATTTGTAAACATTTTGTTACCTAACTATTTTAGAATATATAAACAATTACACTACAACAAGTATTATGCAGTTAATTTTCAATTAAAATTAGGCTTTAGTTCAATAATGAGTGGAAATTTTAATGTTTTTATCACTACGAAACTCTTCGCATAGTTTACAACAAACAAATACTAATGACTTGATATTGCGCAGGTAAATTACTGCTTTTTTTTGACTATCCTAATTCGATACCGCAAACTGCCGCATGATTTAAATTTACTTTTTGAGAATAATAAAATGAAAAAATTTGCTTCGCTGTGTTTTGCTTTAGCATCTACGGCAACATTAGCTGATGAAGGCATGTGGCAACCACATCAATTACCAAGTATTGCTAATAAGCTTGTAGAAGCTGGATTAAAGTTAGACCCAAATAGTCTTACCAACTTAACAAGTTTTCCAATGGGCGCAATTGTTAGCTTAGGTGGCTGTACAGCTTCTTTTGTTTCTGATAAAGGCTTAGTTGCAACCAACCATCACTGTGTTTATGGCTCAGTTCAATACAACTCAACTGAAGAAAATAACCTGCTTAAAAATGGTTTTTTAGCAAAATCATTTAATGAAGAGCTACCGGCAACTCCTGGCAGTAGAATTTATGTAACAGAAGAAATAACCCCTGTTACCGATATCATTAACGCAGCGTTGACTGAAAACATGTCAGGTGCACAGCGTTATAAAAGCATAGATAAAAGCTCTAAATCTTTAGTAGCTGAATGTGAAAGTGATAGCAAATATCGTTGTAGTGTTGTTAATTTTCACGGAGGTTTAGAGTATTACCTTTTTAAACAACTTACTATTCGAGACGTACGTTTAGTGCATGCTCCAGCCAGTAGCGTTGGTAAATATGGCGGTGATATTGATAACTGGATGTGGCCACGTCACACCGGTGATTATGGTTTTTACCGCGCCTATGTTGGTAAAGATGGTCAACCCGCTGACTACAGTGAAGACAACGTACCATACGAGCCGAAACACCACTTAAAAGTTAACAAAAGCAGTGTTGATGAAGATGACTATATTATGGTGCTTGGTTATCCAGGACGAACAAACCGATACCGCACAGCATTGGAAGTAGAAAATCAGTTCACTTGGGTTTACCCACAAGCTAAAGCTTATCGTGAAGAGATAATAGATTTAATTCATGACTACTCAGCTGTTGGCAGTGATGCTCGTATTAAGTACGAGAGCACACTAGCGAGCTTAGCTAACTATGCAAAAAACTATGGCAGCATGATTGAAAGCTATAACAAAGGCACAACACTGATACGTAAAAAGTCTTTAGAAACTGAGCTTAGCGCTTGGATCAACGAAACTAAGGCACGTAAAAGCAAATACGGCAATGCCTTAAAAGGCTTAAACAAGTTAATTCAAAAAGATCAAGAAACACAGGCTAGAGATTTAATTCTAGGCTATTTGAATTACGGAAAAATGTTAAGCACAGCTAATCGTTTATATCGCTTGTCACAAGAAAACACTAAGCCGAACATCGAACGAAAACGCGGCTATCAAGAGCGTGACATTGCTCGATTTGAACAAAGCATGAAAGCGGTAAATCGTCGTTATGATGCTGAAATAGATCAAAAGATTGTGCTAGCCATGTTCAAAC
Organism: Colwellia aquaemaris; assembly: GCF_057548755.1. Lineage (NCBI taxonomy): Bacteria > Pseudomonadati > Pseudomonadota > Gammaproteobacteria > Alteromonadales > Colwelliaceae > Colwellia > Colwellia aquaemaris. The sequence continues at coordinate 1,562 of NZ_BAAJLV010000003.1, read as the reverse complement.
ACTACGTAGCACTGCCAAAAGCACAGCGACTTAAATCATTAGACAGTTTTTTTGGGTTAGACAAAAATTTTGATCAGCAACAATTCAAAAACAAGCTTGGAAAAATGTACGCTAAAACAAAGTTAAATGAGCAAGCAACTCGCCTAGCTTGGATGAGTAAATCAGCTGATGACTTTAAAAATAGTGATGACCCATTTATTCAATTAGCCGTCGCAACAGCTGATGAACGCAAGCGGTTAGAAGAAGCCGGAGAAGAATTATCAGGTAATATTCAGTCATATCGTCCTAAATATATGGAAGCATTGATTGCCTACTTTAATTCAAAAGACTTACCCGTTTATGCTGATGCAAACAGCACTCTGCGCGTAACTTATGGCAACGTAAAAGGTTACTCACCACAAGATGGCTTAGTAGCAACGCCATTTACCACGCTTGAAGGTATAACCAGAAAAGACACAGGCATTGCACCTTTTGATGCCCCTAAAAAGCAATTAGAGTTGATTAAAAACAAGCACTATGGAGACTACGTAAAGAAAGATCTTAACAGTGTACCAGTGAACTATTTAGGCACACTAGATATCACAGGTGGTAACTCGGGCTCTCCAACACTAAACGACAAAGCAGAATTTGTTGGTCTAGTATTCGATGGTGTTTACGAAAGTATTATCGGAGATTGGGATTATGACACCAAACTAAATCGCTCTATTCATGTTGATATTAAATACATGCTATGGGTAATGGAATATATTGATGGTGCAACAAACTTAATCGAAGAAATGGATATTGTTGAATAAGCAACAAACATCAAAGTATTAAAAATCCAGCTTCGGCTGGATTTTTTTTACTCAATTCATCGTTAACAACCACACTCTATTATCGTACGCTTTCTTAATAAAACTCTGCTCCGAAAAAAAATTTTCATTTATTCAAACCTATAATACGAACAAATTCGTAAATAAAACTTGAAACTACGTAAACTCTCGTACATATTAAATACGAATAGTTTTCAAACAAATAAATGAATAAAGGAGAGCTAAATGACACGTAGAAAAAGTTTAAACGGTGAACGAGAAGCTGAAGTAGATATGACACCAATGCTAGATATTGTCTTCATCTTACTAATATTCTTTATTGTCACTACCTCTTTTCTCAAAGAAGAGGGACTATTAGTAAATAGACCAAAGGCTAAAAATAGTCCTTCAGAAAACAATGCGCCAACGGTCGTAGTGCAAATAGCGGAAACTGGCCAGCTAAAGTTTAATGGTAGATTGGTTGATATAGAGAGGCTTTCAGCTCGTATCGAAAGCTTCTTATCTGAAAACCAAACTAATAGCGCTGTTGTCATTCCACACTTTGATACAACGCACGAAATGGTTGTTAACGTAATTGATAGAATCAAACCCTTTGAACAGCTCACTATATCTATAGGTAAATAGTTTAAAATAAGCAGTTACCGAAGAAGTTAATATTGCTTCAGCATAATAAAAGCGCTATGAAATTATCAAAATGAATATGTTTAAATGCTAGAAAGCAAAAAAGGCTATCCGTTAGGATAGCCTTTC